>NZ_JCAFRX010000006.1:0-405047 GCF_059368615.1 Stenotrophomonas sp. YJH_SMC_40 | reverse complement strand
TTGATCAAACGTCTGCAAGATGGACAATCATCCTTCCTGCAGGCGCCTTCACAAGATACCTGCGCATACTTTCAAAGATCCGGGGAAGTGGCCTCAGCGCCGTTCCCGTGTGCTGCGAAGTTTCCTTCGTAGCGAGCCGCCTATTATAGCCGGCTTTTCCGCTTCGTCAACACCTTTTTTCAAGGACGCCTCACCGGGGTGGACGTTGTTGCCGATGCCGCTTCGTCGTTGGACCCAAAGGTCTTTCGTCGTTGCGAGCCGCCTATTATGCCGGACTTTTCGAGTCCGTCAACACCTTCGTTCGATCATCTCGTTCGTCGGTGGTGGCGTTGCTGTCTGCGTGCCGTTTCCGAAGAAGCGGTGCGCGCAGCAAGGGAGCGAATTCTAGAGATCCTGCAGATTTCGTCAAGCATTTTTTTGCAGGGTGATGACAGAACCAACGCAACATCACGCATGGCATACGCTCGAAGATCACTGTGGCGTTGACCGCGCGTTGCGCGGTCAACGCCACAAGGGCTATCAATGCACGGATGCACAGTGGAGAGACGGCAATGAACATGCAGGTGCGGCAAGCGTGGTGGCGCGACCTTTCAGTACCGGCCCTCGTTGCCGGCTTCATCACTGTGCTGGTCGGCTTCGCCAGTTCGGCCGTCATCGTGTTCCAGGCTGCACAAGCTGTCGGTGCCAATCAGGCGCAGATCGCTTCATGGATGTGGGCACTGGGACTGGGCATGGGTGTCACCTGCATCGGGCTGTCACTGCGCTATCGGGTACCGGTGGTGACCGCATGGTCGACACCGGGCGCGGCGATGCTGGTGGTCGGTGCCGGCGGCGCATCTCTTTCCGAGGCCACCGGTGCATTCCTGCTCGCTGCGGTTCTGGGCATGCTGGCTGGCTTCTCCGGCATCTTCGCCCGGTTGATGCAACGGGTACCGATGGCGCTGGCCGCCGGCATGCTGGCCGGGGTGCTGCTGCGCTTCGGTCTGGACGTGTTCGTGGCCATGAACACCCAGCTGGTACTGGCGCTGGCCATGTTCGCCACGTGGCTGGCCGGACGCCGCCTGTTCCCGCGCTATGCGGTCATCGCCACCCTGCTGGTCGGCATCGCGATTGCGGCCAGCCGTGGCCTGCTGCACGCACAGCAGGTGCAGCTGCAACTGGCGGTACCGCAATGGGTGACCCCATCCCTGTCCTGGACCGCGGTGGCCGGCATCGCCCTGCCCCTGTTCGTGGTCACCATGGCCTCGCAGAACATTCCGGGCGTGGCGGTGATGCGGGCATCCGGCTACGACGCCCCGGTGTCGCCGCTGATCGGCTGGATCGGTGTGGTCAATACACTACTGGCGCCGTTCGGTGCGTACGCGCTGAACCTGGCGGCAATCACCGCCGCGATCTGCATGGGCCGTGATGCCCATGAGGACCCGGCACGACGCTATACCGCCGCCATGGCGGCAGGTGCCTTCTACATCGTCATCGGACTGTTCGGTGCCACCGTGGCCGCACTGTTCGCTGCCTTCCCCAAGGAGCTGGTGGCCTGCGTGGCCGGTATCGCGCTGTTCGGCACCATCGCCAACAGCCTGGCCAGTGCGCTGGCGGTAGAGCGGGACCGCGAGGCGGCACTGGTCACCTTCCTGGTCACCGCCTCGGGCGTCTCACTGGCCGGCATCGGCTCGGCGTTCTGGGGCCTGGTGGCCGGTGCGCTGTGCCTGCTGGTGCTGCGGCCCCGTCAGGGCCGCTGACCTGCCCTATCCCGCCAGTGCGGCGCCGACGGTGCTCAGCGCCACCGCGATGACGATGGCGATCAGTGTGGCGACCACGCTGGTGCCGCCACGCGCTGTCAGCTCGCTGCGCAGCCGTGCATCATCGTCGCCGGTGACGGCACGGGCCTGGGCGATCAGGCGCTGGCAGTGCGCCAGGTACCAGCTGTTGCCAAAGATGCCGGTGGTGATGCTCAGCGCGAAGGTGATGACCAGCGACAGGCCATCCGGCACATCCAGCAAGGTCTCCACCACGCTGATCAGCAGCAGCAGGCCAGCCCACATCGCCGCCAGGCGGTACATCCTGCGGTACATCATCCAGATCAGGCCGAGCAGGAAGGCCGGCCAATGCCAGGTGCCACTGCCCGTGGCAACGCCCTGATCCAGCCGCCAGCGCTGGCGATAGATCGGGAAGTTGCCGCCGACCACGCTGGCGTACAAGGCCATCTCGCCCTCCAGCCCGGCAGCCGCAGCCCTGTCCGGTGCGGCGGCCGGCGCACGATAGGGATCGGACGGATCGCCGACATCCGGCGCGATGCCCTCAACCGCAGGGGCTGCGTCGATATCCAGGGCCGGAGCCACCTCGACGGGGGTGGAAGCCTGCTCCAGTTCCGCCAACGGCCGCCATGAGGGCATGCCTTCGCACCAGAGCAGGGTGCGCGCCGTAACCGTCCCTTCCTGCTGCAGCTGGCGAAGACCGGCCAGATCCACCGGCCCACTGCTCTGCCTGCCATTGGCGTACCACCATTGTGCTTCCTGCATGTTTTCCGTCCTTGCTACCTGCATCGACAAACTGAAATCGTTGTCCGCGCCTACAGCGCGGTACTGCCCAGGGTCTGCACCAGCTGATGGCGCGCACCCGGCGCAAGCGTAATCTGCTCCGGGCCTGCGTTGGCCACTTCCAGGCATACGTAATCGCGCCAGCCCTCGCCGACATCGGCCATCCTGGCTGCCGCCTCGGCACCCGGATTCCAGACCACCAGCGTCTGGCTGCCTTCGCTGCGGATCTCGATCCGCCGCTGTAGTACGGGATCATGCAGCACGTAATGGCCGCCGGCACCGGTGTAGATGCGATCGCTGCGACCGGGATCACGCGGATCGCGCAATGACCACGGTCCCTGTTGCAGGCGCAGCTGTGCATAGTCCTCGTACTTGTCCAGGTACTGCAGGCCGTCAAGGCCCTCGACCTCGACCCGCTTGGCATCGCCCACCCGGAAATAGCTGTGCAGGGCCTGGGTGAATGTCACCGGCGAGGTTCCGGTGTTCTCGGTGACCAGCTGCTGGCGCAGCTGGCGGCCAATGCGCAACTGCATCTGCAGGCGCAGGCCGCGATCGGCGCCGGGCGCAGGCGCCAACTGCAGCTCGACCTCGCCATCATCGCGCTGGCTGGCCTGCAGAAGCTCCCAGCGCGCGGTACGTACCAGGCCATGCGCCGGTACATCGGCGCTCTGGCCCTGGCGACCGAACCACGGCCAGCACACCGGGACGCCACCGCGGATGGGCGTGGGCAGCTCGGCGCGCGTGGGCGAAAGCCACAGCAGATCGGGCTGCCCATCAGGAATGAACGACAGCAGCTGGCCGCCGAACACGCTGACGACCGCCGTGGCGTTGGCGGTTCGCACCTGCCAGGCCTCCAGGCCGTGATACAGGCCGGTGCTGATGTCCGGATTCGACTGCATGCGATGACGCTCCTTGAAGACCGCGGCGATGATGTCGCGGTCAACGTGCCGCCGGCAAGGCTTTCTGCCCAGCGGGTGCGATGGCGGTCGCCTCTTCCTGCAGCGTGCGCAGGATGCGCTGGCCTGCGCGGCCGTCCACCTCGCTCCAGCCCAGGCGCTGCTGCTCGGCCTGGATCGCGCGGCGCGTGGCGGTACCGATCATGCCGTCGGCGGCACCGATATCGTGGCCGCGGGCCAGCAGCAGGGTCTGCAGCTGGCGGCGCTCATCGCGGCCCAGGCCCGGGTCATCGGTCGGCCAGGCGGTGGCCAACCCGTTGCCGCCACGCAATTGGTCAGCCAGCGTCGCGATCGCCAGCGCATAGCTTTCGGCGGCGTTGTAGCTGTAGATCGCGTCGTAGTTGCGGAACACCAGCAATGCCGGGCCCCTGTTGCCGGCCGGCAGCAGCAGCGCGGCGCGCGCATCCGCCGGCAGGTTGGCCGGAGCCAACACGCTGCCATCCAGCGCGGTCACGCCCTGCGCACGCCAGTCGGCCAGGGCGCGACGCTGGGTGCGGCCGGCCTGGCTTGCGTTGAAGCCCGCAGGAACGCGGACTTCCATGCCCCACGGCTCGCCGCTGCGCCAGCCGGCGCGCTTGAGGTAGTTGGCGGTGGAAGCCAGTGCATCGGGAATGCTGCCGACCAGATCGCGGCGGCCATCGCCATCACCGTCCACGGCGATGCGTGCATAGGTGCTGGGCATGAACTGCGTATGCCCGAAGGCACCGGCCCAGGAGCCGGTGAGCCCCTGGGCCTGCAGGTCGCCGCGATCGATCAGCTTGAGCAGCGCCAGCAGTTCACCGCGGAAGAAGGGTTGGCGACGGCCGGCGCAGGACAGCGTGGCCAATGACTGCAGCAGCGGGCGCTTGCCGAACACGCGGCCGTAGTCGCTCTCCACGCCCCAGACCGCGACGATGGTAGCCGGATCGACGCCGTACTGCGCCGACACGCGATCGAGCAGGTCGCGGTGCTGCTGCAGCAGGGCGCGGCCATCAGCCACGCGCTGGCGATCGACCAGCGCGGCCAGGTAGTCCCAGATCGGCGTGGTGAATTCGGGCTGTGCATCGAGCAGGCCGAGCACGCTGGGGTCCGGGGTGAGGCCGGCGGTGATCGCGTTGAAACGGTCGGCACTGATGCCTTGTGTCGCAGCGGTGGCCTGCAGGCCCGACAGGCAGCGGCTGAACGCCGGATCGATGTCGCCGGCAGGAGCGGCGGGCGCTGTCGGCGCCGAGGCAAGAGCGGCCGCCAGGCCGAGCGTGGTCAGAATGGGCATGGCGTCCTCCGTGTTGCCGTTGCACGGCCATCTTAGGGGTAGCGGTGCTGCTGAACCTGAAGCGGTACCGGCTGGCCGTCCGCCCTAGATGGCACGCAACAGGCGCAGGCCATAGGCCGGGCCTTCAGCATCCCAGCGCTGCATGACCTGCAGGCCAGCCGGCTGCAGCAGCGCTTCGAAGCTCTCGTCGGTGTACTTGTGGCTGTATTCGACGCGGATCGGTTCGTCGGCCTCGAAATGGAAGGTCCGGCCATCTAGATGGACGTCCTGTGCCCGCTGGCTGACCAGATCGGTCTCGATGCGCAGCCGCGCGACGCTGTAGCGGGCACGATGACGGAAGCCCTGCAGATCGAAGTCGCTGCCGACCTCGCGGTTGAGGCGGGCCAGCAGGTTGAGGGTGAATGCGGCGGTGACGCCCTGCGCATCGTTGTAGGCCGCCTCGATCAGCGCCGGGTCCTTGTGCAGGTCGATGCCGACCAGGGCCAGGCCATCACGCCCCATGGTCTGGCGCATCGCGCGCAGCAGCGCGACCGCGTCTTCGCCTTCAAAGTTGCCCAGCGTGGAACCGGGGAAGAACAGCAGCCGTCGCGCGGGTTCGCGTTCGGGCATGGGTACGGCGACGGGACGGGTAAAGTCGGCACAGACCGGCAGCATCTCCACCTCGGGCAGCGCCGGGGCCAGGTGGTCGATGCTGGACAGCAGCGCGGCACGCGAGATTTCAATGGGCGTGTAGGCCACCGGGTCGTGCAGGGCGGCCAGCAGCAACGCGGTCTTGCGGCCACTGCCGCTGCCCAGTTCCACCACGTGCAGGTGCGGCCCGACGCTTCGGGCGATGTCCGGCAGTACCCGTGAAAGCAGGGCCAGCTCGGTGCGCGTGGGGTAGTACTCGGCGGTCTGCGTGATCTGCTCGAACAGGCGCGAGCCGCGCGCATCGTAGAAGTACTTGGACGGCAGCTGGCGCGGCGTGCGCGACAACCCGGCCACCACGTCGGTGAGGATCTGCTGGCGGCTGGGGGTGAGATCGGTCAGCGCCTGCAGTGCGTCGTGCACCGTACTCATGCGAGGTCCCTGGCCAGGCGCAGCCCGGAGAACTGCCAACGCGCCGGGGGCATGAAGAAGTTGCGGTAGCTGGCACGCACGTGGCCACGCGGCGTGGCGCAGCTGCCACCGCGCAGCACCCATTGCCCGCACATGAACTTGCCGTTGTATTCACCGAGGTTGCCGGCGAAAGGGCGGAAGCCCGGGTAGGCGCCATACGCACTGTGGGTCCATTCCCATACATCGCCGAACAGCTGACGCAGTCCACTGCCCCCTGCAGCCTGCGGGTGCAGCCGATCGTCATCGGCAAAATGACCGCGAGGCGGCAGCGTTGCGGCGGCAGCCTCCCACTCGAACTCGCTGGGCAGGCGCGCACCGGCCCAGCGGGCGCAGGCATCGGCCTCGTAGTAGCTGAGGTGGCAGACCGGCGCATGCGGATCCAGTTCGCGCCAACCGCCCAGGGTGTACTCGCGCTGCAGGGCGTCATCCCAGTACAGCGGGTGCTGCCAGCCCTCGGCTTCGCGCAGCGCCCAGCCTTCGCTGAGCCACCAGCGCGGTTCGCGGTAGCCGCCGGCGTCGATGAAGGCGCTGTACTCGGCATTGCTGACGGGACGCTCGGCCAGTGCGTGCGCGGGGAGCAGCACGCGATGCGCCGGCGATTCGTTGTCGTAGGCGAAGGCAGTGTGCTGCGGCCAGGCTGCGGCGCCGATGGTGACGATGCGCTCGGGTGACTCGATCCAGCCCTGCGCACTGGCAGCGCTGGTTGCAGGCTGCAGGTCCTCGCGGTAGGCCGGCTGCAACGGATTGCACCAGAACGCGTGCTTGATGTCGGTGAGCAGCAGTTCCTGGTGCTGCTGTTCGTGCTGCAGGCCCAACTGCAGGTGCTGCAGTGCCTGCTCATCAAGGTCGCCTGCCGCCAGCCGCGATTGCACCTGTGCATCGACCTGCTGACGGTAGTCGCGCACCTGCTGCAGCGATGGCCGCGACAGCAGCCCACGCTGCGGCCGGGCATGCGCCGGGCCGAGGCTCTTGTAGTAGCTGTTGAACAGGTAGTCCCAGGCAGGGTCATGCGCCGGTGCAGGTGGGAAGCCGGCCAGCACGAAGCGTTCGAAGAACCAGGTGGTGTGGGCCAGGTGCCATTTGCTCGGGCTGGCATCGGCCATGCTCTGCAGCATGGCATCTTCGGCGCTGAGGGGGGCTGCCAGGTGCATGCTGCGGTTCCGCACACATGCGTACTGGCGGGCGAGATCGCGCTGCGGGGCAGCGACGGCGGTGGCTACGCTGTCCATCCGGGCAGCATCTGCGCAACAGGGTGAGTGCGATGTCATCGTTCGACGTCAACGCGTTCACATGCGTGACCATCCCGCATTCAAGAAGCCGGTGCGAACGCCGCTAACGGCAATGCTGCGGCCGCGTCGTCACCGCGCTGGAATTCCTGCTTGCCCCTGCATCCGCTCCGCCAGCCTGCGCATTACCTGTTCGTGCTGCCCGCCGTGCTGGTTGCCGTGGTGCTGTGGGCAGCACTGGGCAACGAAGACGTTGCCAGTCCGGCCCAACGCATCCTGCCCTGGCTGCTGGCCTGCCTCGGCGCCGGCCTTGCCCTGCTCTACCACCAGGTGCGTACGCTCTGCCTGCTGCTGGTGGTGGCGGTCATGTTCGCGCTGCTGCACCAGGACGTGGGCGGCTACCTGCACAGCGGCCATGTCACGGCGCTGACACCGCTGCGCTTCCATGCCATTTCGGCCTGGTTGCCCTTGCTGTTCGCGGGCCTGGCATTGTGGCCCGAGCGCGGGCGGCGCCGCCACGACCTGCTGTTGCGCTCCGTCGCCAGCGGCACGGCACTGCTGATCTTCCTGCTGCTGGCCACGCAGCAGCCGCGCGGCATGCACGATCTGCTGTCCAACCGCCACTGGAGCTGGATTCCGGCCGACTGGAACGCGCTGGCACAGCTGCCAGCGCTGCTGTTCCTGCTGGCAACCGCCGCGCTGGGCTGGCAGGCCTGGCGGCATCCGCGCCCATTGCACACGGCGATGCTGCTGGCCCTGCTGTGCCTGTGGTGGATGCTGCCACGGGTGTTCCTGCAGCCGGTGCTGCTACCGGCACTGGCCAGTGCCTCCCTGCTGCTGATGCTGGGCGCGATGCTGCAGGAGTCCTTCCATATGGCCTTCCGCGATGAGCTGACCGGCCTGCCGGGGCGCCGCGCCTTCAATGAGACCCTGCAGCGGGCGCGCGGCACCTACAGCATCGCGATGGTGGACGTGGACCACTTCAAGTCGTTCAACGACACCCACGGCCACGACACCGGCGACGATGTGCTGCGCCTGGTGGCCTCGCGCCTGGGCCGGGTGGGCGATGGTGGCCGGGCGTTCCGCTATGGCGGCGAGGAGTTCGCGGTGGTGTTCCTGGATCGTCCCGCAGCGGCCTGCGTGGATGCAGTCGAGGCGCTGCGGCAGACCATCGAGGACACCCGCATGCAGCTGCGCGACCGGAGCACACGCAGCCGCGACGATGAAACGGGGCGCCGGCAGCGCGGACGCGGCGGAAGCGGGCAGACAGTGCAGGTGACGGTGAGCATCGGGCTGGCAGACAGCCGCGTGGATGAGCGGCCAGCGGCAGTGATCAAGGCCGCCGACCAGGCGCTGTACGCAGCCAAGGACGGTGGCCGTAACCAGGTCCGCGCGCATGCCGGCCAGCGCGTGCTGGCGGCACGCGGCGGCTGAGGCTCACACCGCGTCGAGGTAGTACCAGCGGCCGTCGACGCGCAGGAAGCGGCTGTGCTCGGCCATCTTCACCGCGCTGCCGCCGCCCACGCGGTAGCGGGCGGTGAAGCGCACCTCGGCGCTGTCGGCGCCGGTGACGGTGTGCTCGTGCACGGTCAGGCCCAGCCAATGCGTACGCTGGCCGGGCGCATCATCCAGCGACAACTCGGCCGGACGGGTATCCGGATGCCAGCTCTGGCGCAGATAGTCCGCCAGCCCCCGCACATAGGCGCTGTAACGTGATCGCATCAGGCGCTCGGCATCGGGGGCGGCCTCACCGGCATGGAAACGGCCACAGCAGGCGGCGTACTCGGCGGGAAGGCCGCAGGGGCAGGGATCGGTGGGTTTTCGGCTCATGCGGACATTGTCGCCGGGTTGTGCGGATGGATCCACGCGGGGCACCGGTCAACCAGTGCAGGACAGGCGTATGCTGTCGCGCCCCCATATCGATTGATCGCCGTGCTGGAACTGGTTCCCCCTGAGTTGTGGTGGCTGGTGGTCATCGCCTTCATCGCCGGGCTGGTCGATGCCGCCGTCGGTGGTGGTGGGCTGGTGCAGCTGCCTGGCCTGTTCACGGTGCTGCCGCAGCAGACGCCGGCGATGCTGTTTGGTACCAACAAGTTCAGTTCGATGTTCGGTACCGGTGCGGCCGCCTGGCGCTATGCGCGCAACGTGCGATTCCCGTGGAAGCCGGTGTTGTTCGCGGCCGGCACGGCCTTCATCTTCTCCTTCGCCGGCGCCACCGCGGTAAGCCTGCTGCCCAAGGACGCGGTGCGCCCACTGGTGCTGGTGCTGCTGGTCGCGATGCTGGCCTACACGCTGTGGAAGAAGGACTTCGGCGCGTTGCACCGTCCGCAGGAGATCGGTCGCCGCGAACTGGTGATCGCGCTGGCGATCGGTGCGGCGATCGGCTTCTACGACGGCTTCTTCGGGCCGGGCACCGGCAGCTTCCTGATCTTCCTGTTCGTGCGCTTCTTCGGGCTGGATTTCCTGCGCGCCTCGGCGGCGTCGAAGGTGGTGAACCTGGCGACGAATGTGGCGGCGATCTCGTTCTTCGTGCCGACCGGCAACATCCTGTGGCTGTTCGCGCTGCCGATGGCGGCGGCCAACATCATCGGTTCGGTGGTGGGCACGCGCCTGGCGCTGAAGGGCGGCACGCCGTTCATCCGCAAGCTGTTCGTGGGGCTGGTGGTGGTGCTGATCGCGCGGATGGCGTGGGATACGTTCCGCGCTGCGTGAACGCGGTTGCCGGCCAGCGGCCGGCACTACCGGGTCATGAACCCCGCCCATGGGTAGTGCCGGCCGCTGGCCGGCATCCCCATCCGATCAGGTCATGAACCCCGCCCATGGATAGTGCCGGCCGCTGGCCGGCATTCCCCATCCGATAGTGCCGGCCGCTGGCCGGCATTCCCCATCCGATCGGGTCATGAACCCCGCCCATGGGTAGTGCCGGCCGCTGGCCGGCATCCCCATCCGATCGGGTCATGAACCCCGCCCATGTAGTGCCGGCCGCTGGCCGGCATTCCCCTTCAATCGGCCAGGTCAGGCGTCGGCTTCTTCCGGTTCGTTGGCCTGCTGGCGGCTGCGCTCGGGCAGCTTCAGGCGCTTGCCTTCCTCGTCATACTCGATCAGCAGCACGCCGGAGTCGTGGCGGCCGCTGATTTCGACGAAGCAGGCGCCGCCGATGAACGGTTCCAGTGTCATCACCGACTTCAGCGGGGTGGCAACCACCATCTGGAAGCCGAAGTTGTCGAAGATGTTCATCGCCAGCGCGGTGAACTCGTTGTCGGCCTTGTCGAAGGCTTCGTCGAGCACCACTGCGGCGTAGCTGGGCAGCTGGCTGTCGGCACCGCCGAGCTGGTAGCGCAGTGCCGCGGCCAGGCAGGTGGTAGCCAGTTTCTGGCGCTGGCCACCGGACTTGCCGGCGCCGCTGCGGTAGATCTCGACCTGCTGGCGCGTTTCCGCATCCAGCTCGACGCCGATGAACTCCACGTGCATGCGCACGTCCAGCACCAGCTCCCGCCAACGCTTGTCCTCGCCTTCCTGCGAGCCCAGGCGGTTGACCAGCTGGCGCAGCACGGTGAACTGCGATTCGGCCAGCTCGCGCTGCTCGGTCTGCTGCTGCGACAGCACTTCGCGCAGCTGCAGCTGGAACTCGCCCACTTCCGGCAGACGACGGTCGCTCAGTTCGATGGTCAGCAACGTACCGCGGTTGAACGGCACCTGTTCCAGGCTGGCGTTCACTTCGTCCAGGCGCTGGCCGATCGACTTGCGGGCCTCGGCGCTGTGGCGCTGCAGGGCCAGCAGGTTGTTCTTGCTCTGGTTCTGCAGCAGATCGAAGAAGCGCTCTTCGTGCTGCGGCAGGCCATCGCGCTCCAGTCGTTCGAGGCGTGCGAGGAAGTCCTCGGCCGAGGCCACCGACACGGTGAAGTCGCCCGATTCCTCCGGCCACTGCTGGATGAAGCGACGGAAGCAGCCGATCAGCTGGTTCTCGATGCGGTTGAGGTCCTGTTGCGAGGACGACAGCTGCTCGTTCAGCGCGTTGCTGACCTGGCGCATGTGCGCTTCCAGCGTTTCCAGGCTGAGCGGACCCTGCTCCTGCAGGCGCTCGGCAAGGCCGGCTTCCTGCTCCTGGGCCAGGCTCGGCAGCACCAGCGCACGGCTCTGCTGGCGCGCGCGGTCCAGGCGATCACGTTCCTTGACCAGCTGCCCGCGCTCGACGCGGACGTCCTCATAGGTGCGGCGGGCCTGCTCGATGTCGGCGCGCACGGCGTCGATCTGCTTGGCCAGCTTGGCGAGGTCGGCATTGCCTTCGCGCAGGTCGCGCAGCGTGGCCTCGATGTCGCTCAGGCGCTGCTGCGGAGCGGCGATGTCGATCTCGTTCCAGCTGATGCTGACCAGCTCGTGGCAGGCCAGGCGGCGTTCGTTGTCGCGGTCACGCTGCCCACGCAGGCGCGCGATGTCGGTCTCGCAGCTGGCGATGCGCTTGGCCAGTTCCTGAGCTTCGCGCTCGAAGGCGCCCACCTTGTCGTGGTTGTTGAAGCCGAGGATCCAGCGACGGCGGTCGCCCACCGCACTGCGGTCATCCTTCTCGAAACGGTCGCCCGGATGCTTGACCTGGCCTTCGCGGGTGATGCCGCGGTCGACGTTGCGCAGCTGCTTGGCATCCACGCACTCGTAGTCGAATCGCTTGCCGAGCTCGCGGCGCAGCCAGCTTTCGAACACGTGTTCGCGCAGTTCCAGCTTGTGCAGCAGCGACTTCGCCGACGGCTCACGGGCGAACGCATCATCGTTGCGGCGCACGCGGTAGTAGGTGAAGCGCATGCCCAGGTGGGTACGGTTCACCCACTCGGCGACGTCGTTGTAATGCTTGTCGTCGACCAGCAGCGACAGCGCGAAGCCACCCAGCACGCGCTCGATGGCACCCTGCCAGCCCTGCTCTTCCGAGCGGACCTGGATCAGTTCACCGACGAACGGCAGCGCCGCTTCAGCGATGCCGGTTTCCTCGGCCAGGCGCGCGCGCAGCTTCTGCATCGGCGCCGGGATGTTGGAGGGCGTGCGCTGCATCGCTTCGAGTTCCGCACGGACTTCGCCGAAGCGGCGCTCGTCATCGCGCTTGCCACCCAGGCGATCGCTGATCGCATCGTCCAGCGCCGAAGAGGCGCGCTGGCGGTCCTGCAGCTCGTTCTGTGCGCGCTCGACCAGTTCGGCGAAGCCGTGTGCGTCGTCCGGCAGTTCGGCCCCCAGCTGCTGCGCGGCCAGGCTTGCCTGCTCGCGCTTGGCCTGGCGGCGGTCGCGCTCGGCTTCGGCGCGGCCCTGCTCGCGTTCCAGTTCTTCGATGCGCTCACCGCCCTGCTGGCGGCGCTGCAGTTCCAGTTCGGCCAGGCGCTCGGTGTGATTGTCCAGTGCGGCACGGCGCTGGGCTTCTTCGCCAAGCAGGCCACGGTCACGCACGTCCATCTCGCGCAGGCGCGCTTCGATCAGCGCCTGGCGGCGGCTTTCACGGAAGCTGTCGACGCCGAGCTTGAGGGCTTCGTCGTCGCCGCGCCGGCGGTGCATTTCCTTCAGGTCGTTGTAGTAGGCGCGTGCCGGCAGCAGGGTCTCCACCTGGCGACGGGCGGTGACCACCGCCTGGTGCGCGCCATCGAGCTCGGCGAAGTCGCTGACCAGACGCTCGGCGGCGTCGAAGGTCTTCGGCGTGTCGAGCATGAAGTCGCGCAGGAAGACGTTGAGGTCACCCAGGTTCTTCGCCGACTGCGTCTTGTGCAGCAGGCGCAGCGCCATCTCGTTGTCGATGCCGAGCAGGTCGCGGAAGCGCTCGGCGTAGCCGGAGAAGGTGTCGAAGTGGTGCAGGTCGGACAGCTTCTGCTTGAGCTTGCGCAGGTCCAGGTCGAACCCACCAAGATCCTTGGCGATGTCGAACGGGCGCTCGGCAATCATGTAGTGCTTGCGCACGTCACCGGCCGAGGTGCCGTTGCCGGAGATCCACAGCAGGCGCACCAGGCTGACCACGCGGCCATCGCCGGCGCGGTATTCCAGCACCAGTGCGGTCCAGGTGGCGCCCTTGCGCAGGTACTGGGTGGCGATTTCGCCGGTGCCGCTGTCCTGCTGGTCAGCCCATGCGCCACGCACGTAGGACACCAGGTTGCGGTCGCGGCCACTGCGCTCGGCTTCACGCGCGGCGGCGTTGAAGTCGACGATGGCCGGCGGCGTCAGCAGCGCGGACATGGCATCGAGCAGTGTCGACTTGCCCGAGCCGGAACGTCCGACGAACAGGAAACCGCGCTCGGCGATCGGCACTTCGGTCAGGCCGTTGAAGGTGCCCCAGTTGTGCACCTGCAGGCGGCGCATGCGGAACTGCTGCAGGCGCGGGTCCGGCAGGCCTTCGTTGAACAGGGCGGGAGTGTGCTTGGAGATAGCCATGCGATGGTCGGGTCTCTCAGGCCTCGGCGGCCGGGGTTTCGCGCAGCTGGCGGTAGACCGCCGAGAGCTGGGACACGTCTTCGGCGGAGAACAGCAGCTTCAGCGCCGGCGAGACTTCGTGGCGGTCTTCCTGGCCGCTGAGGCGGGTCAGGATGTGGTTGTCCTTCATCTTCTGCACCGCCGAGGCGACGCGGCGGTTGAAGCCGGCGCGGTCGGTGGACAGGTTCTTTTCGTAGATGGCCAGTGCTTCGGCTATTTCGGCATCGGCGACCACCGCGCGGTTGCCGCGCGCATCGGCTTCGGCCAGCTGCTGGCGCAGGTACAGCAGCAGCACCGAGTCGATGAAGGTGAGCGGCGAGGTGCGCAGCAGCACCGGCGCGTCGACGTCTTCGGTATCGGCCTGGCGGGTGAACGCCACGCCGCTGTCACGGTCGAGCACCAGCTCCAGGAACAGGTCCGCCAGCGACGAGCGGATGGCCGCCTCGCTGCGGATCAGTGCCGGCCACAGCTTGGCGTGGCGCAGCTGGTCGATGCTGGGGCCGATCAGCAGCTGGCACAGCGCGCGGCGCGCATCCAGCGGCAGGCGCCCGGTGTCGCCGAGGTAATAGACGTCGTTGCCACGGCGGGGCTGCGCCACGGCCGCCACCGGTTCGGCCTCGTAGGCGTCTTCCGCCACGTCGGCCTGCGCTGCGTCGATGGGATCTTCATGCCAGCTCATGGCGTCTCTCCTGGGTGAACCAAACCAGCGGGATGCGGGCGCGACGGACCTGGCCGTCGCCACCACGCCATTGCGCAAGCTCCTGCTCGCCGGCGACCACGTTGCCGAAGCGCGTGCCCAGCGACAGATAGCCGATGACGCTGCCAAGACCCTGCGGCGCCTCGCGCTGCGACAGGGCCTGGGCGATGCTGAGCCGCGGCTGTGCATCGAGCAGGTCGTGCAGGTCGCGGCGCAGGGTGCGGAAGTCGATTTCGGACGAAGCGACCAGGTCGCCGACGCTCTCCAGGCTGATCGCGGCCGCGTCGTTGTACTCGACATTGCCGTCGACCTGGGCGCTGCGCGGATCATGCAGCTTCCACTGCGACCAAGAGCGCAGTCGGCTGGTGGTCAGCTGCAGGTCGCGGCCGATGCCGCGTTGTGCGGGGAATTCGTCGCGCAGGGCCAGGGCTTCGGACTGCGCCTGCTTCAACAACTGGTTGAGGCGGCGCTGTTCCAGGTAGCCACGGCTCTGCACGAAGCCGCGCAGGCTGCGCGCGAAGTTCTGCAGGACGTCGTGTACCTGGCCACCGCGCTCGAGCATGGTGCTGGTGAAGCTGCGCAGGAAGTTGCGTTCGTTGCGGTCCAGGCGGCGGGCGAAGCCGCGCGCCAGCACCGCTTCCAGCGCGGCATCGAGCTGGGCACTCTGTTCGGCGTCGTTGAGCAGGCGCCAGAAGGCCTGGAAACTGCGCCCGGCGTCACTTTCGCCAATGACATCCACACCTTCGAACAGCTGCGACAGCACATCGCCGCGCTCGCCCTCGTCGTCGATGATGCGTTCGCGGAAATCGCGGTTGAGCTGCTCGAAGTCATCGCGCACGCGGCGGAAGTCCTCGGTCAGCTCGTCGGCCAGGCCGATGATCTGGCGGGTGCGTTCCAGCGCGCGCTTGCCGTCCAGCGCAACCACGCGGCCGGTGCCGACCCGGGCGATTTCGGCATCGATGCGGTCGCGCTCGTCGTGCAGCGCGGACAGGCGCGCATCGGGATCGGCTTCGGTCTGCGCAGCCAGCGCCGAGAGCTGTTCAATGACCAGCGCCAGGCGGCTTTCGGTGGCGGCCACGCGGGCCTGCTCGAGGCCGTCGGCGAAGCGGATCGCCTGCAGTGCCGCGGTCGCCAGCTCGTACTGCTCCTGGTCGGCGCCTTCGGGCAGACGGCGTTCCAGCCAGCCCTGGGCCAGCCAGTGCGCGATGTAGGCCTGCGCGGTGCGCGGCAGCTCGCGCGAGAGTTCATCGCCGGCCAGCTGGTCCAGCGCGCGCTGCAGTCGCTCGTTCAGTACCGAGGACGGCAGCGTGCGCTCGCCGTCCATCAGCAGGCCCTGCAGCAGGCCGATGATTTCCGGAGCGTGGTCGGCGGCAAGCAGCTTCCACTGGGGCTGTTCGCGCAGGTGGCGGTAACGGGCAATGCGTTCGCGATGCTTCATGCAGCGAAAGAAGTCTGTAGGGCTGACAGGGACAAACCGCCATGCACAGCTGCCGCGTGGACAGCCGTGGGCATGCCGGCCTGCAGGAGCCGGCGTGGTGCGGGCAAGCGGCTCAGCGCTTGCCGCCCACTTCGATGAAGCGCAGGAACTCGGCGCGGGTACGCGCGTCGTCGCGGAAGCTGCCCAGCATCTTGGAGGTGACCATGCTGACGCCGCGCTTGTGGATGCCGCGGGTGGTCATGCACTCGTGGGCGCCTTCGACGACCACGCCGACGCCGATCGGCTGCAGCACATCCTGGATGCACTGGGCGATCTGCGCGGTCATCTTCTCCTGCACCTGGAAACGGCGGGCGTAGGCTTCGACGACACGGGCCAGCTTGCTGATGCCCACCACCTTGCCGGCCGGCAGGTAGCCGACGTGCACGCGGCCGATGATCGGGGCCATGTGGTGCTCGCAGTGGCTTTCGTACTCGATGTCGCGCAGGACGATCAGCTCGTCGTAGCCGGCCACTTCCTCGAAGGTACGCTCCATGTAGGCGCGCGGGTCGTCGCGGTAACCGCTGAACCAGTCGCCATAGGCTTCGGCGACACGGCGGGGGGTATCCAGCAGGCCTTCACGGGACGGGTCCTCGCCGGCCCAGCGCAGCAGGGTGCGCACGGCATCCTCGGCCTGGTCCTGGGTCACGTCGCCCTGCGGGGCGGCCTTTTCGTTGTTCTTGCTCATTGCGTACAGCGTCCCGAACGGGGGGCGAGCATCGTACCCGACCGGGGGGTGGGTCGTCCTGTTGGTCGGGTTCATCGGGGGTCTGGCGGCGCCTGCCTGTTACGGGTCTGGATGGGGAAGGGCGGCAGGGCAGGACACGCCGTAAACCCATCCATGGGGGCTCGGTCGGCGCATCCATGCGCCTCACGGTCCTGCCCTGCCGCCCTTCCCCATCCCTGACAGTTTCCCGCGGGCGCGGCCGGACCGCCCGAAAGCGGGGGCAAAAGCGGGGTTCATGACTTCGGAAGCAGCGCGCCGCTGCTGTGGTGTCTTGTGCTTTGGTGGGTGCGGACCGTTGGTCCGCACTGCTTCTGCTCTTGCTTCCAAGAGCCAACCCACCGCGCTCGCGGGGGGATGGGAAGGCAGCGGGGGCTGGGCGGGGCAGGACCGTCCGCGGCATGGATGCTGCGGCCGCGCCCCCAAGGGTTCGGGCGCTTGCGAGGCATGCCTCGCAAGCGCCCGAACGCACAGCCGCCAGCGGCTGGGCCGGACCCCGGAGGGGGGTTCACGGCGTGTCCTGCACCGCCCGGCCCCCGCTGCCCCACCCGACACCAAGCAGGCGCAACGCTTTCCTCACTACGCCCCCCATTCAGAAAAACCTATTGATAGGAATGAAATTAGTAGTATCCTATCTATCTCTTATGGACCGACCCCTCGACGAGCGCACCGTGCTGCAGATGCAGCTCAGCTCCGGCCTGCTGTACGCAGGGCGGCAGTGGCAGCGCCTGGCCGACAGCCGGCTCGGCAGCTACGGCATCTCCACCGCCTGCACCATGCCGCTGCTGATGATCGGCCGCTCCGGCGGTGGCATCCGTCAGGTGGCGCTGGCGCAGCAGCTGGGCATGGAAGGACCCTCCCTGGTGCGCCTGCTGGACAAGTTGTGCGCCAGCGACCTGGTCCGCCGCGAGAGCGATGCCAGCGACCGCCGCGCCAACCTGCTGTGGCTGACCGACGCGGGCCATGCGCTGGTCAGCGAGCTGGAAGACCAGTTGATCGGCCTGCGCCAGGACGTGTTCGGCGAGCTTTCCATGGATGAACTGCACGCCGTGCTGAAGGCATGGCGCCTGCTGGCCGAGGCCGCCGACCGCATCACGTAAGACCGCCGCCCCCGAACACCGCCGCTGCCGTGCACACGCCAGCGGCTTTTGCCCGTTGCCGTTGTTTCGCTGTTCCTTCCCTCCCCTTCCCCCCACCTCGCCCCCCGCCCCTACCGATGCCCGGTGAATTCAGTCTCCACGGAGTGTTCGTCCCGACCCTGCTCGGGTTGATGTTGTTGGCCTACCTGGTCAACAGCGGCCTGCACGCGCTGCTGCAGCGTGCCGGCGCCTATCGCCACGTATGGCACCCGGCGCTGTTCAACCTGGCCCTGTACGGGATCGTGCTTGGCCTGCTGTTCCACCTCCTGCGTTGGATGCAATCGTGAACAAGATCGTGAAGAAGACCCTGCCGGTGCTGCTCACCAGCGCAGCCGTGATCGTCGCCCTGCTGGTGCTGCGCCAGCTGTGGGTCTATTACATGGATGAGCCGTGGACCCGCGATGCCCATGTCGGTGCCGACGTGGTGCAGGTGGCGCCGGACGTGTCCGGGCTGGTGGAAACGGTGCAGGTGGCCGACAACCAGGCGGTGAAGAAGGGTGACCTGCTGTTCGTGGTCGATCGCGCCCGCTACCGCATCGCGCTGGAGCAGGCTCGCGCCAACCTGGCCGAGCGCCAGGCATCGGTGGCGCAGCTGCGCCGCGAGATCGGCCGTGACCGCAGCCTGCAGGACCTGGTCGCCGCCGAGGACGCCGAAGTGCGCCGCGCCAAGCTGCAGGCCGCACAGGCGGCGCTGGCCACCGCACAGGCGGCGGTCGACCTGGCCGAGCTCAACCTGGACCGCACCGAGGTGCGCGCGCCGGCCGATGGCCGGGTCAACGACCGCACCCTGCGCGTGGGCGACTACGTGGTGGCCGGCAAGCCGGTGCTGGCGCTGCTGGATACCGGCTCGTTCCGCATCGATGGCTACTTCGAGGAAACCCGCCTGCGCGGCGTGGCCCCGGGGCAGAGCGTGGACATCCGCCTGATGGGCGAATCGGCACCGCTGCGCGGCCATGTCGAGAGCATCGCCGCCGGCATCGAGGACCGCTACCGCAGCAACGGCAGCACCCTGCTGCCGAACGTGACCCCGGCCTTCGACTGGGTGCGGCTGGCACAGCGCATTCCGGTGCGCATCGCCATCGACGAAGTACCCAAGGGCGTGGAACTGATCGCCGGCCGTACCGCCACGGTGACCGTGGACACCGGCCGCCATCCGCACAACGACAAGGCCGGCACCGCGCCGACACAGGCGGGCCTGTGAACGCCGCCCTGCCCCGTCTCGGTCTGATCGTCGCGCTGGTCAGCCTGGCCGCGTGCAAAACCGTCGGCCCGGACTATGCACTGCCGGAAGGCTCGGCGTTCAAGCGCCCGGAGGCCAATGCGGCCTTCATCGATACGCAGAACCCGCAGATTGCCGCCAACCAGGCGCTGCCCGACCGCTGGTGGTCGCTGTACAACGACCCGGTGCTGGACGGCCTGATCACCCAGGCACTGCGTGACAACGTGGAACTGAAGGCCGCCGATGCACACCTGCGTCGTGCCGCGGCGGTGTACGAACAGGCGCTGGACGCCGGTGGCTTCGAGTACGAGGCCGAGGCCGGCGTCAGCCGCGCGCAGCTGTCGGCCGAATCGTTCCTGCAGGAGCACGAGCTGCCGGTGATCAACCTGGCCGATGGCAAGTTCGCGGTCAGCTACCAGTTCGACCTGTTCGGCAAGCTCAAGCGCGGCGCCGAGGCAGCGCGTGCCGACGAGCAGTCGGTTGCTGCGGCGCGCGACCTGGCCCAGGTCAGCGTGGTCGCGCAGGTCGCCGACAGCTACCTGGAAATCTGCCACGCCAACCACGAACTGCACGTGGCCGAGCATTCGCTGCAGCTGCAGCAGCGCAGCCGCACGGTCACCGAGCGCCTGATCGCGGCCGGCCGCGGCACGCCGCCGGAACTGGCCCGCGCCAATGCGCAGGTAGCGTTGCTGGAGGCGGCACTGCCGCCGCTACGCGCGCAGCGTTCGGCGGCCGCCTATTCGCTGGCCGCGCTGCTTGGGAAAACCCCGGGCCAGCTGCCAGCCGGCGTGATCGACTGTGCGCACGCCCCCGGCCTGGCACAGCCGCTGCCGGTCGGTGATGGCCGGGCGCTGCTGCAGCGCCGCCCGGACGTGCGCCAGGCCGAGCGCAAGCTGGCCTCGGCCACGGCGCGGATTGGGGTCGCCACCGCCGAGCTGTACCCGGACATCCGCCTGGGTGCCTCGGTGGGTGCCGCCGGCCTGCTGGAAGACTTCGGCACGCCGATGACCCAGCAGTGGTCGATCGGCCCGCTGATCTCGTGGACGCTGCCGTCGTCCGGCACGCACGCACGCATCCACGCCGCCGAGGCGGGTGCCGATGCCGCGCTGGCCGAGTTCGACCACACCGTGCTGCAGGCGCTGCGCGAGACCCAGACCGCGCTGGACCGCTATGCGCAGGACCTGCGCCGGCTGCAGTCGCTGCGCATCGCGCAGGAGCAGGCCGCACTGGCCGCCGAGCAGAACCGCCGGCTGTACCAGGGTGGCCGTACGCCGTACCTGTCCAGCCTGGATGCCGACCGCAGCCTGGCCACCAGCGACGCCACCCTGGCCGCCGCCGAAGCGCAGGTCTCGCGCGACCAGATCCATCTGTTCCTGATGCTGGGTGGCGGCTGGCAGGCATCGGTTGCCCCGCCCGCGCCGTCCACCGCACAGGCCTCGGCGAAGTAAGCCATGAACGCGCTGACCGATCGCCAGGCCTGGCTGTTCTCGATCAAGACCTACCTGGCCGCGGTGGCCGCGCTGTACATCGCCATGGCCGGCAACCTGTCGCGCCCGTACTGGGCGATGGGCACGGTGTACATCGTCAGCCAGCCGCTGCTGGGCCCAACCCGCGCCAAGGGCGTGTACCGCATCGTTGGCACCCTGGTGGCCGGCCTGGCCACCCTGCTGGTGCTGCCGGCGCTGGTGGAAACGCCGCTGGTGCTGAGCGCGGCGATGTCGATCTGGCTGGCCGGGTGCCTGTTCATGGCCCTGCTCAACCGCGGCCCGCGCGGTTACGCGTTCCTGCTGGCCGGCTACACCACCGCCTTCATCGGCTTCCCGGCCGTGACCTCGCCGGAGACAATCTTCGACACCGTGGTGGCGCGCAGCGAGGAGATCATCCTCGGCACCGTGGTGGCAGTGCTGTTTGCTTCGCTGCTGTTCCCGGCCTCGGTACGCCCGATGCTGCGCGCCCGCATCGGCAACTGGATGGAGGACGCGGCGCAGTGGTGCCGGCAGATCCTCGAACGCGGCCGCGCGCACGCGCCGCGCAACCGGCTCGCCGCCGACCTGGTGCAGTTCGAGGCGCTGATCGAGTTCCTGCGCCGCGACGACCCGCGCCATGCCGGTTCGGCCGTGTCGATGGAGCGGCTGCGCGAGCGCATGCTGCTGCTGTTGCCGGTGCTGTCCTCGATTGCCGACCGCCTGAGTGCGCTGCGCAGCGACGGCCAGGACCTGCCCGAGGGGCTGCCGGCACTGGTCGATGACATCCACGACTGGCTGGATGGCCCGACCAACGCCAGCGAATACGCGCGCCTGCGCGCGCGCATCAGTGCATTGAAGCCGCAGGTGGACCGCGACCTGCAGCACCTGCAGCTGGCCAGCCTGCTGCTGCGCCTGGAGGAACTGGTGGACCTGTGGCAGGACTGCCGCACCCTGCAGCACGCGATCGACCAGGGCACCGCGCCGCTGGACCGTGCGCACTACCGCATCCGCACCGAACGCGTGGCCGCCGACAAGCACGTCGACTACGGCATGGCGCTGTTCTCCGCGCTCAGTGCCGGCGCGGCGCTGATGAGCTACTGCGTGCTGTGGATCGCGCTGGGGTGGGAAGGCGGCGGCAACGGCGCGATGATGGCCGCGGTGACCGCCGCATTTTTCGCCGCGCAGGACGATCCGGCACCGAGCATGGTGTCGTTCCTGGTGTGGGCGATGGTCGCCTCGGTGGTGGCCGGCGTGTACCTGTTCGGCGTGTTCCCGGCAGTGCACGACTTCGGCCTGCTGGCGCTGGTGCTGGCGGTGGCGTTCCTGCCGCTGGGGCTGATGCTGCACCACCCCAAGAGCGCGCTGTTCGCGCTGCCGCTGACGGTGAACCTGGCCGCGCTGCTGAGCCTGCAGAACACCTACAGCGCCAACATCCAGACCTTCCTCAACTCGTCCATCGCGATGTTCATCGGCATTGGCTTTGCGGTGGTGATGACCCGCCTGTTCCGTTCGGTGGGCGCCGAGTGGACCGCGCGCCGGCTGGTGCGGCAGGGCTGGACCACGCTGGCCGAAGCCGCCGAAGGTCGTGGCCAGCAGGACCGCCAGCGCTTCGCCGCGCGCATGCTTGACCTGCTGGGCCTGCTCGCGCCGCGCCTGGCGGCGACGCCGGAAGGCAGCGACATCGCCTCGGTGGACATGCTCAATGAAGCACGCATCGGCCTGAACATCCTGCAGCTGCGCCGCGCCCGGCTGGAACTGCCCGAGCGCAGCCGCGAGGCGGTCGAGCACATTCTGGAAGAGGTCGCTGTGCACTACCGACGGCAGATCGCCGCGCGCAAGCCGATTGTGGCGGCCGACGCGTTGCGCGAGCGGCTGGATACCTCGCTGGGACGGGTCGGCAGCGTAGCCGCCTGCAAGGCACGCGACGAGGCGCTGATGGGCCTGATCGGCCTGCGCTTCGCGCTGTTCCCGGAGGCGAAGGCGCTGGCGCCGGGCCTGGCGATGAGTGCAGCCGAACAGCCGTAGCGCGATACCCTGCGCAGCCACAGACCCCGCGCCGGGGTCGGATCCTTCGCCCCGGGCGAAGGCTCTGACCCCTGCTCTGCACAGGAAGCTCCAATGAGTTACGACATGATGGTGTTCGACGCCAGCATCGCCCCGCGCGAGGCGGCGGCCTTCATCGCCTGGTTCGAGAAGCAGACGCAGTGGAACGAACGCCACGAGTACGACGACCCGGCAGTCAGCAGCCCGTCGCTGCAGGCGTGGTTCGCGGAGATGGCGCAGGACTTCCCGCCGATGAACGGCCCATTGAGCAACGACGATGACGACCGTGCTGAGGTGACCGAGTACAGCATCGGCCGCGAGGTGATCTACGGCGCGTTTGCCTATTCGGTGGCCGAGCGCGCGCACGGTCGCGTGCAGGACCTGGCCGAGAAGCACGGCGTGGGCTTCTTCGACGTGAGTGCCGATGAAGCGGCAATCGTGTTCCCGGATGGGTTGGTACTGATCGCTGAATGACGGGGGCGGCAGGGCTGCGCCCTGCACCTGCCGAATCAACGGCAACGGCAACGTCAAATGCGTGCTATCCGTGGGTAGGCGGGGTGGGTCCGGTTGAGGGGGACGCTGCAAGTCCCCCTCCGGGGCCCGGCCCAGCCGCTGGCGGCTGTGCGTTCGGGCGCTTGCGAAGCAGTGCTTCGCAAGCAAAGCGCCCTCACCCATGTAAGCTTGGTCGCCGCTTGCTCGTGTGCGCTGTCCTGCGCACACGGCAAGACCGGGGTTGGGCGTCCTGCCCAACCCGCCCGAGGCATGCCTCGGGCCCATGCGGCTCACGCCCCCGCACCCGGACCCACCCCGCCTTCGACAGTTTCCTGCGATCTGCCGGCACGGCGTTCTGCTCTGGTGGGTGTCGACCTTGGTCGACACGGTAGATCCCGGCATGCGTGGATGAACGTCGGAATGATCGAAGTACGCTGTTGTAAAGTCGAGCCATGCTCGACTGCTTCTGCCTGGCGATCAGGTGAAGGGGTCAGATCCCGTTCCCGATGGGAACGGGATCCGACCCCGATTCAGAACAACTGGCCCTGCACCGTGGGCTGTTCGATGCGCGCCGGTGCTTCGGCCACCGCTTCCGCACCCAGCCGCCAGGCCAGGCCACCCAATCGGCTGGCGTGGCGTTTCAACGCGGCCTGCAGCACCTCTGCGCTGCCCGCCACATGCAGCACCTGGCGGGCGCGGGTCAGGCCGGTGTAGACCAGCTCGCGCGACAGCACGCGGCTGTCCTGGCGCGGCAGCTGCAACCACACTTCATCGAACTCCGAGCCCTGCGCCTTGTGCACGGTCATCGCAAAGGCGCTTTCGTGCGCGGGCAGTGCGGCCGGGTGGAAGGCGCGCGGCTGGTCGACGCTGTCGCCAGGGAACCAGGCCACCATCGCGCCGCTGCCATCGCGCAGGCAGATGCCGATATCGCCGTTGAACAGGCGGTGCCGGTAGCTGTTCTCGGTGACCAGCAGCAGGCGGCCCTGGAAGTAGCCCGGGGTGTTGCCAGCCAGCAGCTGTTCGATGCGGCTGTTGAGCCCGCGCGCACCCTGCGGGCCTTCGCGCAGCGCGGTCAGCACGCGCAGTCGCCCGGCCTGCTGCAGGGCAAGCACCGGATCGGCGGCGTCGGCCAACGCACGCCAATGGCCCAGCAGGTGCTCGCGCTGGCCGCGCAGTGGATCGGCTTCGCCTTCGTGGAAATGCACGCCGGCCAGTTCACCACTGCGCAGCAGCTGCAGCGCGGTACCGCTGTCGCCCTCGCGCACGGCATGCGCCAGCGGTGCCAGGTCCAGCGCATCGCTCTGCCGGTAACCACGTTGCAGCTGCACGCGGCGGCCGGCGAAGGCGCGCGGCGTGGCCTGCGGCTGCAACGTGGCCGGTGCCAACAGACCCTGCAGTGCCTGCGCATCATCGGCGCGGGTGCCGATGCCATCACCGCTGGCGCGCAGGATCGCGCTGAGCACATCACCGGCTTCGACCGAGGGCAACTGATCGGGGTCGCCAAGCAGGATCAGGCGGGTGCCGCTGGCGATCGCGTCGACCAGCTTGGCCATCATCGGCAGATCGATCATCGAGGCTTCGTCGACCACCACCACGTCCACCGGCAGCGGGTTGTCGGCGTGGTGGCGGAAGCGCGGCGAATCCGGGATCACGCCGAGCAGGCGATGCAGGGTGGTGCCGGTACTGGGCAATGCCGCGCACAGCGCCGGGTCCACGCCGTTCTCCTGCAGGCGCTGCACGGCCAGACGCAGGCTCTCGGCCATGCGCTCGGCGGCGCGTCCGGTAGGCGCGGCCAGCGCCACTTCGGGCAGCGGCTGGCCGGCGTGCCGGGCCTGCGCCGCCAGCAGCAGCAACAGGCGCGCGATGGTGGTGGTCTTGCCGGTGCCGGGGCCGCCAGTCACCAGCGCCAGCGGATGGCGCAGGGTCACGCCGGCGGCACGGGCCTGGTGATCCTCGCTGCCCGATGCCTGCGGGAACAGCTGCGCGAACAACGGTGCCAGCGCTGCCATGTCCGGTGCCGGCAGCGGATGCCGGCCGATGCGCTGCAGCCCGGCGGCCAACTGCCGTTCGTACTCGCGGTAGCGGCGCAGGTAGAGCAGGCCGTTTTCCAGCACCAGCGGCGCATCCTCGGCGATGGCCTCTGCCTGGTCCGGCGTCGCTACCCACGGCGATGCACGCAGCTGCGCCAGCCAGTCCTGCGCGGCAGGCCACTCGGGCACGCCTTCCAGCAACCGCTGCGGTTGCGCGGGGTCGAATGCGGCGTGGCCCTGCGCCACCGCCAGCGAGGCCAGCGCCGCCGCCAGCGCCACGCTCTCCGGCGTGTCGCCGCGCAGCCGCATCAGGCTGGTCGCCAACGCGTGGTCGAGGGTGCGCAGCAGGCCCTTCTGGTGCAGTTCCTTCAGCAGGCTCATGCGCTGGCCCCACGGGCACGTGCGGCCAGTTCGGCCTGGGCCTGTTCGCCACCGGCGAACAACGCATCCAGTGCATCCACCAGCGCCAGCGGGAAGCGGTCCACGTGCACGCCGTTGCCGGTGCCATCCAGGCCGCGGCAGAACAGGTAGCGGATGCCGCCCATGTCACGCTCGTAGTCGTAGGCCGCGCCCAGGCGGAAGCGCAGCCAGCGATGCAGGGCCACGGTATAGATCAGCGCCTGCAGGTCGTACTCGCTGTGGCGCATGGCGATGGCCAGCAGGTCCTGGCTGTAGCCGGGCAGACGATTGGATTTGTAGTCGAGCACGTACCAGCGCCCGTCGCGCACGTAGGTCAGGTCGATCATGCCGGTCATCAGCCCTTCCAGGCGGCGGCGCTGGCCGAAGCCTCGACGACCACTGGAAACACCGTGGGCATGCAGCACCTGCAGCAGCGCCGGCACCGTGGTCGGCTCGATGGCGAAATGGAAGTCGATTTCCGCGCGCCGCTCGCCTTCGCCCAGGCTGTAAAGGGCGCCGCCTTCGGGCAGCGGCACGGTGAGCGTGTGGCCGACCAGCGGCACCAGCACGGCCACGCCATCGTCCAGGTCGACGTCGGCATAGCCTTCGTCATGCAGCGCCTTGCGTAGCACCTCGGCCTGTCCCTCGGGCGCTTCCCGGCCCGGCTGCCAGTCACCCCAGGCAGCGAAGTCGACGTTCTCCATCGCCTCGTGCAGCACGTTGCCGAAGCGGCTGCCCATGAAGCGCGGGTCGATCGGCGCGCTGTCTTCGACGACGGCGGTGGGTTCGGGCAGCGCCGGTTCCAGCGGCAGTTCCGGGCCGGCCGGTTCATCGGCGGCCGGTGCCGGCAGCTCGGTCGCGGCGGCTTCAATATCACTGCCAGCGCCCGCATCGGCATGCGCCAGCTGGGTGAAGCTGTAGACCCACCAGTCATGCGGCACGCGCCGGGTCAGTGCACGTACCGCCGGCAGGTCACCTTCCACTTCGGCCGCCAGCTGCGGCAGCGCGGCCGGCGCCTCGCTGTCATCGATGTGCACATCGGCGAGCCCGCGCAGCGCCTGCAGGTCACCCAGCAGCGGCGCCAGCCGCGTCTTGCCGAGCCCGGCCAGATCACCCACGGCGATCCACAGCGCATGCTCGGCGCGGGTCAGTCCCACATACAGCAGGCGCGCATCCTCGGCACGCTGCTCGCGCTCACGCTGCGCGTTGGCCGCTTCCCAGGCCTCGTCCTTGTCCAGCTTCCAGTGCAGCTGGCGCTGGCCGCCAACGTGCACGGTGCAGTGCGAGGCGGTGTTCGGCGCGCCGCCGTCGATGCCGACGAAGGGCAGGAACACCAGCGGATACTCCAGGCCCTTGCTCTTGTGCAGGGTGATGATCTGCACGCGGCGCGCATCCGACTCCAGGCGCAGGAGCTGCTGCTCGTCATCCTGGTCGGCACTGGCCATCTGCCCCTGCAGCCAGTCCAGCAGGCCATGCATGCCCAGCGCCTGCGCCGAGGCCTCCTGCAGCAGTTCACCCAGCTGCAGGTAATTGGTCAGGCGGCGCTCGCCATCGATCAGCGCCAGCAGGCGTTCACCCTGTGCGGCACAGACATCGGCAATCACTGCGAACGGTCCGCCGCGCTGCCAGCGCTCGCGCCAATGCAGCAGCTGTGCCTGGAACCCGCGTTGCAGGTCACCTTCGCGTTCCATTGCCGCGATCGCGCTGGCCCGCTGGCCAAGCAGCACGGTGGCCAGCGCTGCACGCAGGCGGCCTTCGTCGGCCGGTTGCAGCAGTGCCAGCAGCAGCGCACGAAGGTCGCGGGCTTCAGCAGTGGCGAACAGGCTCTGCTTGCCGGCCGCCACCGCGGGAATGCCGACCGCGGCCAGCGCGCGCTGTACCAGGGTGGCCTCGCGATGCGAGCGCACCAGCACCGCAATATCACCGGGCTGCACCGGTCGCTCACGCAACACGGCATTGCCCGTGCGCGCATCGACCAGGATCTGGTGAATCGCGGCCACGCAGGCCTGGGTCGCCGCATCGCGCGAGGCATCGGCGCTCATCGCCTTGTCACCGCCACTGCGCAGCACGCGCAGGGTGAGTGCCTTGGCGGCCTGGCCGTCGCGCAGGTAGTCCGCATCGCTGCGCACGCCACCGGGCCGCACCGGCTCGAACCGGATGTCGCGTTCGAGGAAGGCGTCTTCGCCACCGTTGTCGTACAGCGCCTGCAACGCGCGCAACACAGACGGTCGCGAGCGGAAGTTCTGGTCCAGCACCGGCGCCTGCTGCGCCACCTGCTTGGCCTTCAGGTAGGTGTGTATGTCGCCACCGCGGAAACCGTAGATCGCCTGCTTGGGGTCGCCGATCAGGAACAGCGCCGGCGCCAGGTCGAGTTCGCGCACCTCCGGCGAATCGCCGAACACGGTGTGGAAGATGCCCCACTGGCGATCGTCGGTGTCCTGGAACTCATCGACCAGCGCGATGCGGTACTGCGCACGCAGTTGCCTGACCAGCGTCAGCCGCTGCGGGCCTTCCAGGGCGAGCGCTACGCCATCAATCAGATCGTCGTAGGTCTGTACCCGGCGCGTACGCTTCAGCGCCTGCAGGCGCTGCGTGGCTTCGGCGCGAAGCGTGTGCAGGAAATCCAGCGCGGTGCCACGCAGCCAGGCATCGCGTTCGGCCAGCAGCGCAACATAGCGCGCCAACGGCGCCTGCAATGGCGACGACGGCGTGCGATCAGGAAATTTCTTGTTGGTCTTGTCGGCCAGCACCTCCGGCAGCAGTGCCGGCAGGCGATCGCTGGCCAGCAGCTCGCGCGGGTCGGCGCGCTCGGCCCAGGCCAGCAGCTGCCGGCCCAGCGGGTGCAGCCAGCCCAGCTTGTATGACACGCCGTTGAGCCACTTGTTGTCGACGGCATCGCAGAGGTCGATGAAGAACTGCTCGCCATGCTCGCGCACGCTTGCGGACAGGGCTTCCGCCGCGCTCTGCAATGCCGGGCGTGGATCGGCCAGCGCCGCAGGCCGTGGCAGCGGATGCAGCGGCGGTGTGCCCAGCAGCGCGCGCAGATCGGCGGCCAGCGCGTCGGGGCTGGACCACAGCCAGGTCAGCGGCTCCAGCGTGGCCGGGTCGTTGGCATGCACGCGCCACAGATCGGCCGCGAGCTCCTCCAGCAGTTCACGGTCGCTGGCCAGCAGTTCCGGCGGATCAAAGGTGTGGCCGCTTTCCAGCGCATGCTCGCGCAGCACGCGGGTACAGAAACCATGAATGGTGAAGATGGACGCCAGGTCGATCTCGTCTGCGGCCACCTGCAGGCGGCGTTTCAGTGCGGCGGCGCTCTCGGTGCCGCCCTGCAGATGGCGCTGCAGCACGTCGCGCGTCAATCGTACCTCCGGTGCTTCACCGTCGGCCGCTTCCATGTCGACCAGGCGCGCGGCCAGCGCCAGGCGCTCGCGGATGCGCTTGCGCAGTTCCTGCGTGGCGGCATCGGTGAAGGTCACCGCCAGGATCTGGCCGATGCGCAGGCCCTGCTCCACCACCAGGCGGGTGAACAACGTGGCCAGGGTGAAGGTCTTGCCGGTGCCGGCGCTGGCTTCGATCAGCCGGATGCCCTCCAGCGACAGCGCCAGATAGGGATCGCGGCTGAGGGATTCGAGGCCGTCTTCGGCGATGGCGGTGTTCATGCGTCGCCCTCCTGGCGTGCTTCGGCGCCGAGAGCGCGGCCTTCGCGCACCGCGCTGAAGACCAGCTGGCTGTTGCGCAGCAGGTCAGCGTAGCTGGCATCGGTAGCGAACGGGTCGGCACCGCGCAGCAGCAGCTGCCAGGCGTCGCTGCTGGATTCACCCCAGCTGCGGTCGCTGCCGTGCCACTGCTTCCAGCCTTCGCTGCGCTGCTTTTCTGCCGGCGCGTTGTACAGCACCCAGCCGGTGTACGGGGCAAAGCGCAGCGGCTCGCGCAGGCCACGCTGGCGCAGCTGCAGCAGCGCACGCAGCGCCGCACGTGCAGCGGGAACGCTCAGTGCCGGCAGTACATGCGGGCCGGGACCGGCGTCGCCGCCATCATGGAACTGCACAAGCGGCAGCGTATCGCCCGCAGCGTTCGCCAGCAGCCAGTCCAGGCCGTGGCGGATCACTGCATTGCCATTGAGTGTGCCCGCACGCAGGCGCACCAGCCCTTCGGGATGGCGATCGGCCACGCGGCCATGCAGGCGCACGCCATCAATCTCCACTTCGTAGCGACGGCTTTCCAGCGGTTCGCCCTGCATCCAGCCCAGCAACGCACTGGCATACGGGCGGGTCTTCAATTGTTCCACCTCGAACTGACGCTCGCCCAATGGACCCGACGGCAGCAGGCCGCGCGCGCGCAGTCGCGGGTACAACGGCTCGGTATCGCCGCTGAGCGTGGCACGTACCACCGCGGCCTGCACGCTGCGTTTTTCCGGCCCGCGCGAGGACAGCACCAGCGGTTCCAGGTCATCGACTTCCTCGACGTCGTCGGCCAGGCGCAGGCCCAGCGACTGTGCGAGGAACTGCCCGGCCGGGTCGCACAGGAAGCGGCGCAGGGTATCGAGCGCGACTTCGTCTTCCACCGCATCGTCGAGCGGCGGCGGCAATGGAGCATCGAACCATGGCTGCAGGCCGCCGCGCTGGCCGGTGAGACGACCGGCGGCCGGATGCCACTGGCGGCGATAGCTGAAGCGACGTGGATCGCCATCACCGAACGCCGCCGGTGAGAACGGCTGCAGGGCATGTCGCACGGTGAAGTCACGGGCCGCTGCAGGCGGATCGAGGTGATACGCGGCGGCGGCATCGATCAGTTCGCTGACCAGTACCGACGGCTCGCGCACGCTGCCATCGCGCGGATCGGCGCCGAGATAGCTGAGATAGAACACCTCCTGCGCGGCGGCGAACAGCTGCAGGAACAGGAAGCGGTCATCCTCGCGGGTGGAGCGGTCGCCCGGACGGCGGCGCGGCGTATCCAGCTCGGCGGTGAGTTGGTTGAGACCGGCAGCGGGGTCACGGCGCGGGAAATCGCCATCATTGAGGCCGAGCACGCAGATCACCCGGAACGGCAGCAGGCGCATCGGCACCATGCGGCCGAAACTGATGCCACCGGTCAGCAGCGGTGCGCGCGTATCGGCCTCGCCCAGCGCGCCGGCGAAGTGCGCGCGCACCACCTCCGGCGGCACGCCTTCCTCGAAGCCGGCCTTGGCGGCATCGTCGGCGAACTGGTTGAGCAGCTTGCGCAGGCGCTCCAGCGCGCGCTGGCTGTTGGGGGAACTGGGCGCGGTGGGCAGCAGTGCATCCAGCAGCGACAGCAGGCGTTGCCGCCACTGCGCCGGGGTCAGCAGCTCGCCCAGTCGGCGCTGGTAGATGGCCAGCACGCGCAGCAGGCGCAGCAGCCGGTCCAGCGCGTCCAGCGCACCGCCTTCCAGTTCGATCCACGGCGCCACGCCGGCCAGGTCGGCCTCGCTGCCGGTGGCGTGGCCGAGTACCAGGCGATCCAGCGCGAACTGCCAGGTGTAGGCGTCGTCGGCCGGTGCCTGGTGCTGGTTGCGGTGTTTCGCATCCAGGCCCCAGCGTGCACCGGCCTGTTGCAGCCAGCCATGCAGGCGGTCGAAGTCCACCGCCTCCAGCCCGGCCGCCTCGGCCAGCGGCGCGCTGGCCAGCAGGTCCAGCACTTCGTTCAAGCCAAAGCGCGAGACCGGCAGGCCCAGCAGGTGCACGAACACATCGGCCAACGGCTCGCCGGCCAGCGGACTGCTGTCGGCCAGCGCATACGGAATGTGTTCCTCCTCGCCGCCGCGACCGCCGAACACCGCTTCCAGGTACGGCACATAGGGATCGATGTCCGGCGCCAGCACCGCGATCTCGCGCGCCTGCAGCGGCGGGTCGAAGCGCGGGTCCTGCAGCAGGCTGCGCAGCTGGTCGTGCAGCACCTGCAGCTCGCGCAGGCGGGTATGGCAGGCATGCACCTGCAGGCTGGGGTCGTCGCTGCGCAGGCCGTCGCGCAGCTCGCCCGAGGGCAGCGCGCGGCGGTGGAACAGGTCACGCTGCAGGCGATGCAGCAGGCTGTCGGACAGGCCGCCTTCGTCCAGGGTCGGGCGGGTGTCCTCCTCCGGATCGGAATAGGCAGCGATTTCGCCGGCCGGATGCACCACCTCGTAACTGCCCAGCACCGCCATGAAGTCGCGCCCGGCCGCACCCCAGGCTTCCAGCAGGCGGTTCTCGCCGGCCGCTTCGCCGAAGGGGTCCGGTGCGCCGCTGCGCAGGCGCTCGGCCAGCGTCTGCAGGTCACCCCAGTACGACTGCACCGGGGTAGGCATATAGAAATGCAGTTCGCCCACCCGCGCCTGGGTGGCCATCACCCGCAGCACGTCGGGCGAGATGTTGAGCGTTGCGAACGCAGACATGCGCGGTGGCAAGCCCTTCGGCAGCGGTTGGCCGGCACCTTCGAAACGGTCCAGGTATTCCTGGATGCGGCGCGCGCGGTAGTCGTGGCCCTGGGTGATGGTGCGCCACAGGATCGCCTGCGGGTCGGCAGGATCGGCACCGGCTGCCCAGCGCAGCAGCCAGTCACGGCGCCACGCCTGGTACTTCTCGAATACCGAGGCCAGCTCGCCGGCCAGCGCCCAGGGTTTCAATGCGTCACCGCCGGCAAGATAGGACTGCAGCGCACGCATCGGTGGCTGCGCCAGCAATGTCGGGTCGCGCAGGGCCTGGTACAGCTTCCAGTGCAAGCCGGCCGCGTCCAGATCGTCCTGCTCGCCGCTGACGTTGGCCTTCAGCGCGCGGGCCACGAACTCGCCCGGGGTGAGGAATTCGAGGTTGGCGGCGACACCGAATTCGGCGGCCAGTGTCGCTTGCAGCCAGCGGCGCATCGCCACCTGCGGGATCAACACCAGTTCCGGCGCCAACAACGGCTGGCCTGGCACCGGCGCACGCACGTTGCGCGCCAGCAGCGCGGCCAGCACGTCCAGCGAGTTGGAATGGTAGAGGCGGAAATCGCTGCCTGGGTCACTCATCATGCACAGTGTGCAGGACGGCAGGCAGTATTCAATGGTCGGCCCATCGACGGTACGGATTGTTCCGGGCTGCCGGCCGATTGTCCCGGCCTGCGCCCCGCCCTGCCGTGCAACAATACTGGACCGTCCAGTCTGCTTATGTTCAGCCGGCTGGCCCGATCCTTCGATGTCTAAAAAACGTTAATGGTGCCCATGTCGGCTTCCACCTCCAGTCTGGTGCAGTTGTCCAACGTCCGCATCGACCGGAGCGGACGCACGATCCTGCGTGACGTGTCGCTGCAGGTGCCGCAGGGCAGTATCACCGCCGTGCTCGGCCCCTCCGGCAGCGGCAAGTCGACCCTGCTGGCGGCGCTGACCGGCGAACTGCGACCGGTGGCCGGCGACGTCACCCTGTTCGGCAAGCCGATCCCGCATGACAGCAGCGCGCTGCTGGAGATGCGCAAGAGCGTGGGCGTGCTGCTGCAGGGCAATGGTCTGCTGACCGACCTCACCGTGGCCGAGAACGTCGCCCTGCCGCTGCGTACGCATACCCGCTTGCCGGCCGCCGTGCTGCGCCGGCTGGTGGAGATGAAGCTGCATGCGGTGGGCCTGCTGGCCGCCGCCGACGCCTGGCCGCGCGAACTGTCCGGCGGCATGGCGCGCCGCGTGGCGCTGGCCCGTGCGCTGGCGCTGGACCCGCCGCTGATGATCTACGACGAGCCGCTGACCGGGCTGGACCCGATCGCCTCCGGGGTGATCATGAGCCTGATCCAGCGCCTCAACCACAGCCTGGGCCTGACCAGCATCATCGTCAGCCACCACGTGCACGAGACCCTGCCGATCTGCGACCAGGTGATCGCCATCGCCAATGGCGGCGTCGTGTTCCAGGGGACGCCCGAGGCACTGCAGTCCAGCCAGGATCCGCTGCTGCGGCAGTTCCTGCATGGCCAGCCGGATGGCCCGATTCCGTTCGATGCCGCGCCACGCGCGAGGGTTGCCTGATGCCGTTCGTCCAAGCCACCCGCTCGCTGGGTCGCGCCGGCCTGTTCTCGCTGACCGTGCTGCGCGGTTCCCTGCCGACCCGTGATTTCCTGGCCGAGCTGACCCGCGAGATCTACAAGATCGGCGCGCGCTCGCTGCCGATCATCGCCGTCGGTGGCGCCTTCGTCGGCCTGGTGCTGACCCTGCAGGGCTACCGCACGCTGACCACCTTCGGCGCGGCCGACGCGTTGTCGACCCTGCTTGGCCTGTCGCTGTACCGCGAACTGGCGCCGGTGCTGACTGCGCTGCTGTTCATCGGCCGCGCCGGCAGTTCGATCGCCGCCGAGCTGGGCCTGATGCGCGCCACCGACCAGATCAAGGCGCTGGAGCTGATGGCGATCGACCCGGTGGCCAAGGCCGTGGCGCCACGCTTCTGGGCGGCGGTGCTGACCGTGCCGCTGCTGACCGGCATCTTCTGCTCGCTGGCGATCAGTGCCAGCTACTTCGAGGCCGTGCACGTGCTGGGCTTGGACAATGGCGTGTTCTGGTCGGCGCTGCGCAACAGCGTCGATTTCTGGGATGACTTCGGCGTGGCGATGCTGAAGTCGGCGATCTTCGGCGGCACCGCCGCGCTGGTCGCCGCCTATGTTGGTTTCCATGCCGAGCCGACCATTGAAGGCACGTCGGTGGCGACCACCCGTGCAGTGGTCAACGCTTCGCTGCTGGTGCTGATGTTCAACTTCGTTCTGTCGGCAATGTTGTTCACCTAACCCCTCCACCGGCGGTGCGCAGGCGCGCGCGGCCACCACGACTCGATCAGGTAATCCACATGGCCATCCGCGGTCCCAGACTCGAATTCTCCGTCGGCGCTTTCCTGCTGCTGGCCCTGGCCTCGCTGATGGTGCTGGCGGTGGCCTCGACCAACCAGCGCTGGAGCTGGGGCAGCCAGGGCTACGAGCTGAAGGCGCGCTTCTCCCAGGTCGGCCAGCTGCGCAAGCAGGCGCCGGTGAAGATCGGCGGCGTCACCGTCGGCCAGGTCGCCTCCATCGACCTGGACCCGGTGAAGTTCGAATCGATCGTGACCCTGCGCATGGACAGCAAGGTCAAGGACCTGCCGGCGGACACCTCGGCCGGCATCTTCACCAGTGGTTTGCTCGGCGAGAGCTATATCGGACTGCAGCCGGGCGGTGATCCGGACGTGCTGAAGGCCGGCGACGAAATTGTCTTCACCCAGCCGGCGGTTGACCTGATCCAGCTGGTCGGCAAGTACATGTTCAGTGGCGGCGCCGGTGGCGGCGCTGCTCAGAAGCCCAACGATGGCGCGCAGGCGCCTGCAACGGAACCGCAACCATGAAGATGAAACTGATCCCGGCCCTGCTCGCCTCGGCGCTGCTGGTGGCTACTCCGTTCCTCGCCCAGGCCCAGGCCGCCGCCCCCGCCGCTGCCGCGGCGCAGGGCCAGGCCGGCAAGGTGGTGATCGATGCCAGCACGCGCATCCTCACCACCCTGCAGCAGCGCAGGAGCGAATTCGGCAGCAACCCGGCCAGCCTGCGCAACTACATCGACAGCGAACTGAACCGCACCTTCGACCGCGACTATGCCGCGCGCCTGGTGCTGGGCCCGCACGCCCGTGGTGCCTCGGATGCCGACATCAAGCTGTTCGCCGATGCCATGGCCGACAGCCTCATGCAGCGCTACGGTTCGACCCTGCTCAACATCCAGGGCAAGCCGAGCTTCCGCCTGAAGGGTGAAAGCCCGCTGCCGGGCAACCGCGGCGTGCGCGTGAGCACCGAGCTGGTGCGTGCCGGCAGCGAGCCGACCCCTGTCGAGTACTGGATGCGCAACGTGAACGGCCAGTGGAAGATCTTCGACGTCAACATCGAAGGCATCTCCTACGTGCAGACGTTCCGCAACCAGTTCGACACCCCGCTGCGCCAGAAGGGCATCAAGCAGGTGGCCAGCGAGCTGCACAGCGGCAGCATGCAGGCCGGGCCCGCGGGCAATGGCAAGTAACGCACTGGCGCTGCTGGAAGGCGACACCCTGCGCCTGCGCGGGGTGCTCGACCGCGCTGCGGTGATCGCGCTATGGCCGCAGCTGCAGGCCCTGCCGGCAAAGCTGGCACGGCTGGATCTGGCTGAGGTCGAACGCGTGGACAGCGCCGGCCTGGCCCTGCTGGCCGAGCTGGCGGCACGTGCGCGCAAGGCCGGCCATCCGCTGGTGATCACCGGCGCGCCGGCTGGCTACAACGAACTGAGCGCGGCCTACCGGCTGTCGCCCAACCTGGATTTCAACGCTACTTCTGCTGCGAGCTGACATGAACGTCGTGCGCACTCTCCCCCTGATCGTCCTGGCCACCGCCCTCACCGCCTGTGCCGGCAAGCCCGCGCGCAGCGATGCACCGGCAGCCAGCACCGTGGTCCCGGCCAGTTCTTCCACCTCGCCCGCCGTCGCGGCCACCGATGCCGGCACGGCTGACGCTGCTCCGGTCGCGCCGGTGGCCAATCCGCCGGCTGCTGCCGCATCGTCGCCGGCTGCGCCCACCGACAGCGGCGACGGCAGCGCGGCGAAGACCTCAGCCGCCACCGCGCCCGGTGGCGATGACGACTTCGATGCCCTCTATGGCGGTGCCGGCAACACCACCAACGCAGCGGCCTACGATCCGTGGGAACCGTTCAACCGCAAGGTGCACAAGTTCAACAATGCGGTCGACCGCGGCGTCGCACGTCCGCTGGCCACCGCCTACACCCACGTGGTGCCGCGCTTCGCCCGCACCGGCGTCAGCAACTTCTTCAGCAACCTGCGCGCGCCGGTGACCATCACCAACCAGCTGCTGCAGGGCCGCGGTGCCGATGCGTGGGACAGCCTCGGCCGCTTCCTGATGAACAGCACGCTGGGCATCGGTGGCCTGTTCGATCCGGCCAGCAAGGCGATGGTGCCGCGCCGCAATGAGGACTTCGGCCAGACCCTGGGTGCCTGGGGCTGGCGTCGTTCGCGCTACGTGGAACTGCCGTTCTTCGGCCCGCGTACCGTGCGCGACGTGTTCGGCCTGGCCGGCGACATTCCGTTGTCGCCGATCCGCCGTATCGAAGAGGACAAGGTCCGCATCGGCCTGCAGGGCCTGCAGCTGGTCGATACCCGCGCGCAGCTGCTGGCGATCGACGACCTGCGTGACACTGCCGTGGACGAGTACTCGCTGGTGCGCGATGCATGGATGCAGCGTCGCAACTACCAGATCGAGAACGATCTGCGCAGCAAGCGCGAGCGTGGCCACGACGACGCCAATTCGCCGATCCCGGTCGATGCGATGCCGATGCCGCAGTGGACGCACTGAGTCCTGTCAGCGACGCATGAAAAACCCCGCCTCGGCGGGGTTTTTCTTTGGCGCCGTGGGTGGGGTCGGAGCCCTTTCCCGTGGAAAGGGATCCGACCCCGGCCGATCAGGCAGCCAGCGCGGCTTCGATGGCTTCGCGCAGGCGCGCGTCGTCAGCCGCCACGTCCGGGGCGAAGCGGGCGATGACCTTGCCGTCGCGGCCGACCAGGAACTTCTCGAAGTTCCACAGCACCGCCGGCGCGGCGTGGATCGGAATCTCCTTGCTGGCCAGGCGCTCGCGCAGCGGGCCTTCGCCGATCGACTGCGGCTGCGCAGCGATCAGCTGCTGGTACAGCGGGTGGGTGTCGTCACCGGCCACGCTGATCTTGGAGAACATCGGGAAACTGACATCGTAGGTGAGCTGGCAGAACTGCTGGATCTCCGCTTCGCTGCCCGGCTCCTGGCCGAGGAAGTTGTTGGCCGGGAAGCCCAGCACTTCCAGGCCCTGTGCGTGCTTTTCCGCATACAGCGCCTGCAGGCCTTCGTACTGCGGGGTCAGGCCGCACTTGGAGGCGACGTTGACCAGCAGCAGTACCTTGCCCTGGTAGTCGGCAAGCGAGGACGGCTGGCCGTCGATGGTGGTGAGGGAAATGTCCTGGATCGAAGTGCTCACGCGGGGGCTCCGGCAACAGCGGGGAATGGCCCACCAGCATAGCGCCGCGCGATGTCGGTCGTGCCGGCCGCTGGCCGGCAATCGTGCGATCGTTCGCAAGGGTTCATGAGGCTGCCGGCCAGCGGCCGGCACTACGATTAGTCCACGCAGATCATGCCCTGCGCCTTGCCCTCATCAATGCGCTGGCGGCAGCCGAAGTTCTGGCGGGCATCGCGCTGGCAGGTGCCGGTGGCGGGGCTGCCAACGGCCACTTCGCCGCCGGCAAGGCACTGGCCCGTGCAGTCGCTCTTGCGGCTGCAGGCCTTGCCGGCATCGGCGTAGGGAATCACGCACTGTTCGCGCTGCAGCCGGCCCAGCCGCTGCAGGGTGCCGCCAGCGGCCTGGCAGTCCACATCGCGCGCTTCGCGGTAGGCCTCGGCCGCTTCGGGGCTGGTGGCTGCGGCAGGTGCCGCCGCCGGATTGGCAGCCGGCGGTGCGCTGCTGCAGGCGACAAGCAGCGCGGTCAGGATGAGACTGGTGCAGAGGCGCAGGCGCATGGCGTTACCTGATCCAGTAGGACAGGCCGCCAGCATACGCATCGACCATGCAGGCGGCGTGTCGACGTAGCTCAGGCTTCGTCGCCGTCGTCGCCGTCGTCGCCTTCGTTGCCTTCGTCCTCGGCCGTGGCATCAGCATCGGCCAGGCCGCCCAGCAGGGATTGCGCCTGCTCTGACGCCAGCGACTCCACGCCGCGCAGGCGCCGTTCGATGGTGCGCGTCTTGCGGCTGGCTTCGCCGATGCTGCGGCCGACCGTGGTGATCTGCTTCTCGGCCTTCTCGAGAATGCCGGCGAACTTGCCGAACTCGCTCTTCACCGCACCCAGCAGGCTCCACACCTCGCTGGAACGCTGCTCGATGGCCAGCGTGCGGAAGCCCATCTGCAGGCTGTTGAGCAGCGCGGTGACCGTGGTCGGTCCAGCCACCACCACGCGGTGCTCGCGCTGCAACAGGTCGACCAGGCCCGGGCGCCGGATCACTTCGGCATACAGGCCTTCGGTTGGCAGGAACATCACCGCGAAGTCGGTGGTGTGCGGCGGCGCGATGTACTTGTCGCAGATCGACTTGGCCTGCACGCGCACCGCGCGTTCAAGCTGGATGCCCTGCAGGCGCACGCCGTCGGCGTCACCCTGTTCCTGCGCGTCGAGCAGGCGCTCGTAGTCCTCGCGCGGGAACTTGGAGTCGATCGGCAGCCACACCGGCGTGTCGTCGCTGCTGCGGCCCGGCAGGCGCACCGCGATATCGACCATCTCGCCACTGTCCGGGCGTACCTTCACTGCCCGCGCGTACTGTTCCTGGGTGAGCGTCTGTTCGAGGATGTTCTCCAGCTGTACTTCGCCCCAGCTGCCACGGTTCTTGACGTTGGTCAGCACACGCTTGAGATCGCCAACGCCGGTGGCCAGCTGCTGCATCTCGCCAAGACCGCGCTGCACCTGTTCCAGGCGCTCGGAAACCAGCTTGAAGGAGTTGCCCAGGCGTGTTTCCAGCGTCGACTGCAGCTTTTCGTCCACGGTGTGGCGCATCTGCTCCAGCTTCTGCGCATTGTCGTTCTGCAGCGCGCGCAGCTGCTCTTCCAGCGTGGCGCGCATCTCGGCGATGCGCTGTTCGTTGCGCTGGGTCAGTTCCTGCAGGCGCAGGCCAAGGCTTTCGGTCAGGCGCTGCTGCGACTGCGCGCCTTCCTCTCGGCCCTTGCGCGCGTCATCGACCAAGGTCTGGCGCAACGCACCCAGCTGGGTGTCGGTACGCCCGGTGAGTTCCTGCAGCTGCTGGCCGAAGGCGTGGATGCGCGCTTCCTGCTGCTGGCCGAAGGTTTCCAGCTGGCCGCGCAGTTCCTGCAGGCGCTGCCCCATGAGTGCGGCGCCACGCTGCTGGCTCTCCGCCGCCTCGGCACGCGCCTTGCGGGCGTCCTCGCCCAGCGCCTCGCGCAGCAGGTCCAGGCGCTGGTCGGTGCGGGTGGACAGATCGGTCAGCGCGCGGGCAAAGCCATCGAGCTGTTCGCGCAGCTCGCTGCGACCGGCGCGCGCCTCCTCACGCACCGCCTGTTCGAGGCGGTCGTGCGGCGGGCGGCGCAGCAGGGCGACAAGCTGCAGGATGAGCACGGCCAATAGAAGGCCGCCAATGAGCAGATATTCGGTTTGCATGGGGCAAGTGTAGGCTGGCGGAGTCTCAGCTGCTGCGCCAGAACCATGCTCGCTCTGTACGGAAAGCCCACCTCCATCAACGTGCGCAAGGTCCTGTGGCTGTGCGCGGGGCTGGATCTGCCCCTGCGCCACGAGCCTGCGCCACCCGCGGACCTGCTGGCCGCACTGAATCCGAACCGGCAGGTACCGGTGCTGCGCGATGGCGACTTCGTGCTGTGGGAGTCCAACAGCATCTGCCGCTACCTGGCTGCCCGCGCCGGCCGTGACGACCTGCTGCCCGCAGCAGCGCAGGCCCGGGCCCGGGTGGAGCAGTGGATGGACTGGCAGTCCAGCGACCTCAACAGCGCCTGGCGCCATGTGTTCATGGCGCGCGTGCGCCAGCATCCGGACTACCCGGACGATGCCCGCGCCGAGGCCAGCCTGGCGCAGTGGAACCGGTTGATGGGGGTGCTTGATGCACAGCTGGCCGCTTCCGACGGCTATGTGGCGGGCGACACCTTTACCCTCGCCGATATCGTGCTGGGGCTGTCGACCCAGCGCTGGCGCAGCACACCCGGCCACAAGCCCGCGCTGCCACACCTCGCGGCGTGGTTCGAACGCCTGCGCCAGCAGCCCGGTTTCGCCGAACACGTCGACAACGGCGTGGCCTGAGGCAGGGGTCAGATCCCTTTCCCGGGGGAAAGGGATCTGATCCCAAGAGCGACCCCAAGGGCGCGGGAACGACCCGGCCTTACCAGCCTTCCAGCACGATCTTGCCCTTGGCGCGGTGACTCTCCAGCAGCGCATGCGCGCGCCGCAGGTTGGCCGCGTCGATGCGCCCGAAATGCTCGCCCAGGGTGGTCTGCAGCACGCCGGCATCGATCAGCTCGGCCACCCGGTTCAGCAGGTCGTGCTGGCGCTGCATGTCCGCGGTCTTGTACAGCGGGCGGGTGAACATCGACTCCCAGTGCAGTGACAGTGCCTTGCGCTTGAGCGCCATCACGTCCACCTGGCCCGGATCGTCGATCAGGCCGAACTGGCCCTGCGGCGCCAGCAGCTCCACGATCTGCGCGTAGTGCTGGTCGGAGTGGGTCAGGCTGGCCACGTGCTGCACCTCGCTGATGCCCAGCCGTGCCAGTCCCTCGGCCAGCGGCAGGCTGTGGTCGATCACGTGGTGTGCGCCCATTGCGTACGCCCAGTCCTGGGTATCCGGACGCGAGGCGGTGCCGATCACGGTCAGCCTGGTCAGCTTCCGCGCCAGCTGCACCAGGATCGAACCGACACCGCCAGCAGCACCGATCACCAGCAGGGTCTGGCCTTCACCGCCGCCCTCCGGAATGCGCAGGCGGTCGAACAGCAGCTCCCAGGCCGTGATCGCGGTCAGTGGCAGCGCGGCGGCGGCCGCATCGTCGAGACTGGCCGGCTTGCGGCCGACGCTGCGCTCGTCCACCAGCTGGTACTCGGCATTGCTGCCCGGGCGGTCGATCACGCCGGCGTAGTAGACCGCGTCGCCAGGCTGGAACAGGGTGACTTCGCTGCCCACCGCGTCGACGATGCCGACCGCGTCCCAGCCCAGCACGCGCGGGCCGTCGGTGGCCACGCCGCGGCGGACCTTGGTGTCGACCGGGTTCACCGCCACCGCGCGCACCGCCACCCGCAGGTCGCGTGGGCCGGGCTGCGGCAGTTCCAGTTCGATATCGATCAGGGCCCGGGTGTCGTCGATCGGCAGGCCGGCGTGGGTGTAGGCAATGGCGCGCATGGCAGCGGTCCAGTTGGGGAAGGAGTGCACAGGTTGCGCCGCGCACGGTCGCTCAGAAAGGCGCAGAATCGGGCAGCACTTTCACTCCGGTAATGAAGATGATCCGCTTCGACGACCTGCAGTTGTTCGTCCGCACGGCCGCACTGGGCAGCTTCTCGCAGGCGGCCCGCGAGGCCGATCTGTTACCCGGCCAGGTCGCTGCTGCCGTGGCGCGGCTGGAACGCGAACTGGACCTGCGCCTGTTCGTGCGTACCACCCGCAGCCTGCGCCTGACCGGCGAGGGCGCGCTGTACCTGCCGTATGCGCAGGAGGTGCTGGCTACCCTGCGCGAAGGGCGGGCCCGCGTGCAGGGCGAGGACGCCGAACTGCATGGCACGCTGCAGCTGTCGGCGCCGTCGGACTTCGGTCGCAACCTGCTGCTGCCGTGGCTGACCGCGTTCCGAGCCGCCCATCCACGGCTGCGCCTGCACCTGCGGCTGTCCGATGAAGTGGCCGACGTGTTCCGCGATCCGGTCGATGTGGCGATCCGCATCGGCCACTTCGACGACGCCAACTACGTGGCCCTGCCCCTGCTCGAAGGCAACCGCCGTGTACTCGCGGCGTCGCCCGATTACCTGCAGCGACGGGGCACGCCGGTGCGCCTGGACGAACTGCGCGAGCACGATTGCCTGGTCTACCAGCTCAGTGGCCGCGCCTACGATCGCTGGTCGTTCGAGGTCGACGGGCGCCGCACCGTGATCCCGGTGCGCGGCCCGCTGGTCTGCGACGACGCCGACGTGGTGCGGCGCTGGGCGGTGGCCGGCGAAGGCATCACCTACAAATCCTGGCTGGACCTGCGCGAAGACGTGCTGGCCGGGCGCCTGCAGCTGCTGCTCGACGGCGTCGGCAGCCACATTCCGCTGCAGCTGGTGTGCCCGCATCGCAAGCAGTTCTCGCCGGCGGTGCGGCAGCTGCACGCGCAGCTGCGCCAGCACCTGCAACCGCTGCTGTCTGGCATGCCCGATGGACTTCCCCGCCCCCTGTCGCCCACCCCGGTGCTGGCCGACAATGGCGGCCCCCCGTAAGAGAGAACACCGCCATGCCGTGGATGGGCATCCAGGACCTGTGGACGTTTCTGGTCGCCGTGCTGGTGTTTCTCGCCCTGCCCGGCCCCGGCACCTTCACCCTGCTGACCGCCACCGGCCGTGGCGGCGTGCGCGGCGGCTACACCGCACTGGCCGGACTGCTGGTCGGCGATCAGATCCTGATGTGGCTGGCGCTGGCCGGTGTCGCCGCACTGCTGAAGGCCAACCCGCTGGTGTTCCACGCCGTGCAGTACCTGGGTGCGGCCTACCTGGTATGGGTGGGCATCAGCCTGCTGCGTACGCCGAAGCACGAGGGCGGTGATGCTGGCCCGATCCGCATGCAGCCGGGCCGCTATTTCCAGCAGGCAATCCTGGTCAGCCTGCTCAATCCGAAGGCGATCCTGTTCTACATGGCCTTCCTGCCGCTGTTCATCGATCCGAAGGCGCACCAGGGCATCGCCACCTTCGCGGCGCTGGCCGGGATCATCCTGGTGGTCAGCATCGCCTACTGCTCGATGCTGATCGGTGTGGGCAACCTGGCCCGCCGCCGGTTGATCCAGCATCCGCGCATCAGCGATGCGCTGCGCCGGGTGGCCGGCCTGTTCCTTGTCGGGTTCGGCATCCGGTTGGGGTTGAACGGATGAAGGCCTGGCTGGCAACCGCGGTCGCACTACTGCTCGCCGGCACCGCCTCTGGCACCACCGTGCAGGACCATCGCTGCCTGAGCGGCGGTCGCAATGACAGCATCCACCTGGAATGGCGCTGGCTGAAAGACGGCCGGGCCGATGTGCGCTACGCCGGGCAGCGCGAGCGCCTGCCCCTGCACCGGATCTCGATGGAGACCACGGTGCTGGCCGAAGATCGCCCGTACCAGTTCGACAGCGTCTGGGAAGAACGCATCGACGGACGCCTCAACGGCCGCTACCTGCTGAGCACGCAGGGTGCCCTGGTGCTGGATCTGCGTTACGAACGCGCCCGCGATGGCCGCAGCACCACCTTCCACGACGACCCCGAAGCCTGGCAGGAAGACGGCTGCCGCTGGCCCGGCAGGGTAGCTGAGTGAGCACCATCGACGACGACACCCTGCTGGAGCGCAGCTGGGAGTATCGGGAGGAGACGCTGTACCGGCGGTTGTTCGGCGATACCGGACCGGGGATCTACCCCCTCGACATGGATCTGCTGCGCAACGTCTTCAAGCAGGAGCAGATCGACCCGCGCTGGCTGCATGTCGGCGTCAATGCGTGCCCTCCGCACGGTGATCGACGGCACTGGATCTATGTCAGCACCGGCCTGTCCAACCCCTGGGAAGGGCGGCACGAAGATGGAGATTCGGGGTGGGGCATCGAACTGATGCTTGAGACGCAGGATGAAGCGACGTGGGCGCTGACCACCTTGCGCTGGTTCACCGCGTACCACCTGCTGCTGTGCCACTCACGCATGCCCGGCAATCCGTTGGCGCCATGGGACCGGCTGAAGCTGGGGGGGCCGGTGGATCACGCAGGGAGCATGCTGCAGGCGGCCGTCTTCGTTCCGTCATTGCACTTTCCGGGACCCCAGCAACTGCCATCGGGACGATTCGACTTCCTGCAGCTGCTGCCGTTGACCCTGGACGAGCACGCGTTCGGCCGCGCGCATGGCTTCGAAGTGCTGGTGGCCCAGTTGAGAACCCAAGGTGCGGCGCCGGTGGTCGATCCGCAGCGGGTCAGCATCGATCTGGCCCCTGCTCTCGTACTTCAATCGCCTCCGGGCTCGCCTTGAGGGATCGAATCATTTCGAACCCTGCCAGCATTTGTGCCGATTCCGGCAGCGTGGCCGGGGTGCAGCGCGCGCCCCGCCATGCATGACCCCCGTCAGTGGTAATGCTGCGCTGCGTTCGGTCACACTCGGGAACTTGTCGTTCTTAGTCACCCCTTCCGAGGCCTGCATGTCCCTGTTCCGGCGCAAGTCCCTAGATTCCGTCACCGTCCACGAAGCCGGCAGGCGTCTGATCCCGACGCTCAGCTGGCCGCACCTGATCGCGCTGGGTATTGGCGCCATCGTCGGTACCGGCATCTACACGCTGATCGGCGTCGGTGCCAACCTGGCCGGCCCGGCCGTGCTGATCTCCTTCGCCATCGCCGGTGCGGTCTGTGCCTGCGCGGCGCTGTCCTACGCCGAGCTGTCGACGATGATGCCGGCCGCCGGCAGTGCCTACACCTACAGCTACAGTGCGCTGGGCGAGGTGTTCGCCTGGGTGGTGGGCTGGAGCCTGATCCTGGAGTACTCGCTGGTGGTGAGTACGGTGGCGGTGGGCTGGTCCGGCTACTTCGTCGGCTTCCTCGAATGGGTCCACACCCAGTTCGGCTGGAACGTGCACCTGCCGGCCTGGCTGGCGGCCGGCCCGCACGTGGAAGGCGGCATGATCAACCTGCCGGCGATCATCATCACCTGGCTGGTGGCCGGCATGCTGATGGCCGGCACCAAGGAAAGCGCCACCCTCAACGCCATCCTGGTGGTGTTCAAGCTGATCGCGCTGGCCATCTTCGTGGCCGTGGCCCTGCCCGCCTTCGACAGCGCCAACCTGCAGCCGTTCATGCCGTATGGCTTCGCCAAGTCGATGGGCCCCGATGGCGTCGAGCACGGCGTGATGGCAGCGGCGGCGATCATCTTCTTCGCCTTCTACGGCTTCGATGCGATCTCCACCGCCGCCGAGGAAACCAAGAACCCGGGCCGCGACCTGTCGATCGGCATCATCGGTTCGATGATCGGCTGCACCATCGTCTACGTGCTGGTAGCGCTGGCCGCCGTGGGTGCGATGAGCTACGCCGTGTTTGGCCACAGCGCCGAGCCGCTGGCGCTGATCATGCGCCAGCTGGGCCATCCGACCGCGGCGATGGTGATCGGCGTGATCGCGATCATCGCCCTGCCGACCGTGCTGCTGGCCTTCCTGTACGGCCAGAGCCGCATCTTCTTCGTGATGAGCCGTGATGGCCTGCTGCCGCGTGGCCTGTCCAAGGTCAACGCGCGCACCGGCACGCCGGTGGCGACCACGCTGTTCACCGCAGTGGTGGTGTCGGCGCTGGCCGGTGTGGCGCGCCTGGACGAGATTGCCGCGCTGGCCAACGCCGGTACCCTGGCCGCGTTCACCGCCGTCGGCATCTGCCTGGTGGTGCTGCGCCTGCGCGAGCCGAACCGCGAGCGCACGTTCCGCACGCCGCTGGCCTTCGTGGTCGGCCCGCTGGCCGCGCTGGGCTGCATCTACCTGTTCCTCAGCCTGCCGCACACCACCCAGCTGTATTTCCTGCTGTGGAACGTGGTCGGCCTCGTGCTGTACTTCCTGTACAGCCGCCGCCACGCACTGATCGCGAAGTAAACGGATCACCGGTCGTGCCGGCCAGCGGCCGGCACGACCGCAGGGCGTTTCAACCGCCCTGCTTTGCCGCGTAGTCCTGCGCCTGGCGCATCACCCGCAGCAGGTTGCCGCCCCAGATGCCGGCAATCTGCTGCTCGGTGTAACCCTTGCGCAGCAGCCACGCGGTGATCTTCGGCAGCTGGCTGACATCGGGCAGGTCGCTCAGGCCACCGCCGCCATCCCAGTCCAGGCCGATGCCCACGTGCTCGGGGCCGACCACCTTGAGGATGTGCTCGAAGTGGGCGAAGAAGTCGTCGAGGCTGGCATGGCGCACCGGGTGCTCGTGGTCCAGCGCCTGTTCGGCCTTCAGCAGGGCAACACCCTGCTCGATGCCCATGCCTTCCCAGCCACCCAGCTGCTTGCTCAGCGCTTCCTCGGCCTGCTTGCGCTCGGGCGTCTTCGCCGTGTCGATCAGGTAGCCGCCATAGGCGTTCACCTGGATCACGCCGCCGGCCTTGGCCAGCTTGCGCAGGCGCGCATCATCAAGATTGCGCGGGTGGTCGTAGACCGCCTTGGCTGAGCTGTGCGACAGCACGAAGGGCACCGGCATCATTGCCAGCAGGTCATCGAACACCGCGTCGGACGCATGCGACTGGTCGATCACGATGCCCAGCTTCACCGCCTGCTGCACCAGGTCCTTGCCGGCCGGGCTCAGGCCTTTCCATTCCGCTCCCTTGGGGTCGGTGGCCGAATCGGCGAACTCGTTGTTGGCGAAGTGCACGGTACTGAGCAGGCGCAGGCCGGCGCGGTGGTAGAACGAGAGCAGGCTGGGGTCTTCCACCAGCGGGCTGGCGTTTTCCATGCTGATGTAGACCACGCGCTTGCCGGCGGCCTTGATCCGCGCAGCGTCATCGGCGGTCAATGCCAGCGCGAAACGCTCGGGATTGGCGGCCAGCATTTCGCGGATCTCCAGCAGCCGCTGCAGGCCATGGTCACGCTCGGCGAGGTGCGCGGCTGGGCTGCGGTCGCCCTGATCGGTGTAGATGGCCCAGAAGCCACCGTCCAGCGCGCCCTCGACCATGCGCGGGTAGTCCACCTGCGAGAGTGCGTTGCGGTCGTGGCGCTGCTCGATGTCGAAGCCGGTCCGGCCGAAATTGGCCGGCGTATCCAGATGGCTGTCGAGTGTGATCAGGCGCTGCTGCAGGGCCTTGGCGCGGGCCAGTTCCTGTGCGCTGAACTCGATGGCATGAGCCGACAGCGGCGCACACAGCGCCAGGGCAAGCACGACGGACAGGTGGCGCAACGATGGCATGGGCTCTCACCGGCAATGGGAAGAGCCCGACCATAGCGCTGCAGCCAGCAGATTTGTAGAGTCGGGCTCACGCTCGGCTGCCAGGCACCGCGAGTCGAGCATGAATCGTATTCACGGCCCAGCGGCCAGCTTCCCGCGCATTGCGATGCGTTCGAAACAATGGCGCCCCCAGGATCAGGTGGCGCGGCTCGCCTCTACATCGTCCTGCGGTCAGTCGACCACGCGGCAGAACACGGCCTTCAGGTAACGCGATTCCTGCACGTGGGCCATGAACGGATGGTCCGGACCGGCGCCAGCGACCTTCAGGATCTGGATCGTGCGGCCGGAGAAATAGGCCGCGCGGCGCAGCATGTCGAGGAACTGGTCCTCGGCCACCAGGCCGGTGCAGGAGAACGTGGCGAACAGGCCGCCCGGCTTGACCACGCCCAGCGCCAGCTTGTTCATGTCCAGATACTTCTTCAGCGCGGTGATGACCTGGTCGCGGTCGCGGGTCATCTTCGCCGGATCCAGGATCACCACGTCGTACTGCTCGCCGCGGTTGGCGGCGTCGCGCAGCCACGGGAAGATGTCGGACTGGATGAACTTCGGGCGCACGTTGTTCAGGCGCGAATTGCCCTTGGCGATCTGGATGACGTCCTCATCGATGTCGATGCCGACCACTTCCGAAGCGCCACGCGCAGCGGCATACACGGCGAAACCGCCGGTGTTGCAGCACAGGTCCAGCACGCTCTTGCCTTCCACCTGCTGGCTCAGCCACTCGCGGTTCTCGCGCTGGTCGGCGAAGAAACCGGTCTTGTGCGCGCCGGCCGGGTCGGCGCGGAACTTGATGCCGTACTCGGTGATCACCGACGCTTCGGTGGTGGTGTTGCCGTGGAAGTCGAAGCTCTCCTGCTTCTGCACGTGTTCGTCGGCAAAGCTGTGGAAACGGCAGCCCGGGAACTGCTCGCGCAGGGCGTCGTAGATCCATTCGCGGTGGCGGAACATGCCGGCGGCGAAGAACTCGACCACCACCAGGTCGCCGTAGCGATCCACCACCAGGCCGGACAGGCCGTCGCCTTCGCTGTGCACCACGCGCCAGGCGTCGGAGACCGCGTCGAGCTTCAGCACCTCACGGCGCAGCGACACCGCCTGGGCGATCTTGCGCGAGAACCAGCCGGCATCGACCGGCACGTTCTGGTCGGTTTCGAGGATGCGCACGGCGATGCGCGAGTGCCCGTTGTAGAACCCGCGGCCAATGAACTCGCCATCGATGCCGACCACGTCGACGATGGAACCGGGCTTGGGCCGGACGGTCGGTTTCTCGACCAGTTTCTGGAAGATCCACGGGTGGCTGGAACGCCACGCATTCTTGAGGCGGACAATCGGAAGGGGGGTATTCATCCACCCATTGTAAACCGGGCGCCGGGGGTCGGATCCCCGCAGGGGCTCTGACCCCAGTGTGGCGACAATGGGGTCGGAGCCCCTTTGAGGATCCGACCCCTGGCCTCCCCATTTGACGGCGGCGGGGCCAGACGGCAGAATCGGCGCCAGAAGGGGAGTAGCTCCCAGACGTTGTCGCCGTCATTTCGAGCCCGCAGGCTCCGGTGCAACGGCAGTTCCAGCCGACTGGAACTGCGAGCGAGACCTTCGCCGTACTGGCGAAGCTCTGTCCCTGGATCCCCCTCCCGATCCTCCGTTGCAGATCCTCGCCGTCCGGCCTGGCATTCATCTTTCCAACGGACATTCCCAATGCAGACGATCGGTAACGTGTGGTTGTGGGGCGGCTTCGCAGCGGTGGTGGTCATCGCCCTGCTGGTCGACCTCGTGTTGATGCGCCATGGTGGGCCGCACAAGGTCACCTTCAAGGAGGCCCTGTGGTGGTCCATCGGCTGGGTCGCGCTGGCCCTGCTGTTCAATGCGGGCCTCTGGTACTACCTGAATGAAACCGCCGGCCAGGTGGTGGCCAACAAGGTCGGCCTCGAGTTCCTGACCGGCTACCTGGTCGAGAAGGCGCTGGCGGTCGACAACATCTTTGTGTTCCTGATGATCATGAGCTACTTCGCGGTGCCGGAGGAGCAGCGCCAGAAGGTGCTGATCATCGGCATCCTGGGTGCGATCGTGCTGCGTACGATCATGATCTTCGCCGGCAGCGTGCTGATCAGCCAGTTCCATTGGCTGCTCTACGTGTTCGGCGCCTTCCTGCTGTTCACGGGCTGGAAGATGTGGTTCGCCGCCGGCCAGGAGCCGGACCTGGAAACCAATCCCGCCCTGCGCTGGATGCGCAAGCACCTGCGCCTGCTGCCGGACTATGCCGGCAACGCACTGAGCGTGAAGCGCGACGGCGTGCGCTGGTTCACCCCGCTGTTCGCGGTGCTGATCCTGATCGCGGTCACCGACGTGATCTTCGCCGTGGACAGCATCCCGGCGATCTTCGCGATCACCACCGACCCGTTCATCGTGCTCACCTCCAACGTGTTCGCGGTGCTGGGCCTGCGCGCGATGTTCTTCCTGCTGGCCGGCATGGCCGACCGCTTCCACCTGCTGCCGTATGGCCTGGCGCTGGTGCTGGGCTTTATCGGCATCAAGATGATGATCATCGACCTGTTCAAGATCCCGACCCCGGTGTCGCTGGGCGTGGTCGCGGTGATCATCGCCGCCACCGTGGTGCTGAGCCTGAAGTACCCGCCGAAGGAAGGCTCGGGCCACGCCTGAGCCTGAGCGGTGGGAAGACGCGGCCGGCGGGATTGTCCCGCCGGCCGCACCCACTCTCCCGCAACAGTGGCCTTGGTTTCGCGCCAGTCACCGCCATTGCTGAGGTATGGACAACAACGCGCCCCTGCCCGCTGGCGACCTGCCGGCCCCCCGCAATGACCGCTCGCGCATCCTGCGGGCGTTCAATCTCAGCCTGGCCGCCGTGCTGGTGCTGGTGGCCGTGTTCGCCCTGCAGGGCACCTTCGACTGGCGGCCCTGGGCGGTCGCGCCGCTGGAAGCCAAGGGCCTGCTTGGCCTGATCGGCGGCCCGATGCTGCATGCCTCGGTCGAGCACATCGCCGCCAACAGCATCGCGATCCTGATCCTGGGCACGCTGGCCGGCAGCGTCTACCCGAAAGCCACCGTGCGCGCCCTGCCCCTGCTGTGGCTGGGCTCGGGCATCGGTGCGTGGATGCTGGGCAATCCGGGCAGCGTGCACCTGGGCGCCAGCGGCGTCACCCATGGCCTGATGTTCCTGCTGGCCAGCCTGGGCCTGCTGCGCCGCGACCGTGCAGCGATTGCCACCGGCCTGATCGGCATGCTGTTCTACGGCGGCATGCTGATGACCATCCTGCCGCACGCCGACGGCGTGTCCTGGCAGTCGCACATGGGCGGCGCCTTCGCCGGCATCATCGCCGCGCTGCTGTTCCGCAACGCCGACCCGCTGCCGCCGCGCCCACGCTACAGCTGGGAAGACGAAGAAGAAGACGTCGAACCTTTACCCGACGACGAGCTGGAACCGCCGTCACCGCAGCGCGTGCCGGTGCTGTGGCAGCCGCGCGAAGGCCAGGACTACGTGGTGATTCCGTTCCGCCGGCCGGACGAGCCGCGCGGCTGAAAATGCCCCGGTAGTGCCGGCCGCTGGCCGGCACCCTCATGATCCGGTAGTGGCCGACCTTGGTCGGCGGATGTTGTGTGCCAACCAAGGTTGGCATCTACCAGAGTCCGTCAGTTCGCCGCATTCCCCGCTGCGCCCATGCCATCCACCGCCTGTCGGCCCAGTGCCGGGTCATCGGTGAAGAAGGCATCGATGCCGGTGGCCAGATAGGCACGCATCTCGGCAATCGAACCCTCGGCATTGCGCGCATTGTCGGCGCCCTTGCGCAGGTTGCTGGCCTGGAAGTGGTTCTCCGGACGGAAGGTGTACGGAATCACCATCAGGCCCACTGCATGTGCGTCCTGTACCAGCGTGGTCGGAGTGCTCAGCGCGCCCTTGGCATCCAGCGGAATGATCGAGCGCAGTTCCGGGCCGATGCTGTCGGCGTAGCTGGCGATGTCCTTCAGTCCTGCCGGCGTCATCATCTGCGCGTAGGTCAGCTTGCCACCGGCCTTGGCGATGTCGGCCGGCTGGGTGTCGCCCTTCCACAGCAGTTGCAGCAGGCGGATGTTGCTGCCGCGCGGGATCTTGCCGCGCAGGTAGCGCAGGTTGGCGGTCTCGAACGACTGGATAGTGACCGGGCCGACGTTGGTATAGGCATTGCCACGCAGCGCGGTCAGGAGCTTGTCTTCCATCGGCAGGCCGATCGACTGGAAGTAGGTCGGATGCTTGATCTCCGGCACCAGGCCGATGCCACGGTTGGCACGCCCGGCCTGCTGGACAAGGAACGCGAGGATCTCGTCCAGGCTGGCGATGCGGAACTGGCCGTCATAGGCGGTGCTGCGCAGTTCCGGCAGGCGCTCGCGCGCGTACAGGGTCTTCAGCTCGGCCAGGGTGAAGTCTTCAGTGAACCAGCCGTCCACCTTCTGGCCGTCGATGACCTTGCTGGTGCGGCGGCTGGCGAATTCCGGATGCGAGGCCACATCAGTGGTGCCGCTGATCTCGTTCTCGTGGCGGGCCACCATCACTCCGTCCCTGGTCATCACCAGGTCCGGCTCGATGTAGTCGGCGCCATCGGCGATCGCCTGCGCATAGGCGGCCAAGGTGTGCTCGGGCAGCAACGCGCTCGCCCCGCGATGACCATAGACCGACACCTTGTGCGCGGCCGGGGTGGAGGATTCAGCACTCATGGCCACCGATGGTGCCACGGCCAGCGACAACAGCAACGCACAACCCCACGACTTCACTGCGACTTCCCCAAGCGGTATGTGATGGGCGTCAGTATGCGGCGGCAATGTGACAGGTGGGGGACCTGGGGTCGGATCCCCGCAGGGGATCCGACCCCGTAGCGATCCCGAGGAGCTCGTTCGGCTGGGTTGCCGGCCAGCGGCCGGCACTACCATGGCTTACTTGCCGATGCAGAAACTGGAGAAGATCCTGCCCAGCAGGTCATCGGCACTCATCTGCCCGGTGATCTCGCCCAGCGCGTCATGCGCCAGCCGCAGTTCCTCGGCGGCCAGCTCCAGGTGCTCGTGCGCCAGCTCGCCATCGGCGCGCTGCGCATGTTCCTGCGCACGTTCGATTGCATCCACATGGCGCGTGCGCGCGGAGAACTCGCCATCCACCTGCTCCCCTGCCCCGGCCGAAGCAATCGAACGCAGACGCGCATGCAGATCGTCCAGCCCGGCGCCGGTGGCGGCCGAAACGAACACGCGGTCCGGATCGTCCAGCGACGGCAACGCCTCCAGCAGGTCCGACTTGTTGTGGATGTAGACCTTGTGCGGCACCGCCGCCACGGCCTCGCCCAGCGCCGCTTCGCCGGCCGCCGGATCGCGCGCATCCAGCACGATCAGCGCCAGGTCGGTGCGCTCGATTTCCACGCGGGCGCGGCGCATGCCTTCGCGTTCGATGGCGTCACCGCCGTCGCGCAGGCCGGCGGTGTCGACCAGGGTCAGCTCCAGGCCGTCCAGGCGGATGGTCTCGCGCAGGGTGTCGCGGGTGGTACCGGCGATGTCGGTGACGATGGCGCGTTCGCTGCCGGCCAGCGCGTTGAGCAGTGAACTCTTGCCGGCGTTCGGCGGACCGATCAGCACCGCATGCAGGCCATCGCGCAGGCGACGGCCGCGTTCGGCATCGCGGCGCAGCAGGGCCAGATCGCTGCGCGCCTGTTCCAGCCCACACCGCACCTGCGCGCCACCGAGCGTATCCAGCGGTTCGTCAGCGAAGTCGATGGCCGCTTCCACGTGGATGCGCAGCAGCACCAGCTGCTCGACCACGGCGTCGATGCGGCGCGAGAACACGCCATCCAGCGAGCGACGTGCCGCGCGCGCGGCGCGGTTGTCGCCTGCGGCGATCAGGTCGGCGATGGCCTCGGCCTGGGCCAGGTCGAGCTTGCGGTTGAGGAATGCCCGTTCACTGAACTCACCCGGCCGCGCCTGGCGCGCGCCGAGCGCGATGCAGCGCGCGACCAGCTGCTGCAGCAGCACCGGGCTGCCGTGGCCCTGCAGTTCCACCACTTCCTCGCCGGTGAAGCTGTTCGGTGCCGGGAACCACAGCACGATGCCATCGTCGATGACCTCGCCTTCGGCATCACGCAGGCGCGCGTAGTGCGCGTGGCGCGGACGCAGTGCAGGTGCACCCAGTGCATTGGCGATGGCCGCAGCACGCGGGCCGGACAGGCGCAGCAGGCCGACACCGCCGGCGCCAGGGGCACTGGCGATGGCGACGATGGTGTCGGTGCGGATCGCGTCGTTCATGGCTCAGAGCTTCTCCAGCTGTGCGCGCGCCTGTGCCGCGCCACTGCCCTGCGGCTGCAAGGCCAGGTAGGTGGTGTAGGCCTGCTTGGCCTTGGCCTTGTCGCCGGCGTTGAAGTAGGCATCACCCAGGTTGAGATAGGCCACTGCACGCGAGGGGTCGATCTTCAGCGTGTTCTCCAGCCAGCGCGCCGCTTCGGCATAGCGCTGCTGGCGGTAGTAGACGAAGCCGAGGTTGTTGGCGGCCTGGGCGAAGTCCGGACGCAGCTTCAGTGCCTCGGTGAACTGCGCCACCGCCTCGTCGTACTGCTTCTCGCGGTACAGCTGCAGGCCGCGGTCATTGGCCTGCTGCGCGCGCTGGCGATCCGACGCCGGGCCCGCAGTGGGCACCACCAGCTTGGCCTTGCCGCCCTGCAGGTCGGCCACCGTCACCGGCGCCTGGCTGCCCTTGGCTTCGCTGGCGGCTTCAACCTTGTTGTTCAGTGCGATCGCATCGGCGGTCAACTGGCGCGTATCGGCATTGAGGAACTCCTGGCTGTCCGGCACCTGGAACACGAACTCGCCGCCCTGCGAACCGGGCAGGCTGCCGAAGGCCGGGGTCTGGTGTGAAACGGCTGAGACGGCCGGCGCAACGTAGGCGGCCAGTTCGGTACCGGTGATCAGCCCATCGCCGTTGAGGTCGCCCTTGCCGGCCAATGCCTGCAGCAGCACCCAGGTGAACACCGAGTGGCCGTTCGGACCGGCGTCGGCCACCTGCTGGTCGGCACCGCCGGCGGTCAGCATCTGCCGCGCGCTGCGCCGCGCGTTCTCGCGCAGGAACGACGACGACGATGGACCGCCACGGGTGAGGCCCAGGCCGCTGTAGCAGGCATCCATCACGAACATCACGTGCTTGGCCTGCATGCTCTCGGCGATGTTCTGGATGTCGGTCATCGCGATGGCGTCGGTAGCGAACTCCTTCGGGTCCGAATCGACCGGGATGATGTAGCCGAGGTCGCGCCCGGAGGCGAGCTGGCGGGTCGCGCCATGGCCGGCGAAGAACACGAACACGCGATCGTTCTTGCCAGTGCGGTCATCGGCCAGGCGGTCGTGGAAGGCAGCCAGGATGTTGTTGCGCGTGGCCTGCTCGTTCTTCAGCACGATCACCTGCGAGGACGGGAAGCCGAACTGCCCGGTCAGGGTATCGGCCACCGCCTGCGCATCGTGGCTGGCGTACTCCAGCTTCGGCCACTTGGCGTAGTTGTCGATGCCGACCACGATCGCCCAGGACTTCTCGTAGCCGGTGGTGACGGTGGCGGCACCGGTATCGCCCTTGCGCGCCCGGGCGACCGTGAAGTCGCGACCGTTCCAGCCAGCGAACTGGTAGCCATCGGCGATCAGCCGGTCGAGGATCTGCGGCAGCGCCTTCACCGCACGATCGTGAATGTCGTGGAACAGGATGATGCCGCGCTGTTCCTTGTTCACCTGGTCGAGCACGCGCTGGACGATCGATTCCGGCACCGGGTCGGCCCAGTCCATCGAGTCGATGTTCCACATGATCGACTTCAGCCCGGCTTCGTTGAGCAGCTGCAGGCCTTCGGCATTGCGTGCGCCATAGGGGAAGCGGAACAGCGGCGCGCGCTTGCTGTTGACATCCTTCAGCAGCGTGTCGGTGTCCAGCACCTGCTGGCGCAGCGCGTCACCGGTGGTGCGCGACAGCTGGGCGTGGGTCAGGCTGTGGTTGCCGACCGCATAGCCCTCTTCCATCAGGTTGCGGCTGATCCTGGCCATCGGGCCGAGGCTGACCTTGCCGTCGGCCTCGACCTTGCCCAGGTTGCGGCCCACTTCGAAGAACACGCCCGGCACGTCGTAGCGCTTGAGGATGGCCACCACTTCATCGGTGTAGGCCTTGTGCGGGCCATCGTCGAAGGTGAGCACAACGGTCTTGGCCGGCAGGTCGCGGCCGAAGATCTCGCGGTCGCTGTCCTTCATCGACATCGGGTACGGCTCGATCACGCCATAGTCGCGCAGGATCGCTTCGCGGCTGTAGTCCTTGTGCAGGTGGGCGATGTAGTCGTCCCACTTCTCACGCTTCAGTTCGATGGCGCGGGTGCGCTCGAAACGGCTGAAGATGCGGGTCAGTTCCTGGTTGTAGTTGCGCTCGATCTCATCAAGCGCCTCCAGGTCTTCACCGATGCGCTGGTGCAGCTTCACTGCCGGCAGCGACGAATCGGTGCCGACCCGTTCATGCAGGTCACGCAGCACTTCGCGGAAGGCCAGGCGGTCGGCGTCGAACAGTTCCGGCGCCGACTCGATGTAGTCCAGCACGGTGCCGAGGGTGGCGAAGCGCTGCGGACTGGAGCCGCGCAGCAGCGTGTCGAACTGCGCGGCGATGGCCGTGCGCTGTTCCAGGCCATCGTGGAACAGCTGCTGGCCCACGCGCGTGGAGGTACCGCGGTCGGCAGCCGACTGCTGTTCCTCGTCGGCCAGCAGCACGATGATGCGGCGGTAGCCGTCGAGCTGCTTCTGCAGCGCGGCCAGCAACGGTGCAGCGGCGGGATCGGCGGCGGCCGCGGCCTGCGCGCTGGGCTGGGTGACCGTGGTCGCCGGCGCCTTCGCGTCCTTGTCGCCACAGCCGGCAACGACCAGGGTCAACAACAGCGACGGCAGGAACAGGCGGAACGACGACGCACGCTGCATGGTGGACTCGAAGGTGGGAGGAACGGTGTGCCGGCGATTCTAACGCCGCATGCGAAAAGCCCGCCTTGCGGCGGGCTTCTCATCGACCGGGGCGGTAGTAGAGTCGACTGTTAGTCGACTGCTCTACTGCCAGTCGACTAACAGTCGACTCTACAGGTCGGGATTACTTCTTTTTGACCGGGGCCGGCGAGGTGGTGGCCGGGACCGGCTCACCGCCATGGCGCTTGGTCATCCACCACTGCTGCAGCAGGCCCAGGCCGCCATTGACCACCCAGTACAGGACCAGGCCGGACGGCATGAAGGCCATCATGACGCCGAACACCAGCGGCATGAACTGCATCATCTTCTGCTGCATCGGGTCCATGCCCGGTGCCGGGGTCAGCTTCTGGGTGAACCACATCACTGCCACGTTGATGACCGGCAGGATGAAGTACGGGTCGCGTGCGGTCAGGTCCTGGATCCAGCCGAACCAGGGCGCCTGGCGCAGTTCGACCGATTCGACCAGCACCCAGTACAGGGCGAAGAAGATCGGCATCTGGATGAGGATCGGCAGGCAGCCCCCCATCGGATTGATCTTTTCCTTCTTGTACAGCTCCATCATCGCGGTCTGGAACTTCTGGCGGTCGTCGCCATAGCGTTCCTTCAACTGCGCGATGCGCGGCTGGAAGCGGCGCATCTTGGCGCCGCTCTTGTATTGGGTTGCCGACAGCGGGTACAGCACCAGCTTCAGCAGCACCACCAGGCCGACGATCGCCCAGCCCCAGTTGCCGACCAGCTTGTGCACCTGGTTCAGCACCCAGAACAGGCCCTGGCCGATCACCGCCATCATCGAGAAGCGGCTGTAGTCGACCACGCGGTCCAGGCCCGGCACGTCTTCCTTGGCGATCAGGTTGACCAGCTTCGGGCCGACCCACAGGCGGGCTTCGGTGCTGGTGGACTGGCCCGGGGCCACGGTGAAGGCCGGGCCACGCGCTTCGATCAGGTCACGACCAGCCACCTGCGACAGCACGTAGTGTGCGGTCTGGTCCTTCTGCGGGATCCAGGCGGTGAAGAAGTGGTGCTGCAGCATCGCCAGCCAGCCGCCGGTGATGTTCTGGTTCAGCGTGCCGTCTTCCAGGTAGTCCTTGAACGCACGACGCTGGTACTTCTTGTCGTTGTCGTACCAGGTGGCACCGTTGAAGCTGAAGGAATCGGGGTTGGTCATGCTCCGCGACAGGATGGTCGGGGTGCGGTCCAGGGTGCGGTAGACGTAGCCGTTCCACGGCGCGGCGCCAGCGTTGCTGACTTCGTCCTTGAAGCGCACGGCGTACTCGTTGCGCGAGACGGTCAGGGTGCGCTTGATGGTCACGCCGTTGTCGGCGGTCCACACGAACGGGATCTGCAGCTCGTTCTGGCCCTTGGCCAGCACGAAGTCCTTGGTGTCACCCACCAGCTTGAAGCCGTCGGCGCCGGGGACCGGGGTGTTCTTGTCTTCGCTGGCCCAGCCACTGATCGCGCTGTACGGGTGCGCGGGGTCTTCGGTCAGCAGGCGGACCGGCGGGCTGCCTTCGTCCTTGGTCTGCGGGAACTGCAGCAGCTCGGCGTCGAGCACGCGGCCGCCGTCGAGCACCAGGCGCAGCACGTCGGTGGTGACGGTCACGCGCTGGCTGGCCGGGGTAGCGCTGGCCTGGGCCTGTGCGGCGGCCTGGCTGGTGGCGCCCGGCACCTGGGCGCTGGGGATGGCGCCGGGGTTCGCGCCCGGAACACTCTGTGCGGCGGCCGGGGCCGACGTGGTGGTTGGTGCCGGGGTCGGAGCAGCCTTTTCACGGCTCCACTCCATCCACAGCAGCACGGCCACCATCAGCCAGGCAAAAATGAGGAATACGCGGGTCTGGTTCATCAGCGGACAGGCTCGGCGGGGCCGGGACGCGATGCCGGCTCGGTCAAAGAAGGAGTTGCGATGCCATCAGGCGGCGGCATTGTGCCGTCCACGCCCGGCGTGGGCAATGCACGCAGGCGACGCAGCAGGCGCAGGAAGGCCTGGCGGATCTCGTCGTTGCTGGCGGAACGCGCAGCACTACGAGCCACGACGACAAAGTCGCCTGGCTGGATGTCGGTACGTGTCTGACGCAGGATGTCGCGCAGGACGCGCTTGATCCGGTTACGCCCGACGGCGTTCGGATCAACCTTGCGGGAAACCGCCAGACCCAGCCTGGCCGGCCGGTCAGCCGGCAGCCAGTGCAGGGTCATCAGCGGATCGGACACACGGCGGGCGCCGTTGAAGACCGTTGAGTATTCGGCACGCGTGCGAACCCGCGCAGAGCGAGGGAATCGCTTGCGCGGGTCTGCAGTATTCACTGTCGAAGGGATTGCGTCTGCCGCGGGGTGCGGCATGGCAATCAGGCGCTCAGGACTTTGCGGCCCTTGGCGCGGCGACGCGACAGGATCTTGCGGCCGTCAGCGGTCTTCATACGGGCACGGAAGCCGTGGTCGCGCTTACGCTTGAGGTTGCTGGGCTGGTAGGTGCGCTTCGTGGCCATTGGGGGCCTCTCGTATGAATGGGACGGAAAGAACCGGAAATTCTAGAGAGGTACCCTGCCCCAAGTCAACCCCTGGCAGCTACGCGAATTCACCGGGCTGTGCAATAGCTGTGGATGTTTTTGTGAATAAGTAGGGGACAAGCATTCCGAAGGCGGGCGCTCGGTGGTAGTCTGAGCCATCCATTTCCCCCCTTTCAGGCCTGTGTTTGGGCGCCTTGTCGCGTCCATGCCCCGGCCACCGGACGATTATTGCTGATGGATGCTTGGTCCCGTAGTCTCGAGCGCCTCGAAGCGGAGTTCCCGCCGGAAGACGTTCATACCTGGCTGAAGCCACTGCAGGCCGATCTGCGCGTGGACAGCCTGGTGCTGTATGCACCGAATGCCTTCATCGTCGACCAGGTCCGCGAGCTGTACCTGGCCCGGATCCGCGAACTGCTGGCGCACTTCGCCGGTTTCAGCGACGTTTTTCTTGAAATCGGCTCGCGCCCGCGCCCTGTGGAGGCGCAGAACGCGCCGGTTTCCACGCCGTCGGCGCATGTGTCCAGCGAACCGCAGGTGCCGTTCGCCGGCAACCTGGACAACCACTACACGTTCGCCAACTTCGTCGAAGGCCGCAGCAACCAGTTGGGCCTGGCCGCCGCCTTCCAGGCGGCGCAGAAGCCGGGCGACCGCGCGCACAACCCGCTGCTGCTGTACGGGGGCACCGGCCTGGGCAAGACCCACCTGATGTTCGCCGCCGGCAACGCCATGCGCCAGGCCAATCCGGGCGCGAAGGTGCTGTACCTGCGTTCGGAACAGTTCTTCAGCGCGATGATCCGGGCCCTGCAGGAAAAGACCATGGATCAGTTCAAGCGCCAGTTCCAGCAGGTGGATGCGCTGCTGATCGATGACATCCAGTTCTTCGCCGGCAAGGACCGCACCCAGGAAGAGTTCTTCCACACCTTCAACGCGTTGTTCGATGGCAAGCAGCAGATCATCCTGACCTGCGACCGCTATCCGCGCGAAGTCGAGGGCCTGGAAGCGCGCCTGAAGTCGCGGCTTGCCTGGGGCCTGTCGGTCGCGATCGAACCGCCGGACTTCGAGACCCGCGCCGCGATCGTGCTGGCCAAGGCACGCGAACGCGGTGCCGAGATTCCCGATGATGTTGCGTTCCTGATCGCCAAGAAGATGCGCTCCAACGTGCGCGACCTCGAAGGCGCGCTCAATACCCTGACCGCCCGCGCCAATTTCACCGGCCGCGCGATCACCACCGAATTCGCCCAGGAAACCCTGCGCGACCTGCTGCGCGCCCAGCAGCAGGCGATCAGCATTCCCAACATCCAGAAAACCGTTGCCGACTACTACGGCCTGCAGATCAAGGATCTGCTGTCGAAGCGTCGGACCCGCTCGCTGGCACGCCCGCGCCAGGTCGCCATGGCCCTGACCAAGGAACTGACCGAGCACAGCCTGCCCGAGATCGGCGATGCCTTTGCCGGTCGCGATCACACCACGGTGCTGCATGCCTGCCGCCAGATCCGGACCCTGATGGAAACCGACGGCAAGCTCCGCGAGGACTGGGACAAGCTGATCCGGAAGCTGAGCGAATGATGCACGGATGCCGATGAGGCGTCATCGCACAAAACGGTGCAGAATCCGGTAGCAAGCGCGGGACACGTTGTGGATAAAAATGGCGTTTGAAATCGCGTCGGTTTTATCCACAGCTTTCCCCACCCCCTGGGGGTCGGTAATACAGAGGGTTTCGATGCCTGAAATCCTTTTATTTACAAAGACTTAGCGTTGTTTTCCAGCGATTCTGTCTCTACCAGCACCACCAAGCTTTTGATTTATTCCACATTTTTTAAAGCATAGGGGCACGGAACCACATGCGTTTCACACTGCAGCGCGAAGCCTTTCTCAAGCCGTTGGCACAGGTCGTCAACGTGGTCGAACGCCGCCAGACCCTTCCGGTTCTGGCCAATTTCCTGGTCCAGGTGCAGAACGGCCAGCTGTCGCTGACCGGTACCGACCTGGAAGTGGAGATGGTGTCGCGGATCGCGGTTGAAGACGCCCAGGACGGCGAAACCACCATTCCCGCCCGCAAGCTGTTCGAGATCATCCGCGCCCTGCCCGACGGCAGCCGGATTACCGTCTCGCAGACCGGTGACAAGATCACCGTGCAGGCCGGCCGCAGCCGCTTCACCCTGGCCACCCTGCCCTCCAACGACTTCCCGTCGGTGGACGAAGTGGAAGCCACCGAGCGCGTGGCCATCGGCGAAGCAACCCTGAAGGAACTGATCGAGCGCACTGCGTTTGCGATGGCCCAGCAGGACGTGCGCTACTACCTCAACGGCCTGCTGTTCGACCTGCGCGGCGATGCGCTGCGCACGGTCGCCACCGACGGCCATCGCCTGGCCCTGTGTGAAACCGATCTGGCCAAGCCCAGCGGTTCCAAGCGCCAGATCATCGTGCCGCGCAAGGGCGTGACCGAACTGCAGCGCCTGCTGGAGAGCGGCGATCGCGAGATCGAACTGGAAGTCGGCCGCAGCCACGTGCGCGTCAAGCGCGACGATGTCACCTTCACCTCGAAGCTGATCGACGGTCGTTTCCCGGATTACGAAGCGGTGATTCCGATCGGTGCCGACCGCGAAGTGAAGGTTGATCGTGAAGCACTGCGTGCCTCGCTGCAGCGCGCCGCGATCCTGTCCAACGAGAAGTACCGCGGCATCCGCGTGGAAGTCTCGCCGGGCAACCTGAAGATCAGCGCGCACAATCCGGAACAGGAAGAAGCCCAGGAAGAGATCGAAGCCGACACCACGGTCAGTGATCTGGCCATTGGCTTCAACGTGAACTACCTGCTGGACGCCCTCTCCGCGCTGCGCGATGAGGAGGTCATCATCCAGCTGCGCGATTCCAACTCTTCTGCGCTGGTTCGTGAATCCAGCAGCGAGAAGTCGCGTCACGTGGTGATGCCGCTGCGTCTCTGACAGCAGCCTGTTCCACGTGGAACCGAAGGACGCCCGGGATCTCCCCGGGCGTTTTTTTTTGCAGGTTCCACGTGGAGCATCGGAGTTCGCGGAATCTCCAGGTCTGGACGAATGTCTTGCTCGAGATTGCTGCTTGCCGATTGTTCTTGGTTGCCCCTCCGATGCAATCGGCCCTGCGCGGTAGGAATCCAGGTTGCTGACCTGGGCGCTGCCCAGCCAACTTCGATCGAGTACGCAGTTCCGGGTCTTCAGCCTGATTGCAGGTGACCCAATCTGGTCGGATGGATGAAGCGGATCGCATCCGCTATCGCAGTGGTTGCTTCATCTGCAGACGTCACTGTCCACAGGCGTGGTTGGGGCCGGATCAGAGCTGGCCTAGCTTCTAAATCTGGGTATAAATCTAAAGCCTGGTGGTGATGGTAGGCCCAGATTTCGTGGAAAAATGCATTATCCAATTGATTTTTAAGATATTTATGCAGCTGAAACCCCCTGTATAGAGGCCCCTCAGGCTGGGGGGGAACCTGTGGATAGTTTCGCAGGTCGGGCAAAAGGGCTTTTTTATCCACAGTTTGCCCATACCTTGTGTATAAGTCATACAGTCCCGCTGTGGACAGCGTGAAACGAACGGGCTGAATTCTTTGAAATCTGTGGAACCCTCCACGGCATCGCATCGTAGATTTCAAGAAATCCGCGCGGTGTTCGCGCAACCCACCGTCGGGGGCACCTGGCGATGCTCGCGGAATGAGGCTGAAATCGCTGAAATCTGCAGGCCTGTACCCTGCGCCGCCGCTCAGAATTCAAGGATTCCCGGGCATATCCAGACCCAGGCGAGCCCAGATGAGGGAGCGCCACCACGTGGAACACGCGTAGGGTTGCCAGGCGGAGGCTTCAGCACAGTGGCGATGTCTGGCGCGCCACGGCTGGCTTGACCGATGCAGTAAGCTGATGGATTCCCTGCCCCACTACCGCCTCGTGCGGATGGTCTTTCGCGCCCCATGCTTATCCGCCGCCTCGCCCTGCACCAACTGCGTCGCTTCAGCGCGGTGGACCTGTCGCCCAAGCCTGGATTGAACCTGCTGACCGGCGACAACGGTGCCGGCAAGACCAGCGTGCTCGAAGCCCTGCACCTGATGGCCTACGGGCGCAGCTTCCGTGGCCGGGTCCGCGACGGTCTGGTGCGCCAGGGCCAGGAAGCGCTGGAAATCTTCGTGGAATGGGACGAACAGCGTGCCGATCACCCGCCGCACCGCCGAAAGGCCGGGCTGCGCCACAGTGGCCAGGACTGGAAGGGGCGATTGGACGGCGAAGATGTCGCGCAGCTGGGCAATCTCTGCGCAGCGCTGGCCGTGGTGACGTTCGAGCCGGGGAGCCATGCACTGGTCAGTGGGGGGGGCGAACCTCGCCGTCGCTTCCTCGATTGGGGCTTGTTCCACGTGGAACCGGATTTTCTCTCCCTGTGGCGCCGCTATTCCCGGGCGCTGAAGCAGCGCAATGCTCTGCTCAAGCAGGGCGGGCCGTCGCGGATGCTCGATACCTGGGATCACGAGCTGGCCGAGGCCGGGGAACCGCTGACCAGCCGCCGTCAGCACTACCTGGAGCGTCTGCAGCAGCGCACGGTGGCCTTGGCCGCCAGCCTGGCTCCGCAACTCGGCATCCAGGGTCTGGAACTGAGCCCAGGTTGGCGGCGGCATGAGCTTCCCTTGGCCGATGCCCTGTTTCTGGCCCGGGAACGCGACCGGCAGGCCGGCTATACCTCGGTCGGCCCACACCGGGCAGACTGGAGTGTGGATTTCCACAGCATTCCGGGGCGTGATGCGTTGTCCCGTGGTCAGGCCAAGCTGACGGCATTGGCCTGCCTGATGGCGCAGGCCGAGGACTATGCGGAACAGCGCGGCGAATGGCCGGTGATCGCGCTGGACGATCTGGCCTCGGAGCTGGATCGCACCCATCAGGCGCGGGTGCTGGAGCGCCTGCTCAATGGGCCGGCACAGATCTTCATCACCGCTACCGAAACCCCGGCGGCGCTGCTGGACCTGACCCACATCGCCCGGTTCCACGTGGAACATGCACAGATCGTGGCTGTGCCATAGTGGGCACACCAGGGCCGCTCGACCCCGGCTGGTATAATTCGGGTTGGAATCCTTTCATTCTCGGCACATCGCTCCAAGCGGTGGCCGACCTGCGGAGCCTACGGCAAGCGCAATGAGCGACGAACAGAACACCCCGGCAAACAACGGCAATTACGACGCCAACAGCATTACCGCCCTGGAAGGCCTGGAGGCTGTCCGCAAGCGTCCCGGCATGTACATCGGTGACGTGCATGACGGCACCGGTCTGCACCACATGGTGTTCGAGGTCGTCGACAACTCGATCGACGAAGCGCTGGCCGGCCACGCCGACCACGTTGCGGTGACGATCCACGCCGACGGTTCGGTCTCGGTGTCCGACAACGGCCGTGGTATCCCGACTGGCAAGCACGAGCAGATGAGTGCCAAGCTCGGTCGCGAAGTGTCTGCAGCCGAAGTCGTCATGACCGTCCTGCACGCAGGCGGCAAGTTCGACGACAACAGCTACAAGGTTTCGGGCGGCCTGCACGGCGTCGGCGTCAGCGTGGTCAACGCGCTGTCGCAGAAGCTGCTGGTGGACGTGTTCCAGAACGGCTTCCACTACCAGCAGGAATTCAGCAACGGCGCCGCAGTGACCGCGCTGGCCAAGCTGGAAACCACCACCAAGCGCGGCACTACCGTGCGCTTCTGGCCGTCCACCGTCGCCTTCCACGACAACGTGGAGTTCCACTACGACATCCTGGCCCGCCGCCTGCGCGAACTGTCGTTCCTGAACTCCGGCGTCAAGATCGTCCTTGCCGACGAGCGTGGCGACGGCCGTCGCGATGACTTCCACTACGAGGGTGGCATCCGCAGCTTCGTGGAGCATCTGGCCCAGCTGAAGACGCCGCTGCACCCGAACGTCATTTCAGTCACCGGCGAGCACAACGGCATCGTCGTGGATGTGGCGCTGCAGTGGACCGACTCCTATCAGGAGACGATGTACTGCTTCACCAACAACATTCCGCAGAAGGACGGCGGTACCCACCTGGCCGGTTTCCGCGGTGCGCTGACCCGTGTGCTCAACAACTACATCGAGCAGAACGGCATCGCCAAGCAGGCCAAGATCAACCTGACCGGCGACGACATGCGAGAAGGCATGATCGCGGTGCTGTCGGTGAAGGTGCCGGACCCGAGCTTCTCCAGCCAGACCAAGGAAAAGCTGGTCAGCTCCGACGTGCGTCCGGCGGTGGAAAACGCCTTCGGTGCGCGCCTGGAAGAGTTCCTGCAGGAGAACCCGAACGAAGCCAAGGCGATCGCCGGCAAGATCGTCGACGCCGCGCGCGCACGTGAAGCGGCGCGAAAGGCCCGCGACCTGACCCGCCGCAAGGGCGCGCTGGATATCGCCGGCCTGCCGGGCAAGCTGGCCGACTGCCAGGAAAAGGATCCGGCGCTGTCCGAACTGTTCATCGTCGAGGGTGACTCGGCAGGTGGCTCGGCCAAGCAGGGCCGCAACCGCAAGAACCAGGCGGTGCTGCCGCTGCGCGGCAAGATCCTCAACGTGGAACGCGCGCGCTTCGACCGCATGCTGTCCTCCGACCAGGTCGGCACGCTGATCACGGCGCTGGGCACCGGCATCGGCCGAGACGAGTACAACCCGGACAAGCTGCGTTACCACAAGATCATCATCATGACCGACGCCGACGTCGACGGCGCCCACATCCGCACCCTGCTGCTGACGTTCTTCTACCGTCAGATGCCGGAGCTGATCGAGCGCGGTTACGTCTACATCGGCCTGCCGCCGCTGTACAAGATCAAGCAGGGCAAGCAGGAGCTGTACCTGAAGGACGACCCGGCGCTGGACAGCTACCTGGCCAGCAGCGCGGTGGAAAACGCTGCGCTGGTGCCGGCCACCGGCGAGCCCGGCATCGAAGGCCTTGCGCTGGAAAAGCTGCTGCTGGCCTACGCGGCCGCGCTGGATTCGATCGAGCGCAACGCACATCGCTACGACCGCAACCTGCTTGAAGCGCTGGTCGATTTCGTACCGATGGACCTGGAAAGCCTGCGCGCTGCCGGCGAAGGCGAGGGCCTGGATGCACTGGCCAAGCGCCTCAACCAGGGCAGCCTGGGCAGCCCGCGTTTCACGCTGGAACTGCAGGAAGCCAACGACGAGCGCCCGGCCGCTGTGCTGGTGACCCGTCGCCACATGGGCGAACAGCACATCCAGGTGCTGCCGATGTCGGCCTTCGAAAGCGGCGAACTGCGCGCGATCCACCAGGCATCGAAGCTGCTGCACGGTCTGGTCCGCGAAGGCGCGACCATTTCCCGCGGCGCCAAGTCGATCGAAGTCGACAGCTTTGCCAAGGCACAGAACTGGCTGCTCGAGGAGGCCAAGCGCGGCCGCCAGATCCAGCGATTCAAGGGTCTGGGTGAAATGAATCCGGAGCAGCTGTGGGACACCACGGTGAATCCGGAAACCCGCCGACTGCTGCAGGTGCGTATCGAGGACGCTGTCGCAGCCGACCAGATCTTCAGCACCCTGATGGGCGATGTCGTCGAACCGCGTCGCGATTTCATCGAAGACAACGCGCTGAAGGTCGCAAACCTGGATATCTGACACAATCGGGACACGGCCGGCGCGCGGGGAGGCGCGCCGGCCTTCGACTCTTGAACACAGGTACCTGATGTCAGCATCCGCCCCGGTCTCCGCTCCGCCCCCGGTTCCGCCGGCTTCTGCCGCGCCGCGTGCCGTTTCGCCGTTGGCGGGGTTCTTCATCGACCTGGGCATCGCCGCTGTCACCCTGTTCGGCCTGAGCCTGGTCAGCGGCCTGCTGTGGGGCCTGTACCGTGGCGTGGTGGTTGGTTACGCGAACGCGCAGGCTGGCGCTGGCGCACCCGACGCCAGTTCGGTCGCGGCGTCACTGGGCCAGCCCGGCGCGCTTGCGCAGATTCTCATGGCACTGTTCGCCACCGGTGGCGCCGCGTTGCTGCTGTACTTCTGGCGACGGCCGGCCAACGCCGCCGAGCGCCACGCCTCGCGCCAGGCGCTGCGCCGCCCCTCCACCTGGGGCTGGACCCTGCTGGTGGCGACCCTGATCGTGCTCGGCAGCAACGGCATCGCCTTCCTGGCCAAGCAGGTCGGCGTCGAGCCGGTCCCCACCAATCTGGCGCTGATGCAGAGCGCGATCGCACGTTTCCCGTTGTTCCTGGTGCTGTTCGCGGTGGTCCTGGCGCCGGCCTACGAGGAACTGCTGTTCCGCCGCGTGCTGTTTGGCCGCCTGTGGCAGGCCGGGCGGCCTGGGTTGGGCGTGGTACTGAGCAGCCTCGCATTTGCCCTGATCCATGAGATCCCTGGCACGAGTGCCAATGGCCCGGCCGAAATCGCACAGCTGTGGCTGGTCTATGGTGGCATGGGGGCCGCGTTCTGCTGGCTCTACCGGCGCACCGGCACGTTGTGGGCGGCGATCACCGCCCATGCGCTGAACAATGCGGTCGCCCTTGCGGCGATGGTGTTCCTGGGGTCAACGTAACGCCGCGTCCGCTTGACGAAAGATTAAGCCGCTACGCTACACACTCCGCATATGAACACGGGGGAGTTTCCATGAAACAACTGCTGCTGGCCCTTGTCATCACCACCCTGGTCAGCGCCTGCGCGACCACCACCTCCCCTACCGGTCGCCGGCAGATGGTGGGCGGCGTCTCGCAGGCGCAGCTGGACCAGCTCGGCGCACAGGCGTTCGCCGAAACCAAGCAGAAGGAAAAGATCAGCACCGACGGCCGCCAGAACGGTTACGTGCAGTGCGTGGTCAACGCCCTGGTCGCGCAGCTGCCAGCTCAATACCGTGGCGTACGGTGGGAGACGGCGGTATTCGTCGACAAGGAGCCCAACGCCTTCGCCCTGCCCGGCGGCAAGGTCGGCGTGAACACCGGCATCTTCACCGTGGCCAAGAACCAGGATCAGCTGGCTGCCGTGATCGGCCATGAAATCGGCCATGTCATCGCCCGCCACCACGAAGAGCGCATCACCCGCCAGATGGGTGCGCAGACCGGGCTGGCCGTGCTCGGCGCGCTGGCTGGTGCAGCCTACGGCGAAGGTGCTGCCAGCACCGTCAACCAGCTCGGCGGCATGGGCGCGCAGACTGCCTTCCTGCTGCCGGGCTCGCGGACGCAGGAAAGCGAGGCTGACGTGATCGGCCAGCGGCTGATGGCCCAGGCCGGATTCAATCCGGCGCAGGCGGTCGACTTGTGGCAGAACATGATGGCCGCCAGCGGCGGTCGCAGCCCGCAATGGCTGTCCACCCACCCGGATCCGGCCAACCGGATCCAGGAACTGCGACGTGATGCCCCGGGCCTGACGCCGGTCTATCAGCAGGCGCAGGCGGCCGGGCTACGGCCAAAGTGCGGATGAGTGCGCAGTTCTATGCTGTATTGCAGCACATAAAACGATTTCTCACGCCATCTGTTTCTGATACGTTTGGCGGCTCAGATTTTTCTGACAGTCCGACTTTGCCGCTAACCGGCGGTTCGATCGAGGTGAACGATGATTTTCCGTAACCACAAAGCTGTGCTTTCCGTCCTCGTCGCGACCGCCCTGACCGGCGCCGTGGTCACCGATGCCTTCGCGCAGTCCTCGCGTTCCTCCGAGCGCGGCAACCGTGGCGGCAAGCAGGCCAAGGCCGAGGCGCTGTACCCGAACGCGACCCGCCAGGAGCCGACGGTCAAGGCTTCGGCCAAGATGGGCAGCAAGCTGCAGAAAATGATCGACAGCTACAACAAGGAAAAGTTCCCGGAAACCCGCACCCAGGCCGACGCCATCCTGGCTGACAGCGCCGCGAACGAGTACGACAAGTCGCTGGCCGCGCAGCTGGCCTCGCAGGCTGCCTACCAGACCGATGACGCCCCGGCTGCCATCGCCTACCTGAAGCAGGTCCTGCAGTTCAACGGCCTGGACAACAACGGCCACTTCCAGTCGATGCTGATGCTGGGCCAGTTGCAGCTGCAGGAAGACCAGACAGCCGAAGGCCTGGCAACCCTCGACAAGTACTTCGCCGAGAGCAAGTCGACCAAGCCGGAAGAACTGATCGCCAAGGGCCAGGCGCTGTACCAGCTGGAGCGCTACCAGGAAGCGATTCCGGTGCTGAAGCAGGCCATCGCCGGCTCCGCCGAACCGAAGGACAACTGGAACCAGCTGCTGATGGCGGCGCTGTCCGAAGCAGGCCAGTCCGGCGAAGCGGTCAAGGAAGCCGAGGCGCTGGCCGCCAAGAACCCGAACGACAAGAAGGCCCAGCTGAACCTGGCCAGCATGTACATGCAGGCCGACCAGATGGACAAGGCGGCCGCGGTGATGGACAAGCTGCGCAGCAGCGGCCAGCTCACCGAAGAGCGCGAGTACAAGCAGCTGTACTCCATCTATGCCAACACCGACAAAAAGGAAAAGGACGTCATCGCGGTCATCAACGAAGGGTTGCAGAAGGGCATCCTGAAGCCGGACTACCAGGTTTACCTGGCGCTGGCCCAGTCCTACTACTACTCCGACCAGGTGCCGCAGGCGATCGATGCGTGGCAGAAGGCTGCCCCGCTGTCCAAGGACGGTGAGACCTACCTGAACCTGGCACGCGTCCTGCATGCCGAAGGTCGCATCCCGGAGGCCAAGCAGGCCGCCCAGCAGGCGCTGGCGAAGGGTGTGAAGAACCAGGCTGATGCCAAGAAAATCATCAACCTGAAGTAAGTAGGAATAACGCCTGAATGCCTGCCCAGTTGATGCGCAGGCGCTCAGGATTGGTATAAGCTTGGAGGTTCCTGCGGTGTCATGCACCGCTGATCAGGGATTCCGCCCCCGGCATCCCGGCCCCACTATTGAGCTCTTGGCGCATGACGGAACAACTAGTCGTTCACCGGTACGAACAACCCGATGACAAGGGGCTGAGCTGGCCTCGCATCGTCGGCATCGCGTTTGTAATTGCCCTGCATCTGGCCGCCTTCATGATGCTCCTCATTCCCGCCGTGGCTCCCAAGGCCGTGGCTGAGAAGGAGCGCAACGTCATGGTGACCATCGTCGATGCGCCGCCGCCGCCGCCCCCGCCGCCGCCGCCGCCGCCGCCGACCGATACTCCGCCGCCGCCGGTGAAGAATCTGTCGCCGCCGAAGCCGTCGCCGGTCCCGCCGCCGCCGCAGGCGCCGGTCGTGGACGTGCCGGAGCCGCGCCCGAGCGATATCGTCACCCCGCCGTCGCCCCCCGCGCCGCCGGCACCTGCGACCTCGATCGAGGCCAGCGTGGACATCTCGTCGAAGGCCATGAATCCGCCGCGCTACCCGCCGGCCGCCTTCCGCGCGGGTATCCAGGGCGAAGTGATCCTGATCATTGATGTCGATGCCAACGGCAACGTCACCAATGTCACGGTGGAAAAGTCCAGCCGTAACCGCGACCTGGACCGTGCCGCGATGGAAGCGGCTCGCAAGTGGCGCTTCAACGCCGCTGAATCTGGCGGTAAGAAGGCGGCAGGTCGCGTTCGCGTCCCGGTCAACTTTGCGCTGAACTGATGCGCCCGGGTGGCCGCATGGCCACCCCCGCTCCCGGTTCGATTGTTTAGCTTAGCTACACCCTTTATCACCACACACAACAAAGGTAAGCGTCATGCTGCAGGAAATTTTCATCGCCGCTGCTGCCGGGGGCAATCCGTCCAACGCCCTGTCGCAGATGGGCTTCGAGCACCTGATCCACGAAATGACCACCAAGCCGGGTGATTTCGCGGTTTCCTGGGTCGTGCTGCTGACCCTGATCGCCATGTCGGCCATGTCCTGGTACTGGACCGTCATCAACATCTTCCGTGCGACCCGCCTGAAGAGCGCTGCTGATCGCGTCGTCAGCCTGTTCTGGGATACCCCGAACGCGCAGGACGCCATCCGTGCCATGGAAGAGCAGCCGGCTTCGGAGCCGTTCTCGAAGATCGCTCTGGACGCCGCCCAGGCTGCTGCGCACCACCAGCGCGCTGAAGGCGGCGCTACCGGCGGCGTGGGTGAGAACCTGAGCCGTTCGGAGTTCGTCGACCGCGCCCTGCGTCAGGCCGTCACCCGCGAAAGCAACAAGCTGCAGTCGGGCATGACCCTGCTGGCCACCGTCGGCGCGACCGCTCCGTTCGTCGGTCTGCTGGGTACCGTGTGGGGCATCTACGGCGCCCTGATCAAGATCGGTGCCACCGGCTCCGCTTCGATCGACGCCGTTGCAGGCCCGGTGGGTGAAGCGCTGATCATGACCGCGATCGGTCTGTTCGTCGCGATCCCGGCCGTGTTCGCCTTCAACTTCTTCAGCAAGATCAACAGCGCGACCATCAGCAAGTTCGATACCTTCGCGCACGACCTGCACGACTTCTTCGCCACCGGCTCGCGCGTCCGCTAATTGCGGCGCGCTTCACCCAGCGACGAACGTAAGTAGTCACCAAGATCTAGACGGAGCCCGTTATGGCTTTCAGTAGTGGTAACAGCGGCGGCCCCATGGCCGACATCAACGTTACGCCCCTCGTGGACGTGATGCTGGTGCTGCTGATCATCTTCATCATCACGGCGCCCCTGATGTCCCACAAGGTCAAGGTGGATCTGCCGGAAGCCAACCTGATCCAGAAGCCGGAAGACGCTGAAAAGCGTTCCGGACCGATCACCCTGGCAGTCAAGGAAGACGGCTCGATCTACTGGAACGACGAAGAAATCAACAAGCAGACTCTCGAGTCGCGCTTGGCGACCGCCGCCCAGCAGACCCCGCAGCCGCCGCTGAACCTGCGTGGTGACCGCACCACCAAGATGCGCGTCATCAACGACCTGACCAAGGTCGCGCAGGAGCAGGGCATGCTGGACGTCGGCTTCGTCGCGACCAAAGAAAAGGGGCAATAAGCCATGGCATTCAGTAGTGGTGGTGGCAAGGGCCCCATGGCAGACATCAACGTCACGCCCCTCGTGGACGTGATGCTGGTTCTGCTGATCATCTTCATCGTGACCGCGCCGATCATGACGTACCCGATCGCCGTCGACCTGCCGCAGCGCGTGCTCAACCCACCGCCGCAGCTGGTCGAACCGCCGCCGCCGATCGAACTGAAGATCGACGCCAGCAACCAGGTCTCGTGGAACAACAGCCCGATCAATACCAGCGAGCTGCAGCAGCGGATGGAGCAGGAGGTCCAGCGTGACCCGACCAACCAGCCGGAACTGCGCATCGACGCCAGCCCGGATTCCGAGTACGACGTGATGGCCAAGGTTCTGGCCGCCGCGAAGAATGCTCAGATGAAGAAGATCGGTTTTGTGCAGCAGTAATAGCTACACCGCAACACAACAGTCATGACGCGACTGCAGACGCCCCTGGAGACAGGGGCGTTTTTTTTTATGCCTGCCGGCCTGGACCGCTATGATCGGCGGATGCTCGCCCTCTTCGACTCCCTGCGTCATTGGCTCGACGGCATCGCCCACCTTGGCTCGATCCTGGCGGTGGCCTACCTGCTGTATCTGTTCGCGCTGGCGGGCTGGATCATGCTGCAGAAGCGTGAGCCGGTCGCCACGCTGAGCTGGATCCTGTCGTTGGCGCTGCTGCCCTACCTCGGCTTGTTCATCTACTACCTGCTGGGCCCGCAGAAGGTGAAGCGGCAACGGCTGCGCCGCGGACGCGCACGTTCGGGCATGGAGCACTACAGCGATGTCTGCCCACCGGATGCCGACTGCACCGAGCTGGCCAAGATCGCGCAGGCCACCACGGGCCTGGCGCCGAGCAGCGCGACCGAGGTGACCTGGCTGGTGGATGGTGCCGCTACCTACGCCGCTCTGTTGGAAGCGGTGGCGCAGGCTCGCGATCACGTGCACCTGGAGTACTACATCTTCAATCCGGACCATGCCGGCACCGCCCTGCGCGACGCCCTGGTCGAGCGCGCCCGTGCCGGCGTGCAGGTGCGCCTGCTGCTGGATGCAGTGGGTTCTTCCGCCCTGCCTCGCCGCTTCCTGCAGCCGCTGATCGATGCCGGTGGCGAGGCGGTCTGGTTCCATCCGCGGCAGCTGCTGAAGCCGTTCAAGCGGCCGTGGTTGAACCTGCGTACGCACCGCAAGCTGGTGATCGTCGATGGCCGGCTGGCCTTCACCGGTGGCATCAATATCACCGACGATGAAGACGAGAGCCGCAAGCCGAACGCCTACCGCGACCTGCACATGCGCATCCGCGGCCACGTCGTGCGCAGCCTGCAGCTGGTGTTCGCCGAGGACTGGCTCTATGCCAGTGGCCAGGATCCCTCGCGCATGGACATTGCCCGTCTGTGGCCGGCCGACATGCCGCTGCGCGGCGATGGTGCGATCAACGCCCAGGTGCTGGTCTCCGGCCCGGACTCGGGCTGGGAAACGATCCACCGCCTGCACGTGGCGGCCATCCAGGAAGCACACGAGCGCGTGTGGCTGGTAACGCCCTACTTCGTGCCGGGCGAAGCGGCGCGGATGGCGCTGACTTCGGCGGCACTGGGTGGACTGGACGTGCGCCTGCTGGTGCCGAAGATGAGCGACTCCTGGTTTGTCACCCAGGCCGCGCGCTCCTATTTCGACGAACTGCTGCACGCCGGGGTGAAGATCTACGAGTACGGCCCGCGCATGCTGCATACCAAGGCTTTCATCGCCGACGACGATGTCTGCATCGTCGGCAGCGCCAACTTCGACCACCGCAGCTTCCGCCTGAACTTCGAGCTGTCGATGATGATCAACGACCGTGACCGTGTCGCCGCTCTGGCCGGGCTGCTGCAGGGAGAGTTCGACCGCGCCACCCGCGTGCACGACCAGGCCGGCCGTTCGCTGTGGCTGCACCGCCTGCCCGAGGCTTTCGCCCGGCTGGCCTCGCCGCTGCTCTGACGCAGCGCTACACTGCGGCGATCATCCGGGGAGCCCGACTATGTACTGGTTGTACCTGCTGCTGGCGCTGGGCTGTTTCGCCTTCGCCTTGAAGACCCCCAGCGCCGCATTGATGACCCTGTGCCTGCTGGCCGCCCTCGCCTTCCTGCTGGCCTGGGTGCGCGGTCGCTATGTAGCCCGCTTCGGCGACCTTCAGCGGGACCCTGCCACCCTTGTCGATGCCGAGGAGCTGCGCCGCCTGCGCGAGCAGGCCCAGGCCCGCCGCAATGTCGACGCCAACGACCACGATCCGTCCCCTCTTTCCAAGTAGTTCCGTTCCATGACCCAGCTCAGCGTCAACGTCAACAAGATCGCCGTCCTGCGCAATTCGCGCGGCGGCGCCGAACCGGACGTGGTGCGCGCCGCCCAGGCCTGCCTGGATGCCGGTGCACATGGCATCACCGTGCACCCGCGGCCGGACCGCCGCCATATCACCGCCGAGGACGTGCTGGCGCTGTCCACGCTGACCGGCGCGCGTGGCGTGGAATTCAACATCGAAGGCAACCCGTTCGCACCGCCGCGCGAGGGCTACCCAGGCCTGCTGCCGCTGTGCGCGCAGACCCGCCCGGCGCAGGCGACGCTGGTGCCGGATGGCGATGGACAGATCACCTCCGACCATGGCTTCGACTTCGAGCGGGATGCCGAGCGGCTGCGACCACTGATCGCCGAACTGAAGGCGATGGGCTGCCGGGTCAGCCTGTTCGTCGATGCTGGCAACCCACTGCTGGAGCAGGCGGCCGATGTTGGTGCAGATCGTGTCGAGCTGTATACCGGCCCCTACGCCGAAGCACACGCGGCCGGAGACGCTGCGGCGATGCTGGAACTGTTCGCCACTGCGGCGCGGCGGGCGCAGGCGGTGGGCCTGGGCGTCAACGCCGGGCACGACCTGTCACAGGACAACCTGCGCGATTTCCTGGCCCACGTGCCGGACGTGCTGGAGGTGTCGATCGGTCACGCGCTGATCGGTGAGGCGCTGTACGATGGCCTGGACGCCACGGTGCGCGGGTACCTGGCGTTGCTCTGACCGCTCCCCTGTAGCGTTGAGCCATGCTCGACGCAGCACCGCGCTGAACCCTTCAGGCAGCCGTCGCAGCCATTGAGACGGCTGCGGCGTAACCTGCCGCAATGGGTATCGCGATCAAGGGCCGAGGTTCCACGTCCCACCTTGCCGGGCGCTTTGAAAGCACCGTCAGCGAGGCGGTGGACGACGGCTGGGCAGTCGATGAGAGCGAGGAATTCCTCGCCCCACGTCTGCGCACTGAAGTACGTGCCGAGACCGCACGCAGCATCATCAGCCGCAACACCTCACCGGACGTCGGCTTCAGCCAATCGGTGAATCCGTACCGCGGTTGTGAGCATGGCTGCTCCTACTGCTTCGCGCGCCCCTCGCACGCCTATCTGAACCTGTCGCCAGGCCTGGACTTCGAGACCAAGCTGTTCGCCAAGACCAATGCGCCGCAGCTGCTGCGCAAGGAGTTGTCGAAGCCGGGTTACGTTCCGCAACCGATCGCGCTGGGCATCAACACCGATGCGTACCAGCCGATCGAACGCAAGTTCAAGCTCACCCGCCAGCTGATCGAAGTGATGCTGGAAACCAAGCATCCGTTCTCGCTGATCACCAAGAACGCACTGGTCGAGCGTGACATCGATCTGCTCGCACCGCTGGCGGCGGAGAACCTGGTCAGCGTGCATTTCTCGGTGACCTCGCTGGACCCGCATCTCTCCGCAAAGCTGGAGCCACGCGCGTCGGCGCCGCATGCACGGCTGCGTGCGATGAAGCGCCTGCATGCAGCGGGCATTCCGGTGGGTGTGATGGTGGCGCCGGTGATCCCGTGGATCAACGACAGCGAACTGGAAGCCGTGCTGGAGGCCGCGCACGATGCTGGCGCCAGCACCGCAGGCTACGTGCTGCTGCGCCTGCCGCTGGAAGTGGCCCCGCTGTTCCGCGATTGGTTGGACACCCATCATCCCGATCGCGCTGCGCACGTGATGAGCACCATCCAGCAGCTGCGCGGCGGCAAGGATTACGACAGCCAGTTCGGCACCCGCATGCGTGGCCAGGGCGTGTATGCCGATCTGTTGAACAACCGCTTCAAGCTGGCGCGAAAGCGTCTCGGCTTCAACGCGCAGAACAGCCATTGGCCGAAGCTGGATTGCAGCCGGTTCGTGAAGCCGTTGCCGCCGCGCAAAGAATCGCCGCAGAGGTCGTTGTTCTAAGGTGCTTTCGGCGCGGTTACAAAGCATGTCGTTGGAAGAGCTAATATTACCGACTTGCTTGGCAGAGTAGGTAAGGGCGTGCTTTCAACCAGAGTTGGCGATACATTTCTTTGGGCATTGAGCGACATTTACCCGATAGAAAAGCGACAGTGCTATTCAAATAGCGGAGTTGCGACGATTCTCTCTGAATGTGAGAACGATTTTTCAAGAGCGATGGGTGACATCAAACGCATAAGATATGCGCTTGGATTCTTACTTGCAGATCGAGGTGAGCGAGTTCCACATGCGTGGTTGATCTGCGATCTCGAACACAGATCCTTCTTTTGCGATCCAACACTACAGGTCCATTCACGGGAATGGAGGGAACGCAATGGGTCTTTTGTGTATGAGTTGAAGCACGTCCTTCATGCGGACGAGCTGAATTCATGGCTTAGATCTAGATATTCTAATAGGACGTTCAACGAGCATGGAATTCCTCAGGGACATATGAGATTTCCAATTCTCAGTTTAGAGGGTCACGTCGACTGAGGTGAGAACGCGATTTTTTTCATGTAGGAACGCGCATACCTCAAGGGCCTCTCACCCTCCCCCAAACAACTTCTGCGCGCTCTGGAACAGAATCCAACTCGTCGCGATGAACTTGTCCCCACCCTGCGGCCTGTTGCCACGATGGGTATGCGTAAACGCCGTCGGCGCAATCAGCAGGCTGCCGGTGCGTGGTGCGATCTTCCGCCCCTGGAACAGGAACTCGGTTTCGCCCTCTTCGAATTCGTCGTTGAGGTACAGCGTCCACAGCACGTGCCGGTGCAGGGTCTCGGCCTGCGCATCCTTGGGGTACAGCTCGCAGTGCCAGTACGGATAACCGCCCTCGCCCGCCGCATACCACTGCAGGTTGATGGCGCCCGGGCGCAGGCAGGTGCGGGCCAGGTCGGCCAGCTGCTGCTGCGGCATGTCAGGAAAGTCCTCGGCAGACAGGCGTCGCGGTTGGCCGTTGCTGTCCTGGATCTGCAACATCAGCGGGGCGATCAACGCCTGTGGATAACGGCGTAGATAAGTCAGCAGGCCGTTGAACACCGCGTGCTGCAGCTGATGGTCCACATCCTGCCAGCCATCAAGGCCGCTGATGCGCAGATCCTTGCTGTGCTTGAGTTCCGGGAACACGCCACTGCCCACGGCACCGGGCTGCAGGCCACGCGCCGCCCGCATGCGCTCGACGATCGCCGCGCAGACCTCGCTGGGGACCGCGTTGTGGATGACCTCGATGAAATCGACCGGGCCCTGCTCGTGCATGCGTGCATTCCTTAGGCGGCAACGGCTTGATGGTGCCGTTTGCCGCCCTCGGTGTCACCCCACGGTCATGTCATCGTTCTGCCATGACCGCTGTCAGGCGATAGGCCGTCAGCCCTGTGCGTTGTCGTGTGCGTGGTGGTAGCGCACGGCTTCGGCCACTTCCTCGCGCGAACCCAGGAACACCGGCACGCGCTGGTGCAGCTGGTCGGGCTGGATGTCGAGGATGCGCTCGCGGCCGGTCCAGGCGGCGCCGCCGGCCTGTTCGACCAGCAGGCCCATCGGGTTGGCCTCGTACATCAGGCGCAGCTTGCCGGCCTTGGACGGATCCTTCTTGTCCCACGGGTAGATGAAGATGCCGCCGCGGGTCAGGATGCGGTGCACGTCGGCGACCATGCTGGCGATCCAGCGCATGTTGAAGTTCTTGCCGCGCGTGCCTTCCTTGCCCGCCAGCAGATCGCCGACATAGGCCTGCATCGGTGCTTCCCAGTGGCGCTGGTTGGACATGTTGATGGCGAACTCCTGGGTAGCCGCCGGAATCTGCATGTTCTCGGTGGTCAGCACGAACTCGCCCTTCTCACGGTCCAGGGTGAAGGCGTGGGTGCCATGGCCGACGGTCAGCACCAGCTGGGTGCTGGGCCCGTAGATGCAGTAGCCGGCGGCGATCTGCTTGCTGCCCGGCTGCAGGAAGGCGTCGTCGCCCGGCAGTTCGACATTGGTCGGGCAGCGCAGCACCGAGAAGATGGTGCCGACGGAGACGTTGACGTCGATGTTGGAGCTGCCGTCGAGGGGATCGAACAGCAGCAGGAAATCACCGCGCGGGTAGATGTCCGGCACCGGCTGGCTGTGGTCCATTTCCTCCGAGGCGCACGCGGCGAGGTGGCCACCCCAGGCGTTCGCTTCAAGCAGGATCTCGTTGCTGATGACGTCCAGCTTCTTCTGCGCCTCGCCCTGCACGTTACCGGTACCGGCATCGCCCAGCACGCCACCGAGGGCGCCCTTGCTGACGGCGATGGAGATGCTGGTGCAGGCGCGGGCGACGACCGCGATCAGCTGGCGCAGGTCGGCGTTGATGCGGCCGGCGTGCTGTTCCTGGATCAGGAAGCGGGTCAACGAAGTACGGGACATGAGCGGGCAGGTCTCGGCAGCGGGAAAACGCCTATTGTCGCCCGTATGGCGGGGCCGTGCGTGAGCGCGGGAAGGCGTAATCGTTTCCAGATGCGTTGCACTCGTGGCGCCTCCCCCTCCCACGCGCTTCAGGGTTCGCCGCGAGCGCGGTGGGGATGGCAAAGGCAAGAGCAAAAGCAAAAAAACAAAGGCGCCTTTCGGCGCCTTTGTCTTCAAGCTACTGGAGCGTTGTTTCAGCCCTTGGCGACGGTGGCCACGGCCTTGGCGACGTATTCCAGGTTGTTCTGGTTCAACGCGGCCACGCAGATGCGGCCGGTGCCGACGGCGTAGATGCCGAACTCGTCGCGCAGACGCTCGACCTGCTCGCGGCTCAGGCCGGAGTAGGAGAACATGCCGGCCTGTTCGTTGATGAAACCGAACTGCGGCGCGCCGGCAGCGGCCAGCTTCTCGACCAGGCCTTGGCGCAGGGCGTGGATGCGCTCGCGCATCTCGGTCAGCTCCTGCTCCCACATCGCACGCAGTTCCGGGTTGGTCAGCACGCCGGCCACCAGCGCGGCACCGTGGGTGGACGGGCTGGAGTAGATGGTGCGGATCACGCGCTTGACCTGCGACTGCACCGCCTTGGCGTCAGCGGCGGTCGGTGCCACCATCGACAGCGCACCCACGCGCTCGCCGTACAGCGAGAACGACTTGGAGTACGAGTTGGCGACGATGAAGCTGTCGATGCCGGCTTCGGCGATGATGCGCACGGCGGCGCCGTCCTGCTCGATGCCCTTGTCGAAGCCCTGGTAGGCCATGTCGATGAAGGGGAACAGCTGCTTTTCCTTCAGCAGCTGCGCGACCTGCTTCCACTGGGTGACCGTGAGGTCGGCACCGGTGGGGTTGTGGCAGCAGGCATGCAGCAGTACCACGGTGCCGGCTTCCAGCTTGCCCAGGTCGGCCAGCATGCCGTTGAAATCGACGCCATGGGTGGCCGGGTCGAAGTAGGTGTAATCCAGCACGTCGAAACCGGCGGCGCTGAACACCGCACGGTGGTTTTCCCAGCTCGGGTTGCTCAGCGCAACGGTGGCGTGCGGCAGCAGCTTCTTCAGCACGTCGGCGCCGACGCGCAGCGCACCGCTGCCGCCGACGGTCTGTGCGGTAGTGACGCGGCCGGCGGCCAGCAGCGGCGAATCCTTGCCGAACACCAACTCGCGCGTGGCCTGCGTGTACGCCGGCAGGCCATCGATCGGCAGGTAGCCGCGCGGTTTGGCTTCAGCGGCGAGCTGCTGCTCGATCTGCTTGACGGCGCGCAGCAGCGGAATGCGGCCGCTCTCGTCGTAGTAGATGCCCACACCCAGGTTGACCTTGGTCGGGCGGCTGTCGGCGTTGTACGCCTCGGTCAGGCCCAGGATCGGGTCGCCTGGGACCAGTTCCACGTTTGCAAAGAAGGACACGGCGGTACTCGTTCGGTAGACGGAAAGGGGGAGGAAGTGCGCTACGCGGTCTGCGGCTTTTCAGCCGGAAACAGCCCATCGTAACAAAGCCTGCAGGGGCTGGCCGCCGCCATCGTCATCCGCGGCCCCGTACCATGGCGTGCGTTGCCGCCCGATCCATCAACCTGAATCATGAATCCCGCCGCACGACGCCATTGCCTGCCGCTGTCCGCCCTGCTGCTGTCGCCCTGGGCGGCGGTGGCCGAGCCTGCGCCCACCGCCCTGCCTGCGGTGCAGGTACAGGCCGCCCGGGTGCCGGGCATCGATCCGTTCGCGCTGCCGGCCAGCCAGGACACGGTCTGGATCGACGCCAGCCGCGCGGGCACCGGCGCGCAGCTGTCTGAGGCCTTGGCCGGGGTCCCCGGACTGCTGGCACGTGACCGGCAGAACTTTGCCCAGGACACGCAGCTGTCGATCCGTGGCTTCGGCGCGCGCTCGACCTTCGGGGTGCGCGGGGTGCGGGTGTTGATCGACGGGGTGCCCGCGACCATGCCCGATGGCCAGGGCCAGCTGTCGCATGCCAGCCTGTTGGGCGCCGAGCGCATCGAGGTGCTGCGCGGGCCGTTCTCGGCGTTGTACGGCAATTCCTCCGGCGGCGTGCTGCAGGTCTGGAGCGCGCAGGGCCAGGCCGGCGACCCGTGGCGGTTGCGCGTGAATGCCGGCGCCGACAACACGCTCAGTGTCGGTGCGCAGCTGAAGGGTGCCGGTCAAGTGCTGGACTACAACATCGCCGCCAATCACTTCCGCACCGATGGCTGGCGGGACCATAGCCGCGCGCGCCGTGAATCGCTCAACGCACGCATCGGTGGTGATCTGGGCGGTGGGCGGCTGGAGCTGCTGCTCAATGCGCTTGACGCCCCCGATGCGCAGGATCCGCTGGGCCTGACCCGTGCCCAGGTGGCGGCTGATCCGCGCCAGGCCACGGCAGTCGCGCACCAGTACAACACCCGCAAAACCGTGCGCCAGCAGCAGGCCGGCCTGCGCTGGACCCGTGAAACGGGAGCGCAGCGCTGGCAATTGATGGGCTATGCCGGCCAGCGCGCGGTACGCCAGTACCTGCCGATTCCGCCGGCACCCCAGACCAACAGCCCGCTGCATGCCGGCGGCGTGATCGATCTGCAGGGCGGCTATGGCGGGCTGGACGCGCGCTGGGGCTGGCACGGTGATCTGGCCGGGCGACCGCTGGACCTGGTAGCCGGGCTCAGCGCCGACCGCCAGCGCCAGCATCGCACCGGCTACGAGAACTTCATCGGCAGCGCCCTCGGCGTGCGCGGGCGCCTGCGCCGCGACCAGATCGACACGGTGCAGAACGTGGACCAGTTCGCCCAGGCCTGGTGGCATTGGAGCCCGCGCTGGTCGTTGCTGGCCGGGCTCCGCCACAGCGCCGTGCGATTCGAATCGAATGACCGCTACATCGTCGGCGCCAACCCCGACGACAGTGGCCACCGCCGCTACCAGGCGACCACGCCGGTGGCCGGGATCAGCTTCGAAGCCAACCCGCAGTGGCGGCTGCACGCCGCCGTGGGCCGGGGTTTCGAGACCCCAACCTTCAACGAGCTGGGGTATCGCGCCGATGGCCTGGCCGGGCTGGCGCTGGATCTGGCCGCTGCGCGCAGCCGCAATCTGGAGGTAGGCAGCAAATGGCGTGAGCAGGACGGAACCCAGCTTGATATCAGCCTGTTCCGTGCAGATACCGACGATGAGCTGGCAGTTGCCAGCAACTCTGGTGGGCGCAGCACCTATCGCAACATCGGCCGAACCCGTCGCCAGGGTGTGGAACTGCAGTACCGACAGCCGCTGGCCGAGCACCTGGAACTGCAGCTGGCGTGGACCTGGCTGCAGGCGCAGGTGCGCTCGCCGTACCTGACCTCGAACACCCTGGTCGCTGCAGGCAGCCGTCTGCCCGGCGTGCCGCGCCAGCAGGCCTTCGCGCGGCTGCAGTGGAGCCCTGCCGATTGGCAGTGGGCGCTGGAGGCAACGGCCAGCAGCGATACCGTGGTCAACGACCTGGCCACCGAGCGCGCGCCGGGCTACGCCCTGCTGCACCTGGAAGCCGGCCGTCGATGGACGCTGCCGGGCGGCGAGCTGCGCGCCTTCGCCCGGCTGGAGAACGTGCTGGACCAAGCCTACATCGGCTCGGTGATCGTCAATGACGGCAATGGTCGCTTCTACGAGCCGGGACCGGGACGGCGAGCCAACGTCGGCCTGCAATGGTCGTGGCGCTGAGTTGGTAGTGCCGGCCGCTGGCCGGCACCGCGCCGTGCACGACGTCAGGAGGTTGCCGGCCAGCGGCCGGCACTACCGGTCAGTCGGGGGCCTTGGCTGGCACGAACGGCGAGGTCGGGTCGCTCGCCGGGAAGGTCTCCTCCAGCGCCTCGTCCTGGTTGTCGCTCGCGCGCTGCTTGCGTTCACGGCGCTTGAGCGGGCTCTCCTGGCCACCGCGATGGCGGTCGCCGCCATCCTTGCGGTCCTGGGCCGCCTGTTCAGCCTCGTGCTTCACCGGCAGGTGGTCGTGCTCGGCATCGAAGAACGGCGCGCCGGTGCCGCGGTAGTCGGCGTTGTCGGCATCGCGCTTGCCGCGCTGCTCGCCGGGAATGGGCGGGTGGTTCACCCGCAGCGGGTCTCGCGAGGTCTCTCGGCTCATGGTCTGGTACCTGCCCTTGGGGGGATTCCACTACACCGCCCCGCAGGTAAAGCCGTTGCGAACCTGGCGTCATGAACATCTCGCTCACCCCCCGGTAACGGCACCGCGCGTATTCCTGCCCACCCGCCCCCGCTGCAGGAGCCGGCCATGCCCCGTCTTGAACGACCCGCACCGTCCGTGTTCAACGCCCTGCTCGATCCGCTCGGCCAGCGCAGCGCGCAGCGCCGTACGCGTCGCCATGAAGACCCCCAGGCGGTGGCGCAGGACTACCTGCAGTACATGCTCAGCGACTACGAGGAGCGCCGCGGGCAGAGCCACCGGAACTGGCGCGACCTGTGCCCGGTGTATGCCTTCGCGTTGACCACGCATGCTGCGGATTGGCCACGCGGTGATGCCGCCGATACCTGCGAGGAACTGGCCGAGCACTGGGAACAGATGCGCGGGCAGTCACGCTTGGGCTGGTCGCAGGCGCGGCCGGTGGTGGAAGACGCCTGGCGCGCGCTGGACCATATTCCGGCGGCGGCGGTGAGGCCGTTGCTGCAGTAGTGCCGGCCGCTGGCCGGCAACCCCAGGAAACTTCAGGCCGCGAGCTCTGCCGGCCAGCGGCCGGCACTACCGCATCTGCGTAGAACCCACCTGCACGGTATCGACACGGGTGGTTTACACCGCCCATCCGAAGCTGGATGCCCTGCCCCGCCAAAGGTACGCCCATGGCCCGCCCGATCTGGACCGGCACGCTGTCGTTTGGCCTGCTCAACGTGCCGGTGTCGCTGATGTCCGGCGAACGCAAGGTCGACCTGCAGTTCCGCATGCTCGATTCCCGCGACCGCAAGCCGATCCGTTTCGAACGGGTCAACGCCGACACTGGCGAGGAAGTGCCCTGGAAGGACATCGTCAAAGCCTATGAGTACGACAAGGGCAGTTATGTCGTGCTGGAGGAAGGTGATATCCGCTCGGCTGCGCCGGAAAGCCACGAAGCGGTGGAGGTGGAATCATTCGTGGATGCGGCGCAGATCGACCCGCGCTATTACGAGAAACCGTATCTGCTGGTGCCCGGCAAGAAGGCCGAGAAGGGCTACGTGCTGCTGCGCGAAACGTTGCGCAGCACCGGCAAGGTGGGCATCGCGCGGGTGGTGGTGCGTACGCGCGAATACCTGTGTGCGGTGATGCCGCATGAGGACGCGCTGGTGCTGATGATCCTGCGCTATCCGCAGGAACTGGTGGATCCCGAGGACTACAAGCTGCCCACCGGCAAACTGTCCGACTATCGCATCACCAGCAAGGAAACGGCGATGGCCGAGCAGTTGATCGAGTCGATGGCCGGCGATTGGGATCCGTCGCAGTACCACGATGAATTCCGCGAGCGCCTGCAGCAGGTGTTGAACAAGCGCATCAAGTCCAAGGGCGGCACCACGCGGGTGGACGATGAGCCGGCACCGCGCGAGGACGCCAGTACCAATGTGGTCGACTTCATGGCGCTGCTGCAGAAGAGCCTGGATGCGAACAAGCGAACGCCAGCGAAGAAGGCCGCAACGCGCAAAGCAGCCGCCAAGTCGCCAGTGAAGAAGGCCGCAAAGAAGACAACGAAGAAGGCTGCAAAGAAGACCGCACCCCGACGCAAGGCGGGGTGAGCCATGTCGTTGCACCAGTATCGGCGCAAACGCCGGCTTGGCGGTGGCGCCGGGCAGACAACGGAGCCCGACGACACGCCCGCACCGGGCGACCCGAAGCGGCGGCCGACCTTTGTCATCCAGCTGCACCATGCCAGCTCGCGTCACTATGACTTCCGCCTGGAAATGGACGGCGTACTGAAGAGCTGGGCGGTGCCCAAGGGGCCTTCCCTGCGCGTCGGTGAAAAGCGGCTGGCCGTGGAAGTGGAAGACCATCCGCTCTCCTACGCCGGTTTCGAGGGAGACATTCCTGAAGGCCACTATGGTGCGGGCCACGTGGAAGTCTTCGATCACGGCACCTGGGCCTGTGAAGGCGATCCACTGCAGGCACTGGCGGCGGGCAGGATCGACTTCGTGCTGCATGGACAACGCCTGGCCGGTGGTTGGAAGCTGGTGCGGACCGCGATGAAAGGACGCCAGGTGCAGTGGCTGTTGATCAAGCGCGGTGACGGGGAAGCGCGCGACGCGGAGGCGGATGACCTGCTGACGGCACCGATGCCGAAACGAACACCTGCGGCGAAGAAGCGTTCCGCGGACAAGACGGCGCGAGCTGCACCCGTCGCACGCACGACCACACGCAAGGCCGATGTGCGCTGGCATGCACGCGCGCTGCAACTGCACGGCGCACGTGACGCACCCTACCCGCATGCATTCAAACCGCAGTTGACCGATCATCGCGACAGTGCGCCGGACGGCGACCGCTGGCTTCACGAGATCAAGTGGGATGGCTATCGCCTGCTGGCGGATCTGCACAATGGCGAGGTCAAGCTGCGCTCCCGCAATGGTCTGGATTGGACCGATGATTTTCCCGAAGTGGTGCAGGCCGTGCAGGCGCTGCCGGTGCGCGATGCACGCCTGGACGGCGAACTGGTGGTGCTGGACAAGGAAGGACGCAGTGACTTCGCAGCGTTGCAGCGGGTGATCGACGGCAGTTCGAAGCAACCGCTGCGCTACATCGTGTTCGATCTTCCGGGCATGGCTGGAGCGGATATCAGTCGTGCGCCGTTGCTGGAGCGCAAAGCACTCCTGAAAGAGCTCATTGGGCCCGCGCCTGGCACCCTGGCCTTCAGCGAGCACGTGATCGACCGTGGCCCGCAGGTGTTCGATGCCAGTGGCAAGGCCGGATTCGAAGGCATCGTCAGCAAGCAGGTGGATGCCCCGTACGTGAACACCCGCGCGCGCAGCTGGGTGAAGGTGAAGCACGAAGACACCGATGAGTTCCTGATCGTCGGCTACACGGCACCCAAGGGTTCACGGGTGGGGTTCGGCTCGCTGCTGCTGGCGACGCCGGACAAGGGCGGCTTGCGCTATGTGGGCCGCGTTGGCACCGGTTTCGACGACCAAAGCCTGCGCGCGCTGCTCAAGGCACTGCAGCCGTTGGCGGTGAAGACGCCCGTGCTGCAGCTGCCGGCGCATGTGCCGTTCCGCGCTGCCAGCGTACGCTGGGTGAAGCCGGTGGCGGTTGCCGAGGTGGCCTTCCGTGGCTGGGGCAAGGAAGGCCTGCTGCGCCAGGCCAGTTTCAAGCGACTGCGCAGCGACAAGCAGAAGGAGGACCTGGGAATGAGCACCGCAGATGCCGAAACCGGAGGCGAGGTCGAGATCACTCATCCGGAGCGGGTGGTGTTTCCAAGGCAGAAACTGCGCAAGGGTGACGTGGCCGACTACTACCAGCGCATGGCGCGCTGGATTCTGCCCGAGATTGCCGGACGTCCGCTGTCACTGCTGCGCTGCCCGGACGGCGTGGGCAAGGCCTGCTTCTTCCAGAAGCACCATGGCCCCGGCCTGGGGGACGCGGTACATGCGGTACCCCTGCAGCAGAAGAGCGGCCGCGAGGATTACGTCTACGTCGACGATGCGCGGGGCCTGCTGCAGCTGGTGCAGATGAACACCCTGGAACTGCATCCGTGGGGCGCAACCGTGGCCGATCCCGAGCACCCGGATCGTCTGGTGTTCGATCTCGACCCAGGCGAAGGGGTGAGCTGGCCACAGGTGAAGGCCGCTGCGCGCGATGTCCGTGACCGCCTGCAGGAGGTGGGCCTGCAGAGCTTCGTGCGGCTGTCCGGTGGCAAGGGCGTGCACGTGGTGGTGCCGCTGCAGCCCAAGGCTGGCTGGGACGAGGCCAAGGCGTTCTGCGAGGCGTTCGCGCAGGCAATGGCGCTGGAGCAGCCTGATCGCTACGTGGCGACGATGAGCAAGGCCAAGCGCGGCGGCGTGATCTTCATCGATTGGCTGCGCAACACACGCGGTGCCACCAGCGTGTGTTCGTGGTCGCTGCGCGCGCGCGATGCTGCCGGCGTGGCGGTGCCGCTGCGCTGGGAAGAACTGGCCCGGGTGAGCGCGGCCGACGCGTTTCCGATGGCCAAGGCGCTGGCGCGCGCCAAGCGGCTGAAGGGTGACCCATGGCAGGGCATCGCGCGGTTGAAGCAGAGGCTGCCGTCGCTGAAGCGGTAGTGCCGGCCGCTGGCCGGCAACCTCGGCCATCCTGCAGTTGCCGGCCTGCGGCCGGCACTACCTGCATGCGCTCAGCGCAGATCGCGCGAGGGGCGGCGGCCGAACCACCAGCCCACCAGCAGCTGCAACGGCAGCGATGCCAACAGCGAAATGACGAACCAGAACGGGAAGTCCGCACCCGCCGTCCACATCGCGTAGCCACAGCCCAGCGCGATCAGCGACCAGATCGAGAAGCCATGTGAACGCGGCCAGCACGGCGCGTAATAGGTGGCGAAGGAAATGCCGGCGACGCCACCGAGTACGCTGAAGGCCAGGTCCCACCCCAGCTGCACGCTGTTGCTGTCCGGCGACAGGCCCAGCAACGGCGGCAGCCAGCCGGCGACGCTGCTGACCAGCGCAAGCGACAGCACGCCGCCGATCAGGGCGACGATGGACAGGAACAGGGTCTTGAGCAGGCCAGGCATGCGCGTATTGTACGGCTGCCACAGAGTGCCCGCGTTGCCGGCCAGCGGCCGGCACTACCGAACCGACTGGGGTTTTGCCGGCCGGCGGCCGGCACTACCGATGGATCGGCATGGCCGCCGTGCCCGTGGGAGAGGGGTACGGAGCAGCGGCGGCCATGCACAGGCAGTCAGGCGGCGAAGTCGAGCACCACGCGGCCTTCGATGGTGCCCGCGTGCATGCGCGCGAACACGTCGTTGATGTTCTCCAGGCGGTCGGTGCTGACCGTGGCTGCGACCTTGCCTTCGGCGGCGAACTGCAGTGACTCCTGCAGATCCAGCCGGGTGCCGACGATCGAGCCGCGCACGGTGATGCCGTTGAGCACCATGCCGAAGATGTCCAGCGGGAAGTTGCCGGGCGGCAGGCCATTGAGCGACACGGTGCCACCGCGGCGGACCATGCCCAGAGCCTGTTCGAACGCCTTGGGCGACACTGCGGTGACCAGAGCGCCGTGCGCACCGCCGATCTCCTTCTTCAGGAATGCGGCCGGATCGGTGGTACGCGCGTTCACGGTGATCTGCGCGCCGAGCTGCCGGGCCAATGCCAGCTTGTTGTCGTCCACGTCCACCGCAGCCACATTCAGGCCCATCGCACGGGCGTACTGCACCGCCATGTGGCCCAGGCCACCGATGCCGGAAATCACCACCCAGTCCCCGGGCTTGGTGTCGGTCACCTTCAGGCCCTTGTAGACGGTCACGCCGGCGCACAACACCGGCGCGATCTCGACGAAGCCCACTTCCTTCGGAAGCAGGCCGACATAGTTGGCATCGGCCAGTGCGTACTCGGCGAAGCCGCCGTTGACCGAGTAACCGGTGTTGCGCTGCGTCTCGCACAGCGTTTCCCAGCCACCCAGGCAGTGTTCGCAATGGCCACACGCCGAGTACAACCAGGGGATGCCGACCCTGTCGCCTTCCTTGACGTGCCCTACCCCGCCTCCCACGGCCACGACGTGCCCCACGCCCTCGTGGCCGGGGATGAATGGCGGGTTCGGTTTCACCGGCCAGTCGCCCTCGGCGGCGTGCAGGTCGGTGTGGCAGACGCCACAGGCCTCGATCCTGACCAGCACCTCGCCCGCCCCCGGGCGCGGTACCGAGACTTCCTCGATGACCAGCGGCTTGCCGAACTCGCGCACGACGGCGGCCTTCATGGTGGATTGCATGTTCGGATCTCCGCAGTGCGCTTGCCCACAGAATGACGCCGGCTCGAGGCCGGCGCTTTGATCACGATCAAACCTTTGAAGATCCGTGCAGCAGGTTCAGCTGGCCAGCACCGATGCTTCGCGCGCCAGTCGTTCGATGGCGTCCCAGTCACGGGTCTGCAGCAGCGCCGGGGTGGTCAGCCACGAGCCGCCCACGCACAGCACGTTGGGCAGGTGCAGGAACTGCGGCGCGGTCTGCGCGCTGATGCCACCGGTCGGGCAGAAGCGCACGTCGGCAAACGGGCCGTGCCAGGCCGCCAGCAACGCAGCGCCACCGGCCTGCACCGCCGGGAAGAATTTGAAGGTGTCCGTGCCCTGCTCCAGGCCCAGGATCAGGTCCGAGGCGGTGGCGGCACCGGGCAGGTACGGCAGGTCGGCATCGCGTGCGGCGGCATACAGCGCCGGCGTTGCACCCGGCGACACCGCGAAGCGCGCGCCGGCCTGCTTCGCCGCCTGCATCTGCGTGACGTTGAGCACGGTGCCGGCGCCGATGACAGCATCGGGCACGGCTTCGACCATGGCCTTGATCGCATCCAGCGCCTGCGGCGTGCGCAGCGTCACTTCGATCACCGGCAGGCCGCCGCGGAACAGCGCCTGGGCCACTTCGACCGCCTCATTCACATCTTCGGGGGTGTACACCGGAATCACCGGTGCCAGCTTCAACAGCGCGCGCAGGCGCGGATCAGCGCTGGACATGGTCTTGCTCCTTGCCCGATGGGGCATCGCGGATCGCCGCCGGGTCCGGCAGCGCAGCGGCGCATGATGCCATGCGCGCTGCGAAGGTGCTGGTACCCTGCCCTGCGGCGGATTCAGACTGCGTCGGCCTGCAGTGCCTGGATGCGGCGCTGGTACCAGTCACCCCCAAGCGGGTCGAACACCGCGGAACGCTCCATCGGCGCTTCGTATACATGCACCGAAATGGCCAGGGCTTCATCGCTGGCATTGCGCAGGGTGTGGTATTCGTGAGGTGGAATGAGGCTGCCGGCGCTGCCGCAGCCGCCGCGCAGCGCGGCGTGGCGTCGGAAGCGCCAGCGTTCGCCGGCGCACTCCAGCAGCTCGTAACGGGTGATCTCCAGTTCCCCCAACCACACGCCCTCCACACACCACATGGCATCGTGGTCGTGCAGCGGCGTGCCCTGCCCTGGGCCCCAGCTCATGGCAATCACGCTGTAGCCGTGTTCCTGGCTGTGGTACAGCGGGCGTCGCGCGTAATGATCACTGACCGGACGGTGCACGCATTCGGGTAGCTCGATGCGGCTGTCCGCGATGGCTTCCTGCAGCGCCAGCTGCAGGTCGGCGGTGATGCGCCCGGCGTCACCGGAGGTCATCGCCGCGTCGACTGCGGCGATCAACCGGTCGCGGCCACGGAACGCCGGAAACGGAGAAGTCTGCAGGTCCATGCCCCGACTGTAGCGGAGCATGGTTAAGGGAATGTTGGTGTTCGCGCGCGTGGCACCCGCATTCATGGCAAGCACGCGTGAAAAACGGTTCAGATGCAAACGCAGTAGAGCGATCACAATGGAACCTCACGCGGTGGAACGTGTCGAACGCGATCTGTGCCGCTCCAGCTGCGACATTCCGCAACTTCGCGCCCAACGGGCGCAAGGCTAGAATTCTCCGACTTACCTGGTTCTATACATGTCAGTGCGAAATATGAGCGATGCCGCGTTGCCGGCATCGAAAGGCAAGGCTGCCACGATCAACGACATCGCACGACTGTCGGGAGTTTCCAAGAAAACGGTTTCAAGAATCATCAACAACTCGCCGCTGGTGCGCAAAGACACCCGCGACAAGGTCGAGGCGTTGATGCGCGAGGTCGGTTACGTGCCCGACCCCCTGGCGCGCGGACTCGCGTTCCGCCGTTCCTTCCTGATCGGGCTGGTGTACGACGACCCCGGCGCCCAATGCATTGTCGACCTGCAGCACGGCGCGCTGGAAGCGCTGCGCGGCACCGGCTATGAGCTGGTGGTGCATCCCTGCGACAGCCAGGACCCGGAGTGCGCGCAGGGCGTGCGCCGCTTCGTGCAGCAGCAGAAGCTGCATGGGGTGATCCTCGGCCCGCGTGCATCCGAATCGGTTGCACTCGCGCAGATGCTGGACGACATCGACTGCCGCTACGTGCGGATCAACGCGCATGCGTCGGAAGAAGACGTGCAGGCGGTGGTCACCCACGATCGCGATGGCGCGGCAGCAGCAGCGGGCTACCTGCTCTCGCTCGGCCACCGCGACATCGCGGTGATCGCCGGACCGGGTGACCGGCGCGCGGCGCGTGAGCGTACCCATGGCTTCCTTGACCGGTTGGCCCAGGTGGGGCTGACCTTGCCGGGCGAGCGCGTGCTGGAAGCGGGCGACACCTTCGAATCCGGCGTGCATGCCGCCGAACGGTTGCTGCTGGGCGGACAACGCCCCAGTGCGATCTTCGCCGGCAACGACGAGATGGCGGCCGGTGTCTACCAGGTCGCGCTGCGTGCGGGTATTGCCGTGCCACAGCAGCTGTCGATCGTCAGCTACGACGACAGCCCGCTGGCCTCGCGGCTGTGGCCGCCGCTGACCTCGGTGCGCCGCCACGTGTCCGACATCGGCCGCATGGCCGCAGCGATGCTGGTGCAGACCGATCTGCCGGATGCGCCGACCGCAGCCAGCGTGCATCCGCAGTTGATGGTGCGTGGTTCCTGCCGTGCCGTGGACGCCTGAGTGCCCTGCCCTCGCCTGCGCCGCTGCAATGGCGCAGGCAGGCAACAACGAAAACGGCGCATCCAGGTGCGCCGTTTTCCCTTCAATGCGAAGCGCTGTACGCCGTGTGCTTACACGTCGCCGCCGTCGGCCCAGCCTTCACCGGTGCCCTTCTGGAACACGCGGTCATCGCCCTGCACATCGCCTGCCGGCAGATGCGCCTGATCAGACAGTGCCGCGTAGATCGGGGTGAAGTCCGGCGACGTCGCCTGCATCAGCTGTTCGAAGCTGTCGATGACGAAGTAGGTCTTCTGGAAGGTGTCGATGCGGTACTTCGTGCGCATGATCCGCTGCAGGTCGAAGCCGATGCGGTTGGGCGCGGCCGATTCCAGCGAGTACAGCGACTCGCCCTTCGACGACACGATGCCGGCGCCGTAAATGCGCAGGCCCTCGGGCGTGTCGATCAGGCCGAATTCCACCGTGTACCAGTACAGGCGCGTGAGGTTCTGCAGCGCGTCCGGGCCGATCGCATGGGCTTTGACGCCGCCACGGCCGTACGCCTCCATGTAGTCGGCGAACACCGGGTTCATCAGCAGCGGCACGTGGCCGAACAGATCGTGGAACAGGTCCGGCTCTGCGATGTAATCAATCTGGTCCGGGCGACGGATCCACCAGGTCACCGGAAAACGGCGATTGGCCAGGTGGTCGAAGAAATCCAGTTCCGGCAGCAGGCCTTCAACGCCGACCAGGGTCCAGCCGGTGGCGGCGCCCAGTACTTCGTTGAGCTGGTCGAAGCGCGGAATCATGTGCGCGCTCATGCCCATCTCGTCCTGTGCATCCAGGAACTCCTGGCAGGCGCGGCCGACCAGCAGCTCACGCTGGCGCTGGTACAGCGTGCTCCAGGTGGCGTGGTCGTCGGCGGTATAGGTGTCCCACGGCTGCTCGACGAGCGCGGTGGTGTACACCGGCACGTAGCCCTTGTCGGTCTGCTGGTGTTCGACGCGGCGGGGCTGGGCGAGGTCCATGGGGCACTCCTTGACGGGATGCCTACGATGCTAGGGCAGAGCGCGCGCAACAGGGTTGCAAAAGTTGCGCCCGTTGGCCCTGTTGGCGCAATATCCTTGCGTACTCACCATGTTGCGGGGCAACAATGGCCGGAGAAGTCCAGTTTGATCGCACGGATATACGCCTGCTGGCTGAAATCCAGCGGGATGGGCGCGCCACCAACGCCGAACTGGCGGCGCGGGTGAATCTTTCGCCTTCGGCCTGCCTGCGGCGGTTGCAGCGGCTGGAAAGCGAGGGTGTGATCGTCGGCTATGGCGCGCGGCTGGAGCCGCGGCAGCTGCGGCTGGGCCTGCAGGCCTTCGTGCGCGTGCAGCTGGAAAAGCACGACCAGGCCGCCATCGGCCACTTCGTGGACAGCGTGCAAGCGTGGGACGAGGTGGTGGCCTGCCATGCGCTGACCGGCGACATGGACTACCTGCTGCACGTCTACGTGCGCGACCTGGAGCACTTCTCGCGCTTCCTGCTGGACCGGTTGCTCAACGCCGGTGGCGTGGCCGATGCCAATTCCAGCTTCGTGCTGCGCACGGTGAAGGGCTTCCAGGCACTGCCGCTTTCGCAGCTGGAGTCCTGAGCGGCCACCGGGCATGCCCGGTGGCCAGGCATCAAGGGATCAGCACTTGTCCTTGCGGCCCATCAGCTTGCCCAGGCGCGAGGCTTCCTCGCACTTGGGGGCAGCTACCGGTGCCGCTGCGGCGGCGCGTGCGCGCTGCAGCTGCTGGATCCTGGCGCGGATCTGCGGCATCGCGGCCATCGCGGCCTTTTCGCCTTCCAGGATCGCCGTGCCGCGCTGGCTGAAATCGGCAGCGCCGATGTCCAGCACCTTCGGCCGGATGACGATGTCGGCGCGTGCCAGTTCCTGTTCGCCCAGGCGCTGGCCCATGATCGAGATGGACTGGTTGACGATGCCCAGCATGTCGGTCGGCGCCTTGCCGCTGGCCTTGCTGGAGATGTCCACGGCGATCACGAAGTCGGCGCCGAGCTGGCGCGCGGCATCCACCGGTACCGGGCTGACCACGCCGCCATCGATGTAGTTGCGACCACCGATCTTCACCGGTTCGAACACGCCGGGAATGCTGCTCGACGCACGCACCGCCTGGCCGACGTTGCCGCGCACGAAGATCGCGCGCTCGCCGGTTTCCAGCTGGGTGGCGACGGCGGCGAACGGCTTCTTCAGGCGTTCGGCCGGACGGTTGGCAACCTGTTCGTTGACGTAGTCCTGCAGCTTCTGGCCCTGCACCAGGCCACCGGAGAACAGCCGCACGTCGCGGATGCTGGCTTCATCCAGCGCCACCGCCTTGCTCTGCATCTGGAACGCGTCCATGCCGCTGGCGTACAGCGCGCCGACCACGCTGCCGGCACTGGTGCCGGACACCACCGCCGGTTCGAAGCCATTGGCCTCCAGCATCTTGATCACGCCGATGTGGGCAAAGCCCTTGGCCGCGCCACCGCCGAGTGCGATGCCGATCTTCACCGGCTTGGCCTGTGGCACCACGGTCGGCGCCGGCGGCGGCGTAGGGCGGACCGGATCGCCACCGCAGCCGGCCAGCAGGCCGATCAGGGCGACGGACAGCAGCATGCGGGGGCGGAACAGGCTCATCGGCAGTGCGCTCGCGGCGCCGGATTCAGGAAAGGGCGCCAGCATACCGAAGCCGTGGCGGGGCGGGCAGGGTGGGAAATATCGCCCATTCATAAAGGTAGTGCCGGCCGCTGGCCGGCAACCATAGGGAAACTGGCAACGGTCCATGGGGCTGCCGGCCAGCGGCCGGCACGACCGGAGGCGGTCAGAAGCGGTTGTCGCCGTCCAGTATCCGGCCCAGGCCGCCCAGTACCGAACCCTCGCCGCGGTTCTGGCCACCGCCCTGCGGCGCGGCCATCCACATGCGGCCGGCCAGGCGCGAGAACGGCAGCGACTGCAGCCAGACCTTGCCTGGGCCGGTCAGCGTGGCCAGGAACACGCCCTCGCCGCCGAACAGCATGCTCTTGATGCCCGCAACACGGCGCACGTCCATGTCCACGGTCGGGTGGTAGGCCACCACGCAGCCGGTATCCACGTCCAGGCGCTCGCCGGCAGCCAGCTCGCGTTCCACCACGCAGCCGCCGGCGTGGATGAACACCCAGCCGTCGCCTTCCAGCTTCTGCATGATGAAACCCTCACCACCGAACAGGCCGGTCATGATCTTGCGCTGGAACTGCACGCCGATCTGCACGCCGCGCGCACCGGCCAGGAAGCTGTCCTTCTGGCAGATCAGGCGGCCGCCGTGCTGGTCCAGTTTCATCGCCAGCACCGTGCCCGGGTAGGGCGCAGCGAAGGCGACCTTGCCCTTGCCGTGCCCGCTCTGCGTGTAGACGGTGGCGAACAGGCTCTCGCCGGTCAGCACGCGCTTGCCGGCGGCCATCACCTTGCCCATGAAGCCGCCGCCCTGGTCGCCGTTGGCGGCGCCGAACACCGTGTCCATCTGTACCGTGGCGTCCTTGAACATCAATGCGCCGGCCTCGGCGATGGCGCTCTCGCCGGGGTCGAGCTCGATCTCCACGAACTGCATTTCATGGCCGACGATGCGGAACTCGATGTCGTCGGCGCGGCCGCTGACGCCGGCGGGGACCGGCGGTGGGGTGTTGGGCATGCCCGGGGCCGGCGCCTGCAGCTCGGCCACCTCGGCGATCGGCGTCCACCCGCTCATGCCCTGGCACCAGGCCAGCGCGCGCGGATTGGCCTGCGCGTAGCGGCGCGCGGCCTCGTCATCAAGCGGGCCGATGCGCTCGGCCTGGGCGGAGGCATGGAAGTACCACTGGGTCATGGCGGCGGGTCCGTCGCGTTGGAAACCCCGAGTCTAGCGAGCGCCCGGGGGCGCCGGCGACGGGGCCATGAACGGCGGGCATTTGCGGCGTAGGTGCTGTATTGCACCAATTATCTGGTAGCGCCGTTTTACCACCCCTCCAAACACAGCCTACCGCCATGTCCCCGACCCGTACTTCCCGTGGCCGCCTTCCGGTCGCGCGCCCCCTCGTTGCCGCTCTTTCCGCCCTGCTGCCGCTGGTAGCAGCCGCTCAGGAAACCCCCGCCGCCAAGGATCCGGTTGCCCTCGATGCCCTGCAGGTGACCGCGCAGCGCCGCGTCGAGAACGCCAAGGACGTACCGGTCGCACTGAGCGCGATCCAGGGCGAGAAGCTGGATGTGCTCGGCTCGGCCGGCGATGACATCCGCTTCCTGGCCGCGCGCGTGCCCAGCCTCAACATCGAGTCGTCCTACGGCCGTGCCTTCCCGCGCTTCTACATCCGTGGCCTGGGCAACACCGATTTCGACCTCAATGCCTCGCAGCCGGTGTCGCTGGTGTATGACGACGTGGTGCAGGAAAGCCCGCTGCTGAAGGGCTTCCCGCTGTTCGACCTGGCCAACGTGGAAGTGCTGCGTGGCCCGCAGGGCACGCTGTTCGGCCGCAACACCCCGGCCGGCGTGGTCAAGTTCGATTCGGCGCGACCGTCGCAGGATGCCGACGGCTACGTGCGCGTGGGCTACGGCAGCTACAACAGCTGGAACGTTCAGGGCGCCTACGGCGGCCCGCTGACCGACCGCTGGTCGGCACGTGTCTCGGCGATCTACCAGCGCCGCGATGACTGGGTCGACAACACCCGCGCCGGTGCCCCCAACAGTGGTTTCGAAGGCTATGACGAAGCCGCCGGCCGCGTGCAGTTCCTGTACGAAGGCGACGACTTCGAAGCGCTGTTCAACCTGCACAAGCGCAAGCTCAACGGCACCGCCCGCCTGTTCCGCGCCAACATCATCCAGAAGGGTGGCAATTCGCTGGTCGAGAACTTCGACCGCGACAAGGTGGCCAACGACGGCGTCAACTTCTCCGACCTGGAAACCTGGGGCGGCAGCGCGCGCCTGCAGTGGAACCTCGGCTCGGTGACGTTGCATTCGATCACCGGCTACGAGACCGCCGAATCGCTCAACCGTGGCGACATCGACGGCGGCTACGGTGCGGCCTTCCTCGGTGCCGGCAACTACGGCCCGGGCCTGATTCCATTCTCGTCGGAGTCGGCCGACGGCCTGCCGCACCACCGCCAGTGGACGCAGGAAGTGCGGATCGAGTCCAACGAGTGGGGCCGCTTCGACTGGCAGGCCGGCGTCTTCTACTTCGATGAAGACGTGACCATCAACAACTTCAACTACGACTCGCTGACCCCGGGCAATCCACAGACCGGCCACGTGGTGCAGAACCAGCGCAACAAGGCGTGGGCGGTATTCGCTTCGGGCGACTTCGATGTCACCGATCGCTTCAAGCTGCGCGCCGGCGTGCGCTACACCCAGGACAAGAAGGACTTCAGCGCCAGCGTGCTGCAGGCCGTTCCGTTCGGCACCCCGGTCAGCGGCCCGTACCTGGCCAACACCGACGTCAACGACGTCAGCTGGGATGTCAGCGGCGTCTACAAGCTGACCGACGACATCAACGCCTACGCCCGCGTGGCCAAGGGTTTCCGCGCACCGTCGATCCAGGGCCGCCTGGCCTTCGCGCCGGGCCTGTCGCAGGCCGACTCGGAGAAGGTCATCTCGTATGAAGCCGGCATCAAGGCCGACCTGTTCGAGCGCCGCGCGCGCCTGGGCCTGAGCGTGTTCCGCTACAACGTCGATGGCCAGCAGCTGATCGCGGTGGGTGGCAGCAACAACACCGCCACCCTGCTCAACGCCGACAAGACCATCGGCCAGGGCGTGGAACTGGACCTGGAAGCCTACCTGGCCGACAACGTCCTGCTGACCTTCGGCAGCAGCTACAACGACACCGAGATCAAGGACAAGGATCTGGCGGTTGCGATCTGCGGCGGTGGCTGCACCATCAACGACCCGACCACGGTGATCAACGGCCAGACCTATGCGCTGGTGAACGGCAACCCGCTGCCGCAGGCGCCGAAGTGGATCCACAACGCGACCCTGCGCGTGGGCTTCCCGCTCAGCGATGGCAGCGAGCTGTACGCCTACACGGACTGGGCCTACCGCAGCGCGGTGAACTTCTTCATCTACGAGTCGCCGGAATTCCGCGGCCGTAGTTCGCTCGAAGGCGGCCTGCGCCTGGGCTACAACTGGGATTACGGCCAGTACGACGTAGCCGTGTTCGGCCGCAACCTGACCAACCAGACCCGCGTGGTCGGTGCGATCGACTTCAACAACCTGACCGGTTTCCTCAACGAGCCGCGTACCTGGGGCGTGGAGTTCACCGCGAAGTTCTGATGCGGTGGCTGCGTTGATGCAATGAAGAAGGGCCGGCGCAATGCCGGCCCTTCTTCCTTACGCCCATTGGTAGTGCCGGCCGCTGGCCGGCAACGAGTGATCCGGCGCGCGCTTACAGCGCGCTCTGCGGGCGCACCTTCAGCACCGCATTCTCGGTCGCGCAGTCGCGGCTCGAATGCAGGCCGGCCCTGCGCGCGGCAGCGATCTCCTTGCGCGCGGCCAGCAGATCCTTGTTGAACGCGGCGTTGTCGTGCAGGCGGGCCACGGCGGCGGCGCCCATGAAGCGGCCTTCGAGGATGTCGCTCTGCCAGTGCACGTTGCAGACCAGGCGGCTCTCGCCGTAGTTGCGGCCACGGGCCTGGATGGCATCGGCGCGGTCCGGCGCGATCTCGGACAGGATCAGTGCCCAGGCCCAACCGATCGAGGTGTGGCCGGACGGGTAGGAACCGTTCTTGCGCAGGCCTTCCTCGTCCTTCGGCGAGCAGGTCGGTTCACCATTGACCATGAACGGGCGCGGGCGCTGGTAGTGGTTCTTGGCCGCCTTGGTCGCCGCACTGGCGTCGATCCGGCTGCGCTCCAGCAGGCGATACAGCGCCGGGGTCTTCACCGCATCGACGTCGATGTCGGCGGCGCAGGAGAAGTGGTTGGCGCCTTCGGGGAAACCGAGTTCCGCATCGACACCGGCCTGGGCGAAGCGCGGGCTGCCACGCAGCGCGCGGGCTTCGCGGCTGACCTGCTCGTCCAGGGCGAGCGCGGCCGAACCGGCCACCGGTGGTGCCGGTACCAGGTCGAGGCTGGCCGGAACCGCGCTCTTGTCCAGATAGCCCACCGCCTTGGTGGTGATGTTGGCTTCGACGGCGGTCGGCTTGGTGGCGGTGGCGGCACAACCGGCCAGGGCCGCGACGACGGCAAGGCCGAGCAGCGGGCGGGCAGGGTGGGAAATCAGCGACATGGACAGGCTCCGGGAGAGAAAACAACGCGCCATGATCGCAGCCCCCATACGACACTGCAGTGGCCATCGGTCATACGGCCAGACCCGGCATGGTCATTGTCGCGATATGAAAAGCGTCATCGTTTGACGTCAGTCTCCTGATTCCGGGCGCAGCGCACGGACTTTCACGCCGCTGCACCGCGAGCATCGGCACAACGGCAAGCGCCAGGGCCGTCCAGTTCCAGCCGGGTCGGGGGGATCCGAAGACAGAGGGAGAGAAGCGATGCGCAGCACCGCAACAGGAAGTACCGTCCTGGCCCTGCTCCTCGGGCTTGCAACAGCGCCGGCGCAGGCCGCCGACGTGGTCGGCGTGGCCTTCGTGCATGGCACCGGCGCGCAGACCAACGCCACCCAGGACTACTGGCAGCCGGCGATCATCGACACCGTGCGCCAGGGCCTGCCGAACAGCAGCAACTACGTGGTCATCAACTGTGACTTCACCCAGTACATGTGGAAGCCCGAAGCTGCCGGTTGCCTGGCCAACCAGCTGACCAGCTTCATCGACAGCCGTGGCATCACCCAGCTGGTGGTGATCACCCATTCCAACGGCGGCAACGTGGTGCGCTGGATCCTGTCCAACCCGACCTACGACAGCCGCTATCCGAAGATCATCCGCACGGTGCGCAAGGTCACCGCGCTGGCACCTTCCTCGGCGGGTACGCCGTTGGCCGATGCGGTACTCAACGGCAACACCTTTGAAACCTCGCTGGGCTGGCTGCTGGGCTACAAGAACGACGCGGTGCGCCAGCAGCAGGTGGCGAGCATGGCCACCTACAACGCGCAGAACCTGTATGGCACGGCCGGTCGCCCGGCGCTGCCCAAGCCGTTCCGCGCGGTGGTCGGCAGCGACGTGGAATCGGCGGTGTGGGACAGCAACAGTTACTGCGGCGGCTATGCCGCCAACGTCGGCCTGGAGTTCACCCAGAACTGGCTGTCGTCCTGCTCCGATGGCTTCCTGGAGTGCAGCAGCCAGAAGGCCGCCGGCACCACCTGGTTCACCGACAAGGCGCGTACCCAGGGCGCAGAACCGCTCAGCCACAACCAGAGCCGCCGCGAGTGCTTCGGCCTCGGCACCCTGCTGCGCAACGACCTGACCCAGTGAGGGAGACGACCATGACGATTCAATCCACCCTGCTGGCCGGCGCCGTGCTGGCAGTATTGTCCCTTTCCGCAGCGCAGGCCGCGCAGCCGCTGCAGGCCGCCCGCGCAGGCGACCAGGTGCCCGCGGCGCTGGTTGCCGCGCCGTTGCCCGCCGATGACAGCGAACGCGCACCGCTGTCCTTCGCCTGGGCCTTGGACCCGGCGCAATCGCTGCAGGCGGCCATGCCGTATGCCTCGGTCAGCCGCAGCTACTGGCAGCAGGTCGATGGCGCGCAGCTGCAACGCGGCCTGGAGTTGCCGCTGACGGCGCCCGACGCGGTGATCCAGCTGAGCCCGGCCGAAGGCGCGCGGGCAGTGCCGGCAAATGCGTTGCAAGTGCGCGATCCGGCGGGCCGCAGCAGCGTGGCCCGCAGTGTCGACGCGCGCGCGCTGCAGCAGGCCGGCATGCCGGTGAGGGATGGCAGCAGCATGCTGCGCACCGGCGCGACCAGTGCCGCCGGTGCGTACACGCTGCAGAGCGCGCAGGCACAGGGCCGCTACGTGGTGCAGGTGCTGGAGCCGAACAGCCCGCTGCGGCTGGAAGTGCAGGCCAACCAGGCGCAGGTGCTGGCCGGTGGCAACGTGCAGTTGCAGGCACGCCTGCTGGAAGACGGCGCCACCACCGCGCAGCTGGCCTCGCGTCGTGGCGGCCTGGGCGGTGAAGCCCTGCTGGTCGCGCCCGATGGCCGCAGCTGGCCGCAGCGGTTGCTGCGCACCACCGACGGTGCCCTGCGTGCGCAGGTGCGGATTCCGGCTGATGTCGGCAACGTGCAGGGGCTGTGGGAACTGCAGGTGTTCGCCCAGGCCGATGGTGTGCTGCGCGATGGCAAGGTGGCCTTCGCGGTGGCGCGGCCCACTGCGCGCTTCAGTGGCCAGGCGGCACCGGACCCGGCCAGCCGCCAGGTAGCGCTGCCGCTGCAGGTGGCCGCCGCCGGTCGTTACGAGGCGCGTGGCACGTTGTATGCCACCGGCCGCGATGGCCAGCTGAAGCCGGTGGCGCAGGCGCACGCGGCCGCGTGGTTCGATGGACCGGGCGCGGGCCAGCTGGTGCTGCCGTTCGACCAGGCCGCGTTGCCGGTTGGGTTCGGTGCGCCGTACGAGTTGCGCGACCTGCAGCTGCAGGATCAGAGCCGGATGGCACCGATCGAGTCACGCGCGCTGGCGTTGAGGTTCTGAGCAAGGCGGTGGCGGGCCGGAACATCCGGCCCGCTGCACCGGCATGGCGACGGAATGGCATCGCGACGGGAATGGCGTGACGGCGGGAATGACATCACGACGGGGTAGAGTCGGTCTCCTAGGCCTGTCGGTTTCCAGGCCCCTTGTTTCCCCCGAGGGCTCCGCCTCACCCCGCGTACGCGGTCAGCCGGCCTTCCTGCTCGCATACGGTGATCGCGCCACCGAACACCGCCGACAGCGGCGCGCTGCGCAGCAGTTCGGCACGGGTGCCATCAGCCAGCACACGGCCGTCGCGCAGCAGCACTACGCGTTCGATCTCGGGAATGATCTCTTCGATGTGGTGGGTCACCAGCACCAGGGTGATGCCCTGCTGGGCGAGCACCCGCATGGTCGCCACCAGCTGCTCGCGGGCGACCAGGTCCAGCCCGGTGGAGGGTTCGTCCAGCAGCAGTGCCTGCGGCCGATTGACCAGCGCGCGGGCGATCAGCACGCGGCGGGTCTCGCCGGCCGACAGCTCGGCATAGGCGCGTTCGCGCAGGGACAGGGCGCCGGTCATCGCCAGTGTCTCGCCGACGCGCGTGCGCATGTCGGCGGTCACTTCGCGGAAGGCCGGCACCACGTAGCTGGCGAAGAAGCCGGACAGCACCGCCTGTTCCACGGTCAGCCCGGGCATGTCGGCCAGGTTGCTGCTGAGGTCGCCGGTGACGATGCCCAGCTGCGAACGCAGCCGGTCCACCTGCCAGCGGTTCTGGCCCAGCACCTTCACCGCCACCGAGCCGTCTCCCTGTGCAAGGGGATACAGTTCGCGGGTGATCAGCTTGATGAAGGTCGACTTGCCGCAGCCGTTGGGGCCGAGCAGGGCGGTGTGCTGGCCCTGCGCAATGCGCAGGCTGAGCCCGTGCAGCACCTTCACCTGGCCGCGCACCACGGTGGCGCGGTCCAGTTCGATCAAGGGGGGCAGCTCCGCCAGGGGCGGGGCGGCGGTCATGGTGCTGGCGCGTGGATCAAGGCTCGACAACTCAGGTCCCCAACTGTGAACGGTGCCACGGATGACGGTGGCAATCACCGCCGCAGGGATGCAGTTTGCAACGCAAGCGCCCATGATGTCTGCCATCCCCGCGTCGATACGGAGAGCCGCCATGCCCGATGCCCTGATGTCCCTGTTGACCGGTGGTGTGCTCGGCCTCGGCTGGTGGGCCATGCTGGGCGTGCTGCTGGTCTTCACCCAGATCACCATCTTCTCGGTGACCCTGTACCTGCACCGCAGCCAGGCCCATCGCGGCGTCGATTTCCACCCGGCGCTGGCCCACGTGTTCCGTTTCTGGCTGTGGCTGACCACCTCGATGATCACCCGCGAGTGGGTGGCCATCCACCGCAAGCACCACGCCAAGGTGGAGACCGAGGACGACCCGCACAGCCCGGTCACCCGCGGCATCGGCAAGGTGTTCTGGCACGGCGTGGAGCTGTACCGGGAGGCACGCGGCATGCGCGCGGACATCGATCAGTACGGGCGCGGTACCCCGGATGATGCGATCGAGCGCCATTTGTATACCCCGCACGCCACGCTGGGCCCGGTGCTGCTGCTGGCGATCAACAGCGTGCTGTTCGGCCTGCCCGGCGTGGCCCTGTGGGCGATCCAGATGGCGTGGATCCCGTTCTGGGCGGCCGGCGTGGTCAATGGCCTGGGCCACTGGTGGGGCTACCGCAACTACGAATCGGCCGATACCTCCACGAACCTGACGCCGTGGGGGTTCTGGATCGGTGGTGAGGAGCTGCACAACAACCATCATGCCTTCCCCAGCTCGGCGCGCTTCGCGATGCGGCGCTGGGAGTTCGACATCGGCTGGAGTGCGATCCGCCTGCTGCAGGCGCTGCGTCTGGCCAAGGTGCTTCGCGTTGCACCGGCCATGGACGTACGCCCGAACATCGCCGTGCCCGATGCCGAGACCCTGAAGGCGCTGCTCTCGCACCGCTTCCAGGCGATGACCGACTACCAGCGCAACGTGTTCATGCCGGCCCTGCGCGAGGAAGCCGCCCACGCTGGGGCCAAGCTGCGGCGCCTGCTGCCGCGCCGGCTGCGCCGTGGCCTGGTCAACGATGGCCGCTGGCTGAAGCCGGACAGTCGTGCCCAGCTCAGCGAATGGGTGGCACAGCGCCCGCGCATCCGCACCCTGGTCGAGTACCGCGCGCGGTTGGCGGCGCTGCTCGAGGCCCGCGGCCACGATGCCGCCGAGCGCCTGCACCAGCTGCAGGCCTGGTGCCGCGAGGCCGAGGAAAGCGGAATCGCGGCGCTGCAGGCCTACGCTGCGCGATTGAAGGGCTACAGCCTGGTGGGCGCGTGAGGGCAGGGTACGGCGTTCTGCTGGCGGTGCTGCTGCCGGGTGCGGCGCTGGCCCAGGTCACCGATACCGCCAGCTACCTGCAGCGGATGGACAGCGATGGCGACGGCAAGGTCAGCGAGGCCGAGTACGTGCAGTGGATGCTGTATGCCTTCGACCGCATGGACCGCAATGGCGATGGCGTGCTGAGCGCCGAGGAGCTGCCCGGTGGCAAGGGCAGGGCGATCCGCCGCGAGCAGCAGCGGCAGGTGATCGTGCAGCGCTTCCATAAGCAGGATGCCAACGGTGATGGTGTCCTGGATGCCCGTGAACTGGCGGCGCCGCCACGCTGAGCGGGCGTAGAATCGGTTCATGCCTGAACTGCCCGAAGTCGAAACCACCCGCCGCGGCCTGGCGCCGCACCTGCAGGGCCGCCGCGTGCACGGCGTGATCCTGCGCCGCGCCGACCTGCGCTGGCCGATTCCGCCGGAAGTGGCCGAGCTGCTGCCGGGGCAGCGCATCGAGGACATCCGCCGTCGCGCCAAGTACCTGCTGCTGGACACCGCCATCGGCAGCGCCGTGCTGCACCTGGGCATGTCCGGCAGCCTGCGTGTGCTGCCCGGCGATACCCCGCTGCGCGCGCACGACCATGTGGATATCAGCCTGGACAACGGCCGCCTGTTGCGCTTCAACGACCCGCGCCGCTTCGGCAGCCTGCTGTGGCAGCCGGCCGGCGAAGTCCACCCGCTGCTGCAGGGGCTGGGCCCGGAGCCGCTGGACGATGCCTTCGACGGGGACTACCTGTTCGCCCGCAGCCGTGGCCGCAGCGCGCCGGTGAAGACCTTCCTGATGGACCAGGCGGTGGTGGTGGGCGTGGGCAACATCTACGCCGCCGAGAGCCTGTTCAAGGCCGGCATCAGTCCGCTGCGCGAGGCTGGGAAAATCTCGCGCGAGCGCTACCAGCGGCTGGCCGATGCGGTGAAGGAGATCCTCGGCTACGCCATCACCCGTGGTGGCACCACCCTGCGTGACTTCATCAGCCCCGATGGCGCGCCGGGTTACTTCGAGCAGGAACTGCTGGTGTACGGCCGTGACGGGCTGCCGTGCCCGAACTGTGGCCGCGCGCTGAAGCACGCCACCATCGGCCAGCGCGCCAGCGTCTGGTGCAGCCACTGCCAGCGCTGAGGCGGGCGGCCAGCGGCAGCTGAACGGGCAGGGCACGTCTCCGCTGCCCGTTAACGTTTGTCTGCCTATGATGGCCGACCTTCCCCTCTGTGCCTGACGCGCCTGCATGCAACGACGCGACTTCATCCGCAATGCCTCCCTCGCCCTGGCTGCATTCGGCCTGCCGTCCCTGCCCGCGTGCGCGGCCAGCAGGAGCGGCCAGATGGGCCTGCGCCGCCTCGGCCAACCGCAGCCGTTCGACTTCGCCACCCTGAAGGGCCAGGCCCGCGCGCTGGCACAGGCGCCCTACAAGAGCCACAAGCGGGTGCTGCCGGGCCGCCTGGAAGGGCTGGACTGGGACCAGTACCAGTCGATCGGTTACCGCCAGGACCATGCGCTGTGGGCCGACCAGCCGGGCAAGTTCCAGGCCAAGTTCTTCCACCTGGGCCTGTACTTCCATTCGCCGGTGCGCATGTTCGACGTGGTCGACGGCAAGGCGCAGGAGCTGGCCTATGACGGCGCGGCCTTCAACTACGGCAAGAGCGGCATCAAGGACGGCGAGCTGCCGGCCGATCTCGGCTTCGCCGGTTTCCGCCTGAACACCCGCAAGGACACCGATCGCGATTTCGCCGCCTTCCTCGGCGCCAGCTACTTCCGCGCGGTCGGCAAGGAAGGCCAGTACGGCCAGTCCGCGCGTGGCCTGGCAATCGATACCGGCATGGGCAAGCCGGAGGAATTCCCGGACTTCATCGCCTATTACCTGGAACAACCCTCGGCTGATTCGGACACGATCGTGGTCTACGGCCTGCTGGATTCGCCCAGCGTGGCCGGCGCCTATCGCTTCGCGATCACCAATGGCGACGTGCTGCTGATGGACATCGACAGCGCGCTGTACCCGCGCAAGGCGATCGAGCGGTTGGGCATCGCCCCGTGCACCAGCATGTACCAGGTGGGCGAGAACGACCGCCGCATGGCCTGGGACTGGCGCCCGGAGATCCACGACACCGACGGCCTGTCGCTGTGGACCGGTGCCGGCGAATGGATCTGGAGGCCGCTGCTGAACCCGCGCAACCTGCGCTTCAACATGTTCGTGGACCGCAACCCGCGCGGCTTCGGCCTGCTGCAGCGGGACCGCAACTTCGACCACTACCAGGATGACGGCGTGTTCTACGAGAAGCGCCCGTGCCTGTGGGTGGAGCCGAAGGGCGAATGGGGCGAGGGCTCGGTGCAGCTGGTGGAGATCCCCACCGTGGACGAGACCTTCGACAACATCGTGGCGTTCTGGAACCCGAAGGAAAAACCGCAGCCGGGCCAGGAACTGCTGGTCGGCTACCGCCTGTACTGGGGTGCCGAACCGCCGGCACGGCCGCCGCTGGCGCACTGCGTGGCCAGCCGCACCGGCCTGGGCGGCGTGGTCGGCAAGAAGCGCGAGTACTTCAGCTGGCGCTTCGCGGTGGACTTCGAAGGTGGCGAGCTGGCCAGGCTGATCGACAAGGGCGAGGTCGAGGCGGTGGTGGAAGCCAGCCGCGGCCGGGTCGAGATCGTGTCGGCGCGTCCGCTGCGCGAGATCAACGGCTACCGCGCGATGTTCGACCTGGTGCCGCCGGAGGGCAGTACCGAGCAGATCGACATCCGCCTGTTCCTGCGCAGTGGCGGCAAGACCCTGACCGAGACCTGGCTGTACCAGTACACCCCGCCGCCGGCCGGTGCGCCGGAGCGCACGCTGTACTGAGAGGGGTGTTGGGTTTGCAGGGCTTGCAGCCCTGCACCTGCCGAGGTCAAAGCAACAGCAACGGCCGAAGCAGAAGCTGGTTTCCTGAGGGTAGGTGGGGTGGGTCCGGTGGCGGGAGACGCCGTAAACCCGTCCATGGGGGCTTGGCCGCGGCATCCATGCCGCGGACACTCCCGCCACCGGACCCACCCCGCCTTCGACAGACCTCCGCGATCTGTCGGAGCACGGGGTCGGATCCCGTTGCTGCGCAACGGGCTCTGACCCCAGATGAATTTCGATAGATGAATTTCGATATCTGACAGATGTGCCGACCAACGGTCGGCACCCACCAACAGCCGCGTGAAACTGTCAGAGGTGGGGCGGTGTCGGAGTGCGGGGTGTCAGCCGCATGGATGCGGCTGCCAAGCTTACAAGGACGTACTTGCAGCGTCCCCGCAGTCCGACACCGCCCCGCCATCACACGCAATGCCAGCTCTTGCTGTTGCTGTTGCCGGCCAGCGGCCGGCACTACCGCGGGTGCAGGGCGCAGCCCTGCCGAACACCGCTCTACAGCGGCAGGGGCGCCTGCGCCGGATCGATCCGCCCTTCACCGCGGGTGATCTTCTTGAACTCGGCACGGCTGACCGACACGTAGCGGTCGTTGCCACCGATCTCCACCTGCGGGCCATCCTTCACCGCATGGCCATGTTCGTCCACGCGCACGGTCATCGTCGCCTTCTTCCCGCTGTGGCAGATGGTCTTGATCTCCTGCATCTCGTCGGCCCAGGCCAGCAGGTACTGGCTGCCCTCGAACAGCTCGCCGCGGAAATCGGTGCGCAGGCCGTAGCACAGCACCGGAATGCGCAGCTGGTCGACCACCTCGCTGAGCTGCCAGACCTGGGCGCGCGTGAGGAACTGCGCTTCATCCACCAGCACGCAGCCCATCGGGCCGTTGGCGGCTAGGTCCTGTTCGACCCAGTGCTGCAGGTCGGTGTCACGGTCGAAGGCCATGCCGTCCGCACGCAGGCCGATACGCGAGGCCACCACGCCGGCGCCGGCACGATCATCCAGGCGCGGGGTCAGGATCGCCACCCGCATGCCGCGTTCGCGGTAGTTGTGCGCACTCTGCAGCAGGGTCGTGGTCTTGCCGGCGTTCATCGCCGAATAGTAGAAATAGAGCTTGGCCATCGCCCAATTCTAGTCGTCCACCGCCTTGTCGTCGCGGACCTTGTCCGGCCGTCCTATCTCGACGCTGGGGGTCAGCGCGGGGCGCCAGTAGTTGTCCTGCAGGCACCAGTAGTCGGCGGCGCGCCAGTAGTCGTTGTCGTAGACGATGCTGCCCGGCGTCACGATGCCCTGCTCGTTGCCGCGGCGCTGGACGACGATCAGGCCGGAGCTCACGTAACCGAGGCGGCTGCCGGTGATCTGCTGGCGGCCGTCCCTGAGGGCGCGCTCCATGCGAGGCTTGGCCACGCGGTCGCCATAGTCGGCATAGACCTGCTGGCCGCGCTCGATCGCCTGTGCCTGCTGCAGTGCGTCCAGGCGTGCCCAGTAGTGCTCCCGCAGCACCAGGAAGTCGTGATACATGCGCTCGGCGGCCAGGTCCATCCAGATGTAGGCCATCACCGGATCGGCCCGGGTACCGACGCCCTCCTGGTACAGCCGCGCCACCATGGCCTGGGAGAACTTGTCGGCGTAGCGCGCCGAACGCTTGTAGTAGTCCAGCGCCCTGGCGGGCTGTCTGTCCCGTTCGGCCCGCTGGGCCATGCTGCGCCAGAACAGGTCCGGATGGGCATCGAAGAAGCCTCCGGTCAGGACGGTTGGCGGGATCTGCCGCGGGGCCTCCACCGGGCATTCCCTGGCGGTCACGGCAGCGGCCATCGACAGGCCCAGCAGCAGGCAGAAGAGTGGAGCTTGCTTCGCTTTCATATGATTCGCCCTCCTGGCAATGACCATGGAATACGAACGTCAGCGCCCCGCGCCTTCCACGGGGCTGAGTGGGCCGACCTCGACGCTGCGGCCGCGGAATTCCTGTTCCCAGATGCGGTCCTGCATGCACCAGTACGCCGCAGGGTCCCAGTAGGCATCGCGATAGTAGTCATCGCCACGGGTGGGCCAGCCGGCTTCCGGACCGTCGGACAGTTCCACCTGCAGCATCGAGCTGACCCAGCCGGTACGGCTGCCGGTCATGCGGCTGCGGTCCACGCGCATGGCAGCCTCCATGCGCGGCTTGGCCGTGGCATCGCCGTAGGCCGCATACAGCGCCGGTCCTTCGGCGAGCACCCGTTGCCGCTGCGCGGCATCCAGGCGGTTCCAGTAGCGCTCGCGCTCCAGCAGCAGGTCGCGGTAGCCGCGTTCGGCGGCGAGGTCCATCCAGATGTAGGCCAGCACCGGATCAGGGGCGGTACCCGTGCCTTCCTGGTACATGCGCGCGACCAGCGACTGCGACAGCTTGTCGGCGTGCGCGGCCGCCCGCTTGAAACGCACCAGCGCATGATCGGGCCGGCCCTGGCGCCACGACTGCAGGCCCAGCTCGCGCCAGTGCAGGTCAGGATGAGCCTGCAGGAAGCCCGGGGTCATCAGCGCCGACCGCAACGATGCGCCAGCATCGGGCGCGCAGTCCGCACTGCGGGCAGCCAACGGCGCCAGCAGCAACAGCAGGGTGCCCAGCAGGGCGGCAGGGGCGGTCGGGCGCATGCACCTGGCTCCAGTGCTCCGGTGGCGAATCAATAGCTTAGGAACGGCGTGCATGCAAGTCAGGTCCGCCCGCTGCGGCCCCGCTACAATCCCATTCCCATGCACGGTCTCAATCCCCCTCAAGCCGCCGCCGTCCTGCATATCGAAGGTCCGTTGCTGGTGCTCGCCGGCGCGGGCAGCGGCAAGACGCGCGTGATCGTGGAAAAGATCGCCCACCTGATCGGCAGCGGCCGCTATCCGGCACGCCGCATCGCAGCGATCACCTTCACCAACAAGTCGGCCAAGGAAATGCGCGAGCGTGTGGCCAAGCGCCTGCGCGAGCAGGACGCCGACGAGGTGACCATCTGCACCTTCCATGCGCTGGGCCTGAAGTTCCTGCAGATCGAACACGCGGCCGTGGGCCTGAAGCGTGGCTTCTCGATCTTCGATGCCGATGATGCCGCTGCGCAGATCAAGGACCTGATGTACGGGGCCAAGCCCGACGACATCGAGGACATGAAGAACCTGGTGTCGCGCGCCAAGAACGCCGGCCTGTCGCCCGAGCAGGCGATGGCCGCCGCGCGCAGCAACCGCGAGAAGGAAGCGGCCAGCGTCTACGAGCGCTACCAGCTGCGCCTGACGGCGTTCAACGCGGTCGACTTCGATGACCTGATCCGTTTGCCGGTGCAGATCCTGGAGGAAAATCCGGAGATCGCGCTGGCCTGGCGCGAGCGCATCGGCTACCTGCTGGTGGACGAATGCCAGGATACCAACGACGCGCAGTACCGCCTGCTCAAGCAGCTGGCCGGTGACAAGGGCAACTTCACCTGCGTGGGTGACGATGACCAGTCGATCTACGCCTGGCGCGGTGCCAACCCGGAAAACCTGCAGCAGATGGGGCGCGACTACCCTGCGCTGGAAATCATCAAGCTGGAGCAGAACTACCGCTGCTCCAACCGCGTGCTGCGCGCCGCCAATGCGCTGATCGCCAACAACCCGCATGAGCACCTGAAGAAGCTGTGGAGCGACCAGGCCGACGGCGAACGCATCCGCGTATGGGAATGCCGCAACAGCGAACACGAGGCGGAAAAGGTCGCGGCCGAGATCGCCTTCGTGGCGCAGTCGCGCAACGTGCCATGGAGTGATTTCTGCATCCTGTTCCGCGGCAACTTCCAGTCGCGCCCGCTGGAAAAGGCGATGCAGCTGCTGCGCATCCCTTACCACCTGACCGGCGGCACCATGTTCCTGGAGCGCCAGGAAGTGAAGGACACGCTGGCCTGGTTGCGGCTGCTGGTCAATCCAGACGACGACACCGCGTTCATGCGTGCGGTGCAGTCGCCCAAGCGCGACGTCGGTGCCGGCACGCTGGCCAGGCTGGCCGAGCTGGCGCAGGAAAAGGACATGCCGATGGCGCAGGCTGCCGAGGCGATCGGCGCCCTGCAGCAGCTGCCGCCTCGCGCCGCCAACAGCCTGGCCCGCTTCACCGACATCCTGCGCGACCTGCGCGCGCAGATGCGCCAGGTCACCTCGGGCGACATGATCCGCAAGGTCGCCAAGGAATCGGGCCTGCTCAGCGAACTGCGCCAGCAGGCCAAGGAAGAGGCCAGCTACCAGCGCCGTGCCAACAACATCGAGGAGCTGGCGCAGTGGTTCGAGGGCGGCCCGCGCGGTGCCACCGCCGCCGACCTGGCCGGCCAGCTGGCGCTGCTGTCACGCAGCGACAAGGACGAGGGCGGCAACCAGGTGCGCATGATGACCATGCACGCCTCCAAGGGCCTGGAATTCCCGTACGTGTTCATCGTTGGCTGCGAGGATGGCGTGCTGCCCCACCAGGTCAGCCTGGACGAGGGCAACCTGCAGGAAGAGCGGCGGCTGCTGTACGTGGGCATCACCCGCGCCAAGATCCAGCTGTGGATGAGTTACAGCAAGCTGACGCGCAAGTTCGGTGAGCATGTGCGGCTGAAGCCGAGCCGGTTCTTCGATGAGATCCCGGCCGAGGAGATCCAGCGTGATGGCGCTGATCCGGTGGCCGATGCGGCGCGCAAGAAGGAACGGGCGAGTGCGGGGTTGGCGGCGATCGAGGCATTGTTCGACTAGGGCGCTCCAACGGCGCCGCCCCTCCGTGGTGGGGCACGCGTTGGTTCCGCAGTGTGCCCGATCGGGGTGGGTTCGCGGGGGACGCCGTGAACCCGTCCCTGGGGGCTTAGCCGCGCCATCCATGGCGCGGATACCCCCGCGAACCCACCCCGATCGGCCTCTGACAGATGCCGGGCGCTTCCTTCCACGGCAATGCAAAGAAAATCAAAAGCAGCAGCCGGGGTTGAGGCAGAATCGGGGTTTCGGCTGGAGGTCCACCTGTGCAACCGATCGAGAGTGAACGCCTGCGCCTGCGTGCGATCGAGCCTGATCGCGATGCGGCGCCAATGCTGGCGCTGTTGAATGATCCGGGCTTCGTGCGCTTCATTGGCGACCGCAATGTGCGCAGTGAGGAGCAGGCGCGGGACTACATCGCGCTGCGTGTGCTGCACAGCTATGCGTTGAACGGGTTCGGCATGTACGCCATCGAGCGGCTGTCCGACGGTGCCTGGCTGGGCAATGCCGGACTGGTACGGCGTGATGGGCTGCCGGGTCCGGACATCGGCTATGCGGTGCTGTCGGAATTCGCCGGGCAGGGCTATGCCGGTGAGGCGGCGCGGGCAGTGTTCGCGCATGCGCGCGCTGGGCTGGGCCTGCACGATCTGTATGGCATCACCGATCTGGACAACGTGGTGTCCGGGAAGATCCTGCTGGGGTTGGGCATGCAGGAGCGCGGGGTGATCCAGCTGCCGGGCGTGGACAGCCCGAGCCGGTTGTATGCCACGCCGGGTGCGGCGCAGGTCTGACCCCTGATGTTGGTAGGTGCCGACCGTTGGTCGGCACGATTCAGATGCAGTGCCGACCAACGGTCGGCACCCACCCCTTCAACCGCGCAGTTCGGCCAGCTGTGCCTGCAGTTCGGCCACGGCCGCTTCCAGCTGCGCCACGCGCTCGGCCAGGCCCGGGTCGGCTGCATCGCTGCTGCCACCGCCGCTGCTGGCGTACCTGGCCGCCAGCGCCGCACCGTCCACTTCACCGCACAGCAGGTGCATGTAGCGGTCTTCGCGCTGCCCACTGGCGCGCGGCAGCACCACCAGCAGCGCGCGCTGCTGCAGGCGCTCGATGGCGTGGCGGGCTTCGTCGGCGTCGGCGAAGCGGTGCAGGCGCTCGCTGCGCGTGATCAGTTCGCCCAGGGTCTGCGGCCCACGCAGCAGCAGCAGCGCCAGCAGCACGGTCTGCTGCCGGGTCAGGTCCAGAGCGGCCTGCAGGCGGTGCTCGTAGCGGTCCGCGCGCGAGGAGAAGTGCTGGCGGGCCAGGCCCAACGCCTCCAGCTGGCGCAGCGCGTGCTGCACGCTGCCGGCATCGATGTTCATCACCGGCTCACGAGCAGTCTTCTGGTTGGCAGCCGACTGGGCGGCATTGACCGTCAGTGGATAGGTGTCCGGCGTGGTCGCCTCCTTTTCCACCAGGCAGCCCAGCAGGCGGGCCTGCACGGCGTCGAGCAGGGGGACGTCGGGGGTCTGGACGGAATCGGTCATGGCGGCCTCCGGAAGGGCAACGGGTCAACCGCCAAGCATAGCCGTCCCGGGGCCGCCTTTGCCGGTAAAATGCGCCGGTATATCTGATTGCCGGTGAATCCATGCGTCGTCCCGTTTCCCTGTCCCTGACCCTGCTCGCCACTGCGGCGCTGGGCCTGTCCGCCTGCAAGCGCGTGGATGCGCCTGCTGCCGAAGCCGCTGCCCCGGAGGCCCCGGCCGCCGCTGCCAAGGCTGATGGCGCGCTTGATGCGACCGCCAACGACAATCTCAACGCCGTGCTGTGGATGCAGCGCGCGCAGGAGTACAAGGCAATCACCGAGCAGACCTACCGCGCCGCCGCCGACCACCTGGACGCCGCGCTGAAGGAAGCGCACTGGGATGCGCTGGTGCCGGAGGAACGCGGCAACGAGGCCAAGGGCCTGAAGCCGGCCGTGGTGCTGGACGTGGATGAGACCGTGCTGGACAACTCGCCCTACCAGGCGCGCCTGGTACGCGACGGCAAGGAATACGACGAGCTGAGCTGGGACCAGTGGGTGGCCGAAAAGAAGGCCAAGGCCATTCCGGGCGTGGTCGATTTCGCCAAGGCCGCCAACGCCAAGGGCGTAACCCTGCTGTACATCTCCAACCGCGCCGTGCACCTGAAGGACGCGACCCTGGCCAACCTGCGCGAGCAGGGGCTGCCGGTGGCCGATGACAGCGTGTTCCTGGGCCTGGGCACCGTGGTCGAAGGCTGCGAGCAGGCCGGCAGCGAGAAGAACTGCCGCCGCCGCCTGGCCGGGCAGAAGTACCGCGTGCTGATGCAGTTCGGCGACCAGCTGGGCGACTTCGTGGAAGTGACCGCCAACACCAACGAAGGCCGTGACGCCCTGCTGCAGCAGTACCACGACTGGTTCGGCGAGCGCTGGTGGATGCTGCCGAACCCGACCTACGGCGGTTTCGAGCCGGCGCAGTTCAACAATGACTACAGCCAGTCGCGCCAGGCCCGCCACGACGCCAAGCGCGCAGCCCTGGACTACGCGCCGTGAGCCGCGCGCCGCTGCCGCTGCGCGATGACGAGCGCCTGATCTTCGCGCTGGACGTGCCTGACCGCGCGCAGGCGCTGGAGTGGGTCGACCGCCTTGGCGACAGCGTGGCGTTCTACAAGATCGGCATGGAACTGCTGGCGTCGGGCGAGTACTTCCAGGTGCTGGACGAGCTGGCCCGCCGCGACAAGCGCGTGTTCGTCGACCTGAAGTTCTTCGATATCCCGGCCACTGCCGCGGCGGTGATCAAGCGCCTGTCGCAGTGGCCGGTCAGCTACGCCACCATCCACGGCTGGCACCCGGCGATGATGGAAGCCTGCGCCGCCGCCAACAGCAGCGACATGCGCCTGCTGGCGGTGACCGTGCTGACCTCGATGGGCCGCCCGGACCTGGCGCAGATGGGCATCGACCGTGAACCGGTGGACGTAGTGGTCGAACGCGCGCTGGCCGCGCAGGCGGCCGGTATCGCTGGCGTGATCGCCTCAGGCCAGGAAGCCGGCCCGATCCGCGCCGCTACCGGCGCCGGGTTCTCGATCGTCTGCCCGGGCATCCGCCCCGGTGGCCCGGTCGGCGATGACCAGAAGCGTACCGTTGGCGTGGCCCAGGCCTTTGCCGATGGCGCCGATGCCATCGTGGTTGGCCGTCCGATCCGCCTGGCCACCGATCCGCAGGCCGCGGCCCGGGCCATCCAGCAGGAAATCGCGTCGGCGCTGGCTGCGCGCTGAGATTCCGTTGCGCAGGCTGCAGGCCCGAACGCCATCCCGACCCGCGCGGGATGGCGTTTCTGCATCCGTCCAGCAAGCGGTTGTGCCCGAATCGCCGCAAAACCTGCCGTAGATTTCATGGTCTCCATGCCAGGCATCAGGACGATCAATAAAATCAATAATTTAGGCCGCACTACGTGAAGTGTTGCCTTAACTTGAACGCCAGCGTAGGATCGCCGCCATCCGGTCCTCGGACCGGACATGTGCCACAACACTGTCCACCGGCCCTGCGCCGGTTTGAAGAGCCTGTGATCCCCGTGATCCCGGCTCTTTTTTTATTCCCATCAGTGACTTGCACAAGCAACAGCGGAAACCGTGACGTCCCGGCTTGCCGCTGTCACGTCACAGGCCGCAAGATGCGGACCGGTCCGGGGAGTCCGAGTGCATGAGCGTGGCAGTGCGAGGAAGGTCTGCGCGTGGATGGGGGCTGGCAGCCATGCTGCTGCTGGCCGTGGCGGCGTGTCGTGAATCGGCCCAGGACCCGGCCAAGCCGGCGGCCGAGCCGGTCGCGGCGGTGCAGGCCATGGCGCTGCGCCTGGCCGAGGACGATCTGGTCGGCTATGCAAAGCTGTCGGTGCCGCCCAGCCAGTACCAGCGCCTGCAACAGGCCTGGACCGAAGGCCACAGCCAGTGGCCGCTGACCGAACTGCCGCTGGGCGACCAGCTGCTGCCGATGCTGGCCGCACTGCGCAAGCCCAACGCCAGCGCCGAACTGCAGCGCAGCTTCGATCGCCAGCTGGCCGGACAGGCCGGCGCGGTTCGCCAGGCCGCGCAATCGATGGGCAACTTCGGTGTGCAGTACCTGCGCCACCAGAAGGGCTATACGCCTGGCCAACAGGCGCATTACATCGCCCTGGTCGAAACCCTGGCCAGCTGGGCGCAGGGTGCCCCGATCAGTGACCGGGCCCGCGCACGCAGCACCATCGCCGCGCTGGTCGGCGCCGCCAACAAGGTCGGCTTCGACGACGAAGCCGGCCTGCAGGCCGCGGGCATGGAAGGCAGCCTGGCGCAGCTGGCGCCGTTCATCCACACCCTCAAGGCGGTGCTGGGCAGCTACGGGCTGGGCGTGGACGACGCGTTGCGCAGCGTGCGCGGCGAACTGCTGTCGGTGGAAGGTGACAACGCCCTGGTACGCCTGCGCTACGACCTCGCCGGTCGCGAGATGAGCCTGCAGCTGCCGCTGAGCCGCCGCGAAGGCCATTGGTACCTGACCCGCACCCTGGCCGATACCGACGCCCTGCTGCGCAAGGCCGATGCGGCCCGCGCCGCTGCGTCGCCGTCACCGGCTGAAGCCCCCGCCGAGGGTGGGGAAGCGGCAACGCCGCCGCCTAAGCCATAATGGCGCCGATGTCGAAACAGAACCCGCTGCCGTTCCCCGGCGAAGAATCCCAGTCGACGCCCGCCGATACGGTGCCGGCGTCCCCCTCGACCGGTACCGGCCCGAACCCGGTACCGCCGCCCGCGCACGCGCGTCCGGCCGGCCGACGCCCACTGTGGGCACGGTTGCTGGGCCGCCTGGTCGAGCCGTGGCTGTCGCTGAAGATCGAGCCGGAAGACCCGGGCCAGTACAACGATGGCCGCCCGGTCATGTACGTGCTGGAAGACTACGGCCTGTCCAACGCGCTGATCCTGGACAAGGCCTGCCGCCAGGCCGGCCTGCCGTCGCCGCTGGTGCCGCTGGCCGGTGACCCGACCGGGCGCAAGCGCGCCTACCTGGCGCTGTCGCGGCGCAGCTCCAGCAATTCGCTGATCCCCGAGCAGCGCGGTGCCAAGACCCATTCCGATTCGCTGGCCAAGGTCCTGCAGGCACATCGCGTGCGCGATGACCTGGACGTGCACCTGGTGCCGGTGTCGATCTTCGTCGGCCGCGCGCCGGACAAGCAGAGCGGCTGGTTCGCGGTGCTGTTCTCGGAAAACTGGGCGCTGGTCGGCCGCTTCCGCCGCCTGCTGGCGGTGCTGCTCAATGGCCGCAGCACCATCGTCCGCTTCGCGCCGCCGATCTCGCTGCGTTCCATCATCGACGAAGGCCTGGAGCCGGAACGCACGGTACGCAAGCTGCAGCGCGTGCTGCGCACCCATTTCCGCCGCATCCGTGAATCGGTGATCGGCCCCGACCTGTCGACCCGTCGCCTGCTGGTGGACCAGGTGCTGGCCGCCGAACCGGTGCGCGAAGCGATCGCCGCGCAGGCCAAGCGCGACAATTCGAAGACGGCCGATGCCTGGAAGAAGGCACACGCCTACGCCTGGGAAATCGCCGCGGACTATTCCAGCCCGGTGGTGCGCTCGGCCAGCTTCATGCTCAGCCACGTGTGGAACCGCATCTATGCGGGCGTGCTGGTGCACCACCTGGACAAGTTCAAGGCCGCCGCGCCGGGCCACGAAGTGGTCTACGTGCCCAGCCACCGCAGCCACATGGACTACCTGCTGCTGTCCTACCTGCTGTACGACCGTGGCATCGTGCCGCCGCACATCGTGGCCGGCATCAACCTGAACCTGCCGGTGGTCGGCACCCTGCTGCGCAAGGGCGGTGCGTTCTTCATCCGCCGCTCGATCCGTGGCAACGCGCTGTACTCGGCCGTGCTCAGTGAGTACGTCGCGCAGCTGGTGGCCGGCGGCTACTCGCTGGAGTACTTCGTCGAAGGCGGCCGCTCGCGTACCGGCCGACTGCTGCAGCCCAAGGGCGGCATGATCTCGATGACGCTGCGTGCGTTCCTGCGCCAGCCGCGCAAGCCGGTGCTGTTCCAGCCCATCTACATCGGCTACGAGAAGCTGATGGAGGGCGGCAGCTACCTGGACGAACTGTCCGGCCGGCCGAAGGAAAAGGAATCGATCTGGTCGCTGCTGTGGGGCATCCCCAAGGTGCTCAAGCAGAACTACGGCCAGGTGGTGGTGAACTTCGGCGAACCGATCGCACTGAACGACGTACTGGCCGAGAAGGCGCCGGAGTGGAAGGGCGAGGCGGTCTCCGAGGACGAAAAACCGGCGTGGCTGTCGACCACGGTGGACACGCTGGCCGAACGCATCCAGGTGCGCATCAACGGCGCCGCCGACGTCAATCCGATCAACCTGCTGGCGCTGGCGCTGCTGTCCACGCCGAAGCACGCGATGGGCGAGGCCGACCTGATCGCGCAGATCGAGCTGTGCAAGACGCTGCTGGTCGAGATGCCGTATTCGGACCGGGTGACGGTGACCCCGCACTCGCCGGAGCGGATCATCGCCCACGCCGAGGAAATCAACGTCCTCACCCGCATCAAGCACCCGCTGGGCGACGTGCTCAGCGTCAGCGGCGATACCGCGGTGCTGCTGAGCTACTTCCGCAACAACGTGCTGCACCTGTTCACCGCCTCGTCGTGGGTGGCCTGCTGCTTCCAGAACAACCGCCGCATGAGCCGTACCGGCCTGGTCCAGCTGGGCCGCACGGTGTACCCGTTCCTGCAGGCCGAGCTGTTCCTGCCGTGGAGCGAGGACGAATTCGCACAGCGCATCGACCAGACCATCAACGTGTTCGTGCGTGAGGGCCTGCTGCAGAACGTCAATGACGACGACGGCGGCATCCTGGCGCGCAACACCGGGCAGACCGACGAGGTGTTCCGCCTGCGTGCGATCGGCCACTCGCTGCAGCAGGCCTTCGAGCGCTACTACATCGCCATTTCGGTGCTGGTGAAGAACGGCCCGGGCGTGCTGGGTGCGGCCGAGCTGGAAAGCCTGTGCCAGCAGGCGGCGCAGCGTCTGAGCCTGCTCTATGCACCGGCCGCGCCGGAGTTCTTCGACCGAACCCTGTTCCGCGGCTTCATCCAGAAGCTGCGCGAACTGCGCCTGGTGTGGCCGGACGAGAACAGCAAGCTGCTGTTCGACGAGCGCCTGGATGCCTGGGCCAAGGACGCCAAGTTCATCCTTGGCCGCGAACTGCGCCACACCATCGAACGGGTCAGCCCGGAAGCGGCACGCCCGGACGAGCCGGCGCCGCAGGATTGAAGGCAGCGCCGGGTCCTGCGGTGGGTGTGGACCTTGGTCCACACCTTCCAGCCGTGCCAACCAGGGTTGGCACCCACCAGGACGGTCTTTAGGCCGGTTCGTCGGGAATCTGCAGGCTTTCCAGCCTGGCAATGCAGTCCTTCAACTGCAGCTTGCGCCGCTTCAGGCGCTTGGCTTCCAGCTCGTCCTCGCCGTTGGCGGCCATGCGGGTGATCTGTTCATCCAGCAGGCGGTGCTCGGCGCGCAGGGCGGCGAGGCGTTCGACAATCTCGGCGGGGTCGTAGGTATCCACGGCTTCGAGGATACACAGCGATGATGACCGCCGGGAGAGGGGAATCCCGACCCCCGGCCGTGGCCGCTCCGAGCCGTTAGAATGGAGCCCATGAGTGCCGTGATTTCCCTCCCCGATCCCCAGCCGCGCGCCGCCCGCGATCCGCGCGTGGCCGAGCGCGAGCAGCACAAGCTGGCCAAGCGCCTGCGCCGCCAGGTCGGCGAGGCGATTGCCGACTTCGGCATGATCGAGGCCGGCGACAAGGTGATGGTCTGCCTGTCCGGCGGCAAGGACAGCTACACCCTGCTGGACGTGCTGCTGCAGCTGCAGAAGAAGGCGCCGGTGCCGTTCGAGCTGGTGGCGGTGAACCTGGACCAGAAACAGCCGGACTTCCCCGAGCACGTGCTGCCGGAGTACCTGGCCGGGCTGGGCGTGCCATACCACATCATCGAGCAGGACACCTATTCGGTGGTCAGCCGGGTCATCCCGGAAGGCAAGACCATGTGTTCGCTGTGCTCGCGCCTGCGTCGTGGTGCGCTGTACAACTACGCCGAGACCCACGGCTTCACCAAGATCGCGCTGGGCCACCACCGCGACGACATGGTGGCCACGTTCTTCATGAACCTGTTCCACCACGCCAAGCTGTCGGGCATGCCGCCGAAGCTGCGCAGCGATGACGGCAAGCACGTGGTGATCCGGCCGCTGGCCTACGTGCGCGAGAGCGACATCGTCGAGTACGCGCAGGCACGCCAGTTCCCGATCATTCCCTGCAACCTGTGCGGCAGCCAGGAGAACCTGCAGCGCCGCCAGGTCGGCCTGATGCTGAAGCAGTGGGAGAAGGACCACCCGGGCCGCATCGAGCAGATCGCGCGCGCCATGGGCGAAGTCCGGCCCTCGCAGCTGGCCGACACCACCCTGTTCGACTTCATGGCGCTGGGCCGTCGCGACGACGCGCCGCTGCCCGACGCCCATGCCTGGCTGGCCGGTTCCCCGGCCGACGCCGACGCAGATCCCGAGACGCCCACCGTTTAAGGTCGGTCGCCCTTCCTCTTTGCCATCCGGAATTCCATGTTCTTTCGCAACCTGACGTTCTTCCGTTTCCCGACCACCACCGATTTTTCCGAAGTCGACACGCTGCTGCCGCACGCCCTGCTGAAGCCGGTCGGCGCACTGGAAATGAACTCGCGCGGCTTCATCTCGCCGTTCGGCCGCGAGGAGAAGGAACTGCTCTCCCACCGCATCGCCGAACACCTGTGGCTGACCGTGGGCGGCGAGGACAAGATCCTGCCGGCGGCGGTGGTCAACGACCTGCTCGAGCGCAAGCTGGAGGAGATCGAGGAGAAGGAAGGCCGCCGCCCGGGTGGCCGCGAGCGCAAGCGCATGAAGGACGACCTGCTGCATGAACTGCTGCCGCGCGCCTTCGTGAAGTCCTCGCGCAACGACGCCTTCATCGACCTGCAGCACGGTTACGTGGCGGTGGATACCTCCAGCCGCAAGACCGGCGAGTACTTCATGTCCGACATCCGCGGCCTGCTCGGCAGCTTCCCGGCGATGCCGCTGAACGCCGAAGTCGCGCCGCGTTCGATCCTGACCGGCTGGATCGCCGGCGAGCCGCTGCCGACCGGGCTGAGCCTGGGCGAAGAGTGCGAGATGAAGGACCCGGTGGAAGGCGGCGCGGTGGTCAAGTGCCAGCACCAGGAACTGCGCTGCGATGAGATCGACAAGCACCTGGATGCCGGCAAGCAGGTGACCAAGCTGGCGCTGATCTTCGAGGACAACCTGTCCTTCGTCATCGGCGACGACCTGATCGTGCGCAAGCTGAAGTTCCTCGACGGCGCCCTGGACCAGCTGGAGCATGCCGACGAAGACGGCCGCCGCGCCGAGTTCGACGCCCGCTTCGCCCTGCAGAGCGCCGAGATCCGCCGTCTGTTCCTGTTGCTGGAAGAAGCCTTCAAGCTCAGCAAGGCTGACTGAACAGGCAGCCCGACGGCCGCCGGTCATCCGGCGGCCCGAAGCGGCGCTATGCTGGGCGCATGAGCCGTCTGCTGCGCCGCCTGATCAGCCCGACCCCTCCCGCCACCGTACAGCGCGACACCGTTCGCCTGCGCCTGGAGGATGCCGAGATCGAGGTACTGCGCGTGCGCGATCCGCGTGCGCGCCGCATCAAGCTGAGCGTGGACGAACGCGGCGCGCGCCTGACCCTGCCGCCGCGCGCAAGCCTGGTGATGGGCGAACGCTTCCTGGAACAGCACCGCGACTGGCTGGCACTGCAGCTGCGCCAGTACCAGGGCCAGGGCCTGCCGTCACCGCTGCAGCCGGGCGAAGACGGCGTGCTGCCCCTGCGCGGCGAACTGTTGCCGCTGCGCTGGCAGGAAGGCCGCTACGCGCGCCTGGAGATCGACGCGCATGGTGCCTGCGTGCAGTGGCCGACACGTGGTGGTGACGCCACCCTGCGTCGCCTGCTGCGCGAGTTCTACGAAGCACAGACCCGCGCCGATGTCGGCCGCTGGCTGCCGAAGTACCTGCCCACACTGCCGCGCGCACCCAGCCGCCTGCGATTGAAGGTGATGTCCTCGCAATGGGGCTCGCTCGCCCCCGATGGCAGCATGGCACTGGACCTGGCCCTCGTGCTCGGTCGTTCGGAAGCGTTCGAGTACGTGCTGGTGCACGAGCTCTGCCACCTGATCCAGCCCAACCACTCGCCCGCGTTCTGGCACGAAGTGGAACAACGCTTCCCCGCCTGGCGCGAACAGCGCGATTACTTCCAGCTCGAAGGGCGCCGACTGAAGGCGATGCTGCGGCAACTGCTATAGCGCGCGGGCGCTACAGCAGTTGCCCGCGCATTCTTCCTCTACCCCCGCCTTCGGCGCGCCCCTTCAACAGAAGGGGCTTTCCTCCAGAGAGTGGGCTGGGCAGTCGGGCAGGCTCGACGCTGCACAGAGTCTGCGCAGAGGATGAGCATTCCCCGCCCTGGCAACGCGCCATGGAGCGCGCGCAGCGCGCGACCCGCGCCTGCTCTTCTTTTCTTTCTTCCGTGGTGGGCACACCGGAATCGGTCCGTGGCCGGGCGGGGTGGGTTGCGCAGGGGCGTGAGCCGCATGGATGCGGCGACCGAGCTTACAGGGGTGAAGGCGCTTTGCTTGCGAAGCACTGCTTCGCAAGCGCCTGAACGCACAGCCGCCAGCGGCTGGGCCGGGCCCCGGAGGGGTACTTGCAGCGATCCCTGCGCAATCCACCCCGCCCGGCCAAGCACGGCTTTGCCTTCGGATACCACCCACCACGAGGGACTCAGCCGTTGGCCGAAATCCTCACCTCGCCCGCAACGCCGCCGCCGCCGCCCAGCGCGCCGCCACCCGCGGCGCCGTAATGCACACCGCCTGGTCGGTCACCGTCGTCACCGCGCGCTCCAGCAGCTGGATATCCGCCTCATGCTGGCGCGCCACGTGCGGATCCTCGAAGAAGATCGCGCGCTGGCAGCGCCCTTCCAGTACCCGGTCGGCAATCTGCGCATCGCCGCCCATCGGGCCGCTCTGGTAGCGCGTCACCCAGGGCGTATCGCTGGGCCAGCCACGGCTCCACGCCAGCTCGTTCAAGCGCTGGCCGGTGGTTCCGGTTGCCACCCGCTCACCGAACCGCGCCAGCACATCGAAGTGCTCATCGGCGAAGGCCAGCATCGCCGGCTTCATCGCGTCGTGCGCGATCAGCGCCAGCGTCTGTCCTTCGAACGCATGCAGGTCGTCGGCGCCAGCATCGGCAGCCAGTCCGGCATGGATGCGTTCCACCTCGATCCAGTCGCGCGCGGTGGCCACGGTGGAAATGAAAGGCTTGCCGTGGATCACGCACTGCCGCTTCAGCGCCGTGGCTTCCGGAAACACCGAGGATGGATCGACCGGATCGATCAGGTAGACCGCGCCATCCAGTGTCCGATCCGGCCCCATGCCAACCACCTCGGCCACCAGCTTCATCAAGCCACCCTCGCGACCGTAGGGGTAGCGATGCAGGCCCGCGTATCCGGTCAGGAAGCCCTGTCGCTGTATCGCGTCATGGGTGCGGCCGACCGCGTGCAGCGACACGCCCAGCTCGCGCAGGCCGGGTTCGCTGACGCGCAGCCAGCGGAACAGGGCGGCGCGCGCGTCGTGGTGATGGAGACGGTTGGCAGCCAGGCCGATGCGCATCGAATGCTCCGCAGATACGGGTGAAAGCGGCAGTGTATGTCGCCATTCACCTATCTTGGTGTTTTTACAACTTTCTTCATTGCGCCTCGTCCACGCGCCGCTAGCGTAAGAGGCAGCGGTACCGCTGCGCGGCCGTTCATTCCGCCCGCCAGAAGAGGATGCCCATCGTGAACGCCGCTGGCCTGCGTGCCGCCACCGCGGTCGTGGCCGGCCTGCTGTTGCCTGCCCTGGCCGCCGCTGCGGGTTGCAGGACGCCGCTGCGCATTGCCTGGCCCGCCGACCGCGCGCCGTTGTCCTCCAGCGAGCAGGGCCAGCCGCGCGGGCTCAGCGCGCAGTACCTGAAGCTGCTGGGCGCGCAGCGACCACTGCAGATGCAGCCATTGCCAACCGCCGCCATCGCTGAGGGAACGGTGCCGCCCGACGTCCAGGCAATGCTGGGCTGGTCGCGCTCGCAGTTGCCGACGGGGTGGGTGGCCAGTGCGCCCTACGTGCAGCTGCCACAGGTCATCGTGCGGCGCCGGGATGCATCGCCGGTGCTGGGCCTGGAGGCGTTGCGCGGAGGCACCGTGGCCAGTCCCGACCCGCTGTCGCTGGTCGGGGCGCTGACCGAACAGGCGTCTGGCGTGCAGCTGTTGCCCCCCGCCCCCATCGACGACGCCCTGTCACTGCTGGGCACGGGCCTGGTCGATGCCGTGGTCGCCAATCTTGGGGAGGTCGAGGCCGCGTTGCGCCACTATCGGGGCGAGCCGCTGGTAATCGCTGCGCCGGCCGGAATCGACGACGCGCCGGTGCTGGCCACCGTGCCCGCCTGCGCCGACGTCATCCCGGTGTTCGAGCGGGCCGTGTCGCAGCTGACCGCGAACGAACGCGAGGCGATCCGCACGTCCTGGCTGCCGAACCAGCCGCGACACCCGCCCTCTGCGTCCCCCCTGCGCTGGCTGGTGCCGGCCTCGCTGACCCTGCTGGCGCTCATGCTGGTGTACGCCTTCGGCTACTGGCGCGTGCATCGCGAGAGCGAGCGTCGCCGCGTGGCTGCGCAACGCCTGCAGGAGGTGACCTCGAACCTGCCAGCGGTGGTCTATCAGGTGCGTCGCTCTGCCACCGGCCACTACAGCTTTCCCCAGATCGCAGGCGACGTGCAGGCGTTGTTCGGAATCAGCGTGGAAACCGCCCTGATCGATCATCAGCGCCTGCTGGCTGCGGTTCATCCCGATGATCGCTCGCGGCTGATGGATACCGTCGACGCCGCTGCCCTGGCGCGGGGCCCGATCGATGTCACCTTCCGCACGCGCTCGCCACAAGGCTGGCGCTGGGTCCACTCGCATGGACGGCCGCTGTCCCTGGACAGCGGCGACGTCGAGTGGAGTGGCTACTGGATCGACGTAAGCGGAGTGCAGGCGCGCACCCATGCGCTGGCCGAGGCGCGCCGTGCGGCCGAGCAGGCAGCGCTGGCCAAGGCCCACTTCCTGGCAACCATGAGCCACGAGATCCGCACGCCGATGAGCACCCTGCTGGGCATGCTCGAGCGGTTGGAGGGCAGCGATCTGGATCATCGCCAGCAACAGGTGCTGGTGACCGTGGGTGATGCTGCCCAGATGCTGCGGCAGATCCTGGACGACGTGCTGCACAGCCAACGGCTGCAGGCACTGCCGCTGCAGCTGCGACCCACGAGCGTGGCGGCACTGGTGCGCGCGGTACAGCAGTTGCTGATGCCGGTGGCGGCCAGCCGGGGCCTGCATCTGCGGATCGAACTTGATCCGGAATTGCAGGCCGGATCGCTGGCCGATGGCCTGCGCCTGCGCCAGATCCTGTTCAACCTTGCCGGCAACGCGCTCAAGTTCACCGAGCATGGCGGCGTGGATCTGCAGGTGCAGGTGCTGCAGCAGCACGATCGCGGCCAACGTCTTCGCCTGCAGGTCAGTGACAGCGGGGTGGGCATCAGCCCGGAACGGCAACAGGCGGTGTTCGCTGCCTACACCCAGGCCGAGGCATCGACAACGCGCCGTTTCGGCGGCAGCGGCCTGGGCCTGGCGATCTGCCGTGAACTGGCTGCATCGATGGAAGCAGAACTGTGCCTGCGCAGCGCGCCAGGCAAGGGCACCACCGTGTGGCTGGAACTGGATCTGGACGCCTGTGAGTTGCCTGCCGAGGCATTGCCGCTTCCGGCAGAGGCGGCGCGGCCACTGTCGTCGGCCCGGGTGCTGGTAGCTGAAGATCACCCCACCAACCTGCACCTGCTGGAGCAGCGCCTGCATGATCTGGGTCTGCAGGTGCACGCCTGCGCCGATGGTCGCCAGGCCTTCGAGGCCTGGCAGGCGCGGGCGTTCGACCTGGTCATCACCGACTGCCACATGCCGCACATGGATGGCTTTGCCTTGGCACGGGCCATCCGCGCCGACGCCTGCGCGGTTCGCGCGCAGGTCCCGATCATCGCGCTCACGGCCAGCGCGCTGGATCGCACCCGCGAGGCCTGCCGCGAAGCGGGCATCGATCATTTCCTGGCCAAGCCGGTGGCGGCGCAGGAACTGCGGGGCTTGCTGGCCGTGCTGCTGGCGCCGGAATCAGTGCGCCAATAGGCGGATGATGCTGGCGGCGGCGTCGCGGCCTTCGGCCACGGCGGTCACCACCAGGTCGGCGCCACGCACTGCGTCACCGCCGGCGAACAGGCGCGGGTGCGCAGTCTGGAATGGCAGGCGGTCCTTGCCGCCAGCCACGATGCGGCCGTTGGACCGGCCTTCCACGCCGTGCTCGGCCAGCCACGCCGGCACGGTTGGCGAGAAGCCGAAGGCGATGATCACCACATCGGCCTCCAGCAGCGATTCGCTGCCGTCGATCGGCACCGCATTCTGGCGGCCATTGGCGTCGGGCTCACCCAGCCGGGTTTCGACCACGGTCACGCCGATCACCTCATCGTCGGCGCCGGCTTCGATCGACAGCGGCTGGCGGTTGAACAGGAAGCGCACGCCTTCCTCGCGCGCATTGGCCACTTCGCGCGCGCTGCCGGGCATGTTGGCTTCGTCGCGGCGGTAGGCACAGGTGACCTTGGCCGCGCCCAGCCGCACCGCGCTGCGCACGCAGTCCATGCCGGTATCACCGCCACCGAGCACCACCACGCGCTTGCCGTTGAGGTCGGGCAGGGCGATGCTGTCTTCCCAGCCGGCAATGGGCCGGCCCTTCGGATCATCGCCGCCGACGATGCGGCTGTTCTGCACCAGGAACGGCAGTGCCGGCAGCACGCCCTTCAGGTCCTGGCCGTCGAGGCCACCGTCGGTATAGCGGTAGGCACCGGTACCGACGAACACCGCATCGTGGCTGTCCAGCAGCTGCTGCACGCTGAGGTCACGGCCGATCTCCACACCGAGGCGGAACTGCACACCCATGCCCTCGAGCACTTCGCGGCGGCGGTGGATCACATCCTTGTCCAGCTTGAAGCTGGGAATGCCGAACTGCAGCAGGCCGCCGATCTGCTCGTAGCGGTCGTAGACCACGGCGGCAATGCCGGCGCGCGCCAGACGGTCGGCACAGGCCAGCCCGGCCGGGCCAGCGCCGATCACCGCCACGCTGTGGCCGGTCGGCTGCACCGCGCCCAGGTCCGGGCGCCAGCCCGTGGCCAGCGCGGTATCAACGATGTACTTCTCGACCGCGCCGATGGTGACTGCGCCGAATTCCTCCAGTGTGCAGCTGCCTTCGCACAGCCGGTCCTGCGGGCAGACCCGGCCGCACACTTCCGGCAGCGGGTTGGTGCTGTGGCACAGCGTGGCCGCTTCGTGGATGCGGTTTTCCTGCACCAGCTGCAGCCACTGCGGAATGGCGTTGTGCACCGGGCACTTCCAGCTGCAGTAGGGGTTGCCGCAGTCCAGGCAACGGCCGGCCTGGTACTGGGCGTCCTCCTTGCCGAACTTGCCGTACAACTCGCCCCAGTCGCCGGACGTGCGCAGTTCCACCGGAATGCGCTGCGGCATGGTGCGGGGCAGGTCGAGGAACTGGAAGGCGTGCTTGCGGCTCATGGCGGGCTCTGTGGTGTTTTGCGGTTGCCGGCCAGCGGCCGGCACTACGTGGTCCTGGGTTGCCGGCCAGCGGCCGGCACTACCGTTACGCGGCGCGTCGCAGGGTTTCGGTCAGCGACTCGATGCTGGCGGCCTTCGGTTTGACCAGCCAGAACTTGCCGATGTAATCGCGGAACTCGTCCAGGATCTGCTGCGCCCAGATGCTGCCGGTCAGCTCGCGGTGGCGGCCGATCAGGCGGTGCAGGTGCTGGCGGTAGTTCTCGAAGCCCTCGGCGGAGACGCGATGGATGTCGATCAGCTCGTGGTTGTAGCGGTCGACGAAATCGCGGTCCACGTCCAGCACGTAGGCCAGGCCGCCGGTGAAGCCGGCACCGAAGTTCAGGCCGACCTTGCCCAGTACCAGCACCACGCCATCGGTCATGTATTCGCAGCAGTGGTCACCGGCGCCTTCCACCACCGCCAGCGCGCCGGAATTGCGCACCGCGAAACGTTCGCCGGCACGACCGGCAGCGAACAGCTCGCCCCCGGTGGCGCCATACAGGCAGGTGTTGCCGATGATCGCAGTGCTGCGTGCCTCGAAACGGGCACCACGCGGCGGGCGCACCACCAAGCGGCCGCCGGCCATGCCCTTGCCGACGTAGTCGTTGGCTTCACCCTCCACTTCCAGGTGCAGGCCACCGACATTGAAGGCACCAAAGCTCTGCCCGGCGCTGCCGCGGAAGCGCAGTTCCAGCGGTGCCTCGGCCATGCCCTGGTTGCCGTGCGCGCGTGCCACCGCACCGGCCAGCCGGGTGCCGATGCTGCGGTCGGTGTTGTGGATCAGGAACCGATGCTCGCCACCGCGCTTGTGCTCGATGGCCGGCGCCAGCAGGCCATCCATCTGCGTGGCCAGGCTGTCCGGCGATTCGTACAGCCGCTGCGCGGCGCAGTGGCTGCCCTCGTAGCGGCTGTCGGCCAGCAGGCGCGACAGGTCCACGCGCACGCCGTCGCGCGGCGCAGCATCGATCTGGCGCAGCAGGTCGGTACGGCCGACGATCTCTTCCAGCGAGCGCGCGCCCAGGTAGGACAGCCAACCGCGCACTTCCTCGGCCAGCAGCCGGAAGAAGTTCTCCACGCGCTCAGGCTGGCCGGTGAAGTGGTTCTCGCGCAGGCGCTCGTCCTGGGTGGCCACGCCGGTGGCGCAGTTGTTGAGGTGGCAGATACGCAGGTACTTGCAGCCCAGCACGATCATCGGCGCGGTGCCGAAGCCGAAGCTGTCCGCGCCCAGCAGCGCGGCCTTGACCACGTCCAGGCCGGTCTTCAGGCCACCATCGGTCTGCAGCAGGGTGCGCCCGCGCAGGTCGTTCGCCAGCAGCGCCTGGTGCGCTTCGGCCACGCCCAGTTCCCACGGCACGCCGGCATAGCGGATCGAACTGACCGGCGAGGCTCCGGTGCCACCGTCGTGGCCGGAGATGGTGATCAGGTCCGCACCGGCCTTGACCACGCCGGCGGCGATCGTGCCCACGCCGGCATGGCTGACCAGCTTTACCGACACCAGCGCGGTCGGGTTGACCTGCTTGAGGTCGTAGATCAGCTGGGCCAGGTCTTCGATCGAATAGATGTCGTGGTGCGGCGGCGGCGAGATCAGGCCGATCCCGGGCCGGGCATAGCGCAGGCGCGCGATCAGTTCGTTCACCTTGTGGCCCGGCAGCTGGCCGCCCTCGCCGGGCTTGGCGCCCTGCGCGACCTTGATCTGCAGCACTTCGGCGTTGACCAGGTACTCAGCGGTGACGCCGAAGCGGCCCGAGGCGACCTGCTTGATCTTGCTGCGCTTTGCGGTGCCATAGCGGGCGGGATCCTCACCGCCTTCGCCGGAATTGCTGCGGCCGCCGAGGCGGTTCATGGCAATGGCCAATGCTTCATGTGCTTCCGGCGACAGTGCGCCCAGGCTGATCGCCGCGGTATCGAAGCGCGGGAACAGGGTACTGGCCGGAGCCACCTCGTCCAGCGCTACCGGCGTGGCCGCCGGCACCAGTTCCAGCAGGTCGCGCAGCGCCGACGGCGGCCGTGCATGCACGGCATCGCAGTACTGCTGCCAGGCACGCGGGTCACCGCTGCGCGCCGCGCGCTGCAGGGTGGTGACCACGTCCGGGTTGTACATGTGGTACTCGCCGCCGTGCACGTACTTCAGCAGGCCGCCCACGTCCACGTCCTGCTGCGCGTCCCAGGCCTGCGCGCACAGCTCGCGTGCGTCGGCATCCAGGCGCGCGAAGCCAGCGCCACCGATGCGCGAGGCCGTATCCGGGAAGCACAGGTCCACCACTTCCGGTTCCAGGCCGATGATCTCGAACAGCTGCGCGCCGCGGTAGCTGGCCACGGTACAGATGCCCATCTTCGAGATGATCTTCGACAGGCCCTTGTAGACACCCTTGCGGTAGCGGCGGCCGATCTGCGACTGCTCACCGCCCTTGCTCAGCTTGAGGATGCCACGGCGGCCCAGGTCGAACAGGGTCTGGTAGGCCAGGTACGGGTATACCGCGGTGGCACCGAAGCCGAGCAGGCAGGCCATGTGGTGCGGGTCGCGCGCGGTGCCGGTCTCGACGATGAGATTCACGTCGCAGCGCAGGCCCAGCCGCGACAGGTGGTGGTGGATGGCACTGGTGGCCAGCAGCGCGTGCACCATCGGCCGCCCGGCCACCGGGTAGCGGTCGGACAGCAGCAGCATCACCATGCCATCGCGCGCGGCCTGTTCGGCTTCGCTGCAGATGCGCTCGATGCCGGCGCGCAGGCCCTCGTCCTCGCTGTAGGACAGGTCGAGCAGACGGTTGGCCTGCACGTACTGCTCCATCTTCAGCAGCTGGCGCAGCTTGCGCTGGCTCAGCACCGGCGAGTTGAGGATGACGTGGTTCACCGTCTCCGGGCCGGCATGGAAGATGTTGGTCTCCTTGCCGAGCTGGGTGGACAGGGACATCGCGCAGTCTTCGCGCAGCGGATCGATCGGCGGGTTGGTGACCTGCGCGAAGGCCTGGCGGAAATAGTCGTACAGCGGGCGGCTGCGCTGGCTCAGCACGGCCATCGGCGTGTCATCGCCCATCGAGCCAGTGGCTTCCTGCTCGGTCTCGGCCAGCGGCCGCAGCACCTGCTCCACTTCCTCGCTGCTGAGCTGGTAGAGCTTGTGGTAGCTGCGCAGGGTCGCTTCGTCGAACGGCTCTTCCACCAGCGACGGGTCGATCAGTTCGGTCTGCAGGTAGGTCACGCCCTGCTGCAGCCACTGCTTGTACGGCGCACGGCCACGGTTGATGCGGTCCACCGCGTCGGAGTCGAGCAGGTCGCCGCGCTTGAGGTCGATCGCGATCATCTCGCCGGGGCCGAGCTTGCCCTTGCGCACCACGCGCTCGGTCGGCACTTCCCACACGCCGGCCTCGGAGGCGACCAGGAAGTGGCGGTCGGCGGTCAGCATCCAGCGCGCCGGGCGCAGGCCGTTGCGGTCGAGGGTGCAGACGGCGTAGCGGCTGTCGCAGGCAACGATGCCGGCCGGGCCATCCCACGGCTCGCTGTTGAGGCCGTGGAACTCGTAGAACGCGGCCAGGTCCGGGTCCTTGAACTCCAGCGACTGGGTGGCGGGCGGCACCAGGATGCGCAGCGCCTGGATCAGCTCCATGCCACCGGCGACCATCAGCTCCAGCATGTTGTCCAGGCTCTGCGAATCCGAACCGTGCATGGAGATGACCGGGTCGAATTCACCAATATCGAAGCGCGGCGTCTTCCACACCTTGCTGCGCGCCTGCGCCCAGCGACGATTGCCCTCGATGGTGTTGATCTCGCCGTTGTGGGCGAGCATGCGGAACGGGTGGGCGAGCGGCCAGCGCGGCAGCGTGTTGGTCGAGAAGCGCTGGTGGAACACGATCGCGCTGGAGGCCAGCTCGCGGCGCTGCAGGTCCGGGAAGAAGCGGCTGAGCTTGTCCGGCAGCACCATGCCCTTGTAGCTGATCGCATCCGGGGTGAGGGTGGCGACGTAGAAGTCGGCGTGTTCGCGCAGCTGCTGTTCGCTGCGGCGACGGGCCAGGAACAGCGCCAGTGCGAAGCCGGCATCATCCTGGCCAACCCCGGCATCGACGAACACCTGCTCGATGCGCGGCAGCGTGTCGCGCGCCAGTTGGCCGCAGACGCTGTCGTCGGTCGGTACCTCGCGCCAGCCAGCGACCTTGCAGCCCACCGCTTCCACCTGCGCCTGCAGCTGCGCGCGGCAGGCCTGCGCCGCGTCGGCGTCATGCGGCAGGAATACCAGGCCGGCGGCGAAACGCGCGGCGGTGGTGATGCCGGCTTCGCTGGCCAGCAGTTTCAGGAACGCATCGGGGCGGCGCAGCAGCAGGCCGCAGCCATCACCGGTCAGGCCATCGGCGGCGACACCGCCACGGTGGGTCATGCGCGAAAGCGCGGCGATGGCGGTATCAACCAACAGGCGCGATGGTTGATCGTCGAGCTGGGCGACCATGCCAAATCCACAGGCATCGCGCTCGGAGCGCGGGTCGTAAAGCCCTTGGCGGTTGCGGGGGGCCATCTCTACCTCGATGCGTATAGGGTTGGCGGCGACACTCGTCCCCGCTCATTCCCTGGAGCGCATCGTGAGGCCACCGGATGCCTCGACTAGATCACAGGTTGCTGCAACGCCGCAATACACGGTTGCAGGTGCAACGGAACGCGCCGGCAACCCAGTGCCGGCGCGGGGTCGAACTCAGCCGCAGCGCACGCCGCTGACGGCGCCCTTGTCGTCCACTTCGATGTTCAGGCGGTCGCCGAGGAACTCCATCGTGGCCACATCATTGGGCTTGAGCACGCGCACCTGGCTGGCACCTGCATCTTCCTGTGCCTGCTTGCCGAGGGCATCGGTGTAGGCCTGGCCGACCAGGCTCTGTACCTGGCTGGCATCGCAGGTGCCGACCGGCGGAGCCTCGGTGGCCTTGCCGGCGTCGTCGGCCGGCGCCTTGGCTGCTTCGGCGGCCTGCTGGGCGTGGGCGGTGGCCGAATCCTGTTCATCCAGCGCCGGTGCCTGGCAGGCGGTCAGGGCCAGCACGGCCGGCAGCAACAGGGCGGAGAGCGAACGGGCGCGAATCGGGAACGACATCATGACTCCGGAAGGGGTTGTGAAGACCCGAGCATAGCGGCGAACCGGCCCTCACGTGTTTGTCTTGTGTTATCGACAGGATCGCGGCATGGCGACGGCGACACTGGAGACATGCCAACTCCCTCCACCCCCGAACGACAGGCAGCGCGCGCGGCCGGCCTGCGCTATGTCGACGACACCCAGCCGGGCATCAGCCGGCGCCGCGCCGGCAAGGGCTTCAGCTACCGCGATGCTGATGGCCACGCGATACGCGACGCCACCACCCTGCAACGCATCCGCGCACTGGCGATCCCACCGGCCTACACCGCGGTGTGGATCTGCGCCCATGCCAACGGCCACCTGCAGGCCACCGGTCGTGATGCGCGCGGTCGCAAGCAGTACCGTTACCACCCCGATTGGGCCAGGGAGCGCGATGCCGGCAAGTTCGACCGCATCATCGCCTTTGGCGAGGCGTTGCCTACGCTGCGGCGGCGGCTGTCGCGGGATCTCAAGCGCCACGGTTTCCCGAAGGAAAAGGTGCTGGCCATGGTGGTCGCGCTGTTGGCGGACACGCTGGTGCGGGTCGGCAATGAGACCTATGTGCAGCAGAACCGTTCGTTTGGACTGACCACACTGCGAAACCGGCATCTGGAGCTGCTGCGCGGTGGCCGCGTGCGCATGCGCTTCCGTGGCAAGTCCGGGCAGCTGCAGGAGGTCACCGTGGGCGACCGCAGGCTGGGGCTGCTGGTGCGGCGCCTGCAGCAGCTGCCGGGGCAGGCGCTGTTCCAGTACCGCGATGACGACGGTGCGCTGCAGCCGGTCGACTCCGGCGCGGTGAACGACTACCTGCGCGAGGTGATGGGCGAGGACTTCACTGCCAAGGATTTCCGCACCTGGGGCGGGACGGTTGCGGCGGTGCAGGCGTTTGCCGCCACCGAACTGCCGGAACCGGCCAGCCAGCGCGCGCTGGCGCAGGCGCAGCGTGCGGTGGTGTGCGAAGTGGCGTCGCTGTTGGGCAATACCCCGGCGGTGTGCCGCAAGGCCTATATCGACCCCTGCGTGTTCGCCGGCTGGGAGCGCGGCGAACTGGCCACGCTCGCCGGCCTGCGTGGGCCGCGCCAGTGGGAACAGGCGACCCTGCGCGTGCTGCGCAGGGCGCGCCGGCTCAGCCGCAGTAGATCGCGGTGATGTTGTTGATACGGCCCTTTTCGATGGTCAGGCGGTCGCCGCCTTCGCTGGCCGGCGGCACCCGCGGGCCGTCGTGGCGCAGTACCCGTACGTGCAGGCTGTCGCTGTCCACCCGTGCGCGTGCGACGGTGGCGTCCGACGCGGCCAGACCAAGTGCGCCGCGCACCCTGTCGCTGTGGCACTGGCCGGAAATCACACCGTCGATCGGCTGTACCTGGGCCACCGGTGTGCTGCTGCAGGCGGCGAGGGCAAAGCAGACGGCGGCGGTGGCGATGGCGTGTTTCATGGAGGCGCTCCTTGTGTGATTGCGTGCAGGGTGCGACGGCGCACGTGGTGGCGGAATGAATGCCGTGCACATCATGGACACGGCGCGCTCACTGCCGCCAACAGCAGGGGTGGAGACACTGCAGGAGCGGCGGATGCCGCCCCCGGTACTGCGGCGCATGCGCCCGGTAGTGCCGGCCGCTGGCCGGCAATCCCATTCCCCCCCGAGGAGACCTGCATGGCCACCACCAGGAAAACCCCCGCCCGCCGCAAAGCCTCACCCAAGGTGCGCAAAGGCAGCACTGCAACCAGGACCATCGCCGACCCCGATCGCCCGCGCGTGGTGAAGACTGCAACCCGCAAGGCCGCCGCCAGCGATCCCCGCGCCGCCCGCGTTGCGGCACGGCAGCGGCGCCTGCAGGACCAGGAGAAGGCCAAGGACGCCCGCGCGGCCAAGAAGGCAACCAAGAAGGCAACAAAGAAGACCGCGACCCAGGCCGGAGCACGACGCCAGCCGGAGGCGATGCCGGCGCAGCAGCTGGCCAAGCCCGGGCACGAACACGAACTGGAGCTGGCGCCGCGTTTCCTTGCACCCGACTACACCGGCAGCGGCAAACTGCAGGGCATGCGTGCGATCGTCACCGGTGGCGATTCCGGCATCGGCCGCGCGGTGGCGGTGCTGTTCGCACGTGAAGGTGCCGACGTGGCCGTGCTGCACCTGGACGAGGCCGAGGACGCGGACATCACCCGCCAGCACGTGGAGCGCGAAGGCGGTCGCTGCGTGGTGATCGCCGGTGACGTGCGCGATCCGCGCTTCTGCGACAAAGCGGTGAAGCAGGTGGCCAAGGCGTTCGGCGGCATCGATATCCTGGTCAACAACGCCGCGTTCCAGCTGCACTGCGAGCGGCTGGAAGACCTGGAAGACGCGCACCTGCAGGAGACCCTGCAGACCAACATCGGCGGGTACATCCAGATGGCGCGCGCGGTGCTGCCGCATCTGGGCGAGGGCGCCAGCATCATCAACACCGGTTCGGAAACGGGAATCTTCGGCAGCAAGGCGCTGATCGATTACTCGGCGACCAAGGGCGCGATCCACGCGTTCACCAAATCGCTGGCCAGCCAGCTGCTGCCGCGCGGCATCCGGGTCAACTGCGTGGCGCCGGGGCCGGTATGGACGCCGCTCAACCCGGCCGACAAGCCGGCGCAGGACGTGGCGGAATTTGGCAAGGACAGCGACATGGGCCGGCCTGCACAGCCCGAGGAACTGTCGCCGGCCTACGTGTTCCTGGCCTCGCCGGCCTGTGCCAGTTACATCAGCGGGGTGATCCTGCCGGTGATGGGCGGGCCACGAGGGTGAACAGCACTACGGCGTGGCGTCTGCTGAACGGGGCTTCGCGCAGGTGTGTGGCGTGTGTCAACGGCTGCGCCGGTGCGGTGGGGTAGGCTGGACTCCCATACCGATCACGTTCAGGGAAAGATCATGCCGGAGATGGATATCAACGCAGCGGCCGATGAAGTCGTCGCCCTGTTGCGGCAGAACGATGCCCGTGGCGCGGCCGCCCGCCTGGAGGCCCTGCACAACGGCCAGCGTGCGGTGGTGCAGGAATCGCTGGATCGCTACATCGCGGCGCGGGGCGCCACCGAGCTTGAGGCGCTGCGACGGAGCGGTGGCGTATCCGCCACCGACGCGGCCACGGTCAACCCGATGCTGGATCGCCTGAGCGACGCGACGCGCCCACCGCGCATGCCCGACGCCGCGGAGACTGCGGGCCTGAGCCAGGCCCAGCAGTACGACGTGTATGGCAGCATCGTGGCCCAGCGCGGCAACGCCGCGGCGAACGATGCGATGGCCACGCAGGATCGCGTGGTGCTGGGGCTGCGCGACGAGAACCGCACCACCGAGGCGCGAGGGCGTGGTGTCTACGACGACCGCATCGTGGTGCTGTGGAAGGATGCGCAGGGCCACGGCCATGTGCGCGAGTTCAACCAGGCCACGACAGAACCGACCGCCCAGTACGACGGACACGCCAAGACCACGCCACGCAGCCCTGGCTTCGGCAACGTGGCGCCGCGTACCAAGACCGAGGGCGAGGACGTCAACGGCGACCGGGTCAAGGATCTTGGACGGTTGGGCGAAGGCACCACCGAGATGCGCGCGACCACGCATCCGCGCAACGGCCATCCCGATGAATTCGCGTTGCGCCCTTCGCAGGCGGCCATCACCGCCGGCGCTGGACGGGTGGAGCGCGACAGCAATGGCGATGGCTGGTTCGATGCGCGCGATACCCAGGGCGTGCAGGACCTCAACGACACCTTCAAGATCCATCGTGGCAGCCGGTCCAATACCGATTCGGCGGGCTGCCAGACCATCGGCGGCGGTGAGTACGACGACTTCGTGGCGACGGTACGCGGCACCCCCGGGCAGAACCGCTGGCAGTATGTGCTGACCTCGGTTGCGCCGGGCCAGGCGCGCGGGCTGGGACAGGACACGCCGCTCGCGGCCAATGACGATCCCCGGCAGCCGCAGCATCGCGACCATGCCCTGCAGCAGCAGATCAGCACGCACCTGCAGGCCTTGGGCGGGCGCTACGCCGAGCACGCCGATGACTACAGCCTGGTGATGCTGCGCGAAGCGAAGGCCGCAGGCATCACCCGGGTCGACCAGATCGTGGCCAGCAATCCCAGTGGCGGCCGCGCTGCGGGTGAGACACTGTTCCTGGTGCAGGGCAGTCCGGGCGATCCGGCGGCCGTGCGCGCAGGCGTCAACGCAGCCGAGGTGCGCGAGACTGCGGTGGAAACCAGCCTGCGCCAGCTGCAGCAGCAAGCGCGCGAACAGGGTGCGCCCGTGCCCGCGCCGGCACAGCAGCACGAAGCACCCGCGATGGGAGGACGTTGAAGGATGGTCCGTCTACCCTTGATGTCCGGTTTGCCGTGGGTGTTGCTGCTGGCGTGCAGCGCATGCGCACCCGCCGGGGAGCACACCGTGCCGGTCGCACCCGCTGCGAAGCCTGAGGCGAAACCGGAGACCTTGCCTGCGCAGGCAGGACCCACTGAACGCGGATTGCCTGCGTTACCGGAAGCTTCCGGCAGCGCCCATTCCGGCGGCCGCTACGCTGCGCTGCCCGAACCGGCCAGGCGGGTGCTGGCGCAGTTGAAGTGCAACGTGGAGAGTGCCGGCAATGCGCAGGTGCTTTCCATTCCCGCGCAGGGTGGCCAGCAGGATTTCATGGTCACCGATCGCAGCGGACCGCGTTTCCGCTACTGGATGCGCTCGTTCTCCAGCAGTGGCGGTACCACCGGGTATCTCGTGCAGCTGCAGGACTGCCCAGCAACCACCACGGGCATGCGCGCCTACATCGCGCAGGGAGCCGCACCGCTGCAGGATGTCACCGCGTCGTTGCTGGCGCAGGTCGAGCTGCCTGATGCGGCGACGATGACGGCTTACCAGGACAGGGGCGCGGGCGATCTGTTCGCCTTCATCGGGCAGCTGGACAAGGTGCCGGTGGTGCGCTGGGTGGCCGAAGCCGACCCCGAGCAGCCATTGGCCGACGCTGCGCGCAGCTTCGACCATGGCAATGCCATCCACGGCGGTTTCCTGCGCTGGAACCAGGATCACTTCGAAGTGGCCAGGACCGTGCCGGCCGGGCTATGGCCCTGCGATGACAGCCCGTTATTGCCGTGCAGGGGCGACCCGTTCGTGACTGGGCGTTGAGGCATCGCGCGCATAGAAATCGGCAATGCGTGGAATGAACTGCTGCGGATTGGCACCGACAAGATTGGTCAGCACCACCACCGCCACGCCGCGCTCGGGATAGACCACGAACGCCGAGCGCGCACCGCCGATACCGGCCACCTGAAGGTCGGGCGATGCGCGCAGTACCGGCCAGCCCCCCGCCCACGGGCCGGCACGGCCATCCGCCAGGCGCTCCGCGCTCCACATCCGCCGCAGGGCGGTCTCCGGCAGCAGGCGGCCTTCGGTCAGCGCGACCAGCCAGCGCGCGGTGTCGTCGGCGGTGGTGAGGATGCCGCCACCGGCCCACAGCGAAGGCGGTATGTCGTAGAACCAGTGCGACAGGCGGGACGGTGCATCCGCAGCGTCGGTGGCACGCGGGGCCAGGCTGTACATCGTCGCCGCATCGGGAATCAGGTCGTAGCTGTCGCCGAAGGTGGTGCGGGCCATGCGCGCGCTGCTGAACTGGCCGGTGGCGAGGAAACGTTCGTAGGGCATGCCGGATTGCTTCGCGATGATCCGTGCCAGCAGTACGTAGTTGGTCTGGTTGTAGGCGAAGCGCTGCCCGGGTTCGGCTTCGAGCGGCTGCGCAGTGACGGCCGCCCACGCCTGCGCTTCCGAGCCACCGCCCAGCAGTCCCTTCGCATCAAGGATGTCGGGAAGGCCGGAGGTATGCGCCAGCAGCTGGTGTACGCGTACGTCTCTCCACGCTGGCGGAAGGTCATCCAGGTAGCGCGAGGCCGGTGCGTCCAGATCCAGCTGCCCCTGCTGGGCCAGTTGCGCGGCCGCCACGCCGGTGAACGCCTTGGTGGCCGAATTGAGCGGGAAACGGGTGTCGCGCGAGGCAAGCACACCGTTCTCCACGTTGGCCAGCCCGTAGGCCTCGGACAACACGGTCTGCCCGTCCTTGACCACCGCGATCTGCAATCCCGGGATGCGCTGCTCCAGCATGATCTGGCGGATCAGGCGGCGGGTCTGGTCGTTGGCCTGGTCCTGGCTGGCAGAGACGGCGGCGAAGGGCAGTGCACTGATGAGCATGAGCAGGACTCGGAGCATTGGGCGGGACATGCGGAATTCCAGCGGGGCGTTGCGGATCGGATGCAGCGGGCGGGTCAAAGGTTTAAGCGCTCGGTGGTGCCTACCGTTCGTCGGCCCATGACTTCCGGGGGGTTGACTACAGTTGTCGTCAAGCTGACAGTGACGACACGTGTAGTCAAGGGAGTGGTGTCATGCGTGGCAAGACCATCGGGGACCAGGAACTGGCCCTGCTGCAGTACATCGATGAACATGCGCCGGCCAGCGTCGGCGAGGTCGCCAGTGGCTACGGCGAGGCCCGCGGCCTGGCCCGTTCCACCGTGCTGACGATGATGGAGCGGCTGCGGGCGAAGGGGTATCTTCAGCGCCGGCAGCAGGACGGCGTCTACCGCTACCAGGCCACCCGTGGCCCGCAGAGCGTGCTGCAGGGTGCCGTGGCCCAGTTCGTCGACAACACCCTGCAGGGCTCGGTGTCGCCGTTCGTGGCCTACCTGTCGCAGCGCCAGCAGGTCAGCGACAACGAACTGGCCGAGCTGGAAGCGCTGGTCGCCCAACTCCAATCGCGTCGCCACGAGGGCTGAGCCATGGACACCACGATGCTGATTCCGATGCTGGAACGGTTGGGCTGGACCAGCCTGCAGACCGTGCTGCTGGTGGCGCTGGTGTACGGCCTGTGCCGCGCGCTGCCGTCGCTGTCGGCGGCGACCCGCTGCCGCCTGTGGTGGCTGGTCTCGCTGCAGGCCGTGCTCGGCCTGTTCTGGAGCCAGCCGTTGCAGTTGGCCTGGCTGCCGGCGCCGCAGGCGGTGGCGATGACCGCGACCGACGTGGCCGCTGACATCGTCTACCCGCTGGCCCCGGAGGCCTCTGCGCAGTTGCTGGCCGCGATGCCGCTGCCCACGGCCGAAGTACCGGCAGTTGCATGGTGGGCGGTCGCACTGTCCGCGCTGTGGCTGTCCGGCGTGCTGGTGATGGCGCTGCGCACCTTCGGTGAGTGGCGCCGCTGCCGCGCACTGCTGGCTGCGGCGTATCCCTGCGAGGACGAGGCGCTGGTGCAGGCCCTGCAGCTGGCCTCCGATGCCCACGGCGTGCGCCGTGCGCCGCGGCTGTGGATGAGCACGCAGGTGGACGCACCGCAGCTGGTCGGGCCGTTCCGCCCGGTGCTGCTGCTGCCGGCCGGCGACAACGTCCTGCAGGGCGATGCGCTGGACCTGGCACTGACCCACGAACTGCAGCACCTGCAGCGCCGTGACCTGCAATGGGGCCTGCTGCCCGCGCTGGCCCAGCACCTGTTCTTCTTCCACCCGCTGCTGCGCCTGTCGGTGCGCGAATACGCGCAGGCCCGCGAGGAAGCCGTGGATGCGGCGGTGGTCGGCCAACATGGCGCCAGCCGCCAGGCCTATGGCCGCCTGTTGCTGCAGCTGGGCGTGGCCCCGCAGCCGCATCTGGGCGTGGCCAGCGCCGCACCGAGCACCACCAGCCTCAAGCGTCGCCTGCTTTCGCTGCAGTCGCACCGGTCCTGCCCGCGTCTGCTGGCGGTGGCGCTGACCGCTGTGGTGGTGGTGGTGGGCGTGGCGCCGATGCGGCTGGTCGCAGCGCCGGTGCCGCCGGCCCCGCCGGCCCCGCCCGCACCTCCGGCCGCCCCGAAGGCCGTGGTGCCGCCCCCGCCGAAGGCTCCGGAAGCCCCGCCCGCACCAGCCTCGGCCGCGCGCGTTCCGGCCGAGCCGGTGGCTCCCGCACCGCCCGCAGAACCGGCCGATATGGAAGAACCCTCCGGTCCTGACGATGCCGATGTGGCCGATGTCGACGATGCCGCTGGCATGGATGAGGACCATGACGGCACGACCACCACCTCCTCCATCACGACCTACGGTCGCCTCGATCTGGGCAAGTCGCCCCGGGAGGCCTTCGTGCTGGTCGATGGTGATTCGACCTTCGCCAACGGCGGCATGGACGATGTGATGGTGGCCCGCAGGCAGCTCGGCAAGGGCCCGGCGCTGTGGTTCCGCCAGGGCGACAAGCGCTATGTGGTGCGCGACCGGATGTTGATCCAGTCGCTGCAGCGCGCCTATGCCGGTGCGGCGGACCTTGGTCGCCAGCAGAGCGAACTGGGCCGCCAGCAGAGTGCGCTGGGCCGCCAGCAGGGCGACCTGGGCAAGCAGATGGGTGAGATGGGGCGTCTGCAGGGTGAAGAGGCGCGCCGCCTGGCACTGGCCGCAGCGGAGGCCGCGCGCAGTGCGATGGCCGCGCATGACATCAACCGCGAAGCGGCGGCCGAAGCGGCGAAGGCGGCGCGGGGCGCGACCAACGACGCGGCGGTTGCACGTGAGGCCGCACGTGAGGCTGCCGCCGAGGCGCGTCGTGCGATGCAGGAAGTGGACAACGAAACCGCGCGTGCCAGCCGCACCCGCGCCATGCAGCGCCTGGCCAGCCAGCAGTCTGAACTGGCCAGCCGCCAGGCGGCGCTGGGCAGCCAACAGGCCGCGTTGGGCGAGCGCCAGGCACGCGTGCACGCGCAGGCATCGCAGCAGGCGCAGCAGGTGATCGCGCGCGCACTGGCCAGTGGCAAGGCCGAGCGACTCTGATCGGTAGTGCCGGCCGCTGGCCGGCAATGGGGGGTGCCGGCAAGCGGCCGGCACTACCCTGGGAACATCAACCGCAGCTGGCGCGCTCGATGCGGTTCTGCGCATCCACCTGCACGGTCACGCGGTCCTGGCGGAAGTCCATGGTCACCGCCATGCCCGGCTTGACCACCCGTGCATTGCGCGCGCCGCTGTCAGCCACCAGTTTCTTGATCGTGGCTTCGTCGGCGGTCCTGCCGGTGAAGGCGTCCAGCGCCTCCGGTTTGCATTCGTGCGCGGCATCGGCCACGGGCGCTGGCGCGGGATCATGGGAGGTGCTGCTGCCGGCATGACTGCAGGCGGCCAAGGGCAGGATGGCGAGCAGGACCAGGGGATTGAGGCGCATCGTCGGGCTCCAGGCGTGGATGGTGGCGGCAGTGTCGCCGCTGCCACCGTCAGGCCGCGTCAAGGCCTATTGCCCGACCAGCGCCAGCGTCTCGCGCTCGCGCTGCTCCTCGTGCACCAATCGTTGCAGCAGCAGGGCCAGCGTCACCACATCCTGATGGTTGTGGTCGGCCACCCGGCGCAGGTTCACCGCGTCGCCGCCGCGCAGGAAGCGCAGCCATGCGCCCGGCGCTTCCGAGCCGGGCAGGTCGTCCTCGCGCACTACGCGCAGCAGCTGGCGCTCGATGGTGGACAGCCTGCAGTTCTCCCAGGTGCCGCGATAGCGGCGACGGGTGGGGTAGAGCAGGTCCACATGGTCCAGCGCGGTGATCGGATCGCGTTGGCGCGCCAGCCGGTAGCGCGCCTTCAGCAGCGGCGCATCGTAGCTGCGGCCGTTGTAGCTGCAGAACACGGTGGAGGGCTGCAGCCAACTGGCGAAGGTGGCCAGCATCGCTTCTTCCGCAGCCATGGTGGACATCAGCAGCTGGCGGATGCGCAGGCCTTCGCCACGTTGCGGGCACACGTGCCAGTCGGCCGCGCCGATCATGAAGGCACGCGTGCCGGTGCCACCGGCCAGGCCGGTGGTCTCGGTATCAAAGAACAGCAGGTCGCGCGCAGCTACGTGCTGGTCCTCGCGCTTGGCGAAGGCCAATGACAGCGGGGCAGTCGGGATTGGTTGCGGCTGCAGCGATTCGATCAGGAACAGGCCCGGCGCGATCTCCTCGCCGGGCAGCTGACGATCCTGCGCGCTGGCGCGTGCCGGCGCGGCTCCACCGCGCGAACGCAGGCCGAGCAGGCGATGCAGACCGCCCACTTCCGGCCGACGCAGCGGTGCGGGTGCCGGTGTGGAGACCGCAGCGCCGGTGGGCTTGTGGCGGATCTCCTGTTCGACCCAGGCGAACACCGAACGTTCGGCCGGTGGTTGCCGCGCATCGTTCGCGGCCATGGGTGCCGGTGGCGCAGGGGGCACGTCCGGCGCGGCCGGTGTGCTCGCCTTCGGGTCGCCGGCCTGCCGGCGCAGCAGGCGCAGCTTGTCCAGGCTCAGGCTCACGGTGCCAGCAGCTCCATCGGGTCGCGCGTGGTCACCACCAGGTCGGGCACGCGCTGGCAGGCGTCGGCATCGAACAGGTCGAGCACGCGCAGCGCCAGCGCGCGCGGCGAAGTCTCATCGTCTTCCTGCGCGGCCAGCACCGGGCCCACGCAGGCCGGGCAGCCGGCCCTGCAGTCGCAGCGCTGCACCAGTTCGCGCGCGCGCTGCACCAGTTCGGCCTGGCGCTGCCACAGTGGTTCGCTGAGGCCGACGCCGCCGGGGAAGTTGTCGTACAGGTACACGGTGGGCACGAACTCCTGCAGCAGCTCCACCCCACCGGGATCGCCCTCGCTGCCGCGCAGCTGGCCGCGGCCGCTCTGGTCGGCGATCGCGAACCAGGAACCATCGCCGTTGCCCACCGACTTCTGCAGGTCGCGCGCATCGGCCATCACCGCCACGGTGGCGACGATGTGCAGTGCATACGCGGCGCCGAGGAAGCCATCCAGCGCATCCTGCTTGCTGGCGAACGCGCGCAGCAGCAGCGCCTGCGGCAGCTGCCACCACACCGCAGTGGTGTGCAGTTCCTGGTCGGGCAGGTTCACCGGCCCGTAGCCGATGTTCTCGTGGGTGTAATAGCGGATCTTCTTGTAGCCGGCCACGCGGCGCACCACGTGCACTTCGCCATGATGCGAATCGCCACGGCCGGCCACGCCGCCATCGAAACGGTCCAGCACCTTGAGCTTGGTGAAGTCGATGCTGTCGGTGTAGTAATCCACATGCGTGCGGGTGACGTAGGCCTTGCGGCCGTCCCAGTCCAGCGTCTCCACCTGGTACGGGGTGGACTGCACCATGTGGATGGCGCCCTCGTACAGGGTGAGCGCGGCGGCGGAATAATCGACCTCGGCGATGATCTGCTGGCGGCCATCGCTGCGGTCGACCACCACGAAGTTGCCGTCGGCCACCGCACGCAGGCTGACCGCGTTGGCCGGATAGCTGTCGGCGATCCATTCCCAGCGCTCGCCTTCGCGGTGGATCACTTCTGTCTCTGCCAGCGCTTCCAGGAACACCTCCGGATCGATCGGGCCGAAGCCATCACCGACCCGGAACGGCAGCTCGAAGGCCGCGCAGCGGATATGGTCGAACAGGATCAGCGGCTGGTCCGGCGCGATGCGCGCGTGCTCGGGCGAGGCCTCGGCGAAGAAGTCCGGGTGGCGAACCACATACTGGTCCAGCGGCTGCGAGCTGGCCACCATCACTCCCAGTGCGGGTTGCTGGCGGCGGCCGGCGCGGCCGAAGCGCTGCCAGGTGGCCGCCACGCTGCCGGGGTAGCCGTTGAGGATGACCACGTCCAGGCTGCCGATATCCACGCCCAGTTCCAGTGCCGACGTGCTGACGATGCCGTCGATGTTGCCGGCACGCATCGCGCGCTCGGTCTCGCGCCGCTCGGTGGGCAGGTAGCCACCGCGGTAGGCGCGGATGCGCGGCGGCTTGCGCGGATCGTGGTCGAAGATGTCCTTCAGGTACTTGGTCAGCACTTCCACCATCAAACGTGTCTGCGCGAACACCAGGGTCTTCAGCCCGGACTTGATCGCGATGCGCGCGATGCGGTTGCTCTGTGAGCGCGCCGAGGCGCGCAGGCCCAGGTCCGGATTGATCACCGGCGGGTTCCACAGCAGCACCTGTTTCGGCCCGCTGGGCGCACCGGATTCAGTGATGGCAGTCACCGGGGCCTCGATCAGCGCCTCGGCATGCGCCTGTGGGTTGCCGATGGTGGCCGAGCACAGGATGAACTGCGGTTGCACGCCGTAGAACGCGCAGATGCGCTTGAGCCGGCGCAGCACGTTGGTGACGTGGCTGCCGAACACGCCGCGGTAGGTGTGTACCTCGTCGATGACGATGTAGCGCAGGTTCTCGAAGAACTGCGCCCACTTGGTGTGATGCGGCAGGATGGCCTGGTGCAGCATGTCCGGGTTGGACACCACGATGTCGCCATGCAGGCGGATGGCCTGGCGCGCATCGCCGGGGGTGTCGCCATCGAAGGTGAAGGCCTTTACGCCCAGATCGCCGGCGCGGTTGAGTTCCAGCAGCTCGGCCACCTGGTCCTGGGCCAGTGCCTTGGTCGGGAACAGGTACAGCGCCTTGGCCTTGTCCTGCATTGCCGCGCTGACCACCGGCAGGGTGTAGCACAGCGACTTGCCGCTGGCGGTGGGGGTGACGATGGCCACGTGCTCGCCGCGCTGGCTGGCCTCCCAGGCTTCGGCCTGGTGGCTGTAGAGCTGTTCGATGCCACGCGCCTTCAGCGCAGCGGCCAGGGCAGGCGGAACTGAATCGGGAATGGGCGCATAGCGGCCTTCGCGGCCGGGAATGGCAAAGCTGCCGGTGATGCGGTCCTGGTAGCGGCGCTGCAGGCGCGCGCTGAGCAGGGCGCCGTCGCGGGCGGGCAGGCCGTCGCGCGTGGCGAGCTTCTGCTCGGCATCGGCGGTGCGCTTGGCGAGTTCGTAGGCCATGGAAGATGGAGCCGGGACGGATTGCGAGGGGTCACATGGCACCACACTCACGTCTCAGGATGTGAGACACCGCACACGGAGGGCGTGAACCGTTCAGTGCCCGCGTCCCGTGGCGTCGCCGCATCTCCCCTGGCTGAACAGCTGCCAGTGCAGCAACGAAATCTGAAGCCGGCATCCGTATCCTTGGGCGCTGGACGCAACCAACAGGTGGATGGCTGTGGCACGACGTGGAACGCAGGGAGCCCTCCTGGCCGGCATGCTGCTGGCCGGCATCGCGCAGGCGCAGCAGGCTATGCCGGTGGCGGTGCCCGATCCTGCGCCCGTTCCCCCGGTGGATGCTTCGGCGGCAACCACCGCACCGATCTCCACCGCTCTGCCGCAGGACAACGTCACCACCCTCGGCGAAGTGCGTGCGCTCAAGCCGGAAGACGAGCCGCTGGATCTCTACCGCTTCAAGAACCCGGTGAAGTTCGGCGACAACCGCTTCAGCCGTGACTGGAGCGAACCGCCATCGCCGGAGCAGGTGAGCATGGGCGGCGGCTACATCATGATGGGCGTGGTCAAGGGTGTGATGGCGGCCGCCAAGGGCGTGAACAAGCTCACGGGTGGACCTTCGCAGATCCAGGCCGCCGTGGCGCGGCCGCCGCCGGAACTCAGTGCGGAACAGCAGCGGCGCGCGCTGCTGTTCTCCCAGGAACAGAATGCTGGCGACGCGCCGCCGGTGAAGTAGCCCGGTATATCCTGCCGGCTTCCCCACCAATAGTGCTGCCATGTTCCTGCGTTCGATCTGCCTGATGGCCGCGTTGCTGCCGGCCTCCGCCTTCGCTTCCGGCATCGCCGATGACGGCGCCTGCCGCAATGGCGCGTTCCCGTCCGAACAGAGCCGGTTCGCACTGGCGCGGGTGGTCGATGCACCGCGCCTGTACCTGCTTGGCGACATGGACGGCTGCCCGGCCAAGGGCGAACCGGCCTGCCGACAGCGCAGCTATGTGGTCAACGGCGATACGGTGGTGACCGGGCGCGACCTGGGCGCTTATCGCTGCGCGTTCTTCCCGAACAGGGTGGGTGGCAGTGCCGGCTGGGTGGACCGCAGCAAGCTGCAGCCATTGCCGGTGGCCGTGCCGTCGCTGCAGGACTGGGCGGGCAACTGGAAGGACGGCGACAACGGCCTGCGCATCACCGTGCAGGGTGGGCAACTGCATGTGGAGGGGGACGCCTACTGGCCCTCCGCCAACCCCACGCCGGAGCAGCGTCCCTACGGACCGAACATGGGCCAGGTGGAAGCGCGCGCCGCGCCGCGCGGTGCCGACGTCGAGTTCGTCGAGGATACCTGCAAGGTACGCGTGCATTCGCTGGGCGAGGTGCTGATCGTGGCCGACAACAGCGAATGCGGTGGCATGAACGTGCGCTTCAACGGCGTGTACCGGCGCGCGGGCAAGCGTTGAAGGACGCCTGACGGAGGGGGGCAGAGCCCTTTCGCGGGCGAAAGGGATCCGACCCCGGGTCAGCGCCGCCGTTCCAGCCACCACAGCAGCGATGCGCACAACACGAACGCCAGCCACCACGGCCAGCGCGAGCCCGGCACGGGCTGCATCACCGACGCGTTCGCCGACGTGCTGGAGGCCAACGCCTGCGTGGTCGCATCGATCATCGCCTGCCGATGCAGTGCAGCGGCGTCCTTTGGGTCGAACACATAGCGCCAGACGATACTGTCGCCATGCTGCAGGCGCTGCCAGCCTGCCTCACGGGGCCACCAGCCGGCGCAGCGCAGCGCCGACGTTGCACCATCGGCGATCAGCGGCACGCTGTCGCCACGCAGGTTGAAGGCCTGCAGCGGCGCCTGCACGCCGCACAGCGCCTGCCGTTCGCCTGCCCAGCTGATGGGCTGTGGTGACCACAGCGCATCACCGCTGCCCTGCGCGCGTGCCAGCGTGGCAACCACGTCGCTCCACAGTTCGCCGTGGCGGTCATCGCGGCCTGTCAGCACCCAGCGCCAGCTGTCGGTCAGCGGCAGCAGGCCGATGCGGCCCTTGCCGACCGCGCGCCAGCCGCCGACGGCCTGGCCGCCCCGATCGTGCAGCAGCGCGTTGCTGCCCGGCGCCTGCAACGCCAGTGCTTCCAGCGAAGGCAGCGCGGCACTGTGCGAGCTGCGGTCGGCCTCTTCGCCGTAGCCGGTCGGCAATGTGCCAGCGGCGAGCGGGCCACGGCGTGCGGCGAGGACCGCGCTTTCGCCATCGCCGGGAAGTTTGAGGGGGTGGCTGCTGCCATCACCCTGCACTGGCAGGCCCAGATCGCGAAGGCGTTGCCGCGCGCTGGCCGAAGGTGCGCCCGCACTGCGCACCAGCACGCCCAGTCCATCGCGCAGCGCCTGGCGCACGGCGGCCAGCTGGCCCGCACTCAATGCCGCCAGGCTGCGCTCGTCCAGCAGCAACAGATCGCTGCGCGTGAGCGATGCTGCATCGATCGACACCGCGCCATCGCCGATGCTGAGTCCGGCCCCGGTATCCGCCTGCACCTGCACACGGATGCCTGCATCGGCTGCCCAGCGCCGCAGGTACTTCAGCTCTGGACCCGGCGCGCCGGCGCGCACCAGCAGGCGCAGCGGTGCGGACGGCAGGGTCTGCTGCGGCACCGGTACGCTGTCCACCACATGGCCGTCGGCATCGAGCAGGCGCAGCTGGAACACGCTGCGGCCTTCGGCGCGGGCGACACCACTCAGCTGCACGCGGCCGTCGTCGGCAACCTCCGTGCGATCGACCACGCTGTCGGCCGGGTCGAGCAGTTCGGCCTTCGCCTTGGCCGCGCCACGCGCCTGTGCCTGCACGTCGAAGCGGGCACCGGGTGCGACATCGGCCGGCGGCTGCAGCGCGATCCAGCCGCGCGGCTCCGGTGCAGCCTGCCAACGCACATCCGGCGGCAGCAACGCGTCGCGGTCACGTGCGACCAGGCCCGCACCGACCAGCGTCAGCGTGGCGGCCGGATGCTGGCGCAGCGCGGTGGCTAGGTCGGGTACGCGCTGTGCGCCGGGCACATCGGCAGCTTCCGGCAACAGCAACAGCGGGCCTTCGCTGGCCGGGAGTGCGCCGGCCTTGCCCGCATCGACGCCAAGCACGACCAGCCCGCCTGCGGGTTGCTGGCGGGTGGGGGGCGCCAGGCAGAAATACAGCAGCGTGGCGACGATGATCTGCAGTGCGATCACGACCCACCGGCGGCCAGGGTGCGCAGTGTCCGCACGCAGCTGGCGCACGCTGGCGATGACCACGATCAGAGCGAGTGCCGGTGCAATCCACAGGTTCACAGCGGAGGCGTTCATGGCTGCGCCTCCAGCGCGTCGAGGTAGCGCTGGCCCATCGCATCGGCGGCACTGCGCCGCATCGCCTGTGGCAGCGGACGCTGCAGCGCCCGCCACAACTGTGCGCGCAGGCGCTGGCGACAGTCGCCGCAGTCGGGCTCGATGCGCAGCTGCTCGATGGCCGCAGCCAGATCGAGTGCATCGGGCAGGTAGGCGGCGTTGCGCTGCTGCCAGGCCGCCAGCGCATCGAGATCCGGTGCGCCGTTGTCATCACCGAGGCGTTGCCAGGCTTCAACGATGGCCGGGTCCGGCGGGGTTCGCGCGGCCAACGGCAGTTCACGACTGGCCAGTCCGGCGCGATCACCGCCCAGCCGGCGGCTTTCATCGATGGGTGGCAGCTCCGGCCCGACCCGGGCCAGGTAGATGCGCTCGGCCTGCTGCACCTGCTTGATGAAGCCCAGCGCCTTGTAGGCAAATGGCAGCGCCTGCTCCGGGCGGCCCTGGCGCAGCTCGCCTTCGGCCGACCACATCTGGTCCAGCGCGGCCTTCAACGTGGCGCGGGTCTGCGGATCGAGCAGGGTGGTCGCCTCGGCGTGGTCATGGGTGTGCCCGTATTCGGAAAGCACGTCGGTCTCGCTGCCGAACACCGGCGGGATATCTGCGTTGGCTGTACTGCCATGATCGTGGCCATGGTCGTCTTGCGCGCCGGCCTGCGCGCCATGGTCGTGTTCGTGATCGTCGTCGTGGCCGTCTGCGGTCGGCGCATCGCTGGTGGGCAGGTCGCTGGTCGGCGGCGGCTTCGGCGCACCTTCGCTTTCCTCGCCCAGGAACTGGCCGTAGCGCAGGCGCAGGATGCGCTGGTCGACACCGATCGCATCGCTGCGCTTCACGAAGTCCTCGGCGGCCAGGCTGCGTCGCTGCCGGATCAGCGCTTCGGCATCGATGATGATCTGCCGCTGGCTGCGGAAGTACGCAGGCAGGGTCTTCTTGATGCGGCCCTCGAGCTCTGCACCGAGCGCGACTTCGGCGCTGGGCAGGCGCAGGATCACGCTGCTGCTGCGCCCGGTCTGCGGGGTGGGTGCATGATTGTCGCGTACCTCCAGCTGGGCGATCACATCGTTGCCAGGCTGCGCGCCCAGCGCAGCCAGATCAAGGGTGTGGGCGAAACGCCGCGCGGTGGCTTCGCCGCTGCCGGCAAGCGTGACGCTGCGCTTTACGAAGGTGATGTTCTCACCGCTGCCCTGGGTAGTGGTGATCGACAGCGTTGCCTGCGCCGCGACACCGTAATCGTCGCTGGCCTCGAAGCGCAGTGCCCACTGCCGTTGCCCCGGCGTGCCCAGCACCAGGCTGGCCGTGGGTTCCAGTACGCGCACGCTGGGTGCACGGTCGGCCACCACATCCAGCCGATGCAGGCGGGTCTCTGCCAGTGCCGGTTCGCTCACCACGCGGTACAGCAGCGGCATACGTGCCACATCCTGCGCCTGCCATTGTCCTTCGCGCTCGCTCAGTGGCAACCGGCGACCATCGTGGAACTGTAGCCATGCCCTGTCCGGGGCGCGGTCGAAGCGCAGGGACCAGGACAGCCGGCTGTCGGCGGCAACCTTCGCATCCAGCGCATTCTGGGTGAGCGTGGCCTGGCCGGTATAGGCCGGCGCGTCGATGCGCAGGCGGGTGGACTGCAGGCGCAGCGGGCCCGCAGCAGCAGCGCTGCCAGGCACCGGCGTGCGGACAGGCACGGAGCCGGGGCCGGAACGTGGCCAGCCGAATGCCAGCACAACAATGGCCAGGCCTGCGATCCAGCACAGCGCCAATGCCCCACGCGGCCAGCGTGGACGCAGCTCCGGCATCGCGCGTTCCAGCATGGCCAGCACATGCACACGCTGGCGCTGCTGCAGCGGATTGAGCGTGGCGGCGTCGGCGAACAGCAGATCGGCACTGTCCTCGCTGGCACCGCTGCCATCGAGCTGGCGCTGCAGCCACTGCCGGTCCAGTTGGCGGGCACGCGCAGTGGCGAAGGCCGCACACGCGAGCAGACTGACCGTGCCGACGACGCAGGCGATATCGAAGCCTGCAAGACGCAGGGCCAGCACCGTGGCGGCCAGCGCCCATGGCAGGCCCAACAGCAGGGTGATGAGCGCACGGCGGCGGCGTGCGCGTTGCCAGGCGTGCTGCAGGGTGTTCATGCGGCCACCCTGCGCCGGGCGCTGCTGGCCATCCAGCGTTCCAGCGCGAACAGCAGCACGACGGCCAGCAACAGCCAAGGCGTGGGCTCACGCAGCGGTGGTGGTGCAGCAGGCAATGCAGCCCGCTGCGGTGCCTGGTCACGTGCATCGCCCAGGCGCGGGGCCGTAGGCGGCTGCAGCGCCAGCAGCAGGGCACGTGGCAGGCGCGGATCGCGCAGCGCAGGGTTGCTGGCGGCATTCCAGCCACCCGGCAGCGCCAGCAGATAGCCGTGGCCGATGCGTTGCTGCCACAGCAGCGGTGCGCCCTCGGCATCGCGCAGCAGGATGCTGGCGCTGGCAGCAGGCTTGCCGGCAGTCAAGACACGACCGCCGCCGCGCAGCCACGCCTGCCAGTTCGCCGGCAGTGCATCGCTGCGGCTCCATACGCCGATCTCACCGCGCTCCGGCAGGGCATCCGCCGGCAGCGGAGCAAGCGGTGCCTGCACGCCCCACGCGCGCTGCAGTGCGTTCAACCAGCGCTGGGCAGTGGCCGAAGCATCGCTGTGCACGCGCAGGCGCGGCGACGTCGCGGCACTCGGTTGCGCAGTGACCGGCATCGGCTGCGTGTGCCACTGCACGTCGCGCGACAGCTGCAGGCGGGCACCATCCAGGCCGGGCAGGGGATCGGGAACGTGCACGGTCAATGCGGTGCCGACGGGCAGCTGCGCGTCCAGTTCGCGCAGCAGGCTGGGCAGGGAGGCGGTTGATGCAGGGGGTGCCTGATCAATGGCGGGGAAGCCGGGTGCCAGCCAGTGCCAGTTGCCATCCTCGGCCGTTCCACGCAGGGTCGTAGCATCCAGTCCCGGCGCTACCACGGTCCATGCAGCGGGAGGCGCCGTCGGGCCAGTCAACACAGGTCGTGCCAGCAGCAGGGCCAGTGCGGCCAGCAACAGCAGGCGCACCAGCAGCAACGGCCAGTCATCGAAGCGGACGCGCTGGCGTGGCCGGATCTGCGCGCGCAGCCAGCGCAGCGCGGCGAAATCCAGTGGCGTGTACGGATGGCGGCGGGCCAGGTGGATCAGCAGCGGCAGCAACCCTGCAGCGAGCGCGGCCAGGCCGAGCGGGAACAGCAGGGTCATGCATCGCCCCCACGGCCAAACAGCGCCTGCAGCGCCTGGTCCAGCGGCTGGTCGAGCCAGCCGGTGGCACTGGCAATCCCGTTGGCCTGCAGGCGCGCATGCAATGCGCTGCGTGCGTCGGCGAAGCGCTGCAGGTAGTCAGCGCGGATCGCCGCGCCATCGCCCAGCAGTTCCTCGCCGGTCTCCGGGTCGCGGAAGCGGTGGCCGGCGTCGAACGGGAAGTCGCGCTCGTCGGCGGTGAGGATCTGCAGCAGTGCCACTTCGCGGCGCGCGCTGGCCAGTTGTTCCAGCAGCACGATGCCGGCATCGTCGAAGCCATCGCCGATTGCCAGCAGCAGGTCGCCCGGGCGCACGCGCTCCCACAGCGGCCGAAGGCGATCGGCCGCAGGCCAGGCGCCGCGCGCCTGCAGGGCATGCAGTTGCAGATGCACGCGATCACGCTGGCGTGCGCCGTTCGCCGCGGGGACCAGCTGCAGGCCATCGCCATTGATTGCCAGCAGGCCGAAACGGTCACCCTGCTGCAAGGCCAGCTCAACCAGGCACGCGGCCACGCCGCGCATATGGTCCAGACGCGAGTGCTGCGGTGCAGCGCGATCCGCCTGATTGGCCGAAGCGGTGGCGTCTAGCAGCAGCCAGACCGTGATCGGGCTTTCCCGTTCGGACTCGCGCACGAAGAAGCGGTCCGAGCGTGCATACAGCTTCCAGTCGATCTGGCGGAGTTCGTCTCCCGGTTCGTAGGCACGGTACTGGGCGAATTCGAGGCCGGCACCGCGGCTGCGGCTGGCGTGCTGGCCGATGCCACTGGCACCGCTGGCCAGGCGCGGCCGCAACCGCAGCAGGCGCAGGCGCGCACGCAGTTCCGGCGGCAGGGTCAACGGCGTACCTGCGTTCACGCGTGGCTCAACCCGGGAAGGGCACGGCCTGCAGCAGCGCGGCGACCACGTCGTCGGCACGCTTCTGCTCGGCCTCGGCGGCGAACGACAGCAGCAGGCGATGGCGCATCACCGGCGCGGCCAGCACCTGCACGTCCTCGCGGGTGGCGGCGAAACGGCCCTGCAGCAGTGCGCGTGCCTTCGCTGCCAGCACCAGCGACTGGCCGGCACGCGGGCCGGCGCCCCACTTCACCCATTGGTTGATCGCCGCCGGAGCACCGTCGCCGGGCCGGCTGGCGCGCACCAGGCGGGTGATCCAGGCCAGCACATCCGGGCTGACATGCACCTGGCGCACCGCGGCCTGCAGCGCGATCACCGCGTCGGCATCCATCACCTTCGGCACCGCGTCGGTGGCACCGCCGGTGGTCTGTTCCAGGATCTGCCGTTCCTCGTCTTCGCTGGGGTAATCCACCAGCACGTGAAGCAGGAAGCGGTCCAGCTGCGCTTCCGGCAGCGGGTAGGTTCCGGCCTGCTCGATCGGGTTCTGCGTGGCCAGCACGAAGAACGGCGCGGGCAGCGCGTAGGTGGTACCAGCGTAGCTGACCGTGCGTTCCTGCATCGCTTCCAGCAGTGCGGCCTGGGTCTTGGGCGGGGTGCGGTTGAGTTCGTCGGCCAGCAGCAGGTGGGTGAAGATCGGGCCCTGCTGGAAGCGGAAGTGGCGATGGCCGGTGCCGTGGTCTTCCTCCAGCAGCTCGGTACCGAGGATGTCGCTGGGCATCAGGTCGGGGGTGAACTGCACGCGCCGGAACTGCAGCTCCAGTGCCTGGCCGAGCGAGCGCACCAGCAGGGTCTTGCCGAGCCCGGGTGCGCCTTCCAGCAGGCAGTGGCCGCCGGCCAGCAGGCCGATCAGCAGCTGCTCGACCACGGCGTTCTGGCCCACCACGGCGCGTGCGAGCGCGGCGCGCAGCTCATCCAGGCGCGGCAGCAGGGAATCGAGGTCGGGGGAGGTCATGGGCGTGCAGGTCCTATCAGTTGTTCAACGCGTACATCACGATGTTGACGCCGAAGCGGGTGTTGTCTTCGGCCAGGAAGCGCTTGTTGCGCCAGTCGTAGTCCCACTCGCAGCCGTAGTCCTTGTTGCTGTACAGCAGGCCCAGGCGGCCGTCGACCTCGATGCCCTTCAGGTAGTCGTGCACCAGGTCGTCGCCCCAGCCGTTGAGTTCGAAGCTGGTGGCAGGCGGGCCATCCGGGAAGCGGAAGAAACTGCGGTACAGCGGGTGGCTGTTGGGCAGCTTCTGCAATGCCCTGGGCCCGAACAGGCGACCCATCTGCGCCTCGAACGAGGTAGCGAACAGGCCGTCGATATCGTGGTTGCAGTCGTCGACGAAGACGAAGCCGCCATTGCGCACGTAGCGCACGAAGTTCTGCCGCTCGGCGGCGTTGAACTCCACCAGCGTGTGCCCGGCCAGGTAGCAGAACGGCGCTTCCAGCATGCGTGGGTCGGCCAGCGCCACCACGTGTTCCTGCGGGTCCACGCGCAGCGAGGTGTAGTCGATCAGCGAGGTGATCAGGTTGGACGGCATGCGCGCGTCCACATCCCAGTCACCGGAGTCGTACTGCAGGCGGGTGAACCAGAAGTCGTAGCGCGAACTGCGCGGGCCTGCCTGTGCCCAGGTTGGCAGCGCCGCCGCCGAAGCGGCAGCGGCCAACCAGCGCAGGCAGGCCCGGCGATCCATCAGACCGCGTCGGACAGCGAAGTGAAGGTGAAATCGCGCAGCTTCATCGGCGGGATCATCATCACGTAGCTGGATTCATCACCGGCCACGCGCACCGGCTTGCCCAGCTCTTCGATGTTGTTGAGCATGATCACCGGCGATTCGTTGAAGCGGAAGTTCTTCACCGGATGCTTGATCTGGCCGTTCTCGATGTAGAAGGTGCCGTCGCGGGTCAGGCCGGTCAGCAGCACGGTCTGCGGATCGACCATGCGGATGTACCAGGTGCGGGTGACCAGGATGCCCTTCTGGGTGCCGCGAACCAGTTCGGCGGTGCTCTTGTCGCCACCGCTCATCAGCAGGTTGCCCGGCGACGCCTTGGCGGTCTTGCCCTGCTTCTGCGCCCAGAAGCGCGAGTAGTCCAGGTTGGCGATCCTGCCGTTCTCGATGATGGCCATGCGCTCGCGGGGCAGGCCCTCGTTGTCCCAGGGCAGCACCGGTGCGTCCGGGTGCCACGGGTCGGCGATCATGGTCACGCGCGGGTCGTAGACCTGCTCGCCCAGCTTGTTGCCGCCGCCCTTCTTGGACAGGAAGCTGCGGCCCTCATCGGCCGAGCGTGCGCTGAAGAAATTCATCATGAAGCTGATCAGGCCGGCCGCCGCAGCTGGCTCCAGGATCACCGTGTACTTGCCCGGTTCCAGCGCTTTGGCTTCGGCCGACTCGGTGGCCTTGCGCATGGCGATGCGGATGTCCTGGTCCGCCTTGAAGTCAGCCGCATCCTTCAGGTTGCGGCCGACCCAGCCCGAACCACGGCCATCCTCGGTGCGCACGGTGCAGGTGTAATTGAAGTTGGTGGTGCGCTGGTAGGCGAAGTTGCCGTTGCTGTTGGCGGTGGCCTGGAAGCCCTGGCCGTCTTCGAGGAAGCCGGCGGCGATCAGGCCATGGCCACGGCACGGCGCGATTGAATCTGCGGCAACCTTGGCACGGAAAGCCGGATCGATCGCGGCAGTGGATTCGCTGAAGGTGGGGCTGGCGCGGTAGCTCTGCTTGCCGATGGCCGGCATGAACTCCGGGTTTTCCGGGGCCAGGCGGGCCAGGTCTTCGGCACGGCGCACCACGCGTTCCAGCGCGGCATCGTCGAACTCGTTGATCGAGGCCGTGCCGACGCGCTTGCCGAAGGCAACGGTGACCGCCAGTTCGGTGTTGTCGACGATGCCGCTGGTGGAGACATTGTTCAGTGCGAAACGGATGTTGCCGTCGATCGCGCCGGCCAGCACGGCGGTGCATTCGTCGGCCTTGGACAGGGCGATGACCTTGTCGAGGATGGCCTTGGCCTGGGCTTCGGTGAAGATACTCATGGTGTAAGGGCTCCTGACCGATCAGCCGAGGCTGCGTGCGGTGTTGATGACGTTGATGCCGTTGAAGCGCGCGGTGGACGAACCGTGCGAGACCGCCGAGACCTGGCCCGGCTGGCCCTTGCCGTCGAAGAACGAACCGCCCAGGCGGTAGTCGCGCTCGTCGGCCACGGCGGTGCAGGCGTTCCAGAACTCCGGCGTGCGGATCTGGTAGGCCACGTCTTCCAGCATGCGGGTGATCTGGCCGTTCTTGATCTCGTAGAACAGCTGGCCGCCGAACTGCGCGTTGTAGCGCTGCTGGTCGATCGAGAACGAACCATCACCGATGATGTAGATGCCGTTCTCCACGTCCTTGATCAGGTCCGGCACGCTCAATGGCTTCTTGCCCGGTGCCATCGACACGTTGGCCATGCGCTGGAACTGCACGCTGGACCACGAGTCGGCATAGCAGCAGCCGTCGGACTCGGTCTTGCCGAGGATGTGGGCCTGGTCGCGGATGGTCTGGTAGTCCACCAGCTTGCCGTTGCTGATCAGGTCCCAGCGCTTGCACTTCACGCCTTCATCGTCGTACGCCACCGCGCCGAGGCTGCCCGGCTGGGTCTTGTCGGCGAAGATGTTGACCAGTTCGCTGCCGTACTGGAAATGCTGTTCGCGCTTGTCCAGGGTGGCGAAGCTGGTGCCGGCGTAGTTGGCCTCGTAGCCAAGCACGCGGTCCAGCTCCAGCGGGTGACCGATCGATTCGTGGATGGTCAGCCAAGTATGCGACGGGTCGAGCACCAGGTCGTACTTGCCCGGCTTCACCGACGGTGCCTTCAGCTTTTCCTGCGCCTGCCTGGCAGCGGCGACGGCGTCTTCCTTCATGTCGTAGGAAGAACTGTAGTTGACCACGCCATTGGGGCCGACCACCTTGCCTGCGGCGGCGCCATCCAGGTACTCGTAGCCCAGGCCCATCGGCGAGGACAGGCCCGAACGGGTGCGGAACTTGCCGCTGGACTTGTCGATGGCGGTGACCGTCATCGGCGCCCAGATACGGTGCACGTCCTGGTCGATGTAGGAGCCGTCGGTGGAGGCAAAGTACTTCTGCTCGTTGACCAGGAACAGCATCGAGTTGACGAAGCTGGCACCGGCGCCCATTGCGGCGGCGTTGACGTCCAGCAGCAGGCCGACCTTGTCCTTGATCGGCACCTCCATCGCATTCTTGCGGATCGGCGTGCGCCAACTCACCTCACCGACGCCCGGCGCCTTGGCCAGCTGCACCGGCGCGGTCTGCACGCCGGAATTGGCCTTGGCGATCGCCGCCGCCTGCTGCGCGGCCTTGGCCACATCGCCCGTACCCAGCGCATTGGTGGCGGCAAAGCCCCAGGCACCGTTGACGATCACGCGGATGCCCACGCCGGTGGACTCGGTGTTCACCACGTTCTGCACCTTGTCCTCGCGGGTGATCACGAACTGGCGCAGGTAACGGCCGATGCGCACGTCGCAGTAGGTGGCGCCGGCCTGGCGGGCGGCGGCCAGCGCCGCATCGGCCAGGCGCTTCTTCAGCCCCAGGTCCAGCGAGCTCTGCAGCTGTTCGGCGGCGATCACCTTGCCGAAGAAGGAGGGCACGATCAGCCCGCCCGCGGTAAGCCCGGTCAGGGCCAGGAAGTCACGTCTTTGCAAGGCTGCTCTCCATGTCGAAGGATGGGTGGCTCAAGCGCCGAGACTGCGCGCGGTGTTGATGATGTTGATGCCGTTGAAGCGGGTGGTGGACGAACCGTGCGAGACCGCCGAGACCTGGCCGGGCTGGCCCTTGCCGTCGAAGAAGGAACCGCCCAGGCGGAAGTCGCGTTCATCGCAGATGGCGGTGCAGGCATTCCAGAATTCCGGCGTTCGGATCTGGTAGGCCGCATCCTCGACCATGCCGGCGATCTTTCCGTCCTTGATCTGGTAGTACAGCTGGCCGCCGAACTGCGCGTTGTAGCGCTGCTGGTCGATCGAATACGAACCGCGGCCGTGGATCCAGATGCCGTTCTCCACGTCCTTGATCATGTCCTCGACGCTGAGCGGCTGCTTGCCCGGCGCCAGCGAGACATTGGCCATGCGCTGGAACTGCACGCTGGACCAGGAATCGGCGTAGCTGCAGCCATGCGATGCATCGCGGCCGAGGATATGGGCTTCATCGCGGGTGGCCTGGTAATCGACCAGGATGCCGTCGCGCACCAGGTCCCAGCGCTGGGTCTTTACGCCTTCGTCGTCGTAGCCGACCGCACCGAGGCTGCCCGGCTGGGTCTTGTCGGCGAAGAAGGTGACGATGTCGCTGCCCCAGCGGAAGCCGGCATCGCGCTTGTCCAGTGTGGCGAAGCTGGTGCCGGCGTAGTTGGCTTCGTAGCCGAGCACGCGGTCCAGCTCCAGCGGGTGGCCGACGTTCTCGTGGATGGTCAGGAACAGGTTGGACGGGTCCAGCACCAGGTCGTACTTGCCGGGCTTTACCGACGGCGCCTTCAGCTTCTCGCGCGCGTGGCGGGCGGCCGCGATGGCGTCCTCGACCGGGTCGTAGGAATCGCGGTAGGCGGTGATGCCGCCGGGCAGCTGCACCTTGCCACTCGCATCGCCATCGAGGAACTCGTAGCCCATGCCCATCGGCGAGGACAGGCCGGCGCGGGTACGGAACCTGCCGCTGGCCTTGTCGATGGCGGTGGCGGTGAACGGTAGCCAGATGCGGTGGATGTCCTGGTCGATGAACGAGCCGTCGCTGGAGGCGAAGTACTTCTGTTCGTTGACCAGGAACAGGGTGGAATTGATGTAGTCGGCACCCGCATTCAGCGCGGCGGCGTTGAGCGCCAGAAGCAGTTCGACCTTGTCCTGGATCGGCACCGCCATTGCGTTCCTGCGGATCGGGGTCTGCCAGCGCACCTCGCCGACCGACGGCGTCGGCGCCAGCTGCACCGGCCGGGTCTGGATGCTGGCGTTGGCGCGTGCGATCGCGGCCGCCTGCTCGACTGCGGCGCGCACGGCGGCCTCGGTCTGCTGATGGGTGGCGGCGAAGCCCCAGGCGCCGTTGACGATCACGCGCACGCCCACGCCGGACGACTCGCGGTTGGTCACATTGCCGACCTGGTGTTCGCGGGTGATGACCGACTGGTTGAGATAGCGGCCGATGCGGACATCGCAGTAGCTGGCCTTGGCGGTGCGTGCGGCGGCCAGCGCCACGTCCGCGAGGCGCCTGCGCTGGGCGGTATCGACCGGGGCGAGCAGCTGCTCGGCGGCGATGGCACGGGAATGCGGCAGCAGCAGGCCCGCCAGGCCCAGACCGGAAAAAGCCAGGAACTCACGTCGTTGCACAGCGTTTCTCTCTCTCGCTTGCGTGCGGTTGGCAATGGGCCGGACCGATCACGTCAACTCCTCGACTTTCGCCAGCGCGGGGCGTGGGGACAAGTGACTGCAGTCATGGTTGGGAGGGTTTCGGCAGGGCTTGCAGCCCTGCACCTGCTCAATGCAACGGCCAAAGCCAGAGCCAGAGCCAGAGCCAGAGCGGCATTCCGTGGGATGGCGGGGCGGTGTGGGTGGGCAGGACACGCCGTAAACCCGTCCCTGGGGGCTCGATGGCGCCATCCATGGCGCCAACGGTCCTGCCCACCCACACCGCCCCGCCTCTGACAGCTGGCCGGTGGCTGTTGGTGGGTGCCGACCGTTGGTCGGCACATCTGTCAGATATCGAATGAAATTCGGGGTCAGATCCGTTTTCCTGCGGAAAACGGATCTGACCCCAATGCGGTTCCGGCAGATCGCGGAAATCTGTCGAAGGCGGGGTGGGTCCGGTTGAGGGGGCGTGAGCCGCATGGATGCGGCGACCGAGCTTACATGGACGTACTTGCAGCGTCCCCCTCAATCGGACCCACCCCGGCATCCCACGGAAAGCCCGCTTTTGACGTTGCTCTGGCTCTGGCTCCGGCTCCGGCTCCTGCGGGTGCAGGGCGCAGCCCTGCCGAGCAACACCCCCTCGTGCACAATGGGGCCGACCCCGCCCGGACCCCGTCCTGATGTCGAGCAAGCCGTATTCAGAAGCCTGCGAGCGCAACCGCGAACCCATCGCCACCGCACTCGACCCGTGGATGGGCGACCGCCGTCGGGTGCTGGAGATCGGCAGTGGCACCGGCCAGCATGCGGCCTTCTTCGCCGAGCGCTGGCCGTGGCTGCGCTGGCAGCCCAGTGATCATCCGGACCATCTGCCCGGCATCGAGGCCTGGCGTGCAGAGGCCGCGCTGCTGAACCTGTTGCCGCCGCTGGCGCTGCAGGTGGAACTACCGCCAGCGCCCGGCCTGTCGCTGCCCGAGGGCACCACGTTTGATGCCGCATTCAGCGCCAACACGCTGCACATCATGAGCTGGGAACACGTGCAGGCACTGTTCGCGGCGCTGCCACCGGTGCTGCGTCATGGTGCGCTGCTGGCGGTGTATGGCCCGTTCAACTACGGCGGCCGCTACACCAGCGACAGCAACGCGCAGTTCGATGCCTGGCTGAAGGCACGTGATCCGCGCAGCGGCATCCGCGATAGCGAAGCGGTGCAGGCGCTGGCCGCCGACCACGGATTCACCCGACTGGGGGATGTGGCGATGCCGGCCAACAACCGCCTGCTGCTGTGGCGGCTGGGCTGAACCGCCGGTAGTACCGGCCGCTGGCCGGCAACCGATTGCCAGGAGGGATGCCGGCCAGCAGCCGGCACGACCATCAGGCCACCTGCACGATGTGCAGCGCCTTCGGGTTGCGCCACTGCGCCAGCAGGGCAGCCTCGCGCGCCTTGGCCTGTTCGTAGTGCGCTTCCTTGACGTGGCCGAAGCCGCGGATGTGCTCGGGCACGCTGGCGATCTCCACCGCCAGGGCCAGGCGGCCGTCCTCCAGGCCATCCAGCAGCAGCTGCACGGTGGCTTCGTAATCGGCGATCAGCTGGCGCTCCATGCGCCGCTCTTCAGTACGGCCGAATACATCCAGGCGGCCGCCACGCAGGAACTTCAGCTTGGCCAGCAGGCCGAAGGCCTTGAACATCCACGGGCCGTATTCCTTCTTCAGCAACCGGCCCTGCTCGTCCTTCTTCGCGAACAGCGGCGGCGCCAGGTGGAAGCGCAACTGGTAATCGCCCTCGAACTGCTGCTGCAGGCGGCGCTGGAAGTCACCGCTGGTGTACAGGCGGGCCACTTCGTACTCGTCCTTGTAGGCCATCAGCTTGAACAGGTAGCGGGCGACGGTCTCGGTCAGCGCAGTGGAACCGCCGATGCGCTTGGCCTCGGTGGCGCGCACGCGTGCCACCAGATCACGGTAGCGCTTGGCATAGGCAGCGTCCTGGTAATCGACCAGGAAGGCGGCGCGACGCTCGATCATTTCGTCCAGCGAACGCGACAGGCGTGCGTCGTCCAGCGGCAGGAATGCCACGTCGCCACCGTGCGAGGGCAGGCCACGCAGCTCGCGTTCGTCGCCGGTGTTGCGCGGTGCCGCGGTCGCACCCCATTCATTGCCTTCCCACTCGCCCGGCGGCAGCGGGTGCAGCGGGCCGGGGGTGGACTCGGTATCGGTGTGGCGGTTGCGCACCAGGCCGGCGGCCTGCTGCACGGCCTGCGGGTCGACCACGGCCAGGCGGCCCCAGGCAAAGGCCTGCTGGTTCATCGCCACGGCGGCGCCATTGAGTTCGATGGCGCGCATCAGCGACTCGAACGACAGCGGCACCAGGCCCTGCTGCCAGGCGTAGCCGAGGATGAACAGGTTGGCGGCGATGGCATCGCCCAGCAGCGCGGTGGCCAGCTGGGTGGCATCGAGCAGCAGCGGCTCCTGGCCGCCCAGGGCTACGCGCACACCGGCGATGATGTCGGCGGCGGGGAACTGCATGTCCGGACGGGTGGTGAACGTGCCCGGCATCGCTTCGTAGGTGTTCAGCACCACCTGCGAACGGCCGGCGCGCACCTTCGAAAGCGCCCAGTAGTCGTTGACCACCACCATGTCGCAGCCCAGCACCAGGTCGGCTTCACCGGCGGCGATGCGCACGGCGTGGATGTCATCCGGGCGGCGTGCGATGCGGATGTGCGTGGTCACCGCGCCACCCTTCTGCGCCAGGCCGGTCTGGTCGAGCACGGTCGCGCCCTTGCCTTCCAGGTGGCCGGCCATGCCCAGCAGTGCACCGATGGTCACCACGCCGGTACCGCCGACGCCGGTGATCAGGATGTTCCAGGGCTGTTCCAGGGTGCCGCGGATGGTCGGTGCCGGCAGGTTGTCCAGCAGGGTGGAGGCGTCGCGCTTGCTGCCCTTGCGTGGCTGGCCACCGTGCACGGTGACGAAGCTCGGGCAGAAACCATTCACGCAGGAATAGTCCTTGTTGCAGTTGGACTGGTCGATCTCGCGCTTGCGCCCGAACTCGGTTTCCTTCGGCAGCACCGACACGCAGAAACTCTTCTTGCCGCAGTCGCCGCAACCTTCGCAGACCAGCGAATTGATCAGCACCCGCTTCTGCGGATCTTCCAGCTTGCCGCGCTTGCGGCGGCGACGCTTCTCGGTGGCGCAGGTCTGTTCGTAGATCAGGATCGAAACACCCTTCACTTCGCGCAGGCGCTTCTGCACCTCCTCCAGTTCGCTGCGGTCGTGGAACTCCACGTCGCTGGGGAAGTGCTCGCGCTGGCCGGTCCACTTGCCGATGTTGTCCGACAGCACCACGATGGTGTGGATGCCTTCGGCGCGCATCTGCCGTGCGATGTCGGGCACGCTCAGCGGGCCGTCCACCGGCTGGCCGCCGGTCATCGCCACCGCGTCGTTGTAGAGGATCTTGTAGGTGATGTTGACGCCGGCCGCGACCGCCTGGCGGATCGCCAGCGAGCCGCTGTGGAAATAGGTGCCGTCGCCCAGGTTCTGGAACACGTGCGGGGTATCGGTGAACGGCGCCTGCCCGGCCCAGGTCACGCCTTCGCCGCCCATGTGGGTGAAGGTGTCGGTGCTGCGGTCCATCCAGGTCACCATGTAATGGCAACCGATGCCGGCCAGTGCCCGCGAGCCTTCCGGCACCTGGGTGGAGGTGTTGTGCGGGCAGCCCGAGCAGTAGTGCGGCACGCGCGGGAAGCTGGCGCGCGGCAACGCAAGCTCGGCTTCCTTCTGCTGCATCCACTGCAGGCGTTGTTCAATGGATTCGTTGTTGAAGAACTTCTGGATGCGGCGGCCGATCACGCCGGCGATGGTCGCCGGGGTCAGTTCGCCGGTGGACGGCAGGATCCATTCGCCACTCTCGTCGTACTTGCCGACGATGGACGGGCGCTGGCCCCAGCTGGCCGGCCAGTTGAAGAACTGTTCCTTCATCTGGCGCTCGATGAAGGCACGCTTCTCCTCCACCACGATGATGTCTTCCAGCCCCTGCGCGAAGCGCGCGATGCCCTGCGGCTCCAGCGGCCAGGTCATGCCGACCTTGTACACGCGGATGCCGATGTCGGCGCACGCCGCTTCATCCAGGCCCAGGTATTCCAGCGCCTGCAGCACGTCCAGGTAGCTCTTGCCGGTGGTGACGATGCCCAGCCGCGCGCGCGGCGCATCCATCACCACCTTGTCGATGCCGTTGGCGCGGGCAAAGGCCTGCGCGGCCTTCACCGCATAGCGGTGCAGGCGCATTTCCTGGTCCAGCGGCGGGTCCGGCCAGCGGATGTTGAGGCCGCCCGACGGCATCTCGAAGTCTTCCGGCAGCACGATGCGGCGCGCCATCGGATCGACCTGCACCGACGCCGACGATTCCACCGTCTCGGCGATCGTCTTGAAGCCGACCCAGCGGCCGGTATAGCGGCTCATCGCCCAGCCCAGCAGGCCCATGTCGAGGATGTCCTGCACGCCGGCCGGGTTCAGCACTGGCATCATCGCGCTGACGAACTCGTCCTCGCTGCCATGCGGCAGGGTCGAACTGCGGCAGGCATGGTCATCGGCGGCCAGTGCCAGCACGCCACCATGGCGCGAGGTGCCGGCCGCATTGGCATGCTTGAACACGTCGCCGCAGCGGTCCACGCCCGGTCCCTTGCCGTACCACATGCCGAACACGCCCTGCACGTTGGCGCCGGGGAACAGGTTGGTCTGTTGGGTGCCCCATACCATGGTGGCGCCCAGGTCCTCGTTCAGGCCGGGGGTGAACTTCACCTTGGCCGCTTCCAGATGCTTGCGCGCGCGCCACAGTTCCAGGTCGAAGCCACCCAGCGGGCTGCCACGGTAGCCGCTGACGAAGCCGGCGCTGTCGATGCCTTCGGCGGCGTCGCGCAGGCGCTGCATCAGCGGCAGCCGCACCAGCGCCTGCACGCCACTCAGGTAGATCCGCCCCTCGTTGCGGGTGTACTTGTGGTCGAGCGTGTAATCACGGTCGAGCAGGTCGGCGGAGGAGGGCGAAGTGAGTTGCGCGGTACTGGTCATGGCTGGCCCGGTAGGATCGGCTGGCACCGGCCGCGTGCAGGCACGCGGCGGGAAAGGCGCGAATTGTAGCAGCGGGGCCGTGGTGGGCCCGGCACTCGCGCCCGCGCCGCTGCTGGGGTTAGGATCGGGGCGAGAGAGGGAGGCTGCGGTTGTGCAGCCTGGGGAGAAGGGATGTCAGTTCCAGGAAAGATCCTGGCCAGCGTGCTGCTGGCCTCGGGAGCGGCCACGGCGTGGGCCGCGCCGGCCATGCCGGCACCACAGGAGTTCTACTTCGACAGCGACCTTGCGGCGGCACCGATGGTGGTGATGCAGGGCGAAGGCGATGAGCTGGTCACCCAGCTGGTGAGGCTGCGCGAGCGCGGCCGGCGCGCGGTGGAAGCCACCGTGCAGCTGGCTTCGGTGGCCAGCACCCAGGGCCGTGCCGAGCTGGCCGACCAGCTGTATGGCGAGGCCCTGAAGGAGGCGCCGGCACAGAGCAGCGCGGGCCGCAGCGTGCGTTGGAACTATGGCTGGGACCTGCTGCGCCAGGGCAAGCCGGAGGCGGCGCTGGAGCAATGGTTGTCGTCGGCCGGCAATGCGCGCAGCAAGCCCAGCTGGGTGCCACCCACGTACGCGCTGGCCCTATGGCGGATGGGGCAGAAGCAGGAGGCCGTGCAGTGGTATGCCGCAGCAGTGCGTACCGAGCCGTCGCAATGGAGCACCAGTGCCAATTACGCGCAGCTGCTGCCGCAGTGGCGCGAGGATGAGCGCGCGTCGTTGGCCGAAGTGCAGCAGGCCTGGGCGGCGGCCCCGCCTGCGTGGCCCTGAGGGAGGGGTTCGGCCGGGTTCACGGCGTCCCCCGCGAATCCACCCCGCCCGGCCAAGCGCGGCTTTTGATGTTCAAAGCCAACCAGCCGCCACGAGGGGCTGCGCCGTTCGCGGGAAACCTCAATCGTCCGCGGAAACCGTCCGCCCCGACGCCCATGCCCGCAGTGCCTCGACCTGCTCGGCCATCAGCACCGACAGCGGCCGCGTCGCACGGATCTCGTTCATCAGCAGCTCGGTATCCAGTGGCCGCCCTTCGGCGTGCGCCGCATACAGCCCGGCCACGATCGCCTGCTCGATCTCCGCACCTGAGAAACCATTCGCCGCGGCCGCCAGCGCCGGCAGCGCGAAGTCGTCGGCATTGAGCTGGCGCCGACCCAGGTGCAGCCGCAGCAGTTCCACGCGCACCTCCGGCGAAGGCAGGTCAACGAAGAAGATCTCGTCGAAGCGGCCCTTGCGCAGCAGCTCGGCAGGCAGCTCGTGCACCTGGTTGGCAGTGGCCACGATGAACACCGGTGCCTTGCGCTCGGCCATCCAGGTCAGCAGATGGCCCAGCACGCGGCGTGACACGCCACCGTCCTCGCCACCGCTGGCCAGGCCCTTCTCGATTTCATCCATCCACAGCACGCAGGGCGCCAGCTGCTCGGCCGAGGCCAAGGCCTGGCGCAGGTTGGCCTCGGTCTCGCCGTGGTACTTGTTGTACAGCGCGCCCACGTCCAGGCGCAGCAGCGGTACGCCGAAACCGGCGGCGGTGGCCTTGGCCAGCATCGACTTGCCGCAACCCTGCACGCCCAGCAGCAGCATGCCGCGCGGTGGGTCCAGCCCGGCCGGTGCGGAGCCAGCGATGAACGCCACACGCCGCTGGTTGATCCAGCGCTTGAGCCGGTTGGCGCCGGCCACGTCGCCGAACCGCGCGCTGTCATGCTCGAAGAACAGGTGGCCGCTGCGGTTGAGCAGCTCGAACTTCAGCCGTGCCAGCTGCGGCAGGTCGTCGTCGCGCAGCGCGCCGTCGGCGTAGATCAGCTGCCGGGCGATGCGCCGGGCATCGACCAGGCTCAGGCCCTGCAGGTTCTTCAGGATCTTCTTCACCGCCTCGCTGTCGACTTCGACGCGGCGGCCGCCGTGTTCGCGGGCGTAGGCATCGGCCTCCTCGCGCAGCATCTTCAGCAGGGCGTTGGCATCGGGCAGGCGCGGGTTGAAGCGTACCGCCAGCGCTTCCAGCTCGGCCGGCAGTTCGACCTTGGCGCCGATCAGCACCAGCACGTGCGGTTCGCTGTGGCGGCGCTGGATCAGGTCGCGCAGGGCGCGCTGGTGGCTGGCATAGCCCAGGTAGGGGTGGAAATCGAGCAGCAGGTAGACCCCGCGCTGCCCGGCCTGGCGGATCATCTGCAGGGCCGCGCTGGCGTCGGGTGGCCCGGCCGGCGGATCTTCGCTGTCCAGGTCGATGCGGCGCAGGCCCTCGGTGATCGACCACCGGTGCAGCGCCCGCCAGACGTGCATCAGCGTCTGCCGGAACAGGTCGACGATGCGACCCTCGTCCTGGGTCTCGATCACGATCAGGGGGGTGTTGGCGCGGATCAGTGCGCTCAGGTCCTGCAGCTCGCTCATGCCGGTTCGATCCTTCGGGGGCGCCACGATAGCAAAGGCGATGGCCGCAGGTTCAGCGCGGTGCTACCTCCCGTCACCACCGCCGGTGTACGCTCGGGGCACGTACCCGGAAGCGAGGCTGGCATGAAGACGATCCTGGTGGCCGGTTCCAAGGGCGGGGTGGGCAAGACCACCGTCGCCACCCACCTGGCCGCGTACGCGGCATTGCAGGGCAGGGCCACGGTGATCGCCGACGCCGACCCTCAGGGCTCCAGCACCCGCTGGGCGCAACGGCGGGCCGGGCTGGAAAGCGCGGTGCTCCCCATTGATGTGTATCGGAAGAAGCAGTGGGCGCAGAAGCTGCCCGATGGCACCGAAACCGTCATCATCGACGCACCGGCGGGCGCGTTGGCCGACGATATCCCCCATTTCCTTGACGCTGCCGACGCGGTGGTGGTGCCGGTGCTGCCCTCGGCGCTCGACATCGAAGCCATCGTCGGCTTCCTCAACAGCCTGGCCCAGAACCCGCGGGTGCACAGCCGCAAGCTGCCGGTGGGGCTGGTCCTCAACCGCACCAAGCCCTGGACCCAGACCTCGCAGCAGGCGTTGCAGATGCTGGCCGAATGGCCGTACCCGGTGGTCGCGCAGCTGCGTGACAGCCAGAGCTACGTGGTCATGACCGGCCTCGGCCGCAGCCTGTTCGACTACCGCTCGGCCCAGGTGCGGGAGCATCAGGCCGACTGGGAGCCGCTGCTGTCCTGGCTCAAGCTTTGATGCCTGCGTCACTCTTCCTGCTGCATCCTCTTCTTCATGGAAACCCGCGATGCGTGAACTGATCCTGCTGCGCCATGCCCATGCCGAACCGGCTACCCCCGGCCAGGCCGACCTCGACCGGCCGTTGTCGCCGGTGGGGCTCGCCGAAGCCGAAGCCGCCGGCAAGTGGCTGAAGGAGAACAACCTGCTGCCGGACTGCGTGCTGTGCTCACCGGCGCGGCGTACCCGCGAAACCCTGGAAGCCGTGCTCGGCACCATCGGCTACGTGGAAAAGCGCCTGGAAGACCGCATCTACGAAGCCACCCCCGGCACCCTGGCGGCATTGGTGGACGACCGCCGTGATCTCGACCGGGTGCTGATCGTCGGCCACAACCCGGGCCTGGAGCGGCTGGTGGCGTTGATGACCGAGGGCACCAGCAGCGACTACCGCGGCATGCCGCCGGCCGGCATCGCCGTGCTCGGCTTCCCGCGCGAGGCCTCGATCGAGCCAGGCGTGGCCAGCCTGAACGCATTCTGGTGGCCGTGATCCGATGAGCCTGGCGCGGCGCAGCCGCTATCTGCTGCCCGCGCTGCTGGCACTCGGCCCGGCCTGGGCGGCCGTGCCCACGCCGACCACCCTGCCACCGGTGGTCGCCGAAGCGCACCGGGTAATGCGCCTGGATACCCAGCGTTCGCAGATCGGCTTCGAGGTGCGCACCCGTTTCGGGCAGCGTATCGAAGGCCTGTTCCCGCACTTCGAAGGGCGCATCGAGATCCTCTCCGACGGCCGCCACCAGGTGCACCTGAAGATGTTCACGCGCTCGGTCGAGATCCCCGGCAAGGCGCGCTATACCGGGTGGATGCGCGGCGAGGAGTTCTTCGATGCCGGCCGCCATCCGGTGGTCGAGTTCGACTCGCTGCCGTACTGGCCGGAAACCGTGGAGAGCGGTGGCGACATCAACGGCCGGCTGACCCTGCGCGGGATCAGCCACCCCGAGACACTGAAGGTCGAGAAGGCGGAGTGCGCCCGACCCGGCTATGATTGCGACGTCGTCAGCCGCGGTACCGTGCAGCGAGGCCGGTATGGCATGGACAGCTGGCAGCTTGCCTTGAGTGACCGAGTGACTTTCGTATTGCGTGCGCGCCTGAGCGAGGCGCCGAAACCGTGAACCTCCTGCTGCGTGTACTGGCGCTGGCAACCGTGTTGCTGGGCAGCGGTTGTGCATCGCTGTCGAATGCCGAGCGCGACCGCGCCGAGGCAATTGCCGTGCAGGCACGTTCGACCGTGGTCGACTGCCAGCGTGCAGACCGCTGTGCACAGGATTCGCCGCTGCGGGCGCTGGCCGGCCGGGCGTTCACCGAATCCACCCCGGAACGACCGCGCCACTACGCCACCCTGCTCGATGAGGGCGAGGGCGCCCTGGTCGCACGCCTGAACCTGCTGCGCAGCGCCACCCGCAGCATCGACCTGCAGACCTACATCTTCGACAAGGACGACAGCGCCCGTCTGGTCATCGACGAACTGCTGGCCGCATCGCGGCGCGGGGTGAAGGTGCGGCTGCTGATCGACCAGCTCTCGGCGATCTCCGACCTGCAGATCCTCGGCGCCCTGTCCGGCGCCCACCAGAACTTCCAGCTGCGGGTCTACAACCCGACCTTCGGCAAGGCCCGGCTGAACTACTTCGACTATGCCGGCAGCGTGCTGTGCTGCTTCCGCCGGTTCAACCAGCGCATGCACAACAAGCTGCTGGTGATCGACGATGCGATCGGCGTGGTCGGTGGCCGCAACTACCAGGACGACTATTACGACTGGGACCGCGAGTACAACTTCCGCGACCGCGATGTACTGATCGCCGGCCCGGAAGCACGTGCGATGGCGGCCAACTTCGACGCGTTCTGGCGCGCACACCGCAGCGTGCCGGCCGAGCGCCTCAACGACGTGGGCCGCACGTTGCTGCGCGAGGGCGTGCCAACGCTGCCGCCGGCCAGCTTCCGCCGCCCGGAACGGGTACAGCGGGTCAGTGCCGAAGCCAACGACATCGAGTTCGTCACCCGTTCCTTCGTCGATACCGCGCTACCGGTGGCTTCGGTGCGCTACGTGGCCGATCTGCCACGCAAGCATCGCCGCGAGAAGGCCGATGCACCGCTGGCCGGCCAGCATGTGACCGAGCCCCAGCTGGATGCGCTGATCGCCAGTGCGCAGAAGGAAGTGATCCTGCAGACGCCGTACCTGGTACTGTCCAAGCCGGCGCAGAAGCTGTTCCGTGAACTGCGCAAGCGCCCGCAGCCACCGCGCGTGGTGGTGTCCAGCAACAGCCTGGCGGCGACCGACAACCCGATCGTGTATGCGTTGTCGTACAAGTACAAGCGGCGCAACATGCGCGAACTGGGCTTCAACATCTTCGAATACAAGCCGTTCCCGCTGGACGCGCCGGTTGACTACCGCAACCTGCTGCCCGACCCGATCGCTGCGCCCGGGGGGGAAGACGAGGGCGGTCGCAATCCGCTGATCGGTGGCAGTGCTGCCGGCAGCAACGCACGCGGTGGCAGCAGCAGTGGTTCGGATGCCGGCAGCAGGCAGGGCCCGTTGAATCGCCACAGCGATGGTGCCTACGACAACGCACGCGCACGCCGTCGCGCCGCCGGCAGCGAGGTGGAAACGCGCCTGCTGCGCACCGAGACGCGGCCGTCGTTCCTGGGCAGCAAGGCGGTCAACAAGCCGTTGCCGGTCACCCGCAAGGGCGCGCGCATGGGCCTGCACGCCAAGTCGCTGGTGGTCGACCGCCGCATCGGCGTGGTCGGCACCCACAACTTCGATCCGCGCAGCGAGAACTACAACACCGAAGGCGCGGTGATCATCGACGACCCGGTTTTTGCCGAGGAACTGGCGCAGAGCATCCTGCGTGACACCCACCCACAGAACTCCTGGACGGTGGCGCCACGGGCCAAGCCACCGGTGCTGTCGGGGCTGAACTACAGCGTCGGCAAGGCCTCCGAAGCGCTGCCCATCCTTGATTTCTGGCCCTGGCGCTACGCCACCGACTACGAGTTCAAGCCCGGCCCGGAGTGCCCGCAGCCGCTGCCGCGGCAGGATCCTGATTTCCATCGCTGCTACGTCGCCGTCGGCGACTTCCCCGAAGTCAACGTCGGCCCGAAGTGGCTGCTGGTGCGCATGCTGACCGCATTCGGCGCCGGTCTCGTTCCCATCCTCTGAAGGTACCCGCATGGCCCAGGTGTTCCGCGAAGCCGTTTCCATCGAGCAGCTCAACGCGCTCAGCCGCAACACGGCGATTGAATCCCTGGGCATCGTCTTCAGTGCCGCCGGCGAGGACTGGCTGCAGGCCACCATGCCGGTGGATGAGCGCACCCGCCAGCCCTACGGCATCCTGCACGGCGGTGCCTCGGTGGTGCTGGCCGAGACCCTGGGCAGCAGTGCCGGCAACCTGTGCGTGGATACCGGCAAGCAGGTCTGCGTGGGCCTGGAGATCAATGCCAACCACGTGCGTGCCGTGCGCTCGGGCACGGTCACCGGCACCGCCCGCGCGCTGCACGTCGGCCGCAGCACCCAGCTGTGGGAGATCCGCATCGAGGACGAGCAGGGCCGCCTGGTATGCATCTCGCGGCTGACCCTGGCGGTGGTGGCTGCCGGTCACGGCTGAGCCCCCCTGGGGCTCGTTGACGGCAGCGGAACCCAGCGTTCCCCGCCGATTGCCCCGGTCGATGGCGGTTATGGCCTAAATCGGCTGGCAGCGATGACGGCCCTCCGGTATCGTGCGCGGATGACTTCCCCCACTCCGGCCCCCCGTGGCGGCGTGGCGCGTGTGTGCCGTTACCTGTACCGCGTACCGCTGCTGTTGGTCCACATCATCGTGTTCCTGCCGCTGATCCTGATCGGCATGCTTCCGCCGTGGGGCGAACTGCGCGTGGGCGAGGCGACCTTCGGCGCCAAGGTGGTCAACTGGTGGCAGGGCGGGCTGATGTGGATCTTCGGCTTCCGCCTGGTGCAGGTCGGCGCGCCGCTGCCCGGAGCCGTGCTGTTCGTGGCCAACCATGTCAGCTGGGTCGATATCTGCATCCTGCACAGCCAGCGCATGATGGGCTTCGTCGCCAAGCGCGAGATCGCCAGCTGGCCGCTGGTGGGTTGGCTGGCCGCGCGTGGCCAGACCATCTTCCACCAGCGTGGCAACACCGAATCGCTCGGTGGCGTGATGCAGGTGATGGCCGACCGCCTGCGCAAGGGCAAGGCCGTGGGCGTGTTCCCGGAAGGGCGGACCCGCGGCGGTCACGAAGTGGGCCCGTTCCACGCCCGCATCTTCCAGGCCGCGGTCGAGACCGGCGTGCCGGTGCAGCCGGTGGCCCTGGTGTACGGGGCGAAGGGCGACGCGCAGACCATCGTCGCGTTCGGTCCGAACGAGAGCTTCTTTGCCAATTTCCTGCGCCTGCTCGGCGAGCCGGCGCGACGTGCGGAAGTGCACTTCCTGGCGCCGATCGGTGCACAGGACCTGGAAGGCCGTCGGCGCATCGCGGAAACCTCGCGCGCGCGCATCGTGGCGGCCATGAGCGCCGGGTGAGGCTGCGGTGGCCCTGATCCCGCCACCTGTCCTGGACGCCGGTACGCCGACGCTGCATGCGGCTGACTATCAGCCGCCGCGCTGGCTGCGCAATCCGCACCTGCAGTCGATGCTCAGCTCCAGCCGCATGCGCCTGCAGCGCGGCCTGCTGCTGCTGGCGGCCACCGGTGCGGTCAGCGAAGAGCTGATCCTCGATGGTGGTGATGGCGTGCGCCTGCAGGGCTGGCACAGCCATGTCGAAGGCCGCGAGCCCAAGGGCATCGCGCTGCTGCTGCATGGCTGGGAAGGCAGTGCCGAATCCAGCTACATGCGCATGGCCGCCGCGCGCATGATCGAGCAGGGCTTCGACGTGGTGCGGCTGAACTTCCGCGACCACGGCAACACCCATCACCTGAACCCCGGCATCTTCCACTCCAATCTCATCGATGAAGTGGTGCACGCCGCGGGCGATATCGCCCAGCGCTGGCCGCAGCTGCCGCTGGTGGCCGCCGGTTATTCGCTGGGTGGCAACTTCGTGCTGCGCCTGGCCCTGCGCGCGCCGGCGGCCGGCGTGCCGCTGCTGCGCGTCGCCTCGGTGTGCCCGGTGCTGGACCCGGCGCTGACGATGGAGAGCATCGAGAACGGCCCGGCGATGTACGACTGGTACTTCCGCCGCAAATGGGCCGGCTCGCTGCGCCGCAAGCGCGATCTGTTCCCCGAGCTGAGCGACTGCGACGACCGCGTGCTGAAGCTGGACATCCGCGCGCTGACCGCCTGGCTGGTCGAGCGCCACACCAGCTTCGGTTCGCTGCAGGCCTATTTCGACGGCTACTCGATCGCCGGCGACCGCCTGTCGTCCCTGCAGGTACCGGCCGACATCCTGATGGCGCAGGATGACCCGGTGATTCCGTACGCGACCTTCAGCAACTGGCAGCTGCCGGGCCAGGCGCGCCTGGAAACCGCCTGCTGGGGCGGCCACTGCGGGTTCATCGAAAACTGGCGCGGCGACGGCTTCTCCGAGCGCTGGGTCGCCCAGCGCCTGCAGCGGGTCCTGCAGGCCTGAACCGGCGACAGCGCGCAGCCCGCTACAATGCGGCTTTGCACTTGAACCGGACTGCCATGCAAGACCAGATCATCCAAGCGTTGCGCCAGAACCAGGCCGACCAGGCCGTGCAGCTGGCCCAGGCGTGGACCCGTGACGAACCCGGCCAGGCCAACGCCCACCGCTGGCTGGCGCTTGCGCTGCAGCAGCAGGGCAACGCCGAGGAGGCGATGGAGGCCCTGCAGCAGGCGCTGCGGCTGGCCCCGGACGACGCCCAGCTGCACCTGCAGCATGCCGGCCTGCTGCTGGCACTGCGCCAGTTCGAGGGTGCCGACGAAGCACTGGTGCGCACCACCGGCCTCGATCCGAACTCGTTCTCCGCCTATCTGATGCAGGCGCACCTGGCGATCGGCCGCAATGACTTCGACGAAGCGCAGCGCATCTCCACCCTGGCCGCGCGCGTGGAGCCGGACCATCCGGAACTGCTGACCATCGACGGCATGGTTGCACTGCGCCGCGGTGACGCCGACCGTGCACTGGCGCTGCTGTCGGCTGCCAGCAAGGCACTGCCGGACGATACCCGCGTGCTGTACGCGCTGGGCTTTGCCTACCTGGGCAAGGACATGCTGGCGTTTGCAGAGCAGTCGTTCCGCCGCGTGCTGGAACTCAATCCGTCGCTGTCCTCGCTGCATGGGCTGGTGGTGCAGCTGGCACTGCGCCAGGGCAACGTACCGGCCGCCGCCGAAGCGATGCAGGTGGCCCTGCAGCAGCCGGAGATGGACGTACCGTCGATGCGACGCCTGGCGGGTGAACTGTCGCTGCGCAATGGCCAGCCGCTGCAGGCCCTGGACTACCTGCTGCCGCTGCTGGAGACGCAGCCGGAAGACCGCCAGGTGCTGCAGCTGCTGCTGATGTCATGGCAGCGCCTGGGGCGCGAGGATGAAGCGCGTGCACGCCTGGATGCGGTACTGGATACCAATGACCAGCTGCACGATGTGTGGCTGGCACGCCTGGCCATCGAGCAGGTGGGCAGCGAAAGCGCCGTGACCGCGGTCGAGCGCTGGATGGCGGCGATGCCCGCGCATCTGCCGGCCCTGGAGGCGCGCCTGCGCCTGCATGACATGGCCGGCGAACATGCTCAGGCCGAAGCGATCGCCGAACGCATCGTCAGCCTGGAACCGGGCCGCGTCAGCGGCGAGACCCGGCTGGTCGAAGGCCTGCTGCAGCGCGATCCCGCCGCCGCCGTGGCCCGCGTGCAGGCGCTGATCGAGCTGGCGCCGGAAGAGCATCGCGCCGACCTGCGGACGTGGATGGGCGAGATCCAGGACCGCGCCGGGCAGCCGCAGGACGCCCTGCGCACCTGGCTGTCGCTGCAGGCTGACCAGGCGCCGCAGCGCTTGCCACTGCCGCCACAGGCCAAGTCCCCGCCGAGCTGGCCGGACAAGGGCAGCATCGACGGCGATGCCAGCTCCGCGCCGATCTTCCTCTGGGGCCCGCCGGGTTCGGGCGTTGAGCGGGTGGCGACCGGCCTGGCTGCTGCCAGCCCGGTGCTGCGCAGCGACCGCTACACCAACACGCCGCCCGATGATGCGTTCCAGAACTACAACACGCTGCAGGACCTGGCCTCAGGCGTGCTGACGCCGGAGCGGCTGGTGCAGCGCTGGCGTGAACAGCTGCCGGCACGTGGCCTGCAGAGCGACACCGTGATCGACTGGCTGCTGTGGTGGGACAACGCCCTGCTGTGGGCGCTGCGCCCGCAGCTGCCGCAGGGCCGCCTGGTGCTGGTGCTGCGCGACCCGCGCGACATGCTGCTGGACTGGGTGGCCTACGGTGCCGCCGCGCCGCTGGCGATGACGTCGCTGGCCGAAGCCAGTGAATGGCTGACCCGCGCGCTGACCCAGATCGCCACGCTGCATGAAGACGACCTGTACCCGCACGTGCTGCTGCGCATCGACCAGATCGGCAACGATCCGCAGGCGATGGCCGAACTGCTGGGCCGCCTGTTCGAGCGGCCGATGCCGCCGGCGGCACAGCTGGGAGCCCCGCGCCTGCCGGCCGGCCACTGGCGCAACTACCGCGACGTGATGAGCGCCGCCTTCGCCCAGCTCACCCCGGTTGCGGTGCGCCTGGGTTACCCGGAAGAGTGAGGAGAGTCCGATGCAGTTGACCAGCCACAGCCTGACCAACGGCGCACCGATCGATCGTGAGTTCGCCGCGGGCGACGCCAACGGTTTCGCCCCGGACCGCAACCCGCACCTGGCCTGGAGCGGGGCGCCGGCCGGCACCCGTTCGTTCCTGCTGGTATGCGTGGACCCGGACGTACCGACCGTGCCGGAGACGGTTGGTCGCAGCGACATGAGCGTGCCGCGCGACCAGCCGCGCTGCGATTTCGTGCACTGGGTGATGGCCGATATCCCGGCCACGGTGCAGGAGATCGCCGCTGGCAGCTGCAGCGACGGCTTCGTGGTGAAGGGCAAGCCCGCACCCGCCGGCCCGGCCGGCAGCCGCCAGGGCCTGAACGACTTCACCGGCTGGTTCGCGGGCAACCCGGACATGGCCGGTGATTACCTGGGCTATGACGGCCCGTATCCGCCGTTCAACGACGAGCGCATGCACCGCTATTTCTTCCGGGTATTCGCGCTGGACGTGGCGTCGCTGGACCTGCCGCAGCGCTTCACCGCCGCCGACGCGTACCGCGCCATGCACGGCCACGTGCTGGCCGAAGCCGCACTGCACGGCACCTACACGTTGAACCCGGCGCTGGGCTGAGCAGCACACAGGGAAGATGCCGGCCAGCGGCCGGCGCTACCTTCCATCCGCTTGCAGCGCCGCCGGTTCGAACACTGCGGTGTCGCCCCTCGCGTTGCGCAGCACCAGCGCGCCGCGGTCGTCAAGCGCAAGCGTCGGTGCCGAGCCTTCGCCGTGCATCAGCTTTCCGGCGAGCTTCTGCTGCGTGGGCAGTCTCTGATCGACGCATAGCGCTGTGGTCTGCACGCCGTTGCGCAGGATCAGCAGGTTGCCCTGCAGCCGGTACTCGTTGCTGACGTGGTTGCACAGGTTCAACTCGCTCATGAAACCGGACTGGAAGCGCAGTGTGTAGGGCGCGCGACCGCGGACGAACAACGCGTCGATGCGCTTTCCTTGCACGTTGGTGGCACGCACCAGTTGCCACAGGTGTGCTTCAAGCTGATCGGTGCTGGGCGTGCTGGCAGCGGCCACATTCGCGGACATGGCCAGCAGCGCAGCAATGATGAGGACGGGGACGTGCTTCATGCCGATCTCCCGATGCATCCGGGTAGTGCCGGCCGCTGGCCGGCAGCATCCGTGTGTTGGCAGTGCCGCGCACGGCAGCCGGCCAGCGGCCGGCACTACCGACCATGAAGAAGGGCGGCCTCTCGGCCGCCCTTCCATCGCTTTATTTCTTCTCGATGGCCGACTCGACCACCATGTCCAGCACGTACGCCTGCGACGGCGCATCGGCCGGCGGGTTCTTCACCTCGTAGCGCTTGACGCGCACCACGTTGCGCACGCCGTCTTCGTGGGTGTAACCCTCGATGTTGCCGTAGAAGTTCTCGAACTTGCCCGGCTCGCCCTGCTTCAGGCCCTTGTCGTCGAACTTCACTTCGCGCACCTGCAGGCACTGGTAGTCCGGGATCAGCGGGTGCGAGCACTTCTCGGTCTTCGCAGCCACTTCCAGGAACACGGTTTCGCCTGCGCCGCCGTAGCGGGTTTCAGCGGTCGGTTCCGGGTTGAACACCAGCACGTCGCCCTTGGCGGTGGTCAGGGTCAGCTTGCCATCGGCATCCTGCTCGGCCTTCAGCTCGCCCTGCAGGCGGCTCGACACAGCCTCGTCCAGCGCCATCAGCGCCTTGTCGTTGCAGGCCATCATGGTCGAGGCCATCGCACTGACCGTCAGCTTGCCGTCGGCCAAGGTGTAGCCGCCACCCATGTGGTTGCAGGCGTTGCTGACCGACAGGCGGCCATCAGCGAAGTCCAGGGTGACCGGCTTGTCCTCGCGGGCGAACAGCGCGTCGATGCGCTTGCCGTCGGCGCCGGTGGCCTGCTGCAGCAGCCAGTGCTGGCTCTGCAGGCGCTGCGCATCCAGGTGCGCCAGCGTCTGCTGGTCTGCTGCCTTGGCCGCGGCCGGGGCCACGTCGTCGCCGCCGGTGCCGGCCGGTGCCGGGGTCTGGCTGCAGGCGGCCATCAGGGCCAGCGGGAGGAGCAGGGTGAGCTTGCGGTTCATGGTGATTCTCCTTGGGGAACCGTGGGGGAAACGGGGTAGGGCCGGCAACGGGGTTGCCATGCCCCGGTGCTGTTCAGCTGCCGGACGGCAGCCACAGCAGCAGCGCCGCGCCCAGCGCGATGCGGTAGATGGCGAAGGCGGTGAACCTGTGCGACTTGATGTAGCCCATCAGCCACTTCACTACGACGAAGCCGGTGACGGCCGCGGCAAGGAAGGCCACGCCCACGTCGGTCCAGTTCTCGCTGCCCAGCTGCCCAGCCTTGGCCATTTCCAGGAAGGTGTAGGCGCTGGCGGCGAACATGGTGGGAATGCCGACCAGGAACACGAACTCGGCGGCGGCCGCGCGGCGGCTCAGGCCCAGCAGCATGGCCAGGAAGATGGCCGAGGCCGAGCGCGAGGTGCCGGGGAACACGCCGGCCACGACCTGCGCCAGGCCGACGCCGATCGCCACCGTCCAGGTCACCTGGTCGCGGTCGGGCAGGCGCGCGGTGTAGGCCTCCACCAGCAGCATCCAGACGCCACCGATGATCAGCGCCCAGGCCACCGGGCTGACCGTTTCCGGCAGCGACCAGCCGGCCTTGCGTACCACCAGGCCGACCACCGCGGTGACCAGGAACGCCGCGCCCAGCTTGAACACGTACTCGCGGTTCCCGCGCTGGTTGAAGCCGGTGGCCAGCTGCAGCAGGCGCTGGCGGAACACCAGTACCACGGCCACGATGGCGCCGGCCTGGATGACGATGTTGAAGAAGTCCGAACGGGCACCCAGCCAGTGCTGGGCGATGAGCAGGTGGCCGGTGCTGGAGATCGGCAGGAACTCGGTCAAGCCTTCGAGGATGCCCAGCAGCAGGGCGGAGAGCAGGTCGGACATGGACGGTGCGTGCACGCGCGGCGGAAGGAAGAAGGGCGAGAGGATAGACGATCCGCGCTGCACCAAACGGGTGCGTCTGGTGGTCGGTGCACTCGTTTGGTGCGCCGCGTTCTGCACCCGCACGGGGCGGCCTTCATGAAATCAATGACTTGCGGCATCTGAAAAGTTGGCACGGTCGTTGCTCTACCTCAGCAGGCATTCATCCCCATCCGAGGTCGTACCGATGTCCGTGGAAAACGTTGAGAAGCTGATCAAGGACAACCAGATCGAATTCGTCGATCTGCGCTTTGTCGACATGCGTGGTGTCGAGCAGCACGTGACCTTCCCGGTCAGCATCGTCGAACCGTCGCTGTTCGAAGAAGGCAAGATGTTCGATGGCAGCTCGATCGCCGGCTGGAAGGGCATCAACGAGTCGGACATGGTGCTGCTGCCGGATACCGCCAGCGCCTACGTCGACCCGTTCTACGCCGATCCGACCATCGTGATCAGCTGCGACATCCTCGACCCGGCCACCATGCAGCCGTATGGCCGTTGCCCGCGCGGCATCGCCAAGCGCGCCGAGGCCTACCTGAAGTCCTCCGGCATTGCCGAAACCGCGTTCTTCGGCCCGGAGCCGGAATTCTTCATCTTCGACTCGGTCCGTTTCGCCAATGAAATGGGCAACACTTTCTTCAAGGTCGATTCCGAAGAAGCCGCCTGGAACAGCGGCGCCAAGTACGACGGCGCCAACAGCGGTTACCGTCCGGGCGTGAAGGGCGGCTATTTCCCGGTTCCGCCGACCGACACCCTGCACGACCTGCGCGCCGAGATGTGCAAGACCCTGGAACAGGTCGGCATCGAAGTGGAAGTGCAGCACCACGAAGTGGCCACCGCCGGCCAGTGCGAGATCGGCACCAAGTTCAGCACCCTGGTGCAGAAGGCCGACGAACTGCTGCGCATGAAGTACGTGATCAAGAACGTGGCGCACCGCAACGGCAAGACCGTCACCTTCATGCCCAAGCCGATCGTCGGCGACAACGGCAGCGGCATGCACGTGCACCAGTCGCTGTCCAAGGGCGGCACCAACCTGTTCTCCGGTGACGGCTACGGTGGCCTGAGCCAGCTGGCGCTGTGGTACATCGGCGGCATCTTCAAGCACGCCAAGGCCATCAATGCCTTCGCCAACTCGGGCACCAACAGCTACAAGCGCCTGGTGCCGGGCTTCGAAGCGCCGGTGATGCTGGCCTATTCGGCCCGCAACCGTTCGGCATCGTGCCGCATTCCGTGGGTCTCCAACCCGAAGGCGCGCCGTATCGAAATGCGCTTCCCGGACCCGATCCAGTCCGGCTACCTCACCTTCACTGCGCTGATGATGGCCGGCCTGGACGGCATCAAGAACCAGATCGACCCGGGCGCACCGAGCGACAAGGACCTGTACGACCTGCCGCCGGAAGAAGAGAAGCTGATCCCGCAGGTCTGCTCCTCGCTGGACCAGGCGCTGGAAGCGCTGGACAAGGACCGCGAGTTCCTGAAGGCCGGTGGCGTGATGAGCGATGACTTCATCGACGGCTACATCGCGCTGAAGATGCAGGAAGTGACCAAGTTCCGCGCGGCCACCCACCCGCTGGAATACCAGCTGTACTACGCCAGCTGACCGGATGCGATGGCGGTGGGTTTCCCCCTCCCACCCGCCGCCATCGCTTCCGTTTTCGCGGCTGGGGAGCCGCAAGGCGGGCGCAGGCCCGCCGTTGTAGAGCGGACTGTCAGTCCGCTGCATTGGAACGTGGGCCTTTGGCCCGCTTATCCAGGGGCAAGAGAGAGACCGGATACGCGACCAGGGCCGCCCTCCCTCCCGCGTCAGTCGTGCAAGGAGAGAGGCACGGCCGTCCCGGCCCTGTACGTGTCCGGTGCAACAGCCACGGTCATCATCCTGATGACCCGTGGTTGCCTGATGCCAACGCGCGCTGGCGCGCTGGCCCCATCCACCATCGGGACATGCGCATGAAACTGATCTCCGCCATCATCCGGCCGTTCAAGCTCGACGAGGTCCGCGAGGCCTTGTCCGACGCAGGCGTATCGGGCATTACCGTGACCGAAGTGAAAGGCTTCGGCCGCCAGAAGGGCCACACCGAGCTGTATCGCGGCGCCGAGTACGTCGTCGATTTCCTGCCCAAGATCAAGATCGAAACCGTAGTCACCGACGAGCGTGCCGATGCGGTGATCGAAGCGATCCAATCGTCGGCAGGCACCGGCAAGATCGGTGACGGCAAGATCTTCGTCACCGCCGTCGAACAGGTCATCCGCATCCGCACCGGCGAAATCGGTGCCGACGCGCTGTAACCCCCTTCCGGAGACTCCCCCATGAAGATGCGCCTTCTCACCGGGTGGCAAGCCCGGTTCCATATCGTGTGCCTGTTGATGCTGCTGAGCGCGCTGGCCGCGGGTGCCTGGCCGGGCAATGCCCACGCCCAGGCGCAGGTGTCGCCGCTGCCGAGCGAAAGCGTGGCCGTTGAGCCGCTGCAGGACCCTGCAGCTGCAGCCGCTGCGCCGGCCGTGGCCGAAGCGGCCGCCGCCTATGATCATGGCGACGTGGCCTGGATGCTCACCTCCACCCTGCTGGTGCTGCTGATGGTCGTGCCGGGCCTGGCCCTGTTCTACGGCGGCCTGGTGCGTTCGAAGAACGTGCTGTCGGTACTCAGCCAGATCCTGGTGGTGTTCTCGCTGGTGCTGCTGCTGTGGGTGGCCTACGGCTACAGCGCGGTGTTCAGCGCGGGCAATCCGTTCTTCGGTTCGTTCACCGAGTTCGCCTTCCTCAAGGGCTTCACCCCCGAGTCGGTCGGCAACACGCCGATCAAGGGACTGCCGGACTATCTGTTCGTCGCGTTCCAGTCGACCTTTGCCGGCATCACCACCGCGCTGATCGTCGGTGCCTTCGCCGAGCGCATCAAGTTCCGCGCGGTGCTGCTGTTCTCGGCGCTGTGGTTCACCCTCAGCTACATTCCGATGGCACATATCGTCTGGGGTGGCGGTTACCTGGGCGAGCTGGGCGCGATCGATTTCGCCGGCGGCACCGTGGTCCACATCAATGCGGGCGTTGCTGGCCTGGTGGCTGCCTGGTTTGTCGGCAAGCGCCTGGGCTACGGCCAGACCGCGCTGAAGCCGCACAACGTGCCGTTCACCTACATCGGCGCGATGCTGCTGTGGGTGGGCTGGTTCGGCTTCAATGCCGGTTCCGCTGCCGCAGCCGATACCGTGGCCTCGCTGGCCTTCCTCAACACCGTGCTGGCCACCGCCGCCGCCGTGCTCGGCTGGACGCTGGTGGAAGCAATCAGCAAGGGCAAGCCATCGGCACTGGGCGCTGCTTCGGGTGCGGTGGCCGGCCTGGTCGGCATCACCCCGGCATGTGGCACGGTCGGCCCGCTCGGCGCGATCGTGATCGGCTTCGTTGCCGGCGTGGTCTGCGTCTGGGGCGTCACGGGCCTCAAGCGCCTGCTGAAAGTGGACGACACCGCCGACGTGTTCGGTGTGCATGGTGTCGGCGGCATCGTCGGCGCGATCCTTACCGGTGTGTTCAGTGCACAGTCGCTGGGTGGTACCAAGGCGGATCTGGATATCGCGCACCAGGTCTGGGTGCAGGTGGTCAGCGTCGGCCTCACCGTGGTGTGGTCGGCGTTGGTGACGACGCTGATCCTGCTGGTAGTGCGCAGCGTGGTCGGCCTGCGCGTGACCGAGGAAGCAGAGCGCACCGGCCTGGATGTCACCTCGCATGGTGAGTCGGCTTACGAGGCCTGACGGGCTTCACGGTTTCAAAGGTACCCCGCCACTGCTGCGTCGCCTGCAGTGGCGGGGGCCGGGCACAGGTTTCCCCAGTGCCGCAGGCATCTGTCGGCGTACTGGCGGACCTGCGCTGGGTCGGGTGTAGATCCGGGGCGCCGCCCGCTGGCGGAACGCCGTCCGTCGGACATCACATTTTGCCCGGATGGGCTGGGCCGGCGGCAGTTTGCCGGCTCTGTTTCCTGCCACGCGATTCCCTTACAGTGCTGCCTCTTCCAGCCGCATCTTCGTCGGTCTGGCAGCCATCTGCAGGGAACAGGACATCGTGGAACAGGGACGTAATGTACGCAGCCGCGCGTTGCACTGGCGGTTGTCCGTGGGCGTGGCACTGGCCATCGCCGGCTTCCAGGCACCGGCCGGGGCGCAGGTCGTGTCACCGGAGCAGGAGCTGCTCCGGCAGCAGGAGCGCGAACGCGCGCTGCGCGAACAACAGGAAGCCACGCCGGATGTCCGGCTGCAGCCGGCTACTGAAGACCTCGGCCATCTGCCGGTGGACGAATCACCCTGTTTCACCATCAACCGCATCGAGCTGCAGGGTGACCAGGCCGACCGCTTCCGCTGGGCACTGGCGGCAGCCGATCCGCGCAGCGACCCCGCCACCGGGCGCTGCCTGGGTACCGCCGGCGTGGACATCGTGATGAAGCGCGTGCAGAACGCGATCATCGAGCGCGGCTACGTCACCACCCGCATCCTGGCCGCACCGCAGGACCTGAAGACCGGCATCCTGACGCTCACGGTCGTCCCGGGCCGCGTCAATGCCATCCGCTTTGCCGACGGCGCAGGCCGCACCCCCGCCCTCTGGAACGCGGTGCGGGTGGCACGCGGCGAAGTACTGAACCTGCGTGACATCGAACAGGCGCTGGAAAACCTGCAGCGCGTGCCGACCGCGCAGGTGGACATCCAGATCGCGCCCCCGGCCGATGGCGCGGCGGCCAAGCCGGGCGAGAGTGATCTGGTGATCAGCTGGCAGCAGGCGCGCCTGGTACGGGTCAACCTGACCCTGGACGATGCCGGCAGCCAGTCCACCGGCAAGATGCAGGCCGGCACCACGGTGTCGGTGGACAACGCGGCCGGCCTCAGCGACCTGTTCTACATCAACGTGGGCAGATCGGTGTTCAACGGCAGCGAGCGTGGCACCGACAGTTGGGCAGTGCATTACAGCGTGCCGCTGGGCGGATGGCTGCTGGGCGCCAACGCCAGCAACTTCGACTATGAGCAGACCGTTGCCGGCGCATTCGAGAATTACGTCTACAGCGGCTCCAGCCGCAACGCCGAGCTGCGCCTGACGCGCATGCTGTTCCGCAACGCGCGCGCCAAGACCAGCATGTACGCGCGCGGCTGGTACCGCGAATCGGACAACTTCATCAACGATACCGAGATCGAAGTGCAGCGCCGCCGCATGGCGGGCTGGGAACTGGGCCTGGGCCACCGGCACTTCATCGGCAAGGCGACGCTGGATGTGAACCTGGCATACCGCAAGGGGACCGGCGCCTTCAACGCGCTGCGCGCACCGGAAGAGGTCTTTGGCGAAGGCACGGCGCATGGCCGCATCTTCACCGCCGATGCGCAGCTGGTCGTGCCGATGCAGTGGGGCCGCCAGAGCCTGCGCTACACCAGCAGCTGGCGTGCGCAGTGGAACCGCTCGCCGCTGGTACCGCAGGATCGGTTCTCGATCGGTGGCCGCTACACCGTGCGTGGCTTCGATGGCGAAATGTCGCTGACCGGCGAGCGCGGCTGGCTGCTGCGCAATGAAGTGGGCGTACCCCTGGGCAGTGGCGTGGAGGCCTACGTCGCGGTCGATCACGGCCGCGTCGGCGGTCCGTCCACGGCCCGGTTGCTCGGCGACCGGCTCACCGGTACCGCGCTCGGCCTTCGCGGTGGCACCCGCCACATCAACTGGGATGCCTTCGTCGGCAGCCCGTTGTCCAGGCCGCGCGGCTTCCAGACCGCCTACACCACGTTCGGAATGAACATGGGCGTCTCGTTCTGACGCCTGCGCATGGCCGGCCTGCGCTGCCTGCAGCGCGGCCAACACGATGCGGTACCGCGCAGCCCGCTGCGCACACCACCCAACAGCACCGAAAGGAATCAGCGCCGTGAACAAAGTCTACCGTCTGGTCTTCAACCGTACGCTCGGGGTCATGCAGGTTGCGTCCGAGCTGGTCAACGCCGCGCACGGCGGTGCCGACAATCGTGAAGGCCGCACGGTCGGCACCCTGCGACCGATCAGTTTCGCGTTGTGGCTGGTGCTGGGCTGGGTGGGGCTGGTGCAGCCGTTGTCAGCGCAGCAGGCGCCGGCCGACCCGGGCCGCATCGCCGCCGACCCGGGCGCGCCGGCAAACCAGCGCCCGACGGTGATCACCTCGGCCAACGGCACGCCACAGGTCAACATCACCACGCCCAGTGCGGGCGGGGTGTCGCGCAATACCTACCAGCAGTTCGACGTCGGCCAGCAGGGCGTGATCCTCAACAACTCGCGCGGCGAGGTGCAGACCCAGCTGGGTGGCTGGGTGCAGGGCAATCCGTGGCTGGCCACGGGCACCGCACGGGTCATCCTCAACGAGGTCAACAGCAGCAATCCCAGCCACCTCAATGGCTATGTGGAGGTGGCCGGTGCGCGGGCGCAGGTGGTCATCGCCAACCCGGCCGGGATCCAGGTCAATGGCGCGGGCTTCCTCAACGCCAGCCGGGTGACCCTGACCACCGGCACGCCGATCGTCAGCAATGGCGTGCTGGAAGGCTATCGCGTGGAAGGTGGCAGCATCGGTGTCGGTGGCACGGGCCTGGATACCAGCCGCGCCGACTACACCGACATCATCACCCGTTCGCTGCAGGTCAATGCCGGCATCTGGGCCAACCAGCTGCAGGCCAGCCTGGGCAGCAACGTGGTCAGTGCCGACCACAGCAGCGTGCAGCAGCAGAAGCCTACGTCCGCCGCGCCCACCTTCGCGCTGGATGTGGGCGCGCTGGGCGGCATGTATGCCAACCGCATCTGGCTGGTCGGCAATGAACATGGCGTGGGCGTAAGCAATGCCGGCAAGCTCGGTGCCCAGGCCGGCGAGCTGGTGGTCACCGCCGACGGCCGGCTGCAGAATACCGGCGCGATGCATGCGCAGCAGGACCTGCGCATCGACGCCAGCGCGGGCATCGCCAATGCCGGCACGCTCAGTGCCGAGCGCGAGCTGCGCGTGCAGACCCCGGCAGATGTCGACAATAGTGGCGGCACGCTCAATGCGCGACGCATCGAAGTGAATGCCGATGCGCTGCGCAACCGCGGCGGCAGCATCGAACAGCTTGGAACGCAGGCGCTGCAGCTGCAGGCCGCCGACCTCAGCAACCTGCAGGGCCGCATCGGCACCGTGTCCAGCGTTTCGCCAGGCACCGGCACCGGCGGCACCGGCACCCCGCCGGGTACGGGTACGCCAGGTACCGGTACGCCAGGCACAGGTACCCCCGGCACTGGCACTCCCGGCACTGGCACTCCCGGCACCGGCGGCGGCACCCCGCCGGTCACGCCGCTTCCGCCGCTGGCGGCCGGTGTGCTCAACATCGCAGGAACGCTGGACAACGACGGCGGCCGCATCGAAGCCAGTGGCGACCTGCAGCTCAGCGCCCGCAACAGCCTGGACAACAGCGACGGCACGCTGGGCGCAAGCACCCTGCAGGTGCAGGGACAGGCGCTGCGCAACATGCGTGGCACCCTGCAGGTCCAGGGCGCGGCCAGCGCGCAGGTGCAACAGCTGGACAACAGCGGCGGCCGCATGACCTTCGCCCGTGGTTTCAAGTTGAAGGCGCAATCGGCAATCAATCGCGGCGGCAGCCTTGCTCACGGTGGCAGCGCCGAGACGACCTGGATGATCGGCCAGGTCGACAACAGCGAGGGCAGCATCTCCAGCAATGCCACGCGGCTCGGCCTCGACATCGGCACCCTGGTCAACACCCGGGGCAGCATCAACCACGCCGGCAGCGAGGACCTGCTGCTGCGTGCGGAGGTACTGGATGGCGTGCAGGGCAGCATCGCCACCGCCGGCGCGGCAGACCTGCAGCTGGGCCGCGCCGACCACCGTGGTGCGCAGCTGGTCGCCCGCCAGCTCGGCCTGAGCGCACAGGACTTCGACAACCGCGGCGGCCGCGTGCTGTCCACGGGGCTGCAGGCCAGCACGCTCAACGTCCGCAATCACCTGGACAACAGCGACGGTGGCCTGCTGGCCAGCAATGCCGACCTGCAGATCGATGCAGCGTTCTTCGGCAATGCCGGCGGCACCGTGCAGCAGGCGGGCGCTGGCAACCTGCGCATCACCACCGCCAGCCTGCAGGGCCAGGGCGGCACCGTTCTCAGCAACGGCACCCTGCAGCTGCACGGCGATACCCTGAACCTGCGCAATGGCACCACCGCCGCGCAGCGCATCGACGTGCGCGCCGGCGACCTGACCACCGCCGGCGGCACGCTGACCTCGACCGGCGGCGATGCCCTGCAGCTGCAGGTATCGCGCACCCTGGACAACAGCGGCGGCACCGTGGGCGCCAATGGTGCGCTGGACATCAACAGCGGCATCCTCATCAACGACGGCGGCAAGCTGATCGCCGCAGGCACCGGCACCAGCCACATCCACGCCAGCCAGCGGCTGCAGAACCAGCGCGGCCTGCTGTCCGGCAATGGCGATCTGCAGATCAAGACCGATGGCCTGCTGAACGAGAGTGGCAGCATCGACCATGCCGGCACCGGCACGCTGCAGATCGACGCGACCACCGTGCAGGGAGCTGCTGGCAGCATCGCCAGCAATGGCCTGCTGCAGTTGAGTGGGCAGCAGCTGGACCTGCAGAAGGGCAGCACCCGCGCCCGTGACGTGAAGATCACGGCCACCGGCCTGGACACCAGTGGCGGCAGCCTGTTGTCACTGGGTAACAACGCGATGCAGCTGCAGGTGCAGGGCCTGCTGCGCAACGACGGCGGCAGCATCAGCGCCAATGGCGCGCAGCAGATCCAGGCGGGTGCGCTGTCCAACCGCGGCGGTGCGCTCAATTCGGCGGGAACGGCAGCTTCGCAGATCCAGGTCGACGGCACGCTCGACAACAGTGGCGGCAGCATCGCCAGCAATGCCGCCCACCTGCAGCTGAAAAGCGGCGGGCTCGTCAATGCCGGCGGTACCCTCAGCCATGCGGGCAGCGACGGCCTGGTCATCGACAGCGGGCGCCTGGACGGAGCAAAGGGACAGATCGCCACTGCCGGCGCCCTGCAGCTCACGGCGGCCGAGGTCGATCACCAGGGCGCGTCGCTGGCTGCCGCGCAGCTGGACATCTCGGCGACCGGGTTCGACAACCGCGGTGGGCGCATCATCGCCACCGGCACCGGTGGCAATACGCTGCGCGTGCAGGGCACGCTGGACAACGGCAATGGCGGCACCCTGGCCAGCAATGGCAACCTGGATATCCACGCGCGTACCTTCGGCAATGCCGGCGGAACCGTGCAGCAGGCCGGATACGGCAGCCTGGTCATCACCACGCAGGACCTGACCGGCGCCGGTGGCACCCTGCTCAGCAACGGTTCGCTGGAGCTGCAGGGCGACACCCTCGATCTGCGCAACGGTACTACCACCGCGCAGCGCATCAGCATCGATAGCGACACCGTGATCACCGCCGGTGGCCAGCTGAGTGCGCTGGGCACCCAGGCGCTCCAGCTGCAGGCCCGTAGGCTGCTCGACAATACCGGCGGAACGCTGGGCAGCAATGGTGCGGTCGATGTGCACGCAGGCCGCTTCGTCAACGACCATGGCAAGTTGATTGCCGCCGGTGATGCTGCATCCGCAATCCGCGCCGCGCAGCTGGAGAACCGCAGCGGCGCGATCTCCGCCAACGGCAACCTGCGCATCGAAGCGCAAACGCTGTCGGGCCAGGGCGGCAGCATCGGTGCCGCCCGCGCGCTGTCACTGCAGGGCGGGTCATTGGATCTCCGCGGCGGCAGCGTGGCGGCCGAGCAGCTCGATATCGTGGCCGGCAGCCTGGACAACAGTGCGGGTGCGCTGCGCGCTACGGGCAGTGGAACGCTGGCGATGCAGATCAGCGGTCGCTTGGCCAACGACGCCGGCACCATTGCCAGCAACGGTGCCCAGCACATCGAAGCCAGTGAGCTCTCCAACCGTGGCGGCACGCTCAGTTCGGCCGGCAGCGCGTCCACTGAGCTCCGCATCGACGGCCTGTTCGACAACAGCAACGGCATGCTGGCCAGCAATGGTGCGGCGCTGAAGATCGACGCCGGCAGCATGGCCAACGTCAGGGGCACGCTCAGCCATGCCGGCAGCCAGGGCCTGCTGCTGCGCACCGGGCAACTGGATGGCCAGGGCGGCACCATCGCCAGCGCAGGCGGCATCACCCTGCAGGCGGGCAGCGTGGACCATCGCGGCGCCACCCTGCAGGCCGAGCACATCGCGCTGGACGCACAGTCATTCGACAACCGGGCCGGCAAGGTCATGGCGACTGGTGCAGAGGGCAGCCGGATCGACGTGGTCGGCAGCCTGGACAACGGTGAGGGGGGCCTGCTGGCCACCAATGGCGACCTGGGCATCCAGGCGGCGGTGTTCGGCAATGCCGGCGGCACCGTGCAGCACGCCGGCGAAGGCGTGCTGTCGATCAACGCCGGAACGCTCAACGGTACGGGCGGCACGCTGGTCAGCAATGGCAGCCTGCTGCTCAAGGGCACCACCACCGACCTGCGCACGGGTGTGACCTCGGCCAAGCGGATCGAGGTGGATACCGGCACCCTGATCACCGCCGGCGGCACGCTCACCGCGACCGGCAGCGACACGCTGCGGCTGAGCGCGCGCGAACGCATCGACAACAGCGGTGGCACCGTATCCAGCAACGGTGGGCTGGACCTGCGCAGCGCCGCGCTGGTCAATGCTGGCGGTACGCTGCAGTCCGCCGGTACGGCGGCCAGCCAGCTGAACATCGGCCAGAACCTCAACAACCGTGGCGGTCGCATCCTGGCCAACGGCGGGCTCGGCATCACCGCCGGCAGCATCGACAACCAGGGCGGCACGCTGCACAGCGCTGCACGCCTGGTGGCAAAGGCCGATGGCCTGCTCGACAACAGCAACAAGGGTGTCATCGCCAGCGGTGCGGGCATGCGCGTGTCAGCGGCTTCGCTGGACAACCGCACCGGCAGCATCGAGCAGGCGGGCGACAGCCTGTTGCAGATCGATGCCGACACGCTGCAGGGTCATGCCGGCCGCATCGTCAGCAATGGCGAGCTGCAACTGAAGGGCGAGACCATCGATCTCAGTGCGGGCACCATGGCCGCGCAGCAGGTCAGCGTCGAGGCCGGCCAGCTGGACAACACGGCGGGCACGCTGACCGCTACCGGCAACCAGGCGATGTCGCTGCAGGTACGCGGCGCGCTGGGCAATGACGGCGGCACCATCGCTGCCAACGGTGCGCAGCAGATCAGCGCCGGTTCGCTATCGAATGCGGGCGGTACCTTAAGTTCGGCAGGTACGTCCGACAGCCGGATCACCGTCACCGGCCGTTTCAACAACGGCGGCGGCACCCTCGCCAGCAATGCCGGCAATCTGCGTGTCGATGCCGGGCAACTGGTCAATGCCGCGGGCAGCATCGTCCATGCAGGGAAGGGCGTATTGACCGTACAGGCCACCCAGCTGGACGGCGCCGGCGGCAGCATCGCCACGGCAGGCGGATTGCAGCTGGATGCGGTGACCGTGGACCATCGCGGCGCCACCCTCACTGCCGATCACTTCGCCCTCAACGCCGACCGCTTCGACAACCAGAACGGCAAGCTGCTGGCGACGGGCACGCAGGCCAGCACCGTGCAGGCCACCACGTCACTGGACAATGGCGGCAACGGCCTGATCGCCAGCAATGGTGACCTGACACTGACCAGTGCAGTGTTCAGCAATGCCGGCGGCACCGTGCAGCAGGCTGGCACCGGCATGCTGGCCATCAACACACACACCTTGAATGGCCAGGGCGGCAAGCTGCTCAGCAATGGCGCCCTGCAGTTGACCGGCGAAACCACCGACCTGCGTGACGGCACGCTGTCGGCTACCCGCATCGCCGTGGATACAGGCACGCTGCTCAACGCGGGCGGTTCGATCATCGCCTCTGGCAGCAATGCATTGAAGGTGTCCGCGCGCGACAGGCTGGACAACAGCGGTGGCACGCTTGCCGGCAATGGCACGCTGGATCTGCGCAGCGCTCAGCTGCTCAACAACCGGGGCACGATCCAGGCTGCCGGCGGCGGTATCAGCACCCTGGCGATCACCCACGCGCTGGAGAATCGCGGTGGCCGCATCCTGACCACAGGAGACGCCACCCTCATCGCAGGCGCGTTCGACAATCGCGGCGGCATCGTGCACAGCGATGGCAGCAGCGCATTGACCGTGCGCGTCGACGGCCTGCTCGACAACAGCGACAAGGGCACCCTGTCTGCCGGAGGCGCACTGCTGGCCGAGGCACAGTCCATCAACAACGATGGTGGCACCGTGGCTTCTGGTCAGGACATGCAGCTGACCAGCGCCGATGCGCTGCGCAACCAGGGCGGCCTGGTCCAGGCCGGCAAGCACCTGCAGGTCTCGGCCAGCGGCCTGAACAACAACAGTGGCCGGATCATCGCCAACGACCTGCAGCTGGATACCCGCGGCCAGGCGCTGGAAAACCGCAGCGGCATCATTGCCAGCCTTTCCGGAAACGCAGAGCTGCGCAGCGGTGCCCTGGACAACACAGGCGGCCTGCTGCAGTCGGCGGCAGCCCTCAGCATCAACACCGCCGGACAGCGGCTGATCAACGCCGGTTCCAACGGCAACGGCATTGTCAGCAGTGGCACGCTGCAGATCCGCAGCGGCGATCTGGACAACCGTGGTGGCGCGGTGTCCGCCAAGGCCGGTGCCGACGTGCAGGCCATCGACATCGACAACAGTGGCGGCGGCTCGCTGGTGAGTGCGGCCGACCTGCTGCTGCGCGCGCAGCAGCTGGCCAACACCGGTGGCAGCGTGACCGCCGGTGGCAATGCCGACATCAGCTTGCAGGGCGCGCTGCTCAACAGTGGCGGCCTGGTGGCCGCGACCGGCCGCCTCGACCTGCAGGCCGGCCGTGTCGACAACCGCAATACGCTCAGCCCGGGCAATGGTCCTGCACTGGGGTTGCAGGGCAAGACCCTGCAGGTGACCACCAGCAACCTGGACAACCAGAACGGCCAGGTGATTGCCGACAACCTCGTGCTGCAGGTGAACCAGCGCCTGGACAACAGCGGTGGCCTGGTGTCGGCGGCGCTGGGCTCTGATGTCCGCGCCGATACCCTGGTCAACAGCGGCGGCACCCTGGTGGCCGGCAGGCAGCAGACCCTCCGCACCCGCGAGATCATCGGTGATGGCCGGCTGATGTCGCAGGGTGACATGACTCTGGAGCTGGGCCAGAGCCACACCAACCGTGGCGAGATGGTGGCCAACGGCACGCTGAGCCTGTCCATCCAGGGCAACCTGGACAACACCGGCAAGCTGGCCGGCGCCAACGTCAACATCAATGCGGGCAACATCACCAACGCCTCCACCGGCGAGATCAGCAGCATCGGCCTGACCCGCCTTGCAGCGGGCGGCGCACTGGTCAACTACGGCCTGCTGGACGGCAACGTCACCTATATCACCGCTGCGACCGTCGACAACATCGGCAGCGGCCGCATCTACGGTGACCGGGTCGCCATCCAGGCGGGCTCGCTCAACAACGTGGCAGCCAACATCGGTGGCGTGGACCGTGCAGGTACCATCGCTGCGCGCCAGCGCCTGGACCTCGGCGTCGGCACGCTGACCAACAGCGGCAAGAGCCTGATCTTCAGCGATGGCGACGCCGCCATCGGCGGTGGCCTGAACGGTCTGGGCGCGGTAGGCAGCGCGCAGAAGGTCGACAACATCGGCTCCACCATCGAGGTCAGCGGCAATCTGGACCTGTCCGCGCTGGCGGTGAACAACATCCGCGAGAACGTGGTCGTGGAGAAGGTCACCACCGTGCATGCACCGGTGCGGCTGGAACAACCCGGCTGGTTCAAGAACGCCAACAACAACAACCGGGATTTCCGCGCTACCTCGAATTACCAGCCGTATGAGATCTACTACCTCAACCCGGCGGACATCCTCGAAGACACCCCCTATGTCACTCCGGATGGCCAGCAGATCCGCAAGGCGGTGATCCGGCTGTCCAGCAACACCAGCGCCTATGCGTTCGCCCGCGGTGGCGTGCATGGCGCACGCGCGTCACGTGAGCGCCTGAGCGTGCAGGACGGCACGGTCACGATCTACTACGTCAGCCGCGCCGACAACCGCAACAATCCCGATCAGCTCGGCGCAGGCGCGGAAGATCCCTTCCGCGATCTGTCCACCCGTGGTCCGGGGTCGCCGCCGATCGAGTACGTGACCGATACCCTTCGGTACAGCAACGCCTATGGCACCTGCACCACGACCTGCGTGCAGATCATCACCTATCCGGACTATGACAATCCGGAAGCGACGCTGATCAACATGCAGCGTCACCCGCAGGAGACCAGCGGCAACGAGAAGACCCGCATTGCCACCCGCACCACCGTGGAAGACGTTGTGGTTTCGGCAGGAAACAACGCCGTGATCAACGCGGGCGGCAACATGCGGATCAGCACCGATCGGCTGGAGAACCGTTTCGCCAACATCGCCGCGGGTCGCGACCTGGCCATCGTCGGCCTGAACCGCGATCAGTCCGAGGTGATCAATGCTGCCGAGCAGCTGACCCGTACCAGCACTTTCGACAACCAGTCCATCACCTACGGTGGCTCCTCCAGCCGCTGGAAGGCGGCACCGATCACCGAGAAGACCGGCGCGCTGGGTTCGTCGATAACCGCCGGTGGCAAGCTCACCATCGATGTCGGCAACCTGCGCAACGACAACAACGGGGGCAGCAACCCCAACGCCGGTGGTGGCAAGGGCACCGCGCAGCTGGATACCAACGGCCGCGGTGCAGGTGCGGTCGGCCCCGGCGCGGGCAGCGTGCAGGGGCCCGGCCAGAGCACAGGACAGGGTGCCGGCAGCGTGGACGCACAGGGGCCGGGCACCGCTGGCGCGGCGCAGGGCGCCAACGGTGGCCATCAGCAGGCGGTCGCCCAGACCGACGGCGTGCGCGCGGACGCGGCGGGTGCCCAGGGCCCCGGCCAGGCCGGCAACGCCGGGGCGGGTGCTGGCACGGCGCAGGACATCAATGCCGCCCAGGCCGGGCAGGCCAATGCCAACGGCCCGGCGGCGGTGCGCGCCGGAGAGCATGCCGGCAGTGGTGGCAATGCCGCAGTGGATGGCAAGCAGGCCACGACGACAACCGGTGCTGATCCGCGCGTGGTGATCACCACCAGCCCGAATGCCAGTGCACCCACCGCCAGCCTGTTCAATGTGGACGCCAACCGTGGCAACCACATCGTGGAAACCGACCCGCGCTTTGCCAGCTATCGCGATTGGCTCAGCTCGGATTACCTGCTGCAGCGGGCAGGCTTCGAGCCCTCGCAGACGCAGAAGCGCCTGGGCGACGGCTTCTACGAGCAGAAGCTGGTGCGCGAGCAGATCGGCGAACTCACCGGCCGTCGCTTCCTTACCGGGCACGCCAGCGACGAAGAGCAGTACCGCGCGCTGCTGGAGGCCGGCGCCACGGTCGCCAGCGAATGGGGCCTGCGTCCCGGCGTGGCGCTGACCGCCGAGCAGATGGCACGCCTGACCAGCGACATCGTCTGGCTGGTGGAAAAGGACGTCACCCTGGCCGATGGCTCGGTGGTGCGCGCGCTGGTGCCGCAGGTCTACCTGCGGGTGATGCCGGGCGACCTCGGCAACGACGGCGCCCTGCTGGCCGGCGCGGAGGTGGACGTCAAGCTGCGCGGCGACCTGGTCAACAGCGGCACGATTGCCGGCCGGCAGCTGGTCAGCATCGATGCCGGCAACATCCGCAACCTGTCCGGCGGCCAGATCAGCGGTGCGCAGGTGGGCCTGTCGGCGCGCCAGGACATCGACATCATCGGCAGTACCGTCAAGGCCACCGATGCCATTGCATTGAAGGCCGGTGGCAACATCACCGTGGCCTCGACCACCTCGGAATGGAAGGACCAGGGCGACCGCCTGTCGCAGCAGAAGACCACGCTGGATCGCGTGGCCGGCCTGTATGTCACCAACCCCGGTGGCGATGGCGTGCTGTCGGTGGTGGCCGGCGGTGATATCGGCCTCAAGGCAGCGGAGATCCGCAATGCTGGTACCCACGGCATCACCCAGCTGGTTGCCGGTGGCAACCTGGAACTGGTTGCGCAGACGCTGGGCCAGAGCAGTGCGCTGAACCACGACAGCCGCAACCACACCAGCAACAGCCAGACCACGCATGCGGTGACGTCGATTGAGGGCGCTGGCGATGTGGTGCTGGCGGCGGGCAAGGACATCAACCTGGCCGCAACCCGCATCAAGACCGATGGCGGCATGGCCCTGCAGGCCGGTGGTGACATCAACAGCCAGGTGCTGATAGACAGCCGCAGCAGTGATTTCAGTGCCGGTGGCAAGCGCAGTTCGCTGCAGATCAGCCAGAGTGACGAGACCGCGCGTGGCAGCCAGTTGCAGGCTGGCGACAATGTAGTGCTGAGAGCGAACCGCGATATCAACCTGACTGCCACCCAGGTTGCCAGCTCGGATGGCACGCTGAGTGTGGCGGCCGGTCGCGACGTCAACCTGCTTTCGGCCAACGAAACGCATGACTTCAGCCTGGACAGCTACGACAAGAAAAAGAAGACCCTGTCGAGCACCACCACCACCCGCCACGCCGAGAGCAGCGACAGCTACGCCATTGGCACCGGCCTGATGGGCGAGAGCGTGAGCGTCACCGCCGGCCGCGATCTGACCGCCGTAGGCGCGGTGGTTGATGCCACCGGCACAGTGGTCCTCGGTGCGGGCAACAATGTGCTGATCACTTCTGCGGAAGACCATCACAGCAGTGAGTCCAGCGAGAGCAGGAAGAAGTCCGGCTTCACCGGTGGCTTCTCCAATGGAACTGCTTCGATCGGCTACGGCAGCTCGAAGAACAGCAGCAGTTCTGCCGAGAAGTCGACCACTCAGGTCGGCTCCGCCATCGCCTCGCGCGAAGGCAGCGTGCTGATCAACGCCGGCAACCAGCTGACGATCGCCGCGTCCGACGTGGCCGCAGGCAAGGACCTGACCCTGGTCGGCAAGGACATCAACCTGCTCGCCCGCCAGGATACGGTGGATACGCAGGCCAGCCAGTCGAGCAAGTCCAGCGGGTTCTCGGTGGGCGTCACCTACGACCCGGCCAAGGCGTACCGCACTGCACGCGACAACGCCACCGAAGGCATGGCCGACAGTGGCACGATGATGGGCCGGATCACGCGTACCGCTGAAGGCGTAGCGGCCGGCGTGTCGGCGGCCGTGCTGCCGGCGATCACGGCCGGCAGCCAGCGCTCGAACAGCAACCAGAGCCACTCCACCAGTGACGCCCGGGTCAGCAACCTCAATGCTGGCGGCAATCTCTCGCTGATCGCCAATGGCGGCTCGATCACCAGCCAGGGTGCGCAGATGACGGCCGAGGGCAATGCTGTCCTGCTGGCCACCAAGGACATCGTGTTCGATGTCGCGCACAACACCGAGCGCAGTGACAGCGACAGCCGGGGCAAGGGTTGGGGTATCGCCACCAACTCCGCCGGTCTGCCGTTTGGCACCAACAATTCGCGCAGCGAGGGCGCCGGCCAGAGCGATACCATCACCGGCACACAGCTGTCGGTGGGTGGTGGTGTACGCATGGCCACCACCGAGGGCGATATCAGCCTGACCGCCGCCAGCATCGCGGCGGAAAAGGACGTCAGCATCCGCGCTGCGGGCGACCTGACGATCCGTAGTGGGCAGGACACGGTCAGCAATGCCAACCGCTCGGACAGCAAGGCGATCGGCACTGTGCAGATCTCCGATACCGAGAAGTTCTCCGGCTGGCATCGCGAGCAGCATCGCGATGACAGCGCGCAGGTCTCGCAGGTGGCCAGCACCGTCGGCAGCCTCGGCGGCAACGTCAACCTCACCGCAGGTGGCAAGTACACGCAGAGCGCCAGCAATGTGGTGGCAGCGAAGGACGTGGACATCACCGCTGCCGAGATCGAGCTGCTGACCGCTGACGAAAGTGGTCACTACTCGCAGAGCGACAAGGACCTGAAGATCGGTGCCTTCGCGCGGGTGAAGTCGCCATTGATCGATTTGCTCAACAATGTCGACGCCGCCCGCAAGTCCGACGACCGCCTGCAGAAGATGCAGGGGCTTGCTGCTGGTGCCAATGCCTATCAGGCCGCCAGTGCCATCTCCAGCATGGCCGGCAAGGGCGGAGGCGGGGCGCTGCTCAGTGCCGAGGCCGGCGTCGGCTTCAAGACCTCCAGCAGCAGTGCCGATGGCAGCAGCCAGGTCTCGCGTGGTTCCACCATCCAGGGCGGCGGCAACGTCAACCTGACCAGCACCCAGGGCGACATCCACGTGGTGCAGGGCAATCTGAGCGCGGGCAACACGCTCAGTCTGGATTCGGCCGGTGACATCCTGCTGGAAGCCGGCAAAGCGCATGTGGCCGACCGCAGCAAGAGCAGCAATGCCGGCGCCGAAGTCGGCGTGGGCGTCGCGGTGGGTGCGCAGACCGGTGTGTATGCCTACGCCGAAGCGAGTGTGGGCAGCAGCAAGTCCAATGCCGAGAGCAGCACCTGGCAGAACACCACGTTGACCGGCAAGAACATCTCGATGAAGGCCGAGGGCGATACCACCCTTCGCGGCGCGACCGCCACCGCCGACCGCATCGACGTCAAGACCGGTGGCACGCTGACCGTCGAATCGCTGCAGGACATCGCCGAGAGCATGTCCAAGAATAGCCAGGTGGGTGGCCGCGTGCAGGTGTCGTTCGGCACCGCGTGGAATGCCGACGGCTACGCCAGTGCAGGCAAGGCAAACGGTAGCTATCAGGGCGTTGGCCAGCAGAGCGGCCTGTTTGCCGGCAATGGTGGTTATCACGTGGATGCTGGCCACGTGAATCTGGTGGGCGGCGCGATCGCCAGCACCAATGCAGGAAACAGCGAGCTGACTGCGGATTCGCTGACGTTTACCGACCTGCAGAACCACATGGACTACAAGGCCACGTCGGGCAGCATCAGCGGTGGCTTCGGCAACGGGGGCAAGGGACCGGCTGGCAAGGGCGTGGGGGCCGGCGAGCAGCTGAAGGGCATCGGCACGAGCATCGTGACGGGCAAGTTGGAGGGGCCGACGGGAGTCTCAATGGGTGGCGGGCTGCCCATGCATGAGAGCGGCAGCGACAGCTCAAGCACGCGTGCAACACTGACCGAGGGCAATATCACCATCGGCGGCAGGAAGACCACGGCGGCCGAACTTGGTGTCAATACCGATGCGGCTGCGGCACACCGTGCGCTGGAGGCGATGCCTGATGCCAACAAGCTGCTGGCCGATCAGCAGGCGATGGCGAACGCAGCCAGCACGGTGCTCGCCACCAGCAAGCAGGTCGCCGTGGATGTGCAGGCCTATCAGAGCAACAAGGCAACCCAGGCGTACTACGACAGCCTGTCAACGGAACAGAAGAAGGAGTTCAACGCGCTGAGTGCGGAACAACGCGATGCGGTGCTGACGGCAAACAGCCCAGCCTACGAAAATGCCAAGAAGTGGGGCACGGGCGGCGAATACAACCGTGCATTGAACGCGGTGACGACAGCGCTTGTGGGAGGCGTAGCGGGACAAGGTGCTGGTCAGGTCGCGTCCAATGCACTGGCGCCCTATGCCGCTTACTTCATCGGCAGCACGCTTGACCCGAACCACGGCAGCGACCCCAATGCGACGCTGCAATTGCTGTCGCATGCGGTGTTGGGTGCGCTGCTGGCGGAAGCCAATGGTGGCAGTGCGGGGACCGGTGCCGTGTCGGCGGCAGGCGGCGAGTTGGCTGCGAAGGTGCTGACCAATACGTTGACCGGGGGAGATCCTTCCAGATTGAGTCCGGAACAGAAGGAGATGGTGCTGGCTTTGTCGCAGGCGGTGGGTGCGCTGGCGGGTGGGCTGTCGGGGCAGGATCTGGCTGGGATCGCGTTGAATGCGGGGATTGCCAAGAACTCGGTTGAGAACAACTTCCTTGCCGAGGATCAGGCTCGAGTAATGAAGCAGCAACTCGACGAGTGCGGCAGCGACACGTCATGTCAGAAGATGGTGCGTGACGTTGCCAAGCAACTGTCGGAGCGAATGGACTATGAGCTGCTCTCGGTTTGTACAGCGAACTCGGCGAGCCCTGCGTGTCAGGCGTTTGTGAATGCGGCCGTTTCCTACAAGTATGGCTCGTGGCCCGGAGAGCTTGGACTGTTCGATGATCTCGGCCGTAGCAGCGAGGCGCTTTCCTCGTTCGCTCACTCCATGAATGGACGTGCCTATCGCGAGCTGATTTTTGAGAACGGGGGGCTCCAGCCCGTCTATATCCTGCCTCAGGAATATACGGTGGCCGCGCTGGCGCAGTGGACCGCCGGTGTCGACACTTCCATCGATCAATATGGGCTGTGGTCCAAGGAGACTGCAGGCGAAGTAGGCCTTGGGCTGGCACAGTTGCTGGCACGACGCTATGGAATGGTCAATATAGTCGGCGGCAACGGAGGCTTTGGGAGCGGACGGAGTGATGGGACACCGAATACCTCAAGCGGGACGCAAGTGGATGCGGAGAAGTCCGCACTGGAGAGAATCGCAGGTCGCCCGGCAGGGCCCGATTTGTCTCTCAAACAACCTGAATCCGTTCTTCAGGCGTACTCGCAAAAGCGAATTGATGACCTCGCACACCAATACAATAGCAAGTCATTGGATCCTAAGGATTTTCAGCTGAATCTTGGTTCAAAGGTCTTGAAGGCCGATGCTCAAGTCAGTACGGGTGCTCCGGTTTATATTGGTGCAAGCACATCCGATGTCATGCTGTATTTCAGACAGCTGACTGGAACTGATCGCATGCCTGTCGCGAAGGTCGTACCTGGAAAGGGTCTTCTTTATACGGCAACCACGAGCTCTGGTGCAAAGATAACTCTTAGAGATTTTTCAACGAGCGCGCAGAAGACTGGTGCGAGTTGGACAATTGATGTGCAGGATAAATCCATAAATAATGGAAAGCGAGTAGAGGTGAAGTTCAAATGAAAGATGGGATTTATTGTGCAGTGGTGACTTCTTCGTTTGGGTTATCAATGGGTACCGTCTGGCAGCACATGACGATGGAAATGGGAGGTGTTGGGATCTCCGAAAGAAAAGACGCGTTCTTCGAGTTGATGGGTCGTTTGTTGAGGGAAGGGAAAGTGAGGCTTGCAACGGACGGGGTGTTCTTGCAAGGCGACTGGAGGGAGCAGCTGACGCTAATCTCAAACGCTTGGCCCGAAAATCCTGGTGAAGATGATATCGATGGATTCGGCCTCTGGTTCTTGACCGATGCTCCGGCGGGTCTGGTTTGGATCGGCGCAGATGGCCGTGAACACTGGACGTAGTAGTCCGATTCATGTCGGTGGCGCCACGATGATCCTGACGAATGGGTCAGGGCTTGTAACGACACCGAGCTTTGATGAAGCTTGCTTGAGAAGTGTTTTGCGCTCAGTACTTGCCGTGAACTGCAGGGGTGGGATGATCTATTCTCGGATATGAAGAAAATGGTCGCCTGTCATCCAAGTTTGAATCAGCTTTCAATGGAAGCATTGGCCTCGCTATTCAATTGGAGCAATCGATAGGTCAGAGGCATCACCCCCAGCAGATCCAAGAAATGTCTGGCGTAATCAGGAATGTTCTTCATTACTCTTATGGCTACTCCATGGGAGTTCTATGGAGAAATATGAACATGGAGTTTGATGCGGGGAGTGTCGCTTTTGAGCAGCAGACGGAAGAGTTCTTCTCGATGCTTAGGATGTTGATGCAGGAAGGGAAGCTGAAGCTTGCCTCGGATGGTGTCTTCGCCGATGGCGATATCGATGCGCAACTGGATGTTTTGCGTCACGCTTGGCCTGCTACAAGAGATCAGGAAGATCTCGATGAGGATGGATTCTGGTTTCTTACGGATGCACCGTTTGGATTGGTTTGGACCGCGCCTGAGGGAGACGTCTGGACCTGATTTGAGTGTGGAATTCATCGGATGAAGCGGGGATGGCTTTTTGAAGCTGAAGTCCTCTCTCGTGAGTAATTTTTCGAGATTCCGTATCGCAATGCCTCGGTGATCGAAGTCGCCGGGTGATATATGTATCTACTGTCGAAGGATGATTACTATCCACATGCGCTGTTGGGAGCCCTCGCAGAGGAAGGGGCACAAATAGCAGTTGATGCCGAAGTCGGCGAATGAAGCAATCTACAACGAAGCAATCATCAGGTCGGCTGCAGATCTATGGATGAAAGAATTAGAAAGCTCTGCGGCGAGATCTCTGCAATGGACGCTGCGGCCGCATCGGAGTGGTTGATGAACTACGCCGCCTTGAGGTCGGACAATTATCGGGATGCATTTGTTCTGATGAAGTGCCGTTCCTGGCCCAGGGCAGAGCAGAAAAAGCTGGCCAACTACTATTTGCAGGCTGTTCCTTATGCGAGCTCATATCCCTACGAGGTCTTTCTTTCGTTCATGTCGGTAAGGTCCTTCTTGAGTTGTCTTGATGCTTTTATTCCAGAGGCCGGTGCCTATCGTGACCTTCTCGCCTACCATCTTGGTCCAGTTCTGGATCGAGTGGGGAAGAATGATTCTGATCGGATGTTGATTGCGGAGTTCATGGGTGAGCTCAGCGGGTAGAGGGATCATTACGTCCGAATGCCCTGTACGCGGATGAGAACGCTCTGCCGTAGCATAAGACCTTTGACGATGGCGCCGCTGTAAAGGTTCGACGATGAGCATTTCGCTGTTTCTTGAAGTCGAGGTTGGTTCCAAACTCGAAGCCGTGCAACGAGCCTTGGATTCGATCCAGGCCGAGTATTCCGATGGTCTGGACAAGCTGCAGGGGTATCTTCCAGCGTCCAACACGGGGTTCGGGTTCCGCATCGTTGAGCCGCCGGAGGCTGTCGTCGCAGAAGGGCTGGAGGCCGAGTGGCGCGTGGGGCTGCTGGGTTCGTTCCATTTCCGCGCAAGCGGATTTGAATGCGCTTGGGAGGAAATTTGCCGTTTCATCAAGCGCTATGCTGCGGCATGTGAATCGCGGTTCGTGCTTTCCTTCCAGTTCGAGAGCATCTATGCCGCAAGATTTGGACAGGATCTGATCTTTCCGGGTCCTGCTGCCCCTTAGTGCCGCTTCGCTCTTTTCATGTGATCCGCTACACCTTCATGATCAGGCACGGCCATCAGCACGCGGACTGCGAAGCCACGGGCGATGTCGTTCGGCGCGCCGCGTCGAACCACGGCTGCGGTCCGGTCCATGGTTACAATCTGCCCATGATCAGCCCCCGCCTTCTGGCTTCCACACTGCTGGCACTGGCCCTGGCGGCCTGCACCGCCACCGCGCCCGTGCAGCACAACCCGCTCGCCACCTGGGTGCCATCACCCAACCAGAACGCGCGCACGCCGGTCATCATCGTCATCCACCACACCGAGCAGAAGTCGGTGCAGCAGAGCCTGCATACGCTGCGCACGGCCAACAGCGGTGGACCGGTCAGTGCACATTACCTGGTCGGCGCCGATGGCCATCGCTACCAGCTGGTCGCCGATGAGCGCCGCGCCTGGCACGCGGGCGCGGGGCGCTGGGGCACCATCACCGATCTCAACTCGGCCTCGATCGGCATCGAGCTCGACAACGATGGCCGCAGCCCGTTCAGTGCGGCGCAGATCGAATCGCTGATCGTGCTGCTGCGCGATCTCACCACGCGTCTGAACATTCCGCCGCGACAGGTGATCGGCCATGCCGACCTGGCGCCGACGCGCAAGCAGGATCCGAGCCGCTTCTTCCCTTGGCAACAGCTGGCCGAGGCTGGCTTCGGGGTATGGCCGCGCGCCGCCGACGGCGCGGCACCGGAAGGCTTCGACGCGTGGAATGCGCTGGCCCGCTTCGGCTATCCACTGGACAACCGCGAAGCCACCGTCGCCGCCTTCCACCGCCGTTTCCGTGGCCGCGACGACCTGCCGAAGACGCTGGATGCCGAAGACGCGCGCATCCTGTACTCGCTGCTGCTGCAGACGCCGTGACCCCGCGCATGAACGCTTGACCCCGCGCCGGGTTGCCGCCCAGCGGCCGGCCCGCCACCATGGCGGCATGATCGATTCCGCCACCTTCTTCAAGCGCAGGCACTGCATCCTGCTGGCAGCGGCCGTGCTCGCCGGTTGCGCCACCACCGCCCCCCGCACCGGATCTGAAGTGCCGACGCCGGTCACGCCGCCCGCGGCCACCTATGCCAAGGCTGCATGGAGCGCATTGCCCCCGGTCTCCGATACCGATCTGCAGGCCGGCTTCGTTGCCTGGCGCAGCAGCTGCACCCGCCTGAAGAACGATGCCGTCTGGGCCAAACCCTGCGCCACCGCCGCAGCGGTGTCAGACAAGGACCCGGCCGCGATCCGCCAGTTCCTGCAGCGCGACCTTGATGTCTATGCGCTGCGTGCCGGTGGCCACCAGGCCGACGGACTGATTACCGGCTACTACGAGCCGATCTATGCCGGCAGCCTGACCCGCACCGACAAGGCGACGGTGCCGGTCTACGGCACTCCCGATGATCTGGTGGTGGTGCAGCTGGAGAGCCTCTACCCGGAACTGAAGGGCAAGCGCCTGCGCGGTCGCGTCGAAGGCAAGGTGCTCAAGCCCTATGACGACGCCGGTACCATCGCGGCCAAGGGTGCCAACGCCCCGGTGCTGGCCTGGCTGACCGACCCGATGGACCTGCAACTGCTGCAGATCCAGGGGTCCGGCCGCGTGCGCCTGGCCGATGGCAAGCAGGTGCGGCTGGCCTATGCGGAACAGAACGGCCACCCGTACCGTGCCATCGGCCGCTGGCTGGTGGACCAGGGCCAGCTGAAGAAGGAAGACGTCACCATGGACGCCATCCGCGCCTGGGCACGGGCCAACCCCGCGCGCGTGCCGGAACTGCTGCGCAGCAACCCCAGCTACGTGTTCTTCGTGCGCAACCCGGACAGCCCGGAAGGCCCGCGTGGTTCGCTGAACGTGCCGCTCACCGCCGGCTACAGCGTGGCGGTGGACCGCAGCGTGGTGCCGCTGGGCAGCCTGCTGTGGCTCTCCACCACGCGCCCGGACGGCACCCCGGTGGTGCGCCCGGTGGCCGCGCAGGACACCGGCGGCGCCATCGCCGGTGAGGTGCGCGCCGACCTGTACTGGGGCAGCGGCGATGCCGCCGGCAAGCTGGCCGGCGACATGAAGCAGAAGGGCAATATCTGGATGCTGTGGCCGAAGGGCGTGCCCCTGCCGAACTGAACCAGCAGGGGTCGGATCCCTTTCCAAAGGGAAGGGCTCTCACCCCGGATGCCTGATAATGGCGCCATTCCGAACTTTCCGGCCGCGCCTGCGGCCAGGACCCCTGCAATGACCTACGCAAAGCACAACGCAAAACCCGGCGCGAAGTCCGCCGCAAAGAAGTACTACAAGCACTGGGCCGAATCGGGCCTGGGCAAGGGCAACGTGCTGATGGAAGCCCGTGGCGAGAAGATCGTGCGCCAGGTGGAAATCTACGGCACCAGGATGGTCTGGGCCGACGAGCACGCCCACAGCGATGACCGCTTCCTGCTGGCCGACCAGCCAGTGTCGTTCCTGGATTTCGACGAAGATGACGAGATCAGTGCGCGCGAGTTCGAAAGCGCCTGGAAGAAGGCGCGGGAAGCCACCGGCTACCCGGTGTAATCCCAGCCCCCGGCACCCGCCCTTGTAGCGCCGAGCCTTGCTCGACGCTGCAAAAGCGGGCATGTGAAATGTTATATGATTACATTTCACCGCAGCCGCCCCTTCCCATGAAGACTCCCACCCTTGTGGCCGCCCTGGCGGCCGCGCCGCTCGCCCCTGAAGCTTTCGCACAGTCCGCCGATGCCGCGCTCACCCTCGGCAAGGTGCAGGTGCACCAGCACGGCGAAGGCCAGCTCAGTGCGCACCAGGTGCTGACCTCGGTGGACGTCCTGGGTGCAGACCAGATCGAAAACCGCAATGTCTCGCACAGCTGGGAACTGCTCGGGCAGATGCCCGGCATCCAGCTCACCGAAACCCGGCAGGGCGCCGAATCGGGCAAGGTCAGCTTCCGCGCCTTCAACGGCGAGGGCTACCTCAACGCCATCAAGACCCTCATCGACGGCATCCCCAGCAACGTCAACAGCGGCAACCAGCGCTTCATCGACATGCTGTTCCCGCTGGACATCAGCTACATCGAAGTGGTGCGCGGGACCAACGACCCGCGCTATGGGCTGCACAACATCGGTGGCAACGTGAACTTCGGTACGCGCCAAGGCGGCAGCTACACCGATGCGCGCCTCGCCTACGGCAGCTACAACACCCGTGATGCACAGCTGGCGGTTGGCCGCGAAGCCAATGGCTTCGCGCAGAACTATTTCGTCGGCACCCAGGCCAGCGATGGTTATCGCGACCACGACACCTCCAGGAAGTACTCGCTGGGCGGCAAGTGGTTCTTCGGCACGCTGGACGAAGGGCTGCGCGTGGGCCTGACCGCGCGCGCCTATCACCATGAGGCCGACGAACCCGGCTTCATGACCGCCGAGGAACTGCGCACGCACCGCCGTGGCAGCGAGCTGCGCAACGGCAACGACGGTGATGACCGCGACATGCGCCAGCTTGCCGCGCACCTGGATATGAAGCTGTCCGACGCACTCACCTTCGGCACGCGGCTCTACTACAACCGCTATGAAGACGACCGCCGCGTGACCTTCAGCGACCTGCCCACCGGCAACCTGCCGCGTCAGCGCCGCGTGTGGGATGAGCGCCAGACTGGCCTGCTCAGCACGCTGACCTGGCAGGCCAGCCCAGCGCTTACCCTCGAAGGCGGCTTGAACTACGAGCAGCAGGACAACGGCTATATCCGCGAGCGCTACGCCTACGCCGAACCGACGGATTACAGCCAGCCGCCGGTGCGCGTGCAGAACGACGACCGCCACAGCTTCGACAACTGGGGCGCCTACGTGCAGGCCATCTACCGGCCCGCCGAGGCGTGGAAGATCGTGCCGGCCTATCGTATCGATCGCTTCAGTGGCAGCACGCACCTGATGAACGGCGTCCGCGGACGCCTGCAGGACTACGGCACCATCGGTCAGCCCAAGCTGAGCGTCATCCACAGCCTGGGCCAGACCACCCACGTCTATGCCAACTGGGGCCGCACCTTCCAGGTGCTGACCGGCTCCACCGCACCGGCCTATCTCACTCCGGGGCAGGCGCCGATGCAGCCGTCCACCAATACCGGCATGGAGCTGGGCCTCAAGTTCCAGCCGTTCCAGGGCGCCCAGGCGCGCCTGGCGGTGTGGCAGCAGGACGCGGAAAACGAGGTATCCAACATGCCGGCCACCGGCACCACGGTCACCCTGGGCAAGACCCGCCGACGCGGCGTGGATGCGCAGTTGAGCCTGCAACTGGGCGACGACTGGACGGTATGGGCCTCGCACGCCTACCAGGAAGCGAAGATCACCCGCGACGACCGCGATGCCGGCATTTCCCTGCAGGGCCGCGAAGTGGCTGCCACCCCGCGCCATATCAGCAATCTGGGTGTGGATTACCGCGCCACGGATGCGCTGCGGCTGGGCCTGCAGGCGCGTGCACAGGGCGATTACTACCTGGAAGAACGCAACGTGGCCGGCAAGTTCGGTGGCTTCGCCGTGCTCGACCTCAGTGCTGCCTATCAGCTCACCCCGCGTTTCAGCGTGGACCTGCAGCTGAAGAACGTCACCGGCCGCCAGTACGCCTACGCCTGGTACGACAGCTTCTTCTGGGACAGCGCCCGCCCGATGTTCTCGCCGGCCCCGGGCCGCAGCGTGTTCGTCGGCCTGAACATGAAGCTGTAACCGGCCACGCATCTGGTAGTGGTCGAGCTTGCTCGACCTGCGGCAGGGGTCAGAGCCCTTTCCTGACGGAAAGGGATCCGACCCCGGACCCCCGTTTTGCACTACATTGGTGCAATGTCCGACCCCGCACCCCCGCCGTCCCTCGATGCCCTGGGCACGCCGCTGGCCTGGGCCGGGGCCGATGGCTGCATTGCCGGCTGCAATCCGGCCTTCGCCCGCTGGCTGGGCGTCAGCATCCGGCGCCTGCTGGGTCGGCCGCTGGCCGCACTGGAAGTGCAGGGCGAAGCCCTGGCCCATTTCCTGGCCCGCGATGAGCGTGACAGCCTGCGCTTGAACCGGCTGGCGCTGGCGGTGCCCGGCGAAGCACCGCGCTTCGCCGAGGGCTGGATGAGCCGCCGCGACGATGGCGGCTGGCTGCTGGAGGCGCATCCGGTCGATGAGTTCCCAGGACTCGATCCCACCCAGGCGCTGCCCAGCGCGCTCAGTGCGGCGCTGAAGGGGCTGGCCCACGAGCTGCGCAACCCGCTGGCCGGGCTGAAGGGCGCGGCCCAGCTGCTTGCCCGGCGTGCGGCGCAGCGCGACGCCAGCGAACGTGAGCTGATCGAACTGATCGGTTCGGAGATCGAGCGCCTCAACGGCCTGCTCGACCAGCTGCTGTCGCCGGCCCCGGCCGCGCCGCATGCCGAACTGAACATCCATGCCGCGCTGGAGCGCGTGCTGCGCCTGGCCGAGAGCGAAGCCGGCTGGGCGGTGCGCCTGCAGCGCGACTACGACCCCAGCATTCCCGAATTCCATGGTGACGCCGACCGCCTCACCCAGGCGGTCTGGAACCTGGTGCGCAACGCGATCCAGGCCGGCGCCGGCAACATCACCCTGCGTACCCGCGTGGAGCATGGCGTGCGCATTGCCGAGCAGCTGCACACGCTGGCGTTGCGCCTGGAAATCGCCGACGACGGCCGTGGCGTTCCCGAGGAACTGGCTGAACACCTGTTCCTGCCCTTGGTCAGTGGCCGTGCCGAAGGCACTGGCCTGGGCCTGGCGCTGGCCCAGCAGGTGGCGCGCGAGCATCGCGGCACGCTGACCTACCGCTCGCGCCCGGGCCATACCGTGTTCACGCTGCTGCTGCCGATCGTCAGCGGCGCTGCCCCGGCCGAGGAGGCCCCGCGCGATGTCTGAGTCTTCTTCGTCCCCGCAGCGCATCTGGGTGGTCGATGACGATCGGGCCGTGCGCTTCGTGCTGTGCACCGCGCTGCGCGAGGCGGGCTACCAGGTCGTCGATTTCGACAGCGCCGCACCCGCCCTGCAGGCGTTGAGCGAAGGCCCGCCACCGGCGCTGCTGTTCACCGATGTGCGCATGCCCGGCGACGATGGCCTGGTGCTGCTGGACAAGCTCAAGGCCGCGCTGCCGCAGCTGCCGGTGGTGGTGATGTCGGCCTATACCGATGTAGCCAGCACGGCCGGCGCGTTCCGCGGTGGCGCGCATGAATTCCTGTCCAAGCCGTTCGATCTGGACGATGCGGTGGCACTGGCGCAACGGGTGCTGCCGGCCGTCGCCCCGGCATTGGCGGCGGCCACACCTGCGGCCGAAGCGCATAGCGACCAACCGCCGCAACTGGTGGGCGATACCCCGCCGATGCGCGCGCTGTTCCGCGCCATCGGTCGCCTGGCGCAGGCACCGCTGGCGGTGCTGATCACCGGCGAGACCGGCACCGGCAAGGAGCTGGTGGCCAATGCGCTGCATCGCGAATCACCGCGCGCGCAGGGGCCCTTCGTCGCGCTCAATACCGCTGCAATCCCGTCCGAGCTGCTGGAAAGCGAGTTGTTCGGCCACGAAGCCGGCGCCTTCACCGGCGCGCAGCGCCGCCATATCGGCCGCTTCGAGCAGGCCGATGGCGGCACACTGTTCCTGGATGAGATCGGCGACATGCCGCTGCCGTTGCAGACCCGGCTGCTGCGCGTGCTGGCGCAGGGCGAGTTCTTCCGCGTCGGTGGCCGTGAACTGATCCGCGTCGACGTGCGCGTGGTCGCCGCCACCCACCAGGACCTGGAAGGGCTGGTTGCACAAGGAAAGTTCCGCGCCGACCTGCTGCACCGCCTCGACGTGGTGCGCCTGCAGCTGCCACCGCTGCGCGAGCGCCGCGAGGACATCGCACAGCTGGCCAGTACGTTCCTGGCCGCCGCCGCGCGCAAGCTGGATACACCGCCGAAGCGCCTGACCGCGGCCGCACTGCAGGCGCTGCGCGAACACGACTGGCCGGGCAACGTGCGCGAACTGGAAAACGTGTGCTGGCGGATGGCGGCGTTGGCGGCCGCCGACACCATCGGCGTGGCCGACGTCGATACCGCGCTCAACCGTACGCGCGGTCGTCGCAGCAGCACCACCAGCGCCGATCCAGGGCAGTGGGAAGCGCTGCTGGCCGAATGGGCACGCCGTCAGCTGGCCGAAGGCGTGGAAGGGCTGCACGCGCAGGTGCGCGAGCGGGTCGACCATGCCCTGCTGGAGGCCGCGCTGCAGATCACCCACGGCCGCCGTGCCGAAGCCGCGGCCCGCCTGGGCCTTGGCCGCAATACCCTTACCCGCAAGCTGGGCGCCGGACGCCGCCGCGGGGGCCATTGAACGGCCCCTGCACGCGATCCTCGCGCCCGCTTGCCGAACTGTTGATCGTTCATGGACGATGCAACGCTTAGTGTCATCTGCAAGGAGTCTTTGATGCGTCTGTCCTTTGCCATCCTGCCGTTGTCCGCCGCCGTGCTGCTGTCTGCCTGCGGCAGCGCGCCGAAAAAGACCGAACCTACTCCGCCGCCGCCGACCGTGGTCAGCGCAGCGAAGCAGGGCGAGGCCAATCTTGCGCCGGCCTCGGCCAGCATTGTCAGTGGCCGCATCGCACTGATGGTGGAGCCCGGCGGTATCCACATCACCGGCCTGATCGGTGGCCTGCAGCCGATGCAGCAGGCCGGCTTCCACATCCACGAGCGCGGCGACTGCAGTGCGGTGGATGCCAGCAGTGCCGGCAATCACTTCAATCCCGGTGGCGCTGCGCATGGCCGCGCCGGCACCGGCAAGCACCACCTGGGCGACATGGACAATCTGCGTGCCGACGCCCAGGGCCGCGCCAACGTCGATATCCACCTCAAGGGCGTTACCCTTGGCGGAGGCGCCGCCACCGATATCGCCGGACGTGCACTGGTCGTGCATGCCAACGCCGACGACTATCGCAGCCAGCCCGCCGGCAATGCCGGCGTCCGCATCGCCTGTGGCGTGATCCGGGTTGTCCGCTGATCACTGCAGGCATCATCCAGGGAGAGATTCCATGCGCTTGATCCACACTTCGCTGTTCGCAGCCATTGCTGCGCTGGGCCTGGCGGCCTGCAACCAGCAGCCGGCCGCGCCGCAGGCTGAAACCCCGCCGGCCGCGCCGGCCGACGGTGCCACCACCGAACCGGCTGCAACGCCGGCCCCGGCGGCTGCACCGGCTGCCGATGCTACGGCCAGCGCCGAGCTGGCACCGACCCAGGGCAACGAGACCAAGGGCAGCGTCACCTTCAAGGTGGTCGATGGCAAGGTCCACGTGACCGGCCAGATCAGCGGCCTGAAGCCGGGCAGCGAGCACGGCTTCCACATCCACGAGAAGGGCGACTGCAGCGCCCCGGACGGCATGAGCGCCGGTGGCCACTTCAACCCGGGCAAGCAGGACCACGGCAACGTCGCCACCGATCCGCACCACGGCGGCGACATGCCCAACATCAAGGCCGACGACAAGGGCGTGGCCACCATCGACGGCCCGGTGTCGAGCAACGTCAACATCGGCAAGGGTGATGACTTCGACATCATCGGCCGTGGCCTGATCGTCCATGCCGATGCGGATGACTACAAGACCCAGCCGACCGGCAACGCCGGCGCGCGCCTGGCGTGTGCGGTGATCCAGAAGGCGCAGTAAGCGCGCTCCTGCTGGAAATGGAAAACGCCGGCGCAAGCCGGCGTTTTTCTTGATCGGTCGTGCCGGCCGCTGGCCGGCAATCGCAAATGCGGAGGTTGCCGGCCAGCGGCCGGCACTACCCGTCTTCAGCGCGCCAGCAGTTTGCGCGCGTCTTGGCCGGCCTCGCAGTGCACGAACAGCACTGCGGCTATTTCTGCTGAAACGGAAAACGCCGGCGCAAGCCGGCGTTTTTCCTGATCGGTAGTGCCGGCAGCTGGCCGGCAATCGTAGATCCGGATGTTGCCGGCCAGCGGCCGGCACTACCCGTCTTCAGCGCGCCAGCAGCTCGCGCGCGTCCTGGCCGGCCTCGCAGTGCACGAACAGTACCGGCACGCCATGCGCTTCCAGCACGGCGGCCATCTGTCGCTGGCGCATCAGGAACTGCTCGTAGATGCCCTTCAGGCGGTCGCAATCGTTCTTGCCGTGATCGTAGTGCGCGCACCAGCCGGCCGGATCGAACAGCGCCATGCGTGCTTCGCCATGCGTGTAACGCAGCAGCGGCTCGGGCGCGGCGTTGAGCCATTCGTCTTCACCGGGGGCCATGATCGCGGTCTCGATCAGCGGCCACAGCGCAGCCAGACCCTGGTTGTCGTACTGCATCGACATCATCGCGGCCAGATCATTCACGGTGAAATAGCGCGCGTGCTCGATGCGGGCACCGAAGGTGTTCTGCGCCATCAACGCAGTGTCGGCATGGGCCATGCCGTTGGCCAGCAGCGTGTCTTCCAGCGCCTCGGCCACCGCATTGGTCGTCGCCACGTCGCTGCCGGTCAGCAGGAACGGCACCACGCGCAGGCCACCGCCCACCAGGCTGGCATCGGCCTGGAACGGTAGCGGCACGTCGCCCTGGGCGTCGGTACCAAAGGCCAGCAGGCGCGGGCCCTGGTTGCGGCCCGGGGCACGCATCTGCAGTTCTTCCAGGCGGCGATGGATCGGCCAGCCCGGGCGCAGCACTTCGGCCGGGTCGAAATGGGCGGCGGCGAACACCAGGTCCAGCTCGGCCACCTGCGGCACCAGCTTGGACAGGTCGCGGCCGACGCGATCGGCCAGTTCACCGGCCTGTTCGGCGCTGAGTACCGCCTGGCGGGGGATTTCGCCGCCGGCCAGTTCCAGGGCCAGCACGCCAAGGGCATTCATCGCGGGGTCGGGTTTGCTCATGGTTCCACGGTTGGCCCATCACAGGGCGGCAGCTACACTTGGCTCCATTATGCCTGCTCCGCCGTGCAGGCCATGTTGCAGACACCCTCATCCATGCCAGGTATCTCCATGCCCAACGCTCGTCCCGTCGCCATCCTCGGTGGCGTCCGCATTCCGTTCTGCCGCCAGAACACCGCGTATTCGGATGTCGGCAACCTCGGCATGTCGGTCCGTACGCTGGGCGCGCTGGTCGAACGGTTCGGCCTGCACGGCCAGCAGCTGGGTGAAGTGGCGATGGGTGCGGTGATCAAGCACTCCAGCGACTGGAACCTGGGCCGTGAAGCCACGCTGTCGTCCGGCCTGTCGCCGCTGACCCCGGGCATCACCCTGCAGCGCGCCTGTGGCACCTCGCTGGACAGCATCATCACCGTCGCCAACAAGATCGCGCTGGGCCAGATCGAATCGGGCATCGGCGGCGGTTCGGACACCACCTCCGACGTGCCGATCGTCTACGGCAAGAAGCTGCGCGCGCGCCTGCTGGCCGCCAACCGTGCCAAGAGCACCGGCGACAAGATCCGCGCGCTCACCACCGGCTTCAAGTTCTCCGAGCTCAAGCCCGAGTTCCCGGGCGTGGCCGAGCCGCGCACCGGCAAGAGCATGGGCGACCACTGCGAGGACATGGCCAAGGAATGGAACATCTCGCGCGACTCGCAGGACGAGTGGGCGGTGTCCTCGCACAAGAAGCTGGCCGCTGCCTATGAGCGCGGTTTCTTCAACGATCTGATCGCACCGTTCCGTGGCGTCGAGCGCGACAACATCCTGCGTCCGGATACCTCGCTGGAAAAGCTGGCCACGCTGAAGCCGGCCTTCGACAAGGTCTCCGGCCGTGGCACCCTGACCGCCGCCAACTCCACGCCGCTGACCGATGGCGCCGCCGCGGTGCTGCTGGCCAGTGAAGAGTGGGCGCGTGCGCACGGCCATGAGCCGCAGGCGTACCTGCGCGATGCGCACGTCTCTGCGGTGGACTTCGTGCATGGCGAAGGCCTGCTGATGGCACCGACCGTGGCCGTGCCGGAGATGCTCAAGCGCAACGGCCTGACCCTGCAGGACTTCGACATCTACGAGATCCACGAGGCCTTCGCTGCACAGGTGCTGTGCACCCTGCGTGCGTGGGAGAGCGAGGATTACTGCCGCAACCGCCTGGGCCTGGATGCACCGATGGGCCGCATCGACCCGGACAAGATCAACCTGCTGGGCTCGTCGCTGGCCACCGGCCATCCGTTCGCCGCCACCGGTGCACGTGTGATTGCTACCGCAGCCAAGCAGCTGGCCGAACGCGGCGGTGGCCGCGCGCTGGTGTCGATCTGCACCGCCGGCGGCATGGGCGTGGTGGCGATCGTCGAACGCTGATCGCATTCATCGAACAAAAAAAACGCCGCCCATCGGGCGGCGTTTTTTTGTCCGGTGGATGCCGACCGTTGGTCGGCACGCTTCACGGCAACCGCGGGTTGCCGAACTCGTCGCGCTCTTCATTGGCGTCATACACCGGGGGCTGCACCGCGATCGGCTGCTCTTCCACCGTGGCACGCAGTGGCGCCTCGCTGCCGCGCACCAGCGCCACGCTGTCCTCGCCGCGCTGCAGTCGCAGCGCATTGGCCAGGCACTGCGCGGCCAGCGCGTGCTCGCCACGCTGCGCGAACAGTTCACCCAGTGCCTCCCACGCCGGGGCACCGGCGCCCGCAGCGATGGCCTCGTGCAGGAACGTATCGGCGGCATCCCACTGCTGCTGGGCCAGGGCCACGCGGCCCTGCGCCAGATGCAGTGCGGCCGAGCCATCATGCACATTGCGCCAGCGCGCCAGGTTGGCCTGGCGGGTGGCCAGGCGCTCGGCCGGCAGGCGGCCGTACAGCGCCACCAGTTCGTCGTCCCAGCGCTGGTCCAGCGCCTGTTCCAGCGCCAGCAGCGCCGGCTCATCCCAGTTCAGGGCCACCGCGCGGCTGGCATAGGCGCCCACCACGTCCGGGGTCGGCCGCAGCGCCTTCGGCGTGGCTTCCCACTGTGCGGCCAATGCGTTGACGTCGGCCGCTTCCAGCAGCGCCTGTGCGGCCAAGCGGGCTTCCAGTTCGCTGTTTGATTCGGCCGGCAGTACCTTGCTCTGGCGCAGCGCACCCAGCTGGCCATAGGCCTCGTGTGCGCGGCCGGCACGCGCCAGCGCTTCGGTACGCAGCCACAGGCCGCGCGGCGGCAGCGGCTGGATCGCCGCCACGTCCAATGCATTGATCGCATCCACCGGCAGATCGCGCGCCAGCAGCTGTTCGGCGCGCAGCAGTGCCTGCAGGGTGGCATCGCTCTCGCCAAGACGCTGCAGCAGCGCTTCACCGGCGGGGCCGTCGGCACGTGCCTGTGCGCTGCGCACGGCATTGGCCAGCGCCACCGCGCTCACTTCCGGGTCCTTGGCAGCGCCATCCAGCAGCTTCTCGGCACGCTGCCACTGGCCGTGCTCGTAGGCCTGCAGGCCGTCGATCAGGCGCACCCGGCCCTGCTTGCGGCGGTAGCGGCCCCAGGCGCGGAACGGTGCGGCAATCAGGCTCCACAGCAGCCACAGCACCAGCACTGCGATCACCGACAGCAGCGCCACCTTCGGCAGGTTGCTGTGGTAGTCGTAACCGCCGTAGCGCAGGGTCACTTCACCGAAACGGTTGAGGTCATCGGCGCCGAGCCATTGCGCGGCCACCACGCCGATGGCCACCGCCAGCAACAGCACAACCAGGGATTGCAGGGGTTTCATGCGGGATTACCTCCGGTCGGTCTGGGTGCGCAGTTGCTGCAGGGTGCTGCCAAGCACGGTGTTGCTGGCCTGCAGCGGAAGCTCGCGCAAGGCCTTCAGTTCAGCACGTTGCGCGCGCAGGGCCGGTGAATCCGGCCAGCGCCGCTGTGCCCAGTGCTCCACGCGTTCCAGTGCGGTATCGCGGCCCGTGCGGTCGCCGCGTTCGATCGCGGCGCGCGCCAGGGTCAGTTCCAGCTGCAGGGCGTCGTCGGCATTGCGACGTTCGGCGGCGGTCAGCGGGCCATTCTGGCGGCTCGGGGTGATGTCCACGAACGGGGCCAGCGTCGATTGCCACCACGGTTTTGCGGTGTCGGTCGCAGCGTTGCCGGTCACCTGCGACGGCAGCCCCTGCAGTGCCCTGGCCAAGGCATCCAGCCGCTGCAGCGACTGCACGCGCGGGCCGGCGCCCAGCGCATCGAGTGCATCGCGCTCCTGCACCAATGCCTGGCGCAGGTTCAGGCCATCGCTGTCGGGCAGATCGGCCAGCGCGGTGGCGGCCTGTGCATACAGGCGGCGCGCGCCTTCCACGTCGTCGGCATAATTCAGCCGTTGCGCCGCCTGGGTCAGCAGCAGTTCGGCCTCATCGCGCTGTACCGCCTGGCGGCCCTGGTTGGCGCTGTCGGCCAGCTTGGCCAGGTTCTCTTCCAGCAGCGCACTGCGCTGCGAAAGGCCCAGCATCTCGTCGCGCAGCACGCGGTTGGTGGTCGCCGCATCCTGCAGGCGCTGGCTGGTCGCGCGCTGGTCGCGGCGCAGTGCATCCAGCGTCGCCTCCAGGCCCTGCAGCTGCACGGCCATGGTCTGTGCCTGCGCTTCCTGTTCGTGCTGTTGCTGCTGCCAGACGTACCAGCCGGCATAGCCGCCCACGCCAAGCACGACCACCCCGGCCAGCGGCAGCAGCCAGCGCGCGGGGCGACGGGGCGGGGAAACGGGCGGAGTCTCGTTCATGGGGCTTCCTTGTCGGCAACGTCGCCGGTCAGGATCCGGCAGGCCGCGTTGTGCACAGCATCACTGTTGCCGACCACAGCGGCAAGCGTGACCCACGTCCCTGTTCAGGTCGCTGCCGGGACGGTGAGCGTGGCGTGTGCAGCGGCCACCAGCTGTGCCGTGGTGGGCCCGGCCGCGCGCACCACGCGCTGCAGCCCCAGTGCATGCGCCTGATCGCCCAGCCGTTCGCTGGCCACGACGACGGTGGCCTGGGTCTGCAGGCGTTGCTGCAATGCCGGCGGAAGCTGCTGCCAGAAATGCTGCAGCGCTTCGCCACTGCTCACCGCCAGCACCCACGGCTGCGCTGAATGCGCCAATCGAACCAGCGTGCGGGGCGACAGGCGCAGCAGGCGGCGCTGGTAGACATCGGCACGTTCGATCGTGGCGCCTGCGGCCTGCAGGTGTGCAGCAATCAGCCCGCGTCCGCCGGGCGCGGTGACCAGGCCGATGCGCAGGCCCCGCGCCTCGGCCAGCACCGGCAGCGCCAGCAGGCCCTCGCTGTCCATCCGTTGCGGTGCATGCACCTCGCCGACGCCCTGCGCCCGCAGTGCGCGCGCGGTGCCTTCGCCCACGGTCAGCCACGGGCTGCGTTGCGCCTCGGCCAGTGGCAGCAGGGTGGCGGCCGCGGTCACGGCGGCCGGGCTGGTGAACACCACCCGATCGCAGTTCAGCGCGCGTTGCAGCTGACGCACCACTGGCATGCCGTTCAAGCGCTGCAGGCGCCAGGGTGGCAGGGCCACCACATGCCCGCCCAGCCCAGCAACGGCGCGGCGCAGTGCGGAATTCTGGCCCTGCGGTCGCAGCGAAATGAAGGTCCAGCCCGGCTCGGAACCGGCGGCGCCAGTGGGTATCGTATGGTCGGCCATTGCCTGCATTATGCGGGCCCTTCGTTGTCGTGGTCTCTGCTCCGATGTCCGTTGATGCTCTGACTTCCTCGCTGGCCGCCCTGCAGGACGTGCTGGACTGCATGCCGGCGGTGCGCGCCATGCAGATCCAGCTCGACGGCTATGCCGATGGCGTGCTGCGCATCACCGCGCCGCTGGCCGCCAACGTCAACGACAAGGGCAACGCCTTCGGTGGCAGCCTGGCCTCGGTGCTGACCCTGTCCGGCTGGGCGCTGGTCAGCCTGCGCCTGCGCCTGGCCGGCCACGATGCCGAGGTCTACGTGGCCGACAGCAACCTGCGCTACCTGGCCCCGGTCTACGAAGACCTGCACGCCCACGCCGAAGCGGCCGAGGCCACCGGCTGGGACGCCTTCCTGAACACCTTCCGCCAGCGCCGCAAGGCCCGCATCAGCATCATCGCCACCCAGCCCGGTGCCGATGGCAAGCCTGCCGCAGAGTTCAGCGGTCGCTTTGTTGCCTTCGCCAAAGGGTAGGATGGCAGGCTGACGTTCTGGGGAAACCACCGATGCGCCGCCTCATCCAGTTCCTGATGTGTTCCCTGCTGCTGGTCAGCGCCGTGGCTTCGGCCGACGACCTGAGCCGCAAGCAGCGCAAGCTGCTGGAAGAGACCCAGATCGCCTACGGCGCCACCATCCGCTGGGGCAGCATGGACGATGCCATCGGCTATCTGGACCCCAAGCTGCGCAAGGAAAAGCCGCCCACCGAGTTCGAGCTCAACCGCTACGCGCAGCTGCGCGTGTCGTCCTACCGCGAGCGCAGCAGCGCGGCGCTGGAAGGCGGCCTGGTCGAGCGCCGGGTCGAAATCGGGGTGATCAACCAGAACACGCAGGCCGAACGCACCGTGATGGTGGTCGAGCGCTGGCGCTGGGATCCGGAGGCCAAGCGCTGGTGGCAGACCGCCGGCCTGCCGGACCTGTGGAAGGGGCAGTGACGGGCCGCGTCCGGCTTGTGCGACAATCGGCGCCCGCTTAATCGACCCGTGACCTGAGTGAATTACGAAGAGTTGCTGGCCTTTGCAGGCCGAAACCCGATGCTGTCCGCGGCCCTGGTCGGCCTGACCGTGGCCATCATCGTCACCGAGATCCGCCGCCTGTTCCGGGGCTTCAAGGGCATCAAGCCCGCCGAACTGACCCAGCTGATGAACGCGGGCGGCACGGTGGTGGTCGACCTGTCGGCCAGCGGTGACTTCGAGAAGGGCCACATTGCCGGCAGCCGCAACGCCCAGGCCAGTGCCTTCGGCCCGGACCACAAGCTGGTGGCCAACGCCAAGCAGTCGCCGGTGGTGCTGGTGTGCCGCAGCGGCAACGCTTCGGAAACCGCCGCCAAGGCGCTGAAGAAGGCCGGCTTCGAGAAGGTTTACGTGCTCGACGGCGGCATTCCCGCCTGGCAGCAGGCCGAGCTGCCGCTGGTCAAGGGCCGCAACTGATTGCCGCAGGTGGCGGATCCGGCCTTGTATGGGCCTGATCCCGCCCCCATCGCAGTAATTCGACCATCGTTTTCATTGCATTCATTGGAGTTACTGGAAATGTCCGAAGAGATCACCAACGGCGCTGCTGCGCCGGTCGATGCCGCCACCGGCCCCGCTTTCACCGTCGAGAAGATCTACGTCAAGGACGTCTCCTTCGAGTCGCCGAACGCTCCGACCATCTTCAATGACCAGGTGCAGCCGGAGCTGCAGCTGAACCTGAACCAGCAGGTGCAGCGCCTGGGTGAGAACGCCTTCGAAGTGGTCCTGGCCGTGACCCTGACCTGCCAGGCCGGTGAGCGCACCGCCTACGTGGCCGAAGTGAAGCAGGCCGGCGTGTTCGGCCTGGTCGGCCTGGACCCGCAGTCGATCGACGTGCTGCTCGGCACCCAGTGCCCGAACATCCTGTTCCCGTACGTGCGCCAGCTGATCAGCGACCTGATCCAGGCCGGCGGCTTCCCGCCGTTCTTCCTGCAGCCGATCAACTTCGAAGGCCTGTACGCAGAAACCCTGCGCCAGCGCCAGGAGCAGGGCGACGCACCGTCGCTGGCTGACTCCGAGCCGGCTGGCAACGCCTGATTCCTGCCGCGACGTCACGGATGAGCACTACCGCTGACAAGATCGCCGTGCTTGGCGCCGGTTCCTGGGGAACCGCGCTGGCCAGCCTGCTCGCACGGCACGGTCATCCGACCGTGCTGTGGGGGCGCGATGCTGCCGTGGTCGAAGCCATCGACCAGCGCCACGAGAACCCGCGTTACCTGCCGGGCATCCCGCTGCCGGACAGCCTGCGTGCCACCACCGACCTGGCGTCGGCGGTGGAGGGCGCGGCCTGGATCCTGGTGGTGACCCCCTCGCATGCCTTCGGCGAAACCGTGCGTGCGCTGGCGCCGCTGCGTCCTGCCGGTGCCGGCGTGGCCTGGGCCACCAAGGGCTTCGAACCCGGTTCGGGCCGCTTCCTGCATGAAGTGGCGCGCGAAGTGCTGGGTGAGGACGTGCCGCTGGCCGTCGTCACCGGGCCGTCGTTCGCCAAGGAAGTCACCCAGGGCCTGCCGACCGCGATCACCGTGCACGGCGACGTGCCCGAGTTCGCGCAGACGGTGGCCGAGGCGATGCATGGCCCGGCGTTCCGCGCCTATACCGGCGACGACATGGTCGGTGCCGAGCTGGGCGGCGCGATGAAGAACGTGCTGGCCGTGGCCACCGGCGTGGCCGATGGCATGCAGTTGGGCCTCAACGCCCGTGCCGGCCTGATCACCCGTGGCCTCAACGAGATGCTGCGCCTGGCCGCTGCCATCGGTGCCAAGCCGGAAACGCTGATGGGCCTGGCGGGCCTGGGCGATCTGGTGCTGACCTGCACCGGCGACCTGTCGCGCAACCGCCGGCTGGGCCTGGCCCTGGGCCGTGGCCAGACGCTGCAGGATGCCGTGCGCGAAATCGGCCAGGTGGTCGAATCGGTGCAGACCGCCGACGAAGTGATGCGACAGGCGCGCCGCCATGGCATCGACCTGCCGATCTCCGACCGCGTGCGTGCCGTGCTGCATGGCGAGCAGACGCCGGAAGAAGGCCTGCGCGCATTGCTGGCGCGGGAACAGAAACCGGAGTATCCGGACACGCTGTTCAAGTGAATCGAAAAACCCCGGCCCAGTGCCGGGGTTTTTTCATCAGGGAGTACACGCGGGTGCCGGACGGGAGACAGGCTTTGGTGGGTGCCAAGCTTGCTTGGCATCATGCGCGCTGCATATCCACGCATGGCGTGGATCTACTGCAACGCCGATCACCGCGCCCGTGGCGGCGCGCTGGTGTTATCCATGTCCGAAAAGATCAACCACGGCCCATCACTCACGCGCTTCAACGTGAGCGTGAACTTGCCGGTATCGCCCACGTTGTTGCCGTAGCTGTACGCACCAATGATGTAGCCCGTATTCCCCTCCACCGCATACGCCAACGCACGCAGCCGCAACGGACTGCTGCCCTGGCCGCCATATGCGGCCTCGATTGCGCTGCGGCCGCGCACCGGCGGCTGGTTGCTCTGCAGCACAAAACCATCCTCGGCGAACAGCGCAGCCAGTGCCTTGGCATCACCCGTGCGCCACGCCTGCTCGTAGTCGCGCAGTACACGGTCCAGCGATGCGGGCAGCGCGATATCGGGAAGCGGCTGTGCGGGCTTCGCGCCTTCTGCATCGTGGGCAATTGCCGGCGATGCCATCAGCAGGGCACTGCAGAAGATCATGGCGAGTCGTGTGCGGCGCATGCGTCCAGGCCCTGGAGATGATGGGAAGGCTTCAGACGCATCCTAGCGCGCCGCTGGTTAGAATCATGCGGCCGCCGATTTGGTGGATGCAGCGCAGATCAGACAAGGACACGGAATGAAGATGCGAATCACAGGGATGGCGATGATGGCCGCGCTGCTGGCAGCCTGCGGACAGGCACCGGAGAAGACTGGCGAGACTGCACCTGCTGTGGCGCCGGCACCGACCACCGAAGCACCGGCCGCCGCGGCGACGGTGGTCGAGAAGGAACCGTCCGCCGAAAACGGTGTGGACCCCTCGGTGTGGGACAACGAAGGCGAACCGGAAGACCCGAGCGCCGGCGGGGAACTCACCTGCGCGGACAACCCGCTGGCGACGCATTTCTTCACCCTGGTGGGCGGCAATACCGTGGACGACTGCGGCCGCAAGGATCCGAAGGTGCTGGCCGCGTTCAACGCCCTGATGAAGAACACGGCCGCAGCCGAATCCGCTGACAAGGAGATTCCATCGCTGCGCGAACGCCTGTTGAGCGGGCCCAGCGGTCCTGGCGAACTGGTAGTGCTGCAGGGTGAGCCGTGGTGGTTCTACACCGCCTGCCAGGCCCACGACTGCCCCGGCACGGCGTTGGCGATGTTGTATTCGCCCGATCAGTCGAAGATGGTTGGCCGTCTTACCGCGCGCTGCCGTGTATGGTGGCTGGGCGAGCCGACGGCGGAACAACGTGCGCAGATCGAACAGCGCCAGCCACTGCAGGATGCCGCGTTGAAGGAAGACAGCGCACTCTGCGAGTGATGTGGCGCGCGCCGCAGCGCCGGGCCGTGCCCGGCGTTGCAGTGAGCGTTGTTCCCCGTATCACCCTTCCGGCCGCATGCGTGCGCTGACCTGTGCTGTCAGCGACAGACTGACCATCATCAGGCCCTCCATCACACGGTCGCCCACGTACTCCTCGTCGGGTCCGTTCTGGCGCACGCGCTCGGCAGCCAGCAGCATTTCCAGCGCCACTCGCAGGCCGGTCAATGCGCAATCCGCGTCGGCCAAGGCCATGCGGCGGCCGGGCATCTGATGACGTTCCGGCCAGGGCTGGCCGTCGGCGGCGGCGCCCTTGCCGATGCGGTCGAGCGTGGCGATGAAACCGTGCGGATCGTGCGGGTGCAGTGCTTCCGAGGGCGCGTCCGCGTTGGCGGGCACGTACTGCGCGCGCAGGCGGGAGGATTCGGGTGTGCTCATGGCAAGGGCTCCGTGCAGGACAGACGGTAACCGCCACATAGAGGTGGCGGGCGGAGACGTGGCTCGAAAACCGGGAGATCACGAACAAGACCGGCAGGCGCAAGGCCTCCACGCTCCGCCCGCCATAGCCGGCAGACGGAATGCCAGCCGGCGCCACGCGGGGTGACGCCGGCTGGCAAGCGCAAACAACGTTCGTGATCTAACGGGTTTTCGAGGCCCGGCCACCCATTTTCCGGCGGCCCACCATCTGTACCGCCGTCGCTGCGCAACGCCAATCAGAAGAGTTGCATTCAACGCTGGATCAAAGACGCTTTTGGCATTTTTGCATGCTGTTAAGCCGTCGCAGACGCAGGCGCCGCAACGTCCGTAGCGGCATGGGGAATATGCGACATGGGTCGAAGTTGATGACGTGGCGTACGGGCACTCCACCAGGCCGATGACGACAGTGCGGGGCGAAGAACGTAAATCGACTTCGGCGCACTCCGGTGTGTCAGTGCTCTTCGCGTCTCTCGTACCAGGCTTGAGTACGGTTCACGATCCGCACCACGGACAGCATGACCGGCACCTCGATCAGCACACCCACCACGGTGGCCAGCGCCGCTCCCGAGTGCACGCCGAACAGTCCCACCGCTGTGGCCACAGCCAGTTCGAAGAAGTTGCTGGCGCCAATCAGCGCTGAAGGGCCGGCCACGCAATGCGCCACGCCCAAGCGGCGGTTGAGCAGGTAGGCCAGGCCTGAAGTGAAGTAGACCTGGATTAGGATCGGCACTGCAATCAGTGCAATCACCAGCGGTTGCTTCACGATCTGCTGGCCCTGGAACCCGAACAGCACCACCAGCGTCAGCAGCAGCGCTGACAGGGACAGCGGTCCCAGCCTTCGAAGCGCACGCTGCAGGCCCGCCTCGCCGCTGCGCGAAAGGATCCAGTGCCGCAGCAGGGCGGCCACCAGCACGGGCACCACAATGTAGAGACCCACCGACAACAGCAGCGTGTCCCACGGCACAGTGATCGCTGACAGGCCCAGCAACAGCGCCACCACCGGTGCGTATGCGACCACCATGATCGCGTCGTTCAACGCCACTTGGCTCAGGGTGAAGTTGGCATCGCCGCGGCACAGGTTGCTCCAGACGAACACCATGGCAGTGCAGGGCGCGGCTGCCAGCAGGATCAACCCGGCGACGTAGCTGTCGATCTGCCCCGCCGGCAACCAGTCCGCGAAGGCATGGCGCAGGAACAGCCAGCCCAGCAGCGCCATCGAAAACGGCTTGACCGCCCAGTTGATGAACAGTGTCACCCCGATGCCCTTCCAGTGCTGCTGCAACTGGCGCATTGCGCTGAAGTCGACCTTCAGCAGCATCGGGATGATCATCAACCAGATCAGGGCGGCAACCGGCAGATTGACCTTGGCGATTTCGGCCGAGGCCAACTCCGCGAAAGCAGCGGGTAGGAAGTGGCCCAGCAGCGTGCCGACCGCAATACAAAGCCCGACCCAGAGCGTCAGGTAGCGCTCGAACAGATTCATGCGGGAAGTCACGGCATGCGATCAGTTGGCGGCAGCTGTCCGATCCGATCCAGCGTTTGCTGCAGCGTCTCGCGGTCGGACCACAATGATGCAGGCAGTGTGAGCAGCGCACGCAGCCGCGCCTTCACGATGGCATGGGCCAGCGCGAAGGCTGCGGCCTTGTCGGCATCGCTGCCTGCCACGGCCGCCGGATCGGGCAGGCCCCAGTGGCTGCGGACGAAGTCACCGAACACCACAGGGCAGGCTTCCGCTGCGGCTGCATCACACACGGTGATCACCAGAGCCATCGGTGCTGCATCCACGAACTCATCCCACGACTTGCTGCGCAGCCCTTCAATGGGCATTCCTTCGGCCTGCAACTGGGCCAGCGCGAAGGGGTTGATCTGGCCATTGGGCTGGCTGCCCGCACTGAATGCGCTGAAGCGATCGCCGCCCCATGCACGCAGGGTGGCTTCGGCAAGCACGCTGCGGGCGCTGTTGCCGGTGCAGAGGAACAGGACATTGCGGGTCATGGAGCAATTGCCTTGAGAGGAGAGGATCTGTGTGGGGTCAGCCCTTGCAGGCGGGCGCCGTGGGCATGCATTGCTCGGTTGGCGAGCCCGCGCAGCAGTTGTGCGTCAGGTACTCGATCAAGCCGTTCATCGCATCGAAGTTGGCGCGGTAGCAGACATGGCGACCCTGGCTTTCGCTCTCCACCAGGCCGGCCTGCACCAGCTCCTTCAGGTGGAAGCTGAGCGTGGCTGGGGGCACCTGCAGGGCCGTGGCGATGTCGCCCGCCATGCGACCTGCCGGGCCAGCCTCCACCAGCAGGCGGAAGGCAGCCAGGCGGGTGGCATGGCCCAGAGCAGTCAGGGCAGCAATTGCATTCAACGTTTCCATATTTCTAGAATAATCGAATGAATAAGCCCATCACAAGCCCCCATCTACCGAATCTGGTAGACGCCTCGCTGCCCCAGCCCGATCACCACCAGCTCGCTGCGGCAGATCCGGGACCGCCACGCATCCTCCTGCTCTACGGCTCGCTTCGGCCGCAGTCGTTCAGTCGCAAGCTGGCGCTGGAAGCCGAGCGATTGCTGCGTCACCTGGGGTGCGAGACCCGCGTGTTCGATCCGCATGCGCTGCCCATGCTGGACAGCGTGCACCCGCACCACCCTGAAGTGCAGCGACTGCGCGAATGGTCGCAGTGGTCGGAAGGCCAGGTCTGGGTCAGCCCCGAGCGGCATGGCACGGTCACCGGCGTGTTCAAGAACCAGATCGACTGGTTGCCGCTGGAAGATGGCAGCGTGCGGCCCACGCAGGGCAGGACGCTGGCGCTGCTGCAGGTGAGTGGCGGCTCGCAGTCGTTCAATACGGTCAACACGTTGCGCGTGCTCGGCCGTTGGATGCGCATGCTGACCATCCCCAACCAGTCGTCAGTGGCCAAGGCCTGGCAGGAATTCGATGACGACGGCCGGATGAAACCCTCGCCGTACTACGATCGGGTGGTGGATGTGATGGAAGAGCTGGTGAAGTTCACGCTGCTGACGCGTGGCAGGACGGACTACCTGGTGGACCGTTACAGCGAGAGGAAGGGCGATGCGCATGCCGCTGCATTGGCGCGGGCGGCGGGCGCTGCGGCTTCCTGACTTCCAGTACGCAAACGCTTTCCACTACCCACTTCTACTTGCTTGCGCGCCGCGCGCCTTTCTCGTCTTCGTCCTTCGCATCGCCACGGCTCTGCGCGAACTCCGGGAACGTCTTCGCGATCGAATCCTTGTCCGGCAGGATGTAGAACACACCGCCCTTCTCGAACGTGGACTGCACGATCTGCTCGTAGAACGCGGGCGAGACGTTGATGCAGCCGTGGGTGACGCGGTTGTCGTCCGGCGTCGGCGTTGCCAGCCGTTGGGCGCGTTTCTCTTTCGGGGTGCCTGGCGGCAGCGGGTGCATCGAGACGGCGGAATCGTAGTCCACCCACAGCACGCGCCCGGCATCGTCGGAGGGGCCGTAGCCACCAATGAAACGGCCGGCAGGGGTGGTGCGGTCATGGCCGGGAATCGCGCTCAGTGCGAGCTTGGCAACACCAGGGGCCGAGTGATCACCGATGGCCGAACCGAACAGCGCCGGTGCCGCGCCGCGCAGCTTACCGTCGCCGCCGAAGATCAGGACCTGCGCGGCGGCCTTGTCCATGATTGCGAACGGGTAGCCCTGGTTGTCCTTGCTGGCAACCACCCAGCCGGCCAGCTCGATCACTGTTTCGGACACGCTCTGGTCGGGTGGAAGTTCATCAACGGCAGCAATTCGCTGTTCAGGCGCTTCCTTGTCCTTGCCCTTGGCGCTGGCTGCGCCGCTGCACGCAACGGCCAGTGCCATCGCCAGTGCGGCATGGAGGACGCGGCGTGCAGGGGAGGAGGAGGTACGAATGGGACGGCTCCTTGCAATGCAATCCTGGGTGGAAGGATGCCAGTGGCCGGCGAAGGCCACTGGTTCCCGATACAGAGGTGGATCAATTCAAAGGATGAGGGAGCTATCAGCCGCGCGGCTTGCGACCGGCCGGTGCCCTTTCAAGCTGCTGTACGCGGCCTTCGATCTGGTCCAGACGCTGGTTGGCCTGCTGCGCCGACTGGTTGGCGGACTCGGCACTCTGGGCAGCGCCCTGCACCTTTACGTCGAGCTGATCGAGGCGCGAGTTGATGGTTGCGAACTCGTCCTTGTAGGTGGCGCAAGCGCCGAGGCTTACGGTGGCCACGATGGCGACGGTGATGGCGCGTGCTGCGTTGATGTGCTGCTTGGTCAGTTTCATTTCCAACTCCCTCCTTCGTCTGGGGAAGCTGGAATATAGCGGCGTTTGTTCCCGGCGCTAGCCCGTGCTTTCAGCTGGAATTTGAGTACGTGGATGGGCTGTGAAGGCCTGTAGATCAACAAACCTTAACAAGCGGGATCAAGCGAACTGATCTGCATCGGCGAAGCGCCTTGTGCCTGTTAAACGTTACCCATTCACCTGCATGAAGCCGGCATCACGGCATGCGCGTCTGCGTGCTTTCGCCTACTCCGCACGCAGGTTGCCATCCACTTGCTTCCAGCAGCGCCGCAGCGTTCCCGGGCTGGACATCCAGCAGTTCGGCGACGCCGCTGCGCGTGTCGGCCGCGCGCGCAACATAGGCATGGGCGATGCGATAGCCGATCCAGTAGCCGAGATCTCCGCGGCGCGTATCGTCGCCGGGACCGTTGTACAGCCACCTTGAAAGATCGGTACCCATGCTGTCCTGCAGGAACGCACGCTCCAGCGCACACTCGCGACCCTGCGTCCAACGCTGCAGATGCGCGTTGGCCGGTTGCCCGGAGATCCGTTCGGCCACGTATTCGGCGCCCCCTTCCAGCAGGGTCTGATAGAGCAGGGTGGGCTGCTCGATGTCCACGCGTGCACCGGGCTGTTGCACGTGCACATACTCATGCGCGATCAGATGCACGAAGCGGTCACCTACGTCGGTCTGCATCCAGTCGGCGTTGCACAGTGCTTCCAGTCCGATGACCACACCTGCTTCGGTAGTCACGCCACCACTGTTGCCGCGGCCCACCAGTACGGTGACCGGGGGAAAGCGCGCAGACGGCAACAGGGCGCCAAGTCGATCGACGGCAGCGGCGACGCGCGTGCGGATCGATGGCAATGCGGTCGCGCAGGTTCTCGCTTTCGCAAACAATGCCGGCTTGTCCTGGATGGCCCTGGCCAGCCGCTCCATCGAGCCGATACGGCGGTCGGTGAAGCTGCGCAGGGCATCCGTACCCGCATCCAGATAGCCGTGTTGCAGATCATCGGCGCTTGGGCGCCCTTGGTTGGCGTCCAGCACCTTGAAGAAGCGCGTGACATCGTCTGTCTGTACGACGATGTGCCTGGCAGAAACGATGCGCTCAGCGGCCTGTGCCTGCAGTAGCACAACCGGCGAGGCGATCAGGATCAGAGCCCGCATCAAGCATCGAGCGTGGTGCGCGCAAGAAGCCGACAGCGGTCCCATGCGGAGTTCCCTGAACGCCAGCCTTATTTATACACCAGTCAGTTCAATATTCAGGGTTGATTAGACCCCCTAACGGATAATTCACACCTGTCGACCGCCTCTTCTCTCTCCCCCTCCCGGGAGGCGGCCGACGAAACCAAAATAATTAAAGGTGTGTCCCGATGAACAAGAATTCGCTGCTCGCCCTGGGTCTTCTGGCTGCTCTGCCGTTCGCTGCATCGGCAACCGATGGCCTGTCGTACAACTACGTTGAAGGCGGCTACGTGAACACCGATGCCAAGGGCGGCGACGCCGACGGCTGGAAGGTGAAGGGTTCCGTGGCGGTGCACCCGAACTTCCACATCTTCGGCGACTACAGCGCGCAGGAGACCGACAAGTTCAAGAATGACGTCGACCAGTGGCGCATCGGCGCCGGCTACAACTACGGCATCGCACCGAACACCGACCTGGTGGCTCGCGTTGCGTACCAGAAGTTCGACATGAAGCATGGCCTGGACTTCAACGGCTACTCGACCGAAGTTGGCGTGCGCACCGCGTTCAACCCGTACGTGGAAGGCTACGTGATGGCCGGCTACGAGGACTACACCAAGAAGCACGGCATCAACCCGGACGGCGAGTTCTATGGCCGTGTCGGCGCCACCGCCAAGTTCAACCAGAACTGGGGCCTGAGTGGCGAAGTGAAGCTGGCCAAGGCCGGCGACCGCGAGTGGTTCGTGGGCCCGCGCTTCACCTGGTAACAAACGCCTGTCGTTAGTGCGTGTTGTGCTGGCGTGTGACTCTCTCTCTCTCCCACACGCCAACCGAAGCCCGGCCTCGCGCCGGGCTTCACTTTTATGGGCCCCGTGGCGCCACAATGCGGCATGGGCGACCCTTCCTCTCTTGCAGGCACCGGCACGACCTACCAGGAGCATCTGGCGCCTGCGCCGCTGCGCGGCCACTTTGGCCAGCTGTGGCAGAGCCAGCTTCCTGCCGATGCCGATGGGCACATCACCGTATTGCCCGATGGCTGCGTGGATATCCTCTGGCGCGACGGTGCGCTGTTCGTCGTCGGCCCGGACCGCGTGGCCGCGCACCCGGCGCTGGCACCCGGTGCGCAGGTGCTGGGCGCACGCTTCCGTCCCGGCCAGGCATTGGCCGCGCTGGGCCTGCCCTTGGCCGCGATCATCGGCCAGGCCGTGCCACTGGCCGACCTGAAGGGCGCGTGGGTGAACAAGGCGGCGGCCTCCATCGGCGACACCGCGCCTGCACAGCGCCTGCAGCGAATGGCGAACTGCCTGCAACAGCACATGGGTGCGGCCGCGCTCGATACGCCGGCGCAGCGCGCCCATGTCCTGTTCCAGGCGCTCGCCGCGGGTAATGCCACGCTGGATACGCTGGCGGCGCACTTGGGCCTGAGCCCGCGCAGCTTGCGGCGTTTCAGCCAGTCGCAGTTCGGCTACGGCGCCAAGACGCTGGAGCGGATCCTGCGGCTGCAACGTTTCCTGCGCCAGAGTCGCGCGCTGCCACTGCATTCGTTGGCGATGCTGGCCGCTGATGCCGGCTATGCCGACCAGGCCCATCTCAGCCGCGAGGCGCGTGAATTGGCGGGCATGACCGCCAGCGAGCTGCGCCTGGAGTGGGGACAATGATGGCCGTTTTGTTCAAGACCACTGTGCTGCATTGATCGATGCTGGGCTCCCACCACGGAGCCACGCCATGAATCCTGCCGCGCCCCACGATGCCGAACGCCGCATCGACAACATCGAACTCAACGTCGCCGACATCGCCCGTAGCAAGCGCTTCTACGGCGAGGTGTTCGGCTGGCATTTCACGGACTACGGCACGGCCTACACCGAGTTCGACGACGGCCGTCTGAAAGGTGGCTTCGTGGCCGACGCGCCGGTGCGTGCCCACGGGGGGCCGCTGGTGATCCTCTACTGCGCGGACCTGGCCGATGCACAGCAACGCGTGATCGCCGCCGGTGGCGAGGTGGTGCAGGCGGTGTTCGCCTTCCCGGGTGGTCGCCGCTTCCACTTCCGCGATCTGGATGGCTACGAACTGGCGGTCTGGAGTGATGTGGATTGAGGCCTTCGTAGCTTCGCCGGTGGACGGAACGAGAACCGCTCCGTCCCCGGTCAGGCGGTTCCGCTATGATCGCCCGCACATCGCCACACGCGATGCGTCCGCCTCAAGCCAGCAGGAACCGCCGTGAACTCCCAGCCCGCACCGATCACCGCCGTCAACCACACGCTCGACAACGAGCCGCAGCAGATCACCGCGCCACTGACCCATTCGGCGGCGTTTCTGGTGCTGAAGGTGAAGGATGACGAGGCGTCGATCGCCAAGGCACGCGAGGTGCTGGCCAGCACCGACGACCTGATCAAGAACACCGCCATCCGCGAGATCGAACGCACCTTCACCTGCAACGTGGCCATCGGCCACCGCGTGTGGAAGCCGCTGGTGGGCACCACGCCGCCGCGCGAGTTGCAGCCGTTCCGCGAGATCAAGGGCGCGACCCATACCGCTGTGTCCACGCCGGGCGACCTGCTGTACCACATCCGTGCACGCACGATGGATCTGATCGTGGCGTTCGAGCGCAACCTGCTGATGGCCTTTGGCGATGCGGTGGAGACGGTCGATGACGTGGCCGGCTTCCGCTATTTCGATGGCCGCGACCTGCTCGATTTCGTTGACGGCACCGCCAACCCGGAAGGGCTGTCACTGCCGGAAGCCACCATCGTGGGCGAGGAAGACCCGGAGCATGCCGGCGGCAGTTACGTGGTGGTGCAGAAGTACCTGCACAACCTCGATGCCTGGCGCGCGCAGAAGACCGAAGCGCAGGAAGCGATCATCGGCCGCACCAAGCACGACAACATCGAGCTGGACGATGCGCCGGCCGATGCGCAGAAGTCGCACAAGACGCTGTGCACCATCGAGGATGCCGACGGCGAGCACGAGATCCTGCGCGACAACATGCCGTTCGCCAACCCGGGTCGCGGCGAGTACGGCACCTACTTCATCGGCTACACGCGCCGCCTGTGGGTGATCGAGAAGATGCTCGAGCGCATGTTCATCGGTAATCCCGCACCGCTGCATGACCGCATCCTTGATTTCTCCACCGCCACCACCGGCGTGACCTTCTTCGCGCCCTCGCGCAAGGTGCTGGCCGACCTGGGCGACTGATCGCGCCGGGTAGCAGCGGCCGCCATCTGCCTGTCATCTACCGCGCCGACCATCAGCCGTTGGATGAGAGCGCAGGGGCGGGCGATGGCGATGGCAAGAAACACAACCGGTGCACGCCGCTGGTGGCGGCCACTGGCCGCGTTGTTCGGTGCGCTGGCACTGGGGAGTGCCGCAGTGTCCGCACAGGAAGCCCCTGCGCACTGGATGGCCTATGCCGCCGCCGTGGGGGGGCAGCTGCAGCAGCGCCTGCAGCAGGAGCAGGACCCGCAGGCGCAGCGCGTGCTGGAATGGCTGCAGGCACATCCGGACGCACCGACGCCGCTACCGGTGAGCGTGTGGATCGCGGCGGATGGCCGCATCTCGAAGCTGGAATTCGACAGCCTGGGCGATGCCCAGGTCGACGCCGACCTGCGCGCGACCCTGCAGAGTGCACCCCTGCAGACCGCGCCACCGGCCGACATGCGCCAGCCGCTGCGGCTGGGTTTGGTGCTTACCCAGTAGATCCACGCCATGCGTGGATGTTCTGGGTAGATGCCGACCTTGGTCGGCACGCACGCCAACCAAGGTTGGCGACTACCGGTGGCCCAGCCACGCATGGCGTGGCTCTACCGGGTTGCCACCTGTGGCTCGCGAGCGGCGGCGCTCCATGCGCGCAGGCCGAACACGGCCAGGCCGAGGAAGAACACGTAGAGCGCGGCGGTCACGTGCAGCGACTTGAACAGGTACGCACCCACATAGACCACGTCCACTGCGATCCACACCCACCAGCAGGCCACGTGGCGGCGGGCCTGCCACCATTGCCCGACCAGGCTCAGACCGGTCAGCAGCGCATCCAACCACGGCAGGGCAGCGTCGGTGAAGCTGTGCATGGCTGCACCCAGCGCCACGCCACCGCACAGGCCGATGGCCAGGTCGCGCAGCAGCGTGCCGCGTGCCAGCGGCACGATGCGGATGCTGCCCTCATCGGCGGCATGCTGTCGCCAGTTGAGCCAGCCATAGACCAGGAAACCACCGAAGGCGACCTGCAGCAGGGTGTCCGAGTACAGCTTGGCCTCGGCGAACACCAGGCCATACAGCGCCACCGACAGCAGGCCCACCGGCCACGCCGCCAGCCGGCGCCGGGCCATCAGCCAGACGCCGAGGATGCTGCACAGTGCGGCGGTCCACTCGAGCATCACGCCGCTCACAGCGCGAACGTCACCGACAGGCGGGCCTGTCGCGGTGCGCCGGGGAACAGGTAGTAGTCACCGCCGCTGCTGCCGGTATCGCGCCAGTAGAAGCGGTTGAACACGTTGTCCACCGACAGGTTCCAGGTCACTGCGCGCTCGCGCAGGCGATGCTGGAAACGCAGGCCAGCGTCGAACACTGAATAGTCGGGTGCGCGCACGCCACCGTCGGCGCGCGCCACGTTGGCACCGGCATAGCGCCAGCCGCCGGTCACGTCCAGGCCTTGCACGAACGGCAGCGCATAGGCCAGGTGCACGCTGGCGCGCACCTTCGGCACGTTCACCAGCTGATGGCCTTCATACGCCGGCGTGCCGGTGTCGCGCGCGCGCGCCTGCAGCACGCTGGCGCTGGCCACGATCTGCAGCGCATCGGTCAGCTGGCCGTTGGCGGTCAGCTCCAGGCCGGTGTGGGTCTGCGTGCCTTCCTCGACGAAGGTGTAGCCGACGTCGCTGCTGTCCGGCCTGGCGTACTGGTACGGCTGCGAAATGCGGAACACGGCCGCGCCCAGGGTCAGCGCTTCGACCGGCACGTACTTCACGCCCACTTCCAGCTGCCGCGACTGCACGGACGGCAGGAAGGTGTCGGCGTTGCTGGTCCAGAACGGCGCTTCCTGGCCCAGCGAAATGCCGCGCACGTAGCTGGCATAGGCATTGAGCTGGTCGGTGGCCTTCCACACCACCGCAGTCTGCGGCAGGAAGCGCGACAGGCGGCTGTGCCGCTGCGGGGTGCCACGCTTGTCGTAGGCGCGCTCATCGAGGCGCACGAAGCGGCCACCGGCCAGCCACTGCCAGTCATCGCCGAAGCTCATCCGGTCCAGCGCGAAGAACGCGGTCTGGCGGCTGTCCAGGCGCCGTGCGGACGGTCCCGGCATCTTCGGCGACGGCGCGAATACCGGCACCGGTGCTTCGTGGATGTTGGTGGTGCCGACGTACTCGTTGACGCTCGGGCGCTTGTCCACGGTGCGCCGGAAGTAGTCGGCACCGACGGTCAGCTCATGGCCGACGCTGCCGGTCTCGAAGCGGCCACGCAGCTCCGCACGGGCCTGCTGGTTGCGGCGGGTGTCGTCCGGGCTGCGGTAGTCGTAGACGTCATAGTCGCCGTTGGGCGCGAAGTAGTTGCCTGGCACGCTGCCATCGGCGCACAGCACGGCGTAGTAGCAGCCGTAGGCGAAGGCGACGTTGTCATCGATCACCGAACGGCTGTGGCCGACCGAGATGCGCGACTGCCAGGCCTCGTTGAAGTCGTAGGTATGCAGCGCGGTGATGTTGGTGCTGGCGATATCCACCGGGCGCTGCCACGGCTGGTAACCCAGCAGGTGTTCGCGGTCGACGCCACGCGGCAGGTCGCGTGCGCCCAGCAGTTGGTAGCCGGACACCGAACGCTGCGAGCTGGTCTGGTAGTTGGCATCCACTTCCAGCTTGCCGCGTTCGCCAATCAGCCAGTCGGCGGCCAGCGAGTAGAAGTTGCGGCGACCGTCGGCGTGCTCGACATAGGAGTTGCTGGAATCCCATGCGGCATTCAGGCGCAGGCCGAAACGCGGGGTGATCCAGTGGCCGACATCGACGGCGACGTAGCGCGAGCCTTCCGAATCGGTACCGAGCGTGGCGGTGCGCACTTCGGCCGGGCGCTTGCCGATGTAGTTGATGATGCCGCCCGGCGCCATCACGCCTGCGGCCAGGCCGGCTTCACCCTTGAGGATCTCCACCGACTGCACGTTCTCCAGCGCCAGGCGCTGTTCGCCGGCGATGGACAGGCCGTTGAAGCGGTAGCCGGTGGCGGCGTCCAGGGCGAAGCCACGGATGGCGATGTTCTGGTAGTAACCCACCGGCGCATACGCATCACCCAGCGAGGCATCGTTGCTGGCCAGCTCGGACAGCGAACGCACCTGGCGACGGTCCAGGTAATCGCGCTCAAGCACGTTCACCGAGGCCGGCGTGTCCTTCCAGCTGCCGCCACCGAAGGCGTTCACGCATGAGGTATCGGCCTTCGGTTTGCCGGCCTGCACGCGTACCGCCGCCAGTTCGGTGGGCGAGCGCTCGGCGCCGGTGGCAGCCGCATCAGGGGACGCATCGGCCTCGCTGGCGTGCAGTGGCAGCGCAGCGCAGAGGGCGAGGGAGAGCAGGGTGGGGCGCAGGCAGCGGTTCATTCGGTTCGTCTTCGGACAACAAGGGAGACGAAGCGACGGCGCGCAGGTGCACCGGCCCATGATGGGGGTGTGGCTGCGGCTCAAAGCTCCCTACGCCGGTGCAAACCGGATCAGGTTCCAAGGGACTCTCTCAGCCTGGCAGATCCAGGCACCCCCGCTTCAGGTGACCATTTCACTACAAATGGTACGGATTTGCGAGCCGGCGTCCTTCAGGCTGCGGGGTCCAGGCTGCGGGGTCAGATCCCTTTCCGCAGGAAAGGGACCTGATCCCAATGGTGCGCCAACCGGGTCACGCCGCCGCGTGCAGCGCCTGCAGCAGTGCCTGTCCCGGCGCGCTGTGGAACCACGCCGGATGCCCCAGCATGAAGGGCTGCCACGCGACGTCGGCATTGGCGGTCGAGCCGGTGACGCCTTCGAAGTACTCCACTTCGGACAGTGCGAAGTCGAAATGGACCATCGGCAGCAGGTCGGCCAGCAGGTGCACGCGTGCCGCCGACAGCGGCAGCACCTGGCGGTAGCCGTCGAGCAGGGCCAGCGCGATATCGATGCGCACCGCCTCCATGCCGCGCTCCAGTTCCAGCCACGCCACCGCGTTGCGCTCGATCGCCGTGGCGAGGTCGAACAGCGCACTGGTGGGCGAGGCCAGGCCAAAATCCAGCACGGTACTGATCTGCCCATCGCGCCACAGCAGGTTGGAAACGTGCCAGTCGTTGTGCGCCCACAATCGTGGCTCATCGCGCAGGCGCTCGGCCAGGCCGGCATGCCACGGCAGCACGTCGCGCTGCAGCTGCGCTTCCCATGGAATGCGCGCGAGATAGCGGGCCAGCCCGGGACGCTCGTGCAGCTCTGCCTTGATGGCCGCGATCGGATCGTCGGCACGGATCAGATCGTCGCGCGCGACCAGCACATGGGTGCTGCGTTGGGGCGCGTGGTAGCTGGCGGCGGCCCGGTGCAGCTGCGCGAGTGTGCGCCCGGCTTCGCGGGCCTGCGCGACATCGGTCAGCAGCGACCACGACACGGCGTCGCGGTACAGGTCCTCGCCGACGCCGATCGCATGCAGCTCGAACGTCCATTCGCCATGTTCGGCCGCAGTGTGGCCATCGGCCGCTGGCAGCACCTGCACCACCGGTACGCCCGCTGCGGCGAGATGGGCGATGAAGTGGTGCTCTTCTTCCAGGCAGGCCGCACTGCGCACGCTGTGGTGATGGCGCTTGACGAACACCGCGCCGTTCGCGCCGTTGACGATGGCGGCAGCCGACAGCGGCCGCGGGCTGTGCCAGCGCGGTTCGCTGCCGATGTGCAGCTGCGGGTAGCGCTGGCGCAGCCACGCGATGTCCGCCGCGCTGATCGGTGGCCAGTCGGCAGCGACCTCGTCGTTGTTGAGGCCCTGCACGCGGTGGGAGGAAGAAGTCATGCCGCAGCCCCAGTGGGGAAAGTCACATCCAAGGCTGCGCATTCAACGCCATGCACGCGGCCAACGCAAACGGGCGGGTCATCGACCCGCCCGTCCGTGCATCGGCATGGAAGATGCCGCGCTGCTTACCAGCCGCGATGGCGACCGCGGTCGTGGTAGTAGCGGTTGTCGTAGTAGCGCTCGCGTTGCCAGCGACGGTCATCACCGCGGTCGTAGTAGCCGCTGCGGTAGTAGCCACGGTCGTAACGGCGATCGTAGCGGTCGTCGTAACGGCGATTGTCGTAGTAACGGCGGTCGCGGCGGTCGGAGGTGGTCAGGTTGCCGATCGCGCCGCCGGCCACGGCGCCGCCGACGGTGGCAGCGGGATCGCCGTTGGAGAGCAGGTTGCCGGCCACGCCACCGACCACGGCACCGACCAGGGTGCGCTTGTCCTTCCTCGACATCGCGCTGGCATCGCTGACCACGGCGACACCGGCCACCAGTGCCAGGGCCATCGCCAGACCACGGAAGCTGAGTGTGGAAGTACTGAGCATGTTCGTTCTCCTGTGAGGTGCATGCCACGCTGGGCAGGGAGGGCGCGGGCGCCCCGGCTGCCGTGGAGACCACGCTGACGTTCCAACATTGCCGGAACATTGCCTGGTCCACCGTGCGGCTTGCGCATTCATCTAGCGGCAGGCGGCATGAAGCAAGGCTGAAAGCGGCCTCGGCCGCTCAGCTGGCAGAAAGGGAAAAGGCCACGCGGATGTGGCCCTCCCTTCTCTGCCAAGGCGTTGCGGGCTCAGACGCCCATCGCCTTCTGTGCCTGCCGGGCCTGCTCCTGCTGGGCGTCCTGCTGCTGGTGCAGCACGTTAGGCGCGCCCTGCACGGCACCGCTGCTGAGCGCGATGCTCTGCTCGCTGGCGGCTCGGGTCTCCACCGCCACGCGGCTGGCCGCCGGGTCACCGATCGTGCCCTGCACGGCAAACAGGCGTTCACCGTTCGGGCTGGGCACCACCGAGTCGATGCGCTGCAGGCCGGCGGCATGCGCCTCCTTGGTCAGGGCCGCGGCGGCGCTTTCCAGCGCGTGGCGATCCTTGAAGGTGCCGGCCGGCAACAGTTCCAGACCCTTGCTGGCCTGGATGAAGAGCGGATTGCGCGGGTGCCGTTCGTCGTTCAGCAGCGGGCGCTCGCGGGCTTCCTTGATGGCCTCCAGCGTCTTCGCCCCGACAATGCCGTCGACCACCAGGCCGTTGTCCTTCTGCAACTGGCGCACCGCCGCGTCGGTGTTGCGGCCGAAGCGGCCGTCCTCGACCAGCGGTTTGCCGTCGGCACCGACATAGCCGAGGTGGCCCAGCTGCTCCTGCACCTTGCGCACGCCTTCGCTGTGCGCGCCCTGCTTGTACAGTTCGGCGTGCGGGGTGGCAGCGGCCTTGTGCTCGGCGGCAGGCTTGCCCTGGGCCTGCTCGTGCGACGGGGTGCGGTTTTCCAGCAGGTCGCGCGCCTTGGACAGCGGATCGGAGGCGTACAGCTTCCAGTTCGGGTGCTCCTTCACCTGCTTGAGGTAGTCCTCCACCGGCATGGTGTGCACGCCCTTGCTGCCGGTGGACTGGCTGATCAGCAGCTTGTCGGTGGTGGGGTCGCGCACCACCATCACGATGTGGTCGATGCCGTTCCAGTGCTCATGGCGGGTCTTGGCCGTATCCAGGCCGATGATCATGCCTTCCTTCAGCGCACCGGGCTTGAGGATCGCGTCGCGGTCAAGCAGCACGCCGGACTGGTCGAATGCCTTGCGCACGATGCCGCCGGAACCCAGGTTGCCCAGGTCGATGCGATCGGCCTTGCTGAAGACCGCATGCCCGGCCTTCTGGTTGATCTCGTCCATGGTGCGGTTCTGCAGCGTGCCGACCCAGCCGGAGCAGTCGATGTAACCCTGCTCCACGTTCTTGCCGGTCTTGCCCGGTACGTACAGCGCGTGACCCGGAATGTTGATGGCGTACTTCACGTGGTCGTACTTCACGCCGGCCTCGTAGGCGGCCTGCAGTTCGATGCCCGGCTTCGGTGTGGCAGCCGCCGTTGCGGTTGCCGCCAGCGTGGCTGCACCCGCCGCCACGGCTGCGCTGGCCTGTGCAGGCGCGGCCGGGGCCTGGCCCTGGCCCTGCGCCACCGCCTGCGGTTCGATGTTCTTTTCCGGAATGCTGATCGCCGCGTACTTGTGGATGTAGTAGCTGGAGAACGTCCGCGCCAGGTCGCCATCGTTCATGCCGCGCATCTCGGCCAGGGTGTGGCCGGTCAGCGCCTTCGCGTCGGAACCGATCTGGTTCAGCACGTTGCGGCGCATGTTGATCTCTTCGCCGTGGCCGTTGCGGACCACGCCGAAGGTGCCGGTGGCAATCGCGGTCTGCACCGAGCCATAGCCGGCGCTGCCCTGCTGGTGGGCCAGGTACAGGTCCAGGCCGGTCGGCGTACTGCCTCCGGACAGGTACGGGTGGCCGGTGCGCTCGTTGCGGCGTGCCATCGAGTCCAGGTTGTCCTGGTACATCTTTGCGGCCGCTTCGGTGTTGCGGGTCGGGTCGAACTCGTGGCCGGTCAGGTGGTACTGGCGCGCGGAGCCGGGCACGAACTGGAACAGGCCCTTGGCGCCGGACGAGGTGTTGTGGGCGCGCTCGTTGAAGGTGCCGCCGGTCTCGATGTGCGCGAAGCGCATGAAGTCATCGACCGGAAGGCCTTTCTGCCGGGCGACCTGCTCGACGATGTCCAGGACTTCCTTTCTGCTGTAGTCATGCTGTGCCATGACGTTTTCCTCGGGGTTGATGGAGCGGCGCATGCCGCGAATCGCCAACCGGACTCATCCGTGAGTCAAGAACATGTCGGTCAACAGGAAACCCGCGCGTGGGCGGGTGCTATCAGGGCGCGATGTACTGCTGGGTCGCGCTGTCGAAGGTGTAGTGCACGGCGTCGCCGGCGCCCAGTGCACGGGTCTTGCCGGGGCCTTCGATGGTGGTGCCCTTGAAGGTCACGGTCAGTCGCGGCAGGCCGTTGCCGTCGGCAGCGAAGGCCAGTTCGCCATCGCTGTCGGTGCAGGGCATCACGTTGCCTTCGTCGCAGGCGGCGCTGTTGTCCTCGCCCGTACGCACCGAGCCGACATAGCGCCAGACCTTGCTGTCCACGTCGTCTTCGCTGCGCTTGGGGTTGAACAGCAGCAGTGCATAGCCGGTGCTGCTGATGCCGCGGTCGAAGCTGCTGGTCGGCACCGCCAGCAGCAGGCGACCGTCGGCGGTGCGATGTTCAAGCGGCTTGCGCCGGGTATCGACATCGTCGGCCTTGTCGTACGCGCCCAGCGCGCCGATGGTCCATTCCTGACCACGGAACTTCCATGGCTTCTTCGCGTCGGCGCCGGCCAGCACGAAAGTGGCCTCGGCGAGGTTGGCGCGATCATCCGGGCCGGCCGGCGTCTGCTCGCCCGGCTTGCCGTAGTGCTCGCGGGTATCCCAGGAGAAACCCGTGTAATACGTGGTGCCATCGAGGGTGAAGGTGTGGCCGAACCAGAAGGTCGCCACGCTGCCGTTCTGGACCTCGTAGGAGGTCGCGCCATCACCGTCCACCTGGTAGGTGAAATACATCACGGTCGGCGCGTCGGGCGGGGTGACGGCGGTGTCGGGAGAGGTGTTCTGCATCGGGGCAACATCCTGTCGGGACGCATCGGCAGCCTGCACGGGGGCGCCAGGCTGGGAGGACGAGGGGGCCGGATCGGCGGCGCTGCAGGCCGCAGCGGAAAGAGAGACGAGCAGGCACGCCGCGAATGCGCGCAGGGGCCGCAACGGCAGGGTCCAACATGGCTCGGGGGGGTGATGCATGCGCCTCTCCATGGTCAGCGTTGCCGGGCCAGACGGCCGGCAGGAAACCGCACCCCATCCACCTGGGACGGGAGCGAGGACATGAGCCGGTCGATTCCTTCGACCTCGCATTGAAAACCCATGCCGGGTCATCTTGGCACAGAACGGCGGCCGGTCAAAGAGGGCGGTGACAGATGCCCTTACAGTGTGATCTGGTTCTCAGATCTTGCCGTCGCGCAGGTAGTCGAACAATTCGGCGTCGCCCTTCAGGCCCAGTTTGAGCATGGCGTCGCCTTTCTGCCGGCTGATGGTGCTGACGCTCTTGTGCAGCTGCAGCGAGATCTCCTTCACCGTCATGCCGGTGCCGAGCAGCCGCAGCACTTCCACCTCGCGTGGCGACAACGGCTTGCCGTCGCCCTCGCGCATGCGCCAGCTGCCCGCAGCCTCGACCCGCTCACGCAGGCTCCGGCTGATGTAGGGCTGGCCCCGATAGACCGCCTGGATGGCCTGCGGCAGTTCGTCCATCGACGAGCTCTTGTCGACCAGGCCGAGCACGCCGCTGTCGAGCACCATGCGCAGGATCGCCAGGTTGTTGGAGACGCTGAGCATCAGCACCGGCAGGTCGGGGAAGCGGCGGCGGATCATGCCGATCATGGCGAAGCCGTCGGCCTGTGGGCTGCCTGGCATGGAATAGTCGGTCACCAGCAGGTCGCAGGGTTGGCTGCCGAGCAGGGCCATCAGCGCCTGCGCGCTGTCAGCCTCGCCGACCACGCGGCCGACCCCGCTCGATTCGATGACGGCGCGGGTACCGATACGGACCACAGGGTGGTCGTCTGCGATGATGATGCGCAAGCTCATTGCTCTAGTATGGCCACCGGGCAAGCCGGGCCGCGACCATCGCGGCCCTGTCAGGATTCTAGGAGATCGACGCCGATGCGTAGCTGGGCTGTTCGCGGGCTGGTCCTGCTGCTGGCCGTGCTGGTGCTGCCCGTGGCGCTGGCACAGGCAGTGCCCGGGCTGTTGCCGCTCAGTCCCCTGCAGCGCGAGTACCTCGCCGCCCATCCAAGCATCGTCGTGGGCCAGTATGACAGCGGCTGGCCGCCGTTCGAGTCCCTCCGTGATGGCCAGCAGGTTGGCCTGGGGCCGGATTATCTGTCGCTTCTCGCCCGTCAGCTGGGTGTGAAGGTCGAGGCGAGGCGTTATTCCGACTGGACATCCGTGCTGGATGCGGCCTGTCGTGGCGAGATCGACGTGGTAATGAATGTCGGTCTCAGTGCCGACCGCACCCAGTGCATGGTCTATACCGCTGCCTATGGCGAGGCGCCGTTGGCGCTGGTGGGGAGGCCGGGCGATCTGCGTGCTTCGAACATGCCCGACCTGGACGGATTGCGGGTGGTCATCGAGCAGGATTTCCTGACCGGCCCGCAGGTGCGGGCACGTTTCCCGCGTGCGGTGCAGCTTGTCGCAAACAGCTCGTTGGCTGCGCTGCAGATGGTCAGAGACGACAAAGCTGATGTCTACATAGGCAATGCCTACGTTGCCACCGAACTGATCGCACGCCAGCACCTGCAGGGTGTCGTCCTGCTGCGTCCGAGCGACCTGCCTCCCGAACGGATGCACTTCGGCGTTCCCAACAGCAAGCAACCGCTGGCCGAAGCGCTGGACCTGGCGCTGGCCGCGACCAGCCAGGCCCAGCGCGACGCACTGGCACAACGCTGGCTGCCCCTGCCGCAGTGGTCGGCATCGGCGCAGCTGGCGCTCAGCCAGGCCGAGAAGCGGGTTCTGCAACAGCCGTTGAAGATCGGCTTCGCGCCGAACGCCGCCCCATTGTCGTTCGCCGACGAGGATGGCAGGCCCAGCGGCCTGGCCAGCGAGTACCTGGCGCGGCTGATGCAGGCCGGTGCCAACCTGCAGGCGCAGAACAGCCATGACTGGTATGAGGTGCGCGAGAAGGCGCGCCGCGGCGAGCTGCAGGCGGTGATGGGCATTCCCGTTGATTCGCACTATCTGGGCCCGGACTGGGTGTACAGCCAACCCTTCATCAGCGTGCCGAACGTGATCGTCAGCCGCCACGACAGCCCGGCGCTGCTGGGCCTGTCCGACCTCCAGGACAAGCGCGTACTGCTGTCGGATCCGGAGCGCGTACGCGGTTACGTGCTGCAGCAGGCGCCGCAGGCCAGGATCGTCGCCGCGCGCAGCGCCGAACAGGCCATGCAACGCCTGATCGATGGTGAGGCCGACGCCTACGTGGGCAATCTGGCCCTGGTCGACCACCTGCTGCGCACGCGTTTTCCGGGACGCCTGCAGGTTGCCGCGCCCGCGGGCTTCAACGACCAGCTGGCACTGGCCGTGGAGCGCCGGCATGCGGCGCTCGCCACGACCTTCGATCGCTTGCTGCTGCAGATGACGCCACGCGAGCGCGAAGCGCTGCGCGGCGACTGGCTGGCGGTGGAGTACCACAACGGCATCGACTGGCGAAGCACGCTGCGCTGGGGTGTACCGCTGCTGCTGGTGCTGCTGACCGCGCTGCTGGTGCATGGCATCGGCTACTGGCGCCTGCGCCGCGAGGTGGCCGGGCGCCGCCAGCTGGAACAGCGCCTGGCCGAAGTGACCGACAACCTGCCTGCCGTGGTCTACCAGGCCCGTCGCGAGGTTGATGGCACGCTCCGCTTCCCGTTCATTGCCGGTGACCTCCAGGCGCTGTTCGGGATCACCCGGCAGCAGGCTGAGCAGGACGCCACAATGTTGCTGGAACGCGTCGAAGAGGACGATCGCGCGCGCATCCTGCAGGCGGTCGAACAGGCCGCGCACCAGTTCGCACCGCTCATGCTGGAATTCCGCCTGCGGGGCAATGGAGCAGGCCCGCATTGGGTGCGCACCCAGGCGCAACCCTATGCCGCCGAAGCCGGTGTGGTGACCTGGAGTGGCTACTGGGTGGATGCCAGCGAGGCTCGTGCACAAGCGGATGCCCTGACCGCAGCCAAGGCCGAGGCCGAGCAGGCGGCCGAAGCGAAATCCCGCTTCCTGGCCACCATGAGCCATGAGATCCGCACGCCGATGAGTGGCGTGCTGGGGATGCTGGAAGTGCTCGCGCACTCACCGCTGGATGCAGAGCAGAAACGCATCCTTGGCGTGATCGAGGATTCGGCGCAGATGCTCCGGCAGATCCTTGACGACATCCTTGACTACTCGCGGCTGGAGGCCAACGCATTGCGGCTGGAGCCGGTACCGCAGCCGCTGCGGCCGTTGCTGGAAAGCGTGTGCCGGTTGTTGTCGGCGCAGGCCAGCGCACGTGGGCTGGACCTGCACGTGCAGATTGATCCGCAGCTGGCAGCCGCGCACGAAGTGGATGGCGTGCGCCTGCGCCAGATCGTGTTCAACCTGCTCAGCAACGCCATCAAGTTCACCGTGCGCGGCGAAGTGCGGCTGCAGCTGGAAGTGCTGGGGCCGACCGCCGAAGACGGCAGCCAGCCGCTCTGCCTGAGCGTCACCGATACCGGCATCGGCATCGCACCGGAACAGCTGCAGCACCTGTTTGCGCCGTTCACCCAGGCCGGTGCGTACATCCAGCGCGACCATGGTGGAACCGGCCTGGGCCTGAGCATCTGCCAGCGCCTGGTGCAGATGATGGATGGCGAGCTGGAACTGCACAGCACGCTGGGCGAGGGCACCCGCGCCGAGGTGCGGCTGTCGCTGGTGGAAGCCGGCAGCAGTGATGTTGAAGCGCTGGTCGCCGAGCAGGAACAGGCGGCGCTGCTGCCGCCGGCGCTGCGCCAGGCACGCGTGCTGGTCATCGAAGATCATCCGACCAACCAGGCGATGATGGCCTGGCGGCTGCAGCAGCTGGGTGTGCCGCATGTGCTGGTCGGCGATGGCCAGCAGGGGCTGGATCGCCTGGCATCGGAGCACTTTGATCTGGTCATTACCGATTGCCGGATGCCGGTACTGGATGGTTTCGCCTTCACCCGCCTGCTGCGCGAACGCGAAGGCCGCAACGGCCAGCCGCGGCTGACCGTACTGGCGCTGACCGCCAGCGTGCTGGACGACGATGCACGTCGTTGCCGTGAAGCCGGGATGGATGAGGTGCTGGCCAAGCCATTGTCATTGGCGACACTGCGCGCGGCACTGCTGCGCTGGTTGCCGCAGGCGCAGGGGCAACGGTTCGAGGAGCCGCTGGCCGAGTCCGCTGCCGTCGATGACAGGACGCTGCCCGATCTGGACAGCCTGCAGCGGCGCTTCGGCTCACGTGCGGTCGCCGAGCAGTTGCGCGACAGCCTGCTGCAGGCCAGTGCAGGTGACCTGGCCGCTGTGCAGCGCGCGCTGGAGGCCGGCGACCGTGAGGCTGCCGCGCTGCACCTGCATCGCCAGGCCGGTGGCTTGGGCGCGGTGGGAGCGACGGTGCTGGCCGCGCAGGCCAATGCACTGGTCGAGCGCCTGCAGGATGCGGCCGAGACCGATCCGGTGCCGTTGTTCACCGCGGTGGCGGCATTCGTGGCGCGGCTGCAACAGCAGTTGCAGCGCCTGGCTCACTGAGCCGACTGCTGCTGCAGGTAGGCGATCACCAGCGCACGGCGTTCGGCGCTGGGGAAGGCGTTGTACATGCGTGTGCCCGGTACAACATGGGTGGGTGACTGCAGGAACGCATCCAGGGTCTGCGCGGACCAGGTGATGTCGGCGCGGCGCATGCCGTCGGAATAGCCGTAGTCGGGTAGGCTGCCGGCGCGACGGCCGATCACGCCGTGCAGGTTCGGGCCGAAGCGGTGGATGCCGCCAGGCTGCACGGTGTGGCAGCCGGCACACAACTCGAACGCGCGTTGCATGGCCTGCTGCTGCGCCTGTTCCGGCGTGGCGGGCGCTGCAGGCGGGCGCTGGCAGGCCGTGGCGGCCAGGGCCACGGCAACAGCGATGAGCAGGAATGATGCACGCATGGGCGGGCAGGATAGCGGTGCGTGGCAAGCGACGGGCTGCGACGCTCGGTCGCAGCCCGTGGCGTTCACATGCCCGAGTAGTTCGGGCCCCCGCCGCCCTGCGGGGTCACCCACACGATGTTCTGGGTGGGGTCCTTGATGTCGCAGGTCTTGCAGTGCACGCAGTTCTGCGCGTTGATCTGCAGGCGCGCGCTGTCGGCTTCGCCGACGAACTCGTACACGCCGGCCGGGCAGTAGCGCGCTTCCGGGCCTGCGTACTCGGCCAGGTTCACCTTCACCGGAATGCTCGGGTCCTTCAGCGTCAGGTGGCTGGGCTGGTTCTCGTCGTGGTTGGTGCTGCTCAGGAACACCGAGCTGAGCCGGTCGAAGGTCAGCACGCCATCCGGCTTCGGGTAGGCGATGCGGGTGTGCTTGGCCGCCGGTTCCAGGCAGGCGTGGTCGGGCTGGGTGCGGTGCAGGGTCCACGGCGGGTTGCGCACGCCCAGCTTGGGAAGCAGCCACTGCTCCACGCCGGTCATCAGCGTGGCCACGGTCTGGCCCTTCTTGAACCACTGCTTGAAGTTCTTGGCCTGCTGCAGTTCGGTGAACAGCCAGCTGGCTTCGAACGCCGTCGGGTAGGCACTCAGTTCATCGTGCTGGCGGTCGGCGGCCAGTGCATCGAACGCGGCGTCGGCGCACAGCATGCCGGTCTTGATCGCGGCGTGGCTGCCCTTGATGCGGCTGGCGTTGAGGTAGCCGGCCTCGCAGCCGACCAGTGCGCCACCGGGGAACACGGTCTTCGGCAGTGACAGCAGGCCGCCGGCAGTGATCGCGCGCGCGCCGTAGCCGATGCGGGTGCCGCCTTCCAGGTGCTTGCGGATGGACGGATGGGTCTTGAAACGCTGGAACTCTTCAAACGGGCTCAGCCACGGGTTCCGGTAGTCCAGGCCGACCACGTAGCCGATGGCGACCTTGCCGCCGTCGGCGTGGTACAGGAACGCGCCGCCGTAGGTGTCGCTGTCCAGCGGCCAGCCGGCGGCATGCACCACCAGGCCCGGCTCATGCTTGGCCGGGTCGATCTGCCACAGTTCCTTGATGCCGATGCCGTAGGCCTGCGGGTCCTTGCCTTCGTCCAGCTTGTAGCGGGCGATCAGCTGGCGGCCCAGGTGGCCGCGTGCGCCTTCGGCGAAGATCGTGTACCTGGCGTGCAGCGCCATGCCGCGCTCGAAGGCCGGGCCGATGCTGCCGTCCTTCTCGATGCCCATGTCGCCGGTGGCCACGCCGATCACTTCGCCGGTGTCGCCGTACAGCACCTCGGCGGCGGCGAAGCCGGGGAAGATCGCCACTTCCAGCGCCTCGGCCTGCTGCGCCAGCCAGCGGGTCACTTCGCCCAGGCTGATGATGTAGTTGCCTTCGTTGTGGAAGCACTCCGGCAGCAGCGCGTTGGGCGTGCTGCGTGCGCCGGTTTCGCTGAGGAACAGGAATTCGTCGCGGGTGACCTTCTGCTTCAGCGGTGCGCCACGCTCGGCCCAGTCCGGGAACAGTTCGGTCAGCGCGCGCGGATCCATCACCGCGCCGGACAGCACGTGCGCGCCTGGTTCGGACCCCTTCTCCAGCACGCACACCGACAATTCGCGGCCGGCTTCGATCGCGCGCTGGCGCAGGCGGATCGCGGTGGCCAGGCCGGCGGGGCCGGCGCCGACGATCACCACGTCGAATTCCATTACTTCACGCGGGGGCAGGGCGTTGACTTCAGCGCTCATCGATTGCATGACTCGTGGGTAGGGCCGGCATCGGGGCCACCGGCGGTGCCTGGGAATCGCGCGTGCGGCCACGGGCGAAACGGTTGTTTGAATGTGTCAGGGTACCGGGACGCGCGTGATCGAGCTAGATCGCCGATGTTCACGTCATGATTGCTGCGGTGCAGCGTAATGCTCGCGGCCGGGTAGGTGCCAACCTTGGTTGGCACATTGTTTCACCGCCCGGACCCGCATCCGTGGACCAAGGTCCACACCTACCAGACGCGATGCTTGCGGATGACCGACAATGGCCCGGTCCTGACTGCGCGTGAGTGCCATGGCTTTGCATCCGTACGATCTGTTCGATGTCCGTTCCCTGCTCAACGAGGAAGAGCGCGCGGTGCAGGAGAGCGTCGCCCGTTTCACCAACGAGCGCGTGCTGCCGATCATCGGCGATGCCTTCGACCAGGCCCGCTTCCCCGATGAACTGGTGCCGGAGATCGCGTCACTGGGCCTGCTCGGTGCGACCCTGCCGACCGAGTACGGCGGTGGTGGCCTCGGCGCGGTCAGCTACGGCCTGATCTGCCAGGAGCTGGAGCGCGGCGATTCGGGCCTGCGCAGCTTCGTCTCGGTGCAGAGCTCGCTGTGCATGTACCCGATCTACGCCTATGGCAGCGAGGAACAGCGCCAGCAGTGGCTGCCGGCGATGGCGCGCGGCGAACTGATCGGTTGCTTCGGCCTGACCGAGGCGCATGGGGGTTCCGATCCGGCCAGCATGAAGACCCGCGCGGTGCGCGACGGCAGCGACTGGCGCATCAGCGGCAGCAAGATGTGGATCACCAGCGGCCCGGTGGCCGACCTGGCCATCGTCTGGGCGCAGACCGAGGACGGCATCCAGGGTTTCGCGCTGGAAAAGGGCATGGCCGGCTTCACCACGCAGGAGATCAAGCACAAGATGAGCCTGCGCGCATCGCTGACCGGGGCGCTGTTCTTCGATGACGTGCGCGTGCCTGACAGCCACCGGCTGCCGAACGTGAAGGGCCTGAAGGGGCCGCTGGGCTGCCTGACCCAGGCCCGCTATGGCATCAGCTGGGGCCCCATCGGTGCGGCGATTGCCTGCCTGGATGAAGCGCTGGGTTATGCCAAGGAGCGCGTGCTGTTCGGTCGCCCGCTGGCGGCCACGCAGAGCGCGCAGATCAAGCTGGCCGAGATGGCCCGCCGCATCACCACCGCGCAGCTGCTGGCCCTGCAGCTGGGCCGCCTGAAGGAAGCCGGCCAGCTGCAGCCGCAGCAGGTCAGCCTGGCCAAGTGGAACAACTGCCGCATGGCGATCGACATCGCCCGCGAATGCCGTGACCTGCTGGGTGGCGCCGGCATCACCACCGAACACGTGGCGATCCGGCACGCGCTGAACCTGGAATCGGTGATCACCTATGAAGGCACCGAGACCGTGCACCAGCTGGTGATCGGCCGCGAACTGACCGGCATCAACGCGTTCTGAGTGCACCGGTAGTGCCGGCCGCTGGCCGGCATTGAGTTGGTAGTGCCGGCCGCTGGCCGGCATTGCCCAGTAGCGTATTCGCAGGCGAGCGATCGGTGTACCGAACCGCGCACCGTACCGAGATGGGTTCAAGGACAGCCTGTACCGCGCGGCTGTTGGGTCCGCCTTGAAGCGAGCCGAGCACCGCAGGTCCGGCGGGGGCGAAGAGGCGCGGGTGTCTGAGCGCAGCGAGTTCCGCGCCGCCCCCCGGCGGGCCGAGGAGCGCAGGGCACCGGTGCGCAGCGCCGGCTCGCGGATGGCGGCGCGTTTCTTTTGGTTACTTTTCTTTCCGCGCGGAAAGAAAAGTAACGCCCATGAACGCATGCGCCCGCCACAGCAACGACCAGGCAGAAGAGAGACGCGTGGCGTTACGCGCCGCCGGCAAACCCATGCTGCCGCCACGCCTCGTACATCACCACGGCAACGGTGTTGGAAAGATTGAGGCTGCGGTTGTCCGGCCGCATCGGCAGGCGCAGGCGGCGGCCATCGGGCAAGGCATCGAGCACGTCCTGCGGCAGGCCGCGGCTTTCCGGGCCGAACAGGAAGGCATCACCGTCTTCGAACGCCACGCTGTCATAGCGGACGCTGGCACGCGTACTGAGGGCGAACAACCGCTTCGGTGCGATCCGCGCCAGCGCGGTGTCCAGGTCGGGGTGCACCTGCAGGCGCGAATACTCGTGGTAGTCCAGGCCGGCGCGCTTGAGCTGCTTGTCTTCCAGTGCGAAGCCGAGCGGCTCGACCAGGTGCAGCTGCGCGCCGGTGTTGGCGCAGAGCCGGATCACATTGCCCGTGTTGGGCGGGATTTCCGGTTGGAACAGGATCACGTGGAACTGGGGCGCGGCATTCATCGGCGCAGTGTACCTGCGACGACCGCCGCCTTTACGGCGCACGCCCTGCGCGAGGCAGGGCGGCACCGCTTACGGGCGCAGCAGGACCTGGGCGGTTTCGGTGGCCAGGGCCTGCAGGTCGGCGGCGCTCGGACGCACCTGCAGGGCCGGCAGGTTGACGATCACCTGGTTGGCGACGCTGGTGGCGGCGGCAGCCAGGGTTGCGGCGTAGCGCTGGGCTTCCAGTTCGGCGGCCAGGGCGACGCGCTGCTCCAGGCTCGGGCGCACTTCCACCGAGGCCAGGGTGGTGATCGGCATCGCGGCGGCGACCGGGGCGGCGACGTAGCCGCTGCGCTCGGCCAGCTGGTCGGCACTTGGGCGCACTTCCACGGTGGCCAGGGTCGGGATGCCGCTGGCCTGTTCCCAGGCCTGCTGGGCCAGCTGGTCGGCGGCCGGACGAACCTGCACGGTGGACAGGGTCTTGATGGATTCGGAGGCCTGCACCGACGAAACAACCGCGGTGCCGGCGATCAGGGCGATGGCGATGGCAATGGTCTTGGCGTTCATGACGGGGCCTGTTTAGTGTTGGTGATCAGTGGTGTGGTAGTAAGGTAGTACACCAATTCTGGGCTTGCAAGGAAAATTTTCGATTTCCTGCGTTTGTTCAGTCTTCAGTCAGCTTTTGTCTGAAGCCCTTCCTGGTGCAGGAACTACCAAGCAATCCCCGTGCCAACTTTTAATTATTGATTTGCAAGGGTTTTATGGTCATCGAAAAGTGTCCGGCGGGCGGACACCTGTCCATTCGATGTGCTGCGGACACTGTCCGGACGTTGCTGGCGGGTGCTTGTGACGGCTCGGACAGGGCAGATCGGCGCTGCGGATGGCGCACAGGGGCAAACACCCCCAGTGACTGGCGACCGATTCCTGCCGTTGCGCGCGCACGCTAGGATCGGGGTTCACCTATGTGACCAAGGATCCGGATATGTCTCTCGCCCTTCGCCCGCGCACTGCGCTGCTGGCCGTTGCCCTCAGCACCGCCCTGGGCACGCTTGTGCCTTCCCATGCGTTGGCGGCAAAGCCGGCCGCACCGGCCAAGGTCGATATCCCGTATGAGCAGTTCACCCTGCCCAACGGCCTGCGCGTGATCGTGCACACCGATCGCAAGGCGCCGATCGTCGCGGTCAACGTCTGGTATCACGTCGGCAGCAAGGACGAACCGGCCGGCCGCACCGGCTTCGCGCACCTGTTCGAACACCTGATGTTCCAGGGCAGCGAAAACCACGACGGCGAGTTCTTCGAGCCGTTCAAGCAGGTCGGCGCCACCAACCAGAACGGCACCACCAATACCGACCGCACCAACTACTTCGAGAACGTGCCCACCACTGCGCTGGACATGGCGCTGTGGATGGAATCGGACCGCATGGGCCATCTCGTCGGTGCGATCGACCAGGCGGCGCTGGACGAGCAGCGTGGCGTGGTGCAGAACGAGAAGCGCCAGGGCGAGAACCAGCCCTACGGCCAGGCCTGGGACCAGCTCAACAAGGCGCTGTATCCAGTTGGCCACCCGTACCACCACGGCGTGATCGGTTCGATGAACGATCTGAACGCGGCGTCGCTGGATGACGTGAAGACCTGGTTCCGCACCTGGTACGGCCCGAACAACGCCGTGCTGGTACTGGCTGGCGACATCGACCTGGCCACCGCCAAGGAAAAGGTTGGCAAGTACTTCGGCAGCATCCCGGCCGGCCCGACCATGGCGCAGCCGGCGGTGAACGTGGCCAAGCGCAGCGCCGACACGCGCGAGACGATGACCGACAAGGTGCCGCAGGCGCGTATCTACCGCGCCTGGAACGTGCCGCAGGTCGGTACCACCGAGGTCGATCAGCTGCAGCTGTTCGCGCAGGTACTGGGCGGCGCCAAGTCCTCGCGGCTGAGCCAGCGCCTGCAGCACCAGGACAAGCTGGTGGACAGCATCGCGGCAGGCCTGTCGACGGCGCAGCTGGGTTCGAACTTCGTGATCATGGCGACGGTCAAGCAGGGCCAGGACCCGGCCAAGGTCGAGAAGATCATCGACGAGGAACTGGACCGGCTGATCAAGCAGGGCCCGACCGCGGCCGAGCTGGAGCGCGCCAAGACCGGTGCCCGCGCCGGTTTCATCCGTGGCATCGAACGCATCGGCGGCTTCGGCGGCAAGGCCGACGCACTGGCCGAGTGCGCGGTGTTCACCGGCGACCCGGGCTGCTTCCGCACCTCGCTGGCCAACATCGAGAAGGCCAGTGCTGCTGATCTGGGCCGTCTGGGCGCGCAGTGGCTGGACAAGGGCAGCCACACCCTGGTGATTGCACCGGGTGAGCGCGTGGCGCTGAAGGAAGACCCGAGCCAGGCGCCGAAGCCGTTCAACGTGCCGGCGGTGGACCCCAAGTACAGCACGCTGCCCGAGCAGGTGGACCGCAAGGCCGGCGTACCGCAGACCCGCGAGTTCCCGCAGCTGAAGTTCCCGGCGCTGCAGCGCGCCACGCTGAAGAACGGCACCCAGGTGATCCTGGCCGAGCGCCACGAGATTCCGGTGGTGCAGTTCAGCTACCAGTTCCCGGGTGGCTTCAGCGCCGACCAGGGCCGCAAGCCGGGCACCGCCAACTTCACCATGAGCCTGATGACCGAAGGCGCCGGCAAGCTCGGCTCGCTGGCCTTCGCCGATGCCGCTGATGCACTGGGCGCCAGCCTGGATGCCTCGGCCGGGCTGGACTCCATGAGCGTGGACCTGTCGGCGCTGAAGGAAAACCTGGCACCGTCGCTGGCGCTGTATCGGGACCTGCTGCGCGAACCGCGCTTCGAGCAGGGCGAGATCGACCGGGTCAAGGCGAGCTGGATTGCCGGCATCCAGCAGGAGAAGGTCAACCCGGGTGCGGTGGCGATGCGCGTGCTGCCGCCGCTGCTGTACGGCAAGGGCCACCCGTATGCCATTCCGTTCACCGGCAGCGGTGACGAAGCAGCGATCAACGGCCTGACCCGCGAAGACCTGGTCGACTTCCACCACGACTGGCTGCGGCCGCAGAACGGCACCCTGATCGTGGTCGGTGACACCACCCTGGCCGAGATCGTGCCGTTGCTGGACAAGCAGCTGGGCGACTGGAAGGCTGCGGGCGACGCCCCGCAGGTGAAGGCCGCCACCGACGTGGCATTGCCGAAGGGCCCGCGCGTGTTCCTGATCGACCAGCCGGGTGCGGTGCAGGCCAACCTGTTCGCAGGGCAGGTGGGGGCGCCGTCCAGCGCCACCAGCTCGACCCGCTTCGATATTGCCAACGGCGTGATCGGCGGCGACTTCACCTCGCGCCTGAACATGAACCTGCGTGAGGACAAGCACTGGTCGTACGGTGCGCGCAGCAGCGCGATCAACTCGGTGGGCCAGCGCCCGTGGATGGCCAGCGCGCCGGTGCAGATCGACAAGACCGGCCCGGCGATGGCGGAAATGCGCAAGGAAATCGCCGCGTTCGCCGATGGCAGCAAGCCGGCCACCGCCGCCGAGGTCAACCGCATCCGCAACATCCAGACCCTGAGCCTGCCCGGTGCCTACGAGACCGCCAGCGCGGTCGCCTCGACCATCGGTTCGATCGTGCAGTTCAAGCGTCCGGACGACTACGTGCTGCGCCGCAAGGCCGAGATCGAGGCGATGACCCCGGCGCAGGTGCAGCAGGCCGCCGCCGAGATCAAGCCGCAGGCGCTGACCTGGGTGGTGGTGGGTGATCTCAAGCAGACCGAAGCGGCCGTGCGTGCGCTGAACCTGGGCGAGGTGACGGTGATCGACGCCGAAGGCAACCCGGTCAAGAAATAAGGGATGCGCCTGCCCGCCCCCGCGGGCAGGCCTCCCCAGGTAGTGCCGGCCGCTGGCCGGCAACGCCGTGACCCGAAGGCGGGGTCACAACCCCCTGCGGGGGATCCGTCCCCCCACCGGCTACCCCCGATTCAGGCGGTTCAGGCAGAATCCCTCCATACCCTTCCAGGATCTGCCCATGCGCGTTCTGCTGCTTTCCTCCCTGCTGCTCACCGTCACCGCCTGTACCTGGGTGCCGATCGAACCGGCCGGCAAGGCGACCCGCGTGCTGCCGGCAGGCCCGGTTCCCGCTGGCTGCATCGCCAAGGGCGAGGTGGTGGTGACCGTGAAGAGCAAGGTCGGCTTCTACAACCGCAACCCGCTGCGCGTGCAGGAAGAGCTGGAAACCCTGGCCCGCAACGAGGCCCCGAGCGCCGGCGCCAATGCCGTGCAGGCCGCCGCGGCCCCGGCCGATGGCAGCCAGCGCTTCGCCGCATTCCAGTGCCCGCCGCGCTGAACGCTTCACCATACGGCCAAGGCTGAATTCGTAAAGATGCGGTGAAGGCCCCGGGGGTTATAGAATAGCGCCCCCTTTTGCCTGAGCCTTGGCGCTAACCTCGATGCTCTTCAAGAATGTCTCGATCGCCGGCCTGGCACACGTCGACGCGCCGCATACGCTGACCACCAAGGAAATCAACGAACGCCTGCAGCCGACGTTGGATCGCCTGGGTATCCGCACCGACGTGCTCGGCGACATCGCCGGCATCCACGCGCGCCGCCTGTGGGACAACGGCGTGCTGGCGTCCGACGCTGCCACCATGGCAGGCCGCAAGGCACTGGAAGACGCAGGCATCAATGCGACGCAGGTTGGCCTGCTGGTCAACACCTCGGTCAGCCGCGACTACCTGGAGCCGTCCACGGCCTCCATCGTCTCGGGCAACCTCGGCGTCAGCGACGAGTGCATGACCTTCGACGTCGCCAATGCCTGCCTGGCCTTCATCAACGGCATGGACATCGCCGCGCGCATGATCGAGCGCGGCGACATCGACTACGCGCTGGTGGTGGACGGCGAGACCGCCAACCTGGTGTACGAGAAGACCCTGGAGCGCATGACCGCCCCGGACGTCACCGCTGACGATTTCCGCAACGAGCTGGCCGCCCTGACCACCGGTTCGGGTGCCGCGGCGATGGTGATGGCCCGCTCGGAGCTGGTGCCGGACGCCCCGCGCTACAAGGGCGGCGTGACGCGCTCGGCCACCGAGTGGAACCAGCTGTGCCTGGGCAACCTGGACCGCATGGTCACCGACACCCGCCTGCTGCTGATCGAAGGCATCAAGCTGGCACAGAAGACCTTCACCGCCGCCAAGATCGCCTTGGGCTGGGCCGTGGAAGAGCTGGACCAGTTCGTGATCCACCAGGTCAGCCAGCCGCACACCGCCGCGTTCATCAAGAACTTCGGCATCGACCCGAAGAAGGTCATGACCATCTTCGGCGAGCACGGCAACATCGGCCCGGCCTCGGTGCCGATCGTGCTGAGCAAGCTCAAGCAGCTGGGCAAGCTGAAGAAGGGCGATCGCATCGCGCTTCTGGGTATCGGCTCGGGCCTGAACTGCTCGATGGCTGAAGTGGTCTGGTAAAAGAGTCACCGCTGACCTGCTGCACGACGGGCAGCGATGATTTTTCCAAGTGTTCAAGGGCCGGTTTACCGGCCCTTTCTACAGGTGCGATCCGATGTCCCAGCTTCCCGGTTACCCCGCCCACCCGCAGCGCTTCGAGGTACGCCCCGGCCTGTCGATGAACTATCTCGACGAAGGCCCGCGCGACGGCGAAGTGGTGGTGATGGTGCACGGCAACCCGTCGTGGAGCTATTACTGGCGCACGCTGGTCGCCGGCCTGTCGGACACGTACCGCTGCATCGTGCCGGACCACATCGGCATGGGCCTGTCGGACAAGCCCGATGACAGCCGTTACGAGTACACGCTGCAGTCGCGCGTTGACGACCTCGATGCGCTGCTCAAGCATCTGGGCATCACCGGCCCGGTGACCCTGGCGGTGCACGACTGGGGCGGCATGATCGGTTTCGGCTGGGCGCTGTCGCACCACGACCAGGTCAAGCGCCTGGTGGTGCTCAATACCGCTGCATTCCCGATGCCGGCGGCGAAGAAGATGCCGTGGCAGATCGCGCTGGGCCGCCACTGGAAGATCGGCGAGTGGATCATCCGCACCTTCAACGCGTTCTCCTCCGGTGCCTCGTGGCTGGGCGTGGAGCGGAAGATGCCGGCCGACGTGCGCCGCGCCTACGTGTCGCCGTACAACAGCTGGGCCAACCGCATCAGCACCATCCGCTTCATGCAGGACATCCCGCTGTCGCCGGCCGACAAGGCGTGGTCGCTGCTGGAGCGTGCCGGCAAGGCGCTGCCGTCGTTCGCCGACCGGCCGGCCTTCCTCGGCTGGGGCCTGCGCGACTTCGTGTTCGACCACCACTTCCTGAAGGGCTTCCAGGCCGCGCTGCCGCGGGCCCAGGTACATGCGTTCGAGGACGCCGGGCATTACGTGCTGGAAGACAAGCACGAGGTGCTGGTGCCGGAGATCCGCGCGTTCCTGGACGCCAACCCGATCTGATCGGTGTGCCGACCAACGGTCGGCACCCACCCCTTCCTCTTCCGGTGGGTGCCGACCGTTGGTCGGCACACCCGAAGGGTTGATGAGGTTGCCGGCCAGCGGCCGGCACTACCATTACGCGGCGACCGGCGCCTGCGGCGGCGAGGAAGGGCTGTTGCCGTTGTCGTCCGGATGGTCGTCGTCGTTGTCGGCGTCATCGCGCCAGCGCCAGTCGGCCGGCGTCAACGGATCCAGGCCATAGGCGATGCGCGCCTTGTCGCACTGCGGGCTGGCCTTGCCGTACTCCCACGATGCATCCACCTCGCGGCACACGCTGGGCCGGTTGGGATGGATGGTGCAGCGTGAATACACGCCGATCTGCGCATCCAGCGCCACGCAGCGCACCGGCTTGGAATGGGTGCCGCGCATGCACAGGCGGTGCGGGTCCAGCACCTCGGTGAGCTGGTGCGGCACGCCGCCGGGGGTGACCTCGTCTGATTCCATCCAGTGGAAGGCCACGCGGTACTGGGTGCAGCAGGCGCCGCAGGTCATGCAGGGATGTTGCATGGGCAAGCCGCCTCGGGCGGCAGTCGGAATCAGGAACGAGGGTGCGGATTTTCCACGAAGTGGGCCGCCGCGCAAGAAATTCCGTAAGCGGCGACAATGAACGGATGAACCGACCCTGCAATATTGCCGCCCGCTTGCCTGAACTGGCGCGTGAACGGCCTGATCAGATCGCCATCCGCTGCCCTGGCCGCCGTGGCGCCGGCAACGGCATGGCCGCCTACGACGTGACCCTGGATTACCGCCAGCTGGACGCTCGCAGCGACGCCATGGCGGCCGGCCTGGCCGGCTACGGGATCGGCCGTGGAGTGCGCACGGTGGTGATGGTGCGGCCGTCGCCGGAGTTCTTCCTGCTGATGTTTGCCCTGTTCAAGCTGGGCGCGGTGCCGGTGCTGGTCGACCCGGGCATCGACAGGCGCGCGCTGAAGCAGTGCCTGGACGAGGCGCAGCCGGAGGCCTTCATCGGCATTCCGCTGGCGCACGTGGCGCGGCTGGTGCTGCGCTGGGCACCCTCGGCGGCGCGCCTGGTGACCGTGGGCCGCCGCCTCGGCTGGGGCGGGACCACGCTGGCCGCGCTGGAGCGCGCCGGCGCCAAGGGTGGGCCGATGCTGGCCGCCACCGACGGCGAGGACATGGCCGCGATCCTGTTCACCAGCGGCTCCACCGGCGTGCCCAAGGGCGTGGTCTACCGCCACCGCCACTTCGTCGGCCAGATCCAGCTGCTGGGCAGCGCCTTCGGCATGGAAGCGGGCGGGGTGGACCTGCCGACCTTCCCGCCGTTTGCCCTGTTCGACCCGGCGCTGGGCCTGACCTCGGTCATCCCGGACATGGACCCGACCCGGCCGGCGCAGGCCGACCCGGCGCGCCTGCACGACGCCATCCAGCGCTTCGGCGTGACCCAGCTGTTCGGCTCGCCGGCGCTGATGCGGGTGCTGGCGAAGCATGGCCGGCCGCTGCCGACGGTGACCCGGGTGACCTCGGCGGGTGCGCCGGTGCCGCCGGACGTGGTCGCCACCATCCGCAGCCTGCTGCCGGCCGACGCGCAGTTCTGGACGCCGTATGGCGCCACCGAGTGCCTGCCGGTGGCGGTGGTCGAAGGCCGCGAGCTGGAACGCACGCGCGCCGCCACCGAGGCCGGCGCCGGCACCTGCGTGGGCAGCGTGGTGGCGCCGAACGAAGTGCGCATCATCGCCATCGATGACGCGCCGCTGGCCGACTGGTCGCAGGCGCGCGTGCTGGCGGTTGGCGAAGTGGGAGAAATCACGGTGGCTGGCCCGACCGCCACCGACAGCTACTTCAACCGCCCGCAGGCCACGGCCGCAGCGAAGATCCGCGAGACACTGGTCGATGGCAGCACCCGCGTGGTGCATCGCATGGGCGACGTCGGTTACTTCGATGCGCAGGGTCGCCTGTGGTTCTGCGGGCGCAAGACGCAGCGCGTGGAAACCGCGCGCGGACCGCTGTACACCGAACAGGTCGAGCCGGTGTTCAACACCGTCGCAGGCGTGGCGCGCACCGCGCTGGTCGGTGTCGGCGCCGCCGGTGCGCAGGTGCCGGTGCTGTGCGTGGAACTGCTGCGCGGCCAGTCCGACAGCCCGGCGCTGCAGGAAGCGCTGCGTGTGCATGCCGCAGCGCGCACGCCTGAGGCCGGCCTGCAGCACTTCCTGGTGCATCCGGCGTTCCCCGTCGATATCCGTCACAACGCCAAGATCGGCCGCGAGAAGCTCGCCGTCTGGGCCAGCGCCGAACTGGAGAAGCGCGCATGAAGATCCTGGTCACCGGTGGTGGTGGGTTCCTTGGCCAGGCGCTGTGCCGCGGGCTGGTCGAACGTGGCTACCAGGTACTGGCGTTCAACCGCAGCCATTATCCGGAGCTGCAGGTGATGGGCGTGGGCCAGATCCGTGGCGACCTGGCCGACCCGCAGGCGGTCCTGCATGCGGTGGCCGGCGTCGATGCGGTATTCCACAACGGTGCCAAGGCCGGTGCGTGGGGCAGCTATGACAGCTACCACCAGGCCAATGTGGTCGGCACCGACAACGTCATCGCCGCCTGCCGTGCGCACGGTATCGGCCGGCTGGTCTACACCTCCACGCCCAGCGTGACGCACCGGGCCACGCACCCGGTAGAAGGCCTCGGCGCCGACGAGGTGCCGTACGGCGAAGATTTCCAGGCGCCCTATGCGGCCACCAAGGCGATTGCCGAACAGCGCGTGCTGGCGGCCAATGACGCGTCGCTGGCGACGGTGGCGCTGCGTCCGCGCCTGATCTGGGGCCCTGGCGACCAGCAGCTGGTACCGCGCCTGGCCGAACGTGCACGACAGGGCCGCCTGCGCCTGGTGGGCGATGGCAGCAACAAGGTCGATACCACCTACATCGACAACGCCGCGCTTGCCCACTTCCTCGCCTTCGAGGCACTGGCGCCCGGTGCCGCATGTGCAGGCAAGGCCTACTTCATTTCCAACGGCGAACCGCTGCCGATGCGCGAGCTGGTCAACAAGCTGCTGCAGGCGGTGGGTGCACCGACCGTGGACAAGGCGATCAGCTTCAAGACCGCGTACCGTATCGGCGCCATCTGCGAGCGGCTGTGGCCGCTGCTGCGCCTGCGCGGCGAACCGCCGTTGACCCGGTTCCTGGCCGAACAGCTGTGCACGCCGCACTGGTACAGCATGGAGCCGGCCCGCCGTGACTTCGGCTATGTGCCGCAGGTCAGCATCGAAGAAGGGCTGCGCAGGCTGAAGGCTTCATCTGCTGCTTAGATCGCCGTCACTGGTTGCACACCGCAGGATCGGGAGGATGGACCCACGCCATCCAAGGCTCGACCACCCGCGAGGAGCGCCATGCTGCATTACGCCATCATTTTCTTTGTCATCGCCATCATCGCCGCCGTTCTGGGTTTCTCCGGTATCGCCGGCGCCGCAACGAACATCGCCTGGATCCTGTTCGTGGTGTTCCTGATCCTTGCGGTGATCTCGATGTTCCGCAAGCGAGGCTAGCCGGTAGTGCCGGCCGCTGGCCGGCATCGCTTTCCGCAGAGTCGAGCCATGCTCGACTCTGCGGGCGATCACCACGTTACACAGCGCTCTGCAGCCCGCGATCGGCCTCATGGCGTTCCAGCGCCAGTTCGATCAGGCGCGTGATCAGCGCGGTGTAGTCGACACCGCTGGCGCCCCACAGCTTCGGGTACATGCTGATGCGGGTGAAGCCCGGCAGCGTGTTGACCTCGTTGATGACGATCTCGCCGTCTGCGGTGAGGAACACATCCACGCGCGCCATGCCCGCACACTCCAGCGCCTGGTAGGCCTGCCGCGCGATCTGCTGGATGCGCGCCTGGGTGGCGGCGTCGATGTCGGCCGGCACCACCACGTCAGCGCCATTGGCATTGATGTACTTGGTGTCGTAGGCGTAGAACTCGTCGTGCACCACCACCTCGCCGCATACGCTGGCCTGCGGATGCTCGTTGCCCAGCACCGCGCATTCGATCTCGCGGCCGACCACCGCCGATTCCACCAGCACCTTGTGGTCGTAGCGCAGCGCCAATGCCAGTGCCTCGGCAAAGCCCGCCGCATCCTTGACCTTGCTCACACCCACCGACGAACCCTGGTTGGCCGGCTTCACGAACAGCGGCAGGCCGAGCTGGGCGATCACTGCATCGGCATCCACCTCCGCGGCCTCATGGCGGCGGATGCACAGCCACGGCGCCACCTGCAGCCCCGCGTCGCGCAGCAGGCGCTTGGTCACGTCCTTGTCCATCGCCACCGCCGAGCCCAGTACCGGCGAACCGACGAAGGGCAGATTGGCCATGCGCAGCAGGCCCTGCAGCGCCCCGTCTTCGCCGAGTGGCCCATGCACGATCGGCAACACCACATCGATCTGGCCCAGCGCACTGGCCGTATCGGACGGCTGCAGCTGCGCCTGCTCCGCACCCGGACGCACCGCCAGCGACGTGCCGGACCGATGCAGCGCGATGCGCGACGGATCATCGGCATTGATCAGGAAGGTATCCGGCTGGCTCAGATGCCACTGGCCCTGCTTGTCGATGCCGACCAGCACCGGCTCGAAGCGCTCGCGATCAAGCGCATCGAGGATGTTCTTCGCCGACTGCAGCGAAACTTCGTGCTCGGAAGACTTGCCCCCGAAAATGATGCCAACCCGGGTCCTTGCCATGGGGAGTGCGATGTCCTGTGCGTTGCGTGGCCCCATAGCATGAACCTTCATCGGCCATCCGCGTGAGGCACAGGTGAACCAGAAATCCATCCACGCATGGCGTGGATCTACCGTGTCGACCAAGCTCGACACCCACCAAGAGCAGCAGGAACCTGTCGAAGGCGGGGTGGGGCCGGTTGCGGGGGTGTCCGCGGCATGGATGCCGCGGCCAAGCCCCCACGGACGGGTTTACGGCGTCCCCCGCAACCGGACCCATCCCGCCAACCCACGGAATGCCCGCTGTTGCTTTGGCCGTTGCCGTTGCCGTTGCGTCTGCGGGTGCCGGGCGGCAGCCCGGCCCAAGCCCCCCACCCACGCAGGTAGAATGCGCACATGGCTCTCTCCCTGCTCAAGTCCCTCAAGCCGGTCGCTGGCCGCGCCCTGCAGATCGCCCTGAACCGCGCGCTGGCGCTGGATCCGGATACCCGCCATGCATTGGCCAGCCTCGACGGCCGGCATATCGACCTGACCCTGGAAGCGCCGGCGCTGGCGATGCGCATCAGCGTCGACGGCGACCAGCTGCGGGTCGGCCCGGTGGATGCACAGGAAGCCGACCTGGCCGTGCGCAGCAGCCTGGCCGGTGTGCTCGCTCAACTGCCGCTGCTGGCCAACGCGCGGCGCGGCGACAACAACGGCAAGGGCCGTGTGCGCGTGGCCGGCGATGCCGAGCTGGCGCGCCGCCTGCAGCAGCTGGCCAAGGGCTTCGATCCGGACTGGCAGCAGCCGTTCGTCAGCGTATTCGGCGAAGTACTGGGCGTGCAGGTCGCCAACACCCTGCGCAGCGCCCTGCAGCACGCGCGCCAGGGGGCGATCGACCTGGCCCACAGCGCCGCTGAGTTCATCACCGAGGAGTCGCGCGATGTGGTGCCGCGCGCCGAGCTGGATGCCTTCCACGACGACGTGGATGTGCTGCGCGATGACGTGGAGCGCCTTGGTGCACGCGTGCAGCGCCTGCGGGGTGCCGCATGAAGGCCGTGCTGCGGGCCAGCCGCATTGGCCGGGTGATCCTGCGTTACCGCCTCGACGACCTGCTGCAGGGCACGCCGGCCGAGCGCTGGCTGCGCCTGGCCAAGCCGTTCGTGCCGCGCGCCTCGGCCAGCATCGCCTCACAGTCGCGCGGTGCGCGCCTGCGCCTGGCGCTGCAGGACCTCGGCCCGATCTTCGTCAAGTTCGGCCAGATCCTGTCCACCCGCCGCGACCTGGTGCCGCCGGACGTGGCCAACGAACTGACCCTGCTGCAGGACCGGGTCAAGCCGTTCGATGGCGAGACCGCGCGCCGCATCGTCGAGGACGCGCTCGGCCTGCCGGTCAGCGAGGCCTTCGCCAGCTTCGACACCGAACCGCTGGCTTCGGCCTCGATCGCGCAGGTGCACGCGGCCACGCTGGCTGATGGTCGCCAGGTGGTGGTCAAGGTACTTCGACCGGGCATCGAGAAGCAGATCGACGCGGATATTGCCCTGCTCAATTCGCTGGCCGCGCTGGTCGAGCGCACCCACCCGCGCGCCGACAAGATCCGGCCGCGCGAAGTGGTGGCCGAGGTCGAGAACACCCTGGCCGCCGAGCTGGACCTGCAGCGCGAAGGCGCCAATGCCAGCGTGCTGCGCCGCTTCTGGGAAAACTCCGACGACCTGTACGTGCCGGAAGTGATCTGGAGCCACACCGCCGAGCGCGCGCTGACCCTGGAGCGCGTTTGGGGCATTCCGTCCGATGACATCGCTGCACTGGACAAGGCCGGCATCGACCGCAAGGCGCTGGCCGCCAAGGGCGTGCGGGTGTTCTATACCCAGGTGTTCCGCGACAACTTCTTCCATGCCGACGCGCACGCCGGCAACATCTGGGTCGACACCGATCCGGCGCGCCGTGCCAATCCGCGCTTCATCGCGCTGGACTTCGGCATCATGGGGCAGCTGTCGCAGGAAGATCAGTACTACCTGGCCGAGAATTTCATGGCCATCTTCAACCGCGATTACCGCCGCATCGCCGAGCTGCATGTGCAGGCGCGCTGGATGCCGGACAACGTGCGCATCGATGATCTGGAAGCAGCCGTGCGTTCGGTGTGCGAGCCGTACTTCACCCGCCCGCTGTCGCAGATCTCGCTGGCTGAAGTGCTGATGAAGCTGTTCCGCGTGGCCCAGCGTTACCAACTGACCCTGCAGCCGCAGCTGATCCTGCTGCAGAAGACCCTGCTGAACATCGAAGGCGTCGGCCGCCAGCTCGATCCGCAGATCGACATCTGGGCGGTGGCCAAGCCGGTGCTGGCGAAGATCCTGCGCGAGCGCTACAGCCCGCGCCGGGTGGTGCGCGAGCTGGGCAAGCGCCTGCCGGAAATCATGACCCATGCGCCGGACATGCCGCGGCTGGTGCACGCCTGGCTGACCCAGCAGGTGGAAGGCCGCCACGAACTGGCGATGCGTTCGCGCGATCTGGTCGCGCTCGACGCCAGCGTGCAGCGCCTGCAGAAGCGCGCGGTCGGCGCAATCACCGGCGTTGGCCTGCTGGCCATCGCCGCGCTGATGTACGTGCTGCAGCCGCCGGGCTGGTACTGGGGCGACGTGCCGGCGTGGAGCTGGCTGTCCGGTGCGGTCGGCGTGGTGGCGCTGGCGCGCGCGTGGTGGCGCTGACCCCGGCAGATTGAAGATCGGCGGCAAGGTACGCCGCCGATCAATTACAGGCTCACCAGTGGTAGCCCAGGCCCAGGTGCGATTGCACACTCTGGAAGCTGTCCAGGCGCGTCCTGTGCCAGGTCTTGCCGATACCCACGTCCAGCACCAGATGCTCGCCCAATGGCTGGCTGCGGCGCAGGAAGGCACGCCGTGCATCGTGCTCGCGCAGCAGCAGCGGATCGGACTCGGCGGTGTAGCCGGACGTGCCGCTGCCCAGCCACAGCTGGGTCGAACCACGGCCTTGCCCATCCTTCAGCCGCAGCGACAGTGTGGTGCCATGCCCATCCGGTCCATTGGACTGGCGGTGCCGCTCGTGGCGCAGTGAGGCAGTCACGCGCGGGAAGTAATGCGAGGCACCCACCGACCAGCCGCTCACATGGGCGCCGGCATGGTACTGGGCGTATTTGCCGCCCACGCTCAGTACGGTCTGCGGTGTCACTTTCCACTGGATGTCCTGGTTGACCTGGCGATTGACGAACACCGGATCATCGTTGGATGCCGTGACAGCGGTGCGGGTGGACAGGCGCGGGCTCCAGCGATGGTGCAGCGAGCCCTGCATGCGGTTGCCGCTGAATCGCCTGCTGCCGTAGTCACGCTCGCCATGGGCCAACCCCAGGTGCCAGCGGCTGCCGCCACTGCGGCCGGCCACGTCCACGGTCTGTACGTCGCGCTTGCCGAAGCCATCGCTGTAGTCGGCATGGTCCAGCTGCACCGTGACACGGTCGACGCCGGCGTGGGCGCTGCAGACAGCCAGCAGCAGGGCGCATGGCAGTGCGCCACGGATGATCAATCGCATGGGGTTACTCCAGGGGTTGGGAATGCAATGACTGCAGCAGCCGGTAGCGGCCGGGCGGCAGGTTTCGTTCCACGGTGATGCGCGGCCCGAACTGGCTTCCCGGCGCGACGATGCGGCCGGGCAGGATGATCACGCCGACGCCCAGCGCGGCACCTTCGCCGATCCAGGCGCCGAGCTTGTCGCGCTGGCTGTCGATGACGGTGTCGCCGATGTGGACGGTGACCGTTGCCCCATCCAGGCGATGGTTGCTGGTACGCACCAGGGCGCCGAGATAGACCCGGTCATCGATGCGGCTGTCGGCGATGAAGCACTGCGGGCCGATGCTGACCTGGTTGCCCAACCGTGCGTTCTTCAGTTCGCTGGCAAAGCCGATACGCGTGCCGTCACCGATGCACAGCGGGCCGCGCAGCAGTGCGTTGTTGCCGATCAGGCAATCGCGGCCGATCGACACCGGACCCTGGACATGGGCGCCGTCGCAGATGCGACTGCCGGCACCGATCCGTACGGCGCCCTGCAGGGTGGCCCGTGGCGAGACCCTTGCGTCGGGATCAGTGTGGGGCGCAAGTGTCGACAGTGCCTCGGCCATCGCGGCGAGGTCATTCCACCACATGCGGGTACCTCGTCGGCTTGTCGCGCACGGGTTCGCGGCCGGTGAACAGCCCCGCCAAGCCATGAAACAGCCAGATCGCATAGGCGAGCAGTACATACAGCATCGAGAAGGCCGCCGCCGGCACCAGCCACGCGCGTCGGTGGTGGATGGCACTGATCACTGCCAGCAGCATGACGATGCCGGTCCAGAACAGCGGCATCACCGACAGGGCAAGGCCACCCGGTCCGTGCAGCCGGGCCGCGCCGAACCATACCTGCAGCGACAGCATGATGCCGGCCAGGGCGAGCAGCATCATCGGCAGGATGCTGAAAATGCCGAAGCGGGTCAGCAGCAGGCGGCGATGCAGGCGCATGCATACCGCATAGCCGACGATCCAGCGTCGCCAGCGCCGCCATTCCTCCACCAGCGTGTTGCATTCCTGCGGGTAGACCACGCAGCGGATGCTCTGGCGAACCCGATAGCCCTGCGCAACCAGCGACCAGGACATGTCGAGGTCCTCCACGCGGGTGCGATCGGAAAATCCGACCTTGCGCAGCACCGAGGTACGGAACAGGCCACATGAGCCGGAAACGATGAACGGTGCGCCTCCCAGCCATTGCTGGAAGCTGCGCTTGATCACGATCATCGGCAGTTTCAGGCTGGCGCGCACATGGGGGAGGAAGCCGGCGCCCTGCAGGCTGGACGAGGGGACCCCGCCAACCGCATCGGCGCCGCGCTCGATCTCGGCCAGCAGATAGCCCAGGCCATGGCTGCGCGAATCGATATGGGTATCTGCGTCGGTCAGGAACACCTGCTCGGCGGTTGCGTGCTGCAGCCCGTGCATCAGCGCACCGCCCTTGCCGGTGTTGGCCTGGTGCACGGCCACCAGGCGCCCGGGCCAGCGCGCCTGCAGTGCATCAAGCACCTGAGCCGTGTTGTCGGTGGAACCATCGTTGACACAGATCACCCGCGCCACGTACGGGTTTTCCAGCAGGCTGGCCAGCGAGCGCTCCAGGCAGGGGGCTTCGTTGTAGGCCGGCACGATCGCGTCGATGCTGTACAGGCGGGTGCTGGGCCGGCGCGAGGCCTGCACGCAGATTCGTACCAGGATGAAAGCGCACATGGCCAGGAACAACAGCGTCTTCATCAAAGCACCAGACGGTAGGGCAGGAAGCCCTCGCTGGGACCGATGCCGATCTGCTGGCCACGGAACTGCGCATGGCAGCGGAGATGGCTTTCCTGCATGTAGTGGCGATCGCCCTGGCTGGCATGCTCGCGCAGCGCGTGGATCTTCAGCTCCAGCTGCGCGCTGATGTCCTCGAACACCTGCGGCGCGAACTGCGGCAGGGTGCTGGGGCTCTCATAACAGAGGATCTGCGGAATGTGGCGGCAGGCGATGATCGACGCTTCGTGAACGGTGCGATGGTCCTGGTGATGATCCTCACCACACATCGTGTAGATGCGGTCTGGTTCGATCAGCGTGCAGACCTGTTCGATCGACGCAATGATGTCGTTGCGGCAGGTGGGGAATCGTGTGTCCGGGAAATCCTGCTGGATCACCTCGGCCACCCCGAGCCGGTGCAGGGCGCGATGCGATTCATCGCTGCGGTCGATGCCGGCGTGGCAGCCCCGGCCGCCACGGCTGAGTACCAGTGCATGGATGCGTGAGCCGGCGCGGGCGAGCTTTGCCAGGCTGCCACCGCAACCGAGTTCGATGTCATCTGGATGGGCACCGATTGCCAGAATGTTCAATGTCATGGCCGTGTCCTAGCGGAAGCCGGGTGCGCGGCGGCCAGGCATGCTGTCCCCGCGCGAAGGAGGCGGGAACTATCTCAGCGTGAAAATGCAGCGGCTCTAGGATTCATACGAAATTCCGGGATTCGGGTAAGAATGGACGCTGCGTCATGGCGAGCTCAGCGGAAAATGGCCCTGGAACTGTCGGAACTGAAGAACGAACTGGCCCACTTCGGTGCCGAAAACGACGCCCGTGAAGTCGAACGCGGCCGCCGCATGCTCAACATCACGCCAGATACGGGCGAATTCCTCGCGGTGCTGGTGCGCTTCGGCACTGCGCGCCGCGTACTGGAGATCGGCACCTCCAACGGCTATTCCACGCTATGGCTGGCCGAGGCCGCCGCCGCCATCAACGGCCACGTGACCACGCTGGAATACGCCGAGGACAAGGCGGCGATGGCGCGTGACACCTTCGCGCGCAGTGGCCTGGCCGATCGCATCACGCTGGTCCACGACGATGCCGGGCCGTGGCTTGCACAGGCCGCCGATGCCAGCATTGACCTGCTGTTCCTCGATTCGGACCGCGGGCAATACGCCGGCTGGTGGCCGCAACTGCGCCGCGTGCTGCGTCCGGGTGGCCTGCTGGTGGTGGACAATGCCACCTCGCATGCGGGAGAGATGGAACCGCTGCGGACGCTGCTGGACGCTGATCCGGACTTCAGCACCAGCCTGGTGCCGGTGGGCAACGGCGAGCTGCTGGCCGTACGCAACGCCTGACCGCCGCGCTGCCCGCGCCTGATCCGGTAGCGCCGGCCGCGCCTGATCTGGTAGTGCCGGCCGCTGGCCGGCAAGCCCAGCAGCCAGACGATCCGCAGGCAGCCGGCCAGCGGCCGGCTCTACCGCATTCAGTACCCAGCCCCGATAATTCCGCCGTGAGCACCGAACCTGACACCCTCGCCGCGGTCGAGACCGACACCGCGCCCCTGCAGCTGCTGCATCTGGATGAGCGCCTGGCCGTGGTCAACAAGCCTGCCGGGCTGATGGTCCACGACAGCAAGCTGGCCCGTGGCGAAGACGACTTCCTGGCCGACCGCCTGCGCGAGCAGCTGGGCCGCCCGATTTTCCTCGTGCATCGCCTGGACCGCGCCACCAGTGGCTGCCTGCTGCTGGCCTTCGACCGCGACACCGCCAGCGCGTTGGGCAAGGCGCTGATGGGCGGCGAAGTGCTGAAGGACTACCTGACCGTCTGCCGCGGCTGGCCGGCCGCGCTGTCCTGGCGCGTGGACCACGATCTCGATGGGGGGCCGGGCAAGCCGGTGAAGAAGCCGGCCATCACCGACTTCCAGCGCCTGGCCACCGGCGAGTTGTCGGTGCCGGTGGGCGAATTCACCAGCTCACGCTACGCATTGCTGCGCTGCCAGCCACAGACCGGGCGCTTCCGGCAGATCCGCCGGCACCTCAAGCACCTGTCGCATCACATGATCGGCGACACCAGCCATGGTGATGGCCGCCACAACCGCATCTTCCGCATGCAGGGTGTGCACCGCATGCTGCTGCACGCCGAGCGCCTGCGCTTCCCGCATCCTGAGGGCGGCAACGTGGATGTCAGTGCGCCGCTGGATCGTGAGTTCCAGAAGGCGCTGGACCTGTTCGGCTGGCAGGTGGACCTATAGACGGTAGTGCCGGCCGCTGGCCGGCATCTGCCTGATCCCAACCGTACGAGGTTGCCGGCCAGCGGCCGGCACGACCTCACTTCTTTTCCGGCTCGTTGACGATCGCTTCCAGGTCCTTCTGCAGGTCCGCGAACAGCGGCTGCATGCGCGCCTGGATCGCCACCATCACGTTCTGCATCAGGGCCGGGGTCTTGTCCAGCAGGCTCTGGCCGGACGCGCTCTCGTAGAACTCGGCCATCGCCAGCACGTCTTCCTTGCTGAAAGTCTTCTTGTACAGGTCCACGTACATCGGCCGCAGCTGCTGCCAGGACAGTGCCTGCCGCAGGGTCTGGCTGGTCCGTGCCTGGATCCGCTTCAGCTGCTCCTGCTGCTGGGCATTGAGCTGGCGCTGTGCGGCCACCTGCTGGAACTGCTGCTGCTGCATCGCCTCGATCTGCGGCAGCATGGTGTCGATCATGCTCTGCGCACGTGACGCGGACAGCAGACGGTTGATGTCGCCATCGGTCGGCGGCGCGGCCAGGGCGGGGACACTGGCCACGGCCAGCGCCAGCAGCAGGGCGGCGCGGCGCAGCAGGGAGGGCAGGGCGGGTGCGGAGCGGGTCATGCGAAGCTTCCTGCGGTACATGGGACGGCCAGCATACCCGCAGCCAAGGCGAAGGCGGCGTGTTCGTTACCTGATCGGCGGCATACGGCGCGCGATGCGCACTCCGACGCGTGGCTGCCGCTACAATGCGCGGATGGGCAGTGGACCGGTCACCATCAACGCGCAGCTTGAAATCCCCGACGGCGAGATCGTCGAGCGGTTCGTGCGTGCCAGCGGTGCCGGTGGCCAGAACGTCAACAAGGTCTCCACTGCGGTGGAACTGCGTTTCGACGTGGCCAACTCGCCCTCGTTGCCCGAACCGTTGCGCACGCGCCTGCTGGCGCGGCGTGACCGGCGCATGACCGGCGAAGGCGTGCTGGTCATCGACGCGCAACGTTTCCGTACCCAGGATCGCAATCGCGAGGATGCGCGCGAGCGGCTGGCGGCCTTCATCCAGGCCGGGCTGAGCGTGCCCAAACCGCGCAAGGCCACCAAGCCGACCCTCGGGTCGAAACTGCGTCGTCTGGACGCCAAACGCGGGCGCGCGCAGATCAAGCGCGGGCGCTCATCACGTGACTGGGAGTGATTGCTTGAACAACCCGACTCCGCTGCTGCCGGCCGTGCCGCCGCAGATGCCACAGGTCAAACCCAATGCCTTCCTGCGCTGGCTGGCGCGCTGCACCCTGCGCATGGGCGGCTGGAAGGTGACCGGCACCCTGCCTGACATCCCGCGCCTGGTGTTCATCATCGCGCCGCATTCGTCCAACTGGGACGGCCTGTGGGGCATGGCGGCCAAGATCGCGCTGGGCATGAAGGTGAAGGTGCTGGGCAAGGCCTCGCTGTTCTGGTGGCCGCTGGGGCCGCTGCTGCACAAGCTGGGCGTGATCCCGCTGGACCGCAGCTCGCCGCAGGGCACGGTGGGCCAGGCGGTGGACCTGCTGCGCAACAACGAGAAGATGTGGTTCGCCATCACCCCCGAGGGCACCCGAAAGGCGGTGAAGGAGTGGAAGGCCGGCTTCCTGAAGATCGCCCGGATGGCCGACGTGCCGATCCTGGCCGCCTATTTCCATTACCCGGAAAAGACCATCGGCATCGGCCCGCTGTTCCAGCCGACCGGCGACGATGCTGCCGACATGGCCGCCATCCGCGAGTTCTACCGGCCGTGGATCGGCAAGACCCGCGGCACGGTCTGAGCCGGCCGCAGGCCGTCGCATAGACGCCACGTCCGGCACATGCCGGGCGAGCGCGACAGGAGTAGGGTGGAGGGCTGGTATTCCATACCGTCTGCCCAAGGAGCGTTTTACATGTCGCGTACCGTAGTCCTGGCCGCCGCCATCAGCCTGGCGCTGGCGGCCTGTTCCGGCAAGGAGTCCACCCCCGTGTCCGATGCCCAGAAAGCCCCGGCCCAGCAGCCGGCCGAAGCCTCCACCAATCCGCTGCTGAGCGCCAGCACGCTGCCGTTCCAGGCGCCGCAGTTCGACAAGATCAAGGACAGCGACTACCTGCCGGCCTTCGAAGAAGGCATGCGCCAGCACCTGGCCGACGTTCGCAAGATCGCCGACAGCAGCGAGCCGGCCACCTTCGACAACACCATCGTGGCGATGGAGCGCAGCGGCGAGACCCTGACCCGCGTGTCGCGCATCTTCTTCGGCCTGGTCCAGGCCGATACCAACGATGCACGCCAGAAGATCCAGGAAGAAGTGGCGCCGAAGCTGGCCGCGCACCAGGACGAGATCAACCTCGACCCGAAGCTGTTCGCGCGCGTGAAGTCGATCTATGACCAGCGCGACACCCTTGAACTGGATCCGGTGCAGAAGCGCCTGGTCGAGCACTACTACGATGGCCTGGTGCGCGCCGGTGCACAGCTGTCCGACGCCGACAAGGCATCGCTGCGCAAGCTCAACGTGGAAGAGACCACGCTCTCCACCCAGTTCCATACTCGCCTGGTGGCTGCCACCGCGGCCGCCGCCGTGGTCGTTGACGACAAGGCCAAGCTGGCCGGCCTGGACGAGGATGCGATCAACAACGCCGCCAACGCAGCGAAGGAGCGCAAGCTGGATGGCAAGTTCCTGCTGCCGTTGCAGAACACCACCCAGCAGCCGGTGCTCGGCTCGCTGAGTGACCGCGACCAGCGTGCCGCCGTGCTGAAGGCTTCGGAAACCCGCGCCGAGCGTGGCGATGCCAACGACACCCGGCAGACCGTGCAGCGCCTGGCCCAGCTGCGTGCGCAGAAGGCCAAGCTGCTTGGCTTCGACACCTTCGCCGACTACCAGCTGGGCGACCAGATGGCCAAGACCCCGGCTGCCGCGCTGAAGCTGCTGACCGACACCGTGCCGGCCGCTACCGCCAAGGCGCGCGCCGAAGCCGGCGAGATCCAGAAGGTGATCGACGCGCAGAAGGGCGGCTTCCAGGTCGCCGCCTCGGACTGGGATTTCTACGCCGAGCAGGTGCGCAAGGCCAAGTACGATCTGGACGAGTCGCAGATCAAGCCGTACTTCGAACTGGACAACGTGCTGCAGAACGGCGTCTTCTACGCCGCCACCCAGCTGTACGGCATCACCTTCAAGCCGCGTACCGACATTCCGACCTACAACCCGGACATGAAGGTGTACGAAGTGTTCGACAAGGACGGCACCTCGCTGGCCCTGTTCTACACCGACTACTTCAAGCGTGACAGCAAGTCCGGCGGCGCCTGGATGGACGTGTTCGTCGAGCAGGACGGCCTGACCGGCGCCAAGCCGGTGGTCTACAACGTCTGCAACTTCACCAAGCCGGCCGCCGGCCAGCCTGCGCTGATCAGCTTCGACGACGTCACCACCATGTTCCATGAATTCGGCCATGCACTGCATGGCATGTTCTCGAACGTGAAGTATCCGTCGATTGCCGGCACCGCCACCTCGCGCGACTTCGTCGAGTTCCCGTCGCAGTTCAACGAGCACTGGGCGCTGGACCCGAAGGTGTTTGCCAACTACGCCAAGCACTACAAGACCGGCGAGGCGATGCCGCAGGAGCTGGTCGACAAGATCCTCAAGGCACGCAGCTTCAACCAGGGCTATGCGACCACCGAGTACCTGTCGGCCGCACTGCTCGACCTGGCCTGGCACACGCAGAAGGCCGACGCGCCGCTGCAGGACGTCGGCGCCTTTGAAGCGAGCGCGCTGAAGAAGTTCAAGGTCGACCTGCCGCAGGTGCCGCCGCGTTACCGCACCACCTACTTCGACCACATCTGGGGTGGCGGTTACTCGGCCGGCTATTACGCCTACTTCTGGGCGGAAGTGCTGGACCATGACGCCTATCAGTGGTTCACCGAACACGGTGGCCTGACCGCCGCCAATGGCCAGGAATTCCGCGACAAGATCCTCTCGCGCGGCAACAGCGTGGAGCTGTCGACCCTGTACCGCGATTTCCGCGGCAAGGACCCGTCGGTGGAACCGCTGCTGAAGTTCCGCGGGCTGAAATAAGCGCGACCTGGAGTACGAAAGAAATAACGGCGGGGGAAACCCCGCCGTTTTTCGTTGAATCGATACCATCGATAGATTCCGCAGTTTGCTGCTCATCCACGCATGGCGTGGATCCATGTATCGACCAAGGTCGACACCCACCAAAAGCAGGCCATGCTGTTCCGACAGTTCGCGGAGATCTGTCGAAGGCGGGGGGGGCCGGTTGCGGGGGTGTCCGCGGCATGGATGCCGCGGCCAAGCTCACAGGGACGTACTTGCAGCGTCCCCCGCAACCGGACCCACCCCGCCTTCCCCCAGGAAACCGGCTTTGGCTGTTGCTGTTGCTGTAGAGGTTGCCGGCCAGCGGCCGGCACTACCGGGTGCCGGGCACAGCCCGGCCATCACGTCCCCACGTGCACGCGATTGGCCTGTTCGGCCAATCCCAGGTGATCCAGCGCGATGTCCAGCGCCAGCACATAGCTCTGCGCACCGTACCCGGCGGCGATGCCCAGGCGCTGGCCGACACCGGCCGGCAGGCACGGCTCGGCCACCGCGCCGTCGTCATGTACTTCCACGTAGGCGTTGTGCAGGTAGGGCAGCAGGCGCTGAAGACGCAGGCTGTTGGCACACGCACCCGGGTCCAGCAGCGTCACCTCGCCACGGCTGTGGTCGGCCACGCGCAGGGCGTCCAGCAGTTCCTGTTCCGAGCCGCAGGCGCGTATCGCCACGCTGGTGCCGGCGTCGATCGCCCGGTGCACCAGCGACTTCAATACCGGCGCCGGCAGTGGCATCGCCGTGCGGATCAATGCACCGGCGGCTTCCGGGCCACGGATGATGAAGATCGACATCGCTCAGCCCTCCTGCGCCAGGCGGCGGCCGACGATGGCCAGCGACAACGGGTAACCGGCCTGCTGACTGCGCTGGTCGATGACCACCGCCGCGGGGCCATGCTGCAGTCGCAGGCGCGACTCCAGGCCGGGCTCGCTGGGTGCCTGCAACTCGATGTACTGCGCCGGCAGCCGTTCCAGCGCCGCCTGCAGCGCACCGCCCTCGGCCTGCCATTGCGCCTCGTCGGCCACGCCGACATCCAGCAGCACCCAGTCGGCCGAACGCGCCTGCGGCTGGCACAGGCACTGGCGCACTTCGGACAGGCTGGCGCAGTCGCTGCACAGTACGCGATGGCCGCTCAGCTGCGCCGGCAATTGCGGGCGCGGCGCGGACGAAGATGCGTGGCGGATCACCAGGAGGGTCATACAACACCTTGCGGAATGCGCCCTGTGGCGCGGTGGGCACACGATGCGCGCGCTGGCCGTAAAGGTGCGATGCCCGCGGCCGGTCCCGCGCGTAAAACCTGCGTAACCCGGCGCTACCGGGAACCTCTCCCCCCATGTGTGGTCTGATGCAGCTACCACCCACCCGGAGCCTGCCATGGACGCCGTTGCCCGCCCTCCCTTTTCTGATCGCGCGCTGGCCTGGCTGAAAAAGGAGGCGCTGCCGTTGCTGGTGATGCTCGGCCTGCTCGCCGCCGCCCGCGATACCCTCGCCAACCACTACGTGGTGCCCAGCGGTTCGATGCAGCCGACCCTGCAGCCCGGCGACCGGGTGGTGGTGGACATGCGCGCCTACGGCCTGCGCCTGCCATTCACCAGCAGGGAGCTGATGTCCACCGGCACGCCGCAGCGCGGCGAAGTGGCGGTATTCGATTCGCCAGCCGACGGCACCCGCCTGATCAAGCGCGTTGCCGCAGTGGCCGGTGACCATGTGCAGCTGCACGAAGGGCACCTGACCATCAACGGCCAGCCGCTGCAGACCGCGGACCTGCAGGATGTGGAAGCCTTCGGTGAACGCCGTGCCAGCCTCGATCTGGACATGGGGGGCGGCCCGGACATCGCCGACCTGGTGGTGCCGGACGGCAAGGTGCTGGTGCTGGGTGACCACCGTGGCAACAGCTTCGATGGCCGCTTCTTCGGCTTCGTAGATGCCGACAAGGTCTACGGCCGTGCGGTGGCGGTGTACTACCGCCGCGGCGACGGTTTCGAGTGGCAGCGCCTGTAAGCTTAATTGATACTTCTTGAGTATCAATCCTGACTTATCAGGTTATGGATCGACTGGATGGACGGGCCTAGTCTGAGGCCCGTTCCCTCCCACGCTCGGCCGTCCCCACCGGCCCTTCGATTCCATGACTGGCGAAACTGCGGCGGCCGTTGAAGGCCGTCCCTCCACTCTCGATACCGGCACCGACACCCGCATCCAGCAGGGCACCCCGGCCTTCCGCCGCACCGCGCTGGCGCTGTTCCTGGCCGGCTTCTCCACCTTCGGCCTGCTGTACACCGTGCAGCCGCTGCTGCCCGAGTTCAGCCGTCACTTCGGCGTGTCCGCCGCCGGCAGCGCGATGTCGCTGTCGTTGACCACTGGCACGCTGGCGGTGGCGATGCTGCTGGCCGGCCTGCTGTCCGACGCGGTCGGCCGTCGCCCGTTGATGATCGTTGCGCTGTTGGCGTCGGCCATGCTGTCGCTTTGCACCGCGCTGGTGGACGACTGGACCACGCTGCTGGTGCTGCGCACCCTGCTTGGCCTGGCGCTGAGCGGCGTACCGGCGGTGGCGATGACCTACCTGGTCGAGGAAATGGACAGCCGTGCGCTGGGCCTGGCGATGGGCCTGTACATCGGCGGCAACGCCATCGGTGGCATGAGCGGGCGCCTGCTGGCCGGCATCATCGCCGATCACTGGGGCTGGCGCTGGGGCATCGGCGTGGTCTCGATCATCGCCGTGGCCAGCACCGTGCTGCTGTGGCTGCAGCTGCCGCCGTCGCGTCACTTCCAGCCCCGCCGTGATGGCCTGCGCCAGTTGCCGTCGCGCTGGCGCATGCTGTTCGCCGACCCGGGCCTGCCGTGGCTGTTCGCCACCTCGTTCGTGCTGATGGGCGTGTTCGTCACCCTCTACAACTACCTGGGCTATCACCTGCTGGCGCCGCCCTACCATCTCAGCCAGACCGTGGTCGGGCTGATCTTCAGCGTCTATCTGGTGGGTACCTTCAGTTCGGCGTGGATGGGCCACCAGGCCACGCGCTACGGACGCGGCCGCATCCTGTCGATCTCGTTCGCGCTGATCGGCGCCGGCATCGCGCTGCTGGCGATGCCGTGGCTGAGCACGATGGCGCTGGGTATCGCACTGGTGACGTTCGGCTTCTTCGGTGGTCATTCCGTGGCCAGCAGCTGGGTTGGAAGCCGCGCCGGTGCGATGCGTGCGGAAGCCTCGGCGCTGTACCTGTTCGCCTACTACCTGGGGTCCAGCGTGCTGGGCGGTGTGGGTGGCCTGGCCTATGCGGCCTGGGACTGGCTTGGCGTATGCGCGTTCGCGGCCGTGCTGACCCTGGTCGGCGGCGGCATCGTCTGGGCGTTGCAGCAGCGCGCGCCGCAGCCGGTCACGGCGTGAACCGACGCACGGCAGTGCCGGCCGCTGGCCGGCAACCATGGTGTGGCGGGTTTGCCGAGGTAGAGTCGACTGTTAGTCGACTGCTCTTCCATCAGATCGCGAAAACCCCGCCCTGCGCGCGATAGTCGACTAACAGTCGGCTCTACCGGCGAATGCCCCGCGCAGCAGCGTGGCGAAATTGCGGATCAACGGGGTTACCCGTTCGCGATGCCACGCCAGCTGCACTTCCGAATGGGCACCGGCATCGGCCAGCGCCACGAAGCGCGATCCTTCCACCCGGATGTGATCGCACGAAGACGGCAGGATCGCGGCGCCCAGGCCTGCGGCGGCCAGGCTGATCAGCGTCGAGGCTTCACCCGCCTCCTGCACGATGCGCGGCGTGAATCCGGCAGCCGCGCACAACGCGATCATGTGGTCGTGGATGCCGGCACCGGCACTGCGGCGGAACGCCACGAATGGCTCCTGCGCGAAGTCGCGCAGCGACAGCGTGCCCTGCTTCGACAGTCTGCGCAGGGCAGGATGGTCGGCATGCACGATCAACGCCAGCGGATCGACGAACAGGCTGTGCGCCACCAGTTCCGGCGGCAGCGCACGCTTGCGGATGATGCCCACGTCCAGTGACCCGTCGAGCAGCGCGTCGATCTGCTGCAGGGTGTTCATCTCGCTCAGCTGCAGCCGCACCTGCGGATACTGCTGGCGGTAATGCAGGATCGAACGCGGAATCTGCGGCGACAGCGGCGTGGCGCGGGTCAGGCCGATGTGCAGTTCACCCTGCTCACCGCGCTGCGCGCGCTGTACCTCGTCCACCGCCGCTTCCACCTGCTGCACGATGGCGCGTGCACGTTCCTGCAGCAGCTCGCCCGCAGGCGTCAGCTGCACACGACGATGGCTGCGCACGAACAGGCGCGCACCGATCAGGTCCTCCAGCTGGCGGATCTGCTGGCTGAGCGGCGGCTGCGACATGCCCAGCCGCTCCGCCGCCTGGCCGAAGTGCAGCGTATCGGCGACAGCGAGGAAGTAACGCAGGTGGCGGAGTTCGATGGACATGCGGCCAGTTTATTCATCGTCAGCCGGAAATGAATCAGAGATGGGATCCGATCCCGTGCCGACCAACGGTCGGCACCCACCAACAGCAGCTGGCACCAACAGCAGCAACCAACTGTCGAAGGCGGGGTGGGTCCGGTTGCGGGGGTGTGAGCGACATGGATGCCGCGACCAAGCCTCGGGGGTCACTTCATGGACGGGTTTACGGCGTCCCCCACAACCGGACCCACCCCGCCATCCCACGGAATGCCCGCTGTTGCCGTTGACGTTGCCGTTGCTTCGGCCTCTGCAGGTGCAGGGCGGCAGCCCTGCAAACCAGAACACCCCTCACCGCTCCGAATGCCCGCTCTGGTCGTAATCGCGTGGGCTGAACAACTCCGGCTGGATCAGCTCGATGAACGCCCGCGCCTGCGCCGACAGCGCCTTGCCCCGGCGCACGATCACCCCGTAACTGCGTTCTGGGAACCAGCGCTTCATCGATCGCGCCGCCAACCGCTCGCGGTCGGCCTCGTTCAGGCACAGCGCCGGCACGATCGAAATGCCCATGCCCATCGCCACGTACTGCTTGATCACCTCCCAGCCGCCGACCTCCAGTGCCACGGTGTAGGCGATGCGGTGGCGCTGGAACACCTGGTCCACCAGCCGGTAGGTGATCTGCCGCTTCGGCGGCAGCACCAGCGGATAGCGCGCGATGTCGGCCAGCTCCAGCTCGCCGCCACTGGCCAGCGGATGATCGTGCGGTGCGATCAGCACCTGCTCGAAGCGGTAGGCCGGGGCGTAGCTCAGGTCGGCCGGCACATCGGTCATCGAACCGATCGCCAGGTCGGCGGCATCCTCGCGCAGCAGGTCGGTGCCGTCGGCGCTGATCGCGTTGTGCAGGGTCAGACGCACGTCCGGGTGATGCAGGCGGAAGCGTTCGACGATCTTCGGCAGCAGGTAGAGGATGGTGGAACTGTTGGCGGCGATGTTCAGTTCGCCCGCATCCAGGCCGCGCACCTTGTCGCGGAAGCGCGCCTCCAGCCCGTCCAGGTTTTCCACCAGTGGTTGCGCCATTTCATACAGCAGCTGGCCCTCGCGGCTGGGCACCAGGCGGCGCCCGCTGCGCTCGAACAGCGGCACCCCCAGCTCCCGTTCCAGCGCCTGCAACTGAAGGCTGATCGCCGGCTGGCTGACGAAAAGTGCCTCAGCCGCCCGTGAGACCGAGCCCAGGCGCACGGTCTGGCAGAACGCGCGCAGCGGCTTCAACCGGTCGGATTTGTAGGAAAAACGAGGACTTGGCGAGGGGCGCGTGGTCATGGCGTCACAAGTATTAGCACAAGTTATGTAAAGCATTGCAAAAACTGTTTTGCCAAATACTCCGGCCCAGCGGCACCGTGGAGTCGTTCCCCCACCGCTGGAGTCGCCCCATGTCCGCCGTCGCTTCCGCTGTTCCCACCCCTGCCAGCAAGGCTACCCCCGGCATCGCCCTGGCGACCCGCGTGGCCGGCCAGGACACCGTGCTGCCGGCGCCGCTGCTGGCCCTGCTGGTGTCGCTGCACCGCGCGGTGGAGCCGGGCCGGCAGGCACAGCTGCAGGCCCGCCGCGAGCGCCAGGCGTTCTTCGACCAGGGCGGCCTGCCGGACTTCCGTGAAGACACCACCGCGATCCGCAACGGCGACTGGCGCGTTGCCCCGCTGCCGGCCGCGCTGCAGGACCGCCGCGTCGAGATCACCGGCCCGACCGACCCGAAGATGGTCATCAACGCGCTGAACTCCGGCGCCAAGGTGTTCATGGCCGACTTCGAGGATTCGACCTCGCCGACCTGGCGCAACCTGCTGGCCGGCCAGCAGTCGCTGGCGGCGGCGGTGCGCGGTGACCTGCAATTCACCGCTGCAAATGGCAAGCACTACAGCCTGCGCCCGTACGACGAGCAGGCGGTGCTGATCGTGCGCCCGCGCGGCTGGCACCTGGACGAAAAGCACGTGGCCATCGACGGCCAGCCGCTGGCCGGTGGCCTGTTCGACGCGGCGGTGTTCGCCTTCCACAACGCCCGCACCCTGCAGGCGAAGGACCGCGGCCCGTACTTCTACCTGCCCAAGCTGCAGAGCATGGAAGAGGCGGCGCTGTGGGAGACCGCGCTGTCGCACATCGAAGGCATGCTCGGCCTGCCGCATGGCCAGATCAAGGTGACGGTGCTGATCGAAACGCTGCCGGCGGTGTTCGAGATGGACGAGATCCTGCACGCGCTGCGTGACCGCATCGTCGGCCTGAACTGCGGGCGCTGGGACTACATCTTCTCGTACCTGAAGACCTTCCGCCGCCACGCCGACCGCGTGCTGCCCGAACGCGGCCAGGTGACCATGACCCAGCCGTTCCTGAAGGCCTATTCGGAACTGCTGATCCAGACCTGCCACCGCCGCGGTGCGCATGCGATGGGCGGCATGGCCGCGCAGATTCCGATCAACAACGATGCCGCCGCCAACGAACAGGCGATGGCCCGCGTGCGCGCCGACAAGCTGCGCGAAGTCACCGCTGGCCATGACGGCACCTGGGTTGCGCACCCGGCGCTGATTCCGGTGGCGATGGCGATCTTCGACGAACACATGCCCGGTGCGAACCAGCACAGCGTGCTGCGCCAGGACGTGCGCGTCGGCCGCGACGAACTGATCGCACGGCCGCCGGGCACCATCACCCGCGCCGGTTTCGAAGGCAACGTGGAAGTCTGCGTGCGCTACCTGGCCGCTTGGCTGGATGGCAACGGCTGCGTGCCGATCCACCACCTGATGGAGGATGCGGCCACCGCCGAGATCAGTCGCAGCCAGCTGTGGCAGTGGCTGCACACGCCGGGCCAGCAGCTGGACGACGGCACCGCGATCGACCTCGCGCTGCTGGATTCCACCCTCTCGCAGCTGCCGGCACGGCTGGGCGATACCGCCGCGCTGCCCGGTGGCGCACGCATCGGCGAGGCCATCGCCCTGCTCGGCGAACTGAGCCGCAGCGACGAACTGACCGATTTCCTGACCCTGCCGGCCTACGCGCGCATCGACTGACCGACTGCCCGCAAACCCGCCGTTTCCCTCCCCGTTGCACGCACGAACCGAACTGGAGAAAGACATGAGCAAGCTGCCCACTGCCGAACAGATCCAGCACGACTGGGATACCAACCCGCGTTGGGAAGGCATCCAGCGCAACTACAGCGCCGCCGACGTGGTGCGCCTGCGCGGCACCGTCCACATCGAGCATTCGCTGGCCCGCCTGGGTGCGGAGAAGCTGTGGGCATCGCTGCATGAGCGCGAGTTCGTCAACGCGCTGGGTGCGCTGACCGGCAACCAGGCCATGCAGCAGGTCAAGGCCGGGCTGAAGGCGATCTACCTGTCCGGCTGGCAGGTGGCGGCCGACGCCAACCTGGCCGGCCAGATGTACCCGGACCAGTCGCTGTACCCGGCCGATTCGGTGCCGGCGGTGGTCAAGCGCATCAACAACACGCTGCTGCGTGCCGATCAGCTGCACCACGCCGAAGGCAAGGATGACATCGACTTCCTGCAGCCCATCGTGGCCGACGCAGAAGCCGGTTTCGGCGGCGTACTCAACGCCTTCGAACTGATGAAGGCGATGATCGAGGCCGGCGCCGCCGGCGTGCATTTCGAAGACCAGCTGGCGTCGGTGAAGAAGTGCGGCCACATGGGCGGCAAGGTGCTGGTGCCGACCCGCGAGGCCATCGAGAAGCTCAACGCCGCACGCCTGGCCGCCGACGTGCTGGGCGTGCCGACCCTGCTGGTCGCGCGCACCGATGCCGAGGCCGCGGATCTGCTGACCAGTGACATCGACGGCAACGACCGCCCGTTCACCACCGGCGAGCGCACCGTCGAGGGCTTCTACAAGACCCGCAATGGCCTGGACCAGGCGATCAGCCGTGGCCTGGCCTACGCGCCCTACGCCGACCTGGTGTGGTGCGAGACCGGCAAGCCGGACCTGGAATTCGCACGCAGGTTCGCCGAGGCGATCCATGCGAAGTTCCCGGGCAAGCTGCTGGCCTACAACTGCTCGCCCAGCTTCAACTGGAAGAAGAACCTGGACGACGCCACCATCGCCAAGTTCCAGCGTGAGCTGGGCAGCTATGGCTACAAGTTCCAGTTCATCACCCTGGCCGGCTTCCACGCGCTGAACTACGGCATGTTCAATCTGGCCCACGGCTACGCACGCCGCCAGATGAGCGCGTTCGTGGAACTGCAGGAAGCCGAGTTCGAAGCCGCCGAGCGTGGTTTCACCGCGGTCAAGCACCAGCGCGAGGTTGGCACCGGCTACTTCGATGCCGTGACTCAGGCGATCCAGCAGGGCCAGTCCTCGACCACCGCGTTGACCGGCTCGACCGAAGAAGAGCAGTTCCACGGCGGGCGCAGCGAACGCGCCGCGTGATGCGGTAGTGCCGGCCGCTGGCCGGCACCCACGTGCGCCTTCGGGCACTACGGAGAAGCCGGCCAGCGGCCGGCTCTACCGGGGTCGCGAATCCGATCAGGGTGGCCAGGGAAGGGCCAGGCAACGCCGGCCGGTCGGGGGACTTGCCGGCGTTGTTGTATCGATGGAAACGCGATGAACGCATGCAGCGTCAATCCAGCGCACCCCACAGTCCGGCAACTTGGCCGAAACCCTGTGAAGGTGGCCATCAGATTGATCCGGAACGACTTTTCCCTGGACCGTGGCGGGCAGAACGGCCACCGTGCGCCTTCACATCGGGAAAGCGGACCACACGGCTCAAAATGAGATAGGGCGCACATTTTAAAGCGGTGCTATGCTCCGCGGCTCACCAGGGGACGCTGGCGGCGGGTGCAGGGAATGACCGGCAGGGGTGCGGCCGAGAACAGTGATGTGACGTCAGGTATCGCCCGGGTGGCGATGGCCGAGATCGTGCATGCGCTGCTGTCCGATGCCGAGGTCGCATTGTTCGCCAGATTTGCCCGTCCACGCAAGCTTCATGCCGGGCAGTGGCTGTTCCAGCGTGGCCACCGTGGCGAGCGCATGTACGTGATCCTGGAAGGCCAGATCGAACTGGATTTCGGCGAGGACCTGGTGATCAAGACCCTCGGGCAGCAGGAGTTCTTCGGTGAGCTGGGCCTGCTGGTGGGTGACCACCCGCGCAGCGCCAGTGCGCGCGCCCTGGTGGACTGCGAGGTGCTTGAGCTGGGGCCCGCCGACTTCCATCGTCTGGTGGAATCCGATCCGGGCCTGGTCGCCTACTTCCTGCGCCGCACGATCATGCGCGTGCTGACCAACGAACAGGCGCTGATCAGCCAGCTGCGCCGGCGCAACCATGATCTGGAAACCGCGCTGGACAATCTGTACATCACTACCCACCAGCTGACCCACACCCGTGAACTGGTGCGTACCGATGAACTGACCGGGCTGCACAACCGCCGTGGCCTCACCCTGTACCTGCAGGAATGCCGCGCCGATGGCAGTGGGCTGCCGCAGGCGCTGCTGCTCATCGACTGCGACCGCTTCAAGCAGATCAATGACCGCCATGGCCACCAGGCCGGCGATCGCGTGCTGCAGAGCATGGGCAACATCCTGCGCTCGATGGCCGGTGAGCAGGACCTGGCCTGCCGGCTCGGCGGTGACGAGTTCTGCCTGATCCTGCGTCGTGGCAACCACGAGATCGTGCAGCACGCGGCAGAGTTCATCCTCAGCGCGGTACACGGCCTGCTTGAGCGCAGCCACGGCACGCCGCACGTCAGCCTGGTCAGCATCGGCGCCAGCCTGCTGGACCCGGATGCGGGCTGGAGCGAGTGGTACGCCAGCGCGGATCGTGCGCTGTACCAGGCCAAGCGTGATGGTGGCAACTGCCTGCGTTGGGCAGACGCAGTGGACTCACCCTAGATCGGGAGACAGAGGCGATGAATGGCGACAACGGAACGTCGGCGCCGCACAACCAGCAACTGCGCGCCCTGCTGTTCACCGACCTGTGTGACTCGCTGCTGCTGGTCGAACGCATCGGCGATGTCGCTGCCGCAGAACTGTTCCAGGAACACGACCGCCTGGTGCTGGCGCTGCAGCAGCGCTGGAACGGCCAGCTGATCGATCGCTCCGACGGGCTGTTCATGCTGTTCGAGCGCCCGATCGACGCGCTTGGCTTCGCATTGGATTACCAGCGTGGGCTGCAGCCGCTGGGGCAGAGACACGAGATCCATCTGCAGGCGCGGGCCGGTCTGCATGTGGGCGATGTGCTGACCTGGGAGAACAGCGCCGAGGCAGTGCGGGCTGGGGCCAAGGCGATTGAAGTCGAAGGCCTGGCCAAGCCGACGGCGGCGCGCCTGATGCAGTTGGCACGTCCGGGCCAGATCCTGCTTTCGGCGGTGGCCGAATCCATCGTGCGTCGCTCCAGTGGGTCGCTGGGCGCGATGGCTGAAGGCCTGCAATGGCGATCGTTCGGGCGATGGCGCTTCAAGGGCGTGAGCCAGCCAGCCGAAGTCTACGGCGTGCAGGCGGCGGGCATGCCCACCCCGGGGCGGCTGCGGCACACGGCCAAGGCCCGGCGTGATCTTCCGTTGTGGCGCCGTCCGCTGGCGATGGCGGCGCAGGCCGCCGTACTGCTGGCCGCAGTGCTTGGTGTCTGGTTGCTGACCCGGCCACAGCCGGCCATCGCGTTCGCCGAACGCGACTGGGTGGTGCTCGGCGGGCTGCATAACCTCACCGGCAATCGACTGCTCGATGACGCCCTGGACCAGGCGTTCCGGATCAGTCTCGAGCAGTCCCGCTACGTCAACGTCGTCAGTGACGACCGCGTCAGCCGTACCCTTGAGATGATGCGGAAACCGCCGGATCGCGGTGTCCGCGAACGTGGCGATGCCGCCGCTGTGGCGGTGCGCACGGGCGCCCGCCTGGTGTTCGTGCCATCGGCGACCGATGTCGGCGGCCGAACCCGCTTCAGCGTGGAGGTGGTCGAGCCGTCGACGCTGCGCACCCTGGCCGTGGTATCCGCCGATGCGAAGGCGGGTGCGGTACTGGCGGCGGTGGACGATGTTTCGCGCCAGCTGCGCGATCGCCTGGGCGAAGAGCCCGCATTGATCCAGCGCGACAGCCAATCCCTGCCGGAGGTGACCACGGGCAGCATGGATGCGTTGCGTGCGTTTGCCTTGGGCCAGAAGCGCTACAGCCGAGGAGATTTCAACGGCGCGATGGCGTTCTTCGGGCAGGCGATCGAGGTCGATCCTGAGTTCGCCCTGGCATGGCTGGGCCAAGCCCGCTGTCGCTTCGCCATGATGAATTACCGCGATGCCCGGCGTCTGCTGGCAGAGGCCGACCGTCGATCAGGGCACCTTACGCCACGCGAGCGCCTGTACGTGCAGAACTGGGCGCTGCAGATCAGTGATCCGGATCGCGCCACCGATGGCTGGGCGCGCATGGCGGAGCTGTATCCGGATTACATGCCTGCAAGCTACAACGCCGGTCTGAATCTTTTCCACGAGAACCGCCTTGCCGAGGCCCTGGCGCTTTCCAGGCGTGTTGCACAAAGCAGGGTCGAACTGCCTGAGATCGCGCAGGACCAGTACGGCCGCGCCTTGCTGGCCAGCGAGCGCTACGCAGAGGCTGACATCGCGTTCAGTCGTGCCGCCGGCAATGGTTGGGAAGGTGCATTGATGCGCCAGGCGACGGTAGCGGCAGCGCGTTCCGAGTTCGAGAAGGCCAATGCGCTGCTTGGGCGGATCGATCCAGGCAACTTCCATGCTGGCAATTTCGCTACCACGATTGCGCTTGACCAAGGCGATGTCGAGGGCGCCATCAAGCTCGCCGAACAGGGAAGGATGCTTGCCGGACAGCGCCAGGGCATGGATCGGTACAACTTCGACATGCCCCTGGCCGTCGCCTACATGATGGCCGGCAGAAGGTCGAAGGCGCTGATGGTGGCGCGCGTGGCCGCGACCGCGCCGTTCGCAGAGCTGAGCGGCGAACCCGCGGTGGAGGTAGTGGATCGCCTGGTTGCAGCACACGCAGCAGCCTTGCTGGCACTGAGACTGGGCGATGCCGCACCGGCCAAGGCGGTCCAGGCCCGGATGAACGCGCTTCAGGATCTCCCTGACAGCAGCGTGTTGCGCCAGTACGTCACCCTGTTGGCCGGGCGGATGATGCAGCATGAGGGCCGGCCCCAGGCCGGGCTGGACCTGCTCGTACCGCTGCTGAAGAAGCAGCCACGCCTGCAGGTGCGGCTGGCAGTGCGTGACCTGGCGCTGGAGGCGGGCCTGAAGGATGTTGCCCAGGAGCAGACGCGTTGGCTGCGTGATCGCCCCGGATTTGCATATGCAGAAGCGCAATGCAGCTTCTGCCTGCAGGCGCTTAACGTAGTGGATGTGCGGAGGCTCATGGCGACGCCGGCAATCGAGGCTGCCGACACCATGGCCTCGATGCCTCAGCGCAGCGTGCGCGGCGAGCCGTAACCGTCCTCAAGCATCGGCACGGAGTAGCCGGTACCACTGGTCAGCATGGCGATGATCTGCTCTTCGGCCTGTGCGATGACGTCTTTCTCCGCCAGGCAGATGTTCTTGCAGCAATCCTGGACGAACTGCTGAAGGTCAGCCGGGTTGGATGGAACGTGTCCAGCCAGCAGTATCGCGGCAGCCGTGTCGGTGGCGAAGAGCTGGCGGAAGGTGTCATCGGTGGCGAGGCGCTGAACCAGCGTCCTTGCGACCGGCAGCGAGAGCGTCAACGTGGGCATTGTGTCCTGCATCCATGGAGTGTCGAGGGGCAGTGGTGATGTCGGCTTGGCCAAGCGGTTCTTGAGAGGGTAGAGCGGGAGATGTAAAGGAATCGGGTCGCGGTTCGATAACGTGGATTCACGATGAAGGAAGGGCTGATCCGATGGATGTCAGGCGCTGCGCGATCGTAGTGGTACAGCCCACCGAGCAGATCCGGTTCGAGTTTGAGGGCCTGCTGCGCGGTGGTGATGGGCTGGTGCGCACGCTTGCCTGGGAGGCACTCGCCCCCCACCTGGATGGACCGGTGGTGCTGGACGCTGCGGCACAGGCACTGCTGGGAAGCCTGAGCCCAAGTGCATGGACCACGCTTGAGGCAGGGAAGGCCTGTTCACCCGCGATGGACCTGCTGATCGCCAGTGGCCTGGTGTTGACCCGGGGGCAGGATGACGATGTTGCCGCTCGTGACGAGCGGCTGCGTGCAACGCATTGGCATCCCCTGGCTGCGGTCATGCATGCCTTCTCACGCTGGGAGGATGTTGACGCCGTTCGCAACATGCGTGAATCACAGATCGAAACGGCCTCGCAGATGCGCAGGACGTTGGGACCGCCGCCACCGCACGCTGCCGCTGCCGACGCTGGGTTGGTACCACTGCCGCCTCAGCAGTCCAACGATTTCGACGCACTGCTGGCGCGGCGCGTCACCTGCCGGAACTTCGATGTCACCCGATCACTGCCGCTGCCCCTGCTGAGCCAGATGCTGCAGCGGGCATTCGGCAGCAGCAGCTGCCAGCGCGAAGGCGATGATCTGGTGTTCCTGAAGAAGAACGTCCCTTCGGGCGGCGGACTGCATCCTGTGGAAGCCTACGTGCTGGTGCGCAATGTCGATGGACTTGCCGCGGGCATGTACCTCTATCGAGCGCAGGGCCACGGACTGATGCCGGTTGATTGCCCCGTGGCCATCGATCGCGACTTCGTGATGTCCATGGTCGGCCAGCAGCACTGGTTCGCGGATGCGCACGTGCTGGTGGTCCTGGCCCCGCGTTTCAACAGGACGTACTGGAAGTATCGCCAGCATGGGAAAAGCTATCGGGTTGTCGCGATGGAGGCGGGACATCTATCCCAGACGCTGTACCTGGCGGCCACGGATGCCGGCCTGGGAGCATTCATTACTGCAGCGATCAACGAAAAGCCCATCGAACGTGCCCTGGGCCTGGACACGATCAACGAGGGGGTACTCGCGGTCTGCGGTTTCGGATGGCGTGCATCACGGATGACGACCAGCGAACTGGACCCGGCAGGCACGATCTGGAACCTTGAAGACCGCGCGGGCTGACCCCGCGCGGCCTCTGCTGCATCACGCCGCTTCGAAGTCCACCAGTACCGCGCCATCACCCACCTGGTCGCCGGCCTTGGCGCGATAGCCCTTCACCGTCCCATCCGCCGGTGCCTGCAGGGTGTGCTCCATCTTCATCGCTTCCAGCACCACCAGCGGCGTGCCGCGCTTGACCTCGGTGCCGGCCGCGACCAGTGTCGCGACGATCCTGCCCGGCATCGGCGCCAGCAGGCTGCCGGCATCCGCCACGGCGTGGTCCGATTCGCCCACCGGATCATGCAGGGTGAAGCGGTGCTGGCCGTCGGCGCCGAACAGGTACAGCTGGTCACCGTCGCGCAGCAGCTGCAGCGACCAGCGGCGTTCGCCCAGCTGCACGGTAAGATGCTGCGCATCGGCTGTGCCGATCACCTGAACCGGCGCGGCGTCATCGCGCTGCACGCGCCAGCCACCGGCCTGCGTCCAGACCTTCAGTGTGTGCCGGCGCTCGCCCTGCTGCAGCGGCAGCACGCGTGGCGCAGACGCGCCGAGGCGCCAGCCGTCCTGTGCCTGCCATGGCGAATGCGGGTCACGGGCATCGGTGGTGGCTGCTGCGGTGCTGGCCACGGCGGCCACCGCTGCCAGCAGCCACAGTGCATCGTTGCTGTCGCCGACTACGCTCAATGCCGCCTGTTCGCGTTCGATCAGCGCGGTATCCAGCCTGGCCTGCGCGAACGAACCGGTATTCACCAGCCGGCGCAGGAAGCCGGTATTGGTGGTCACGCCTACCACCTGGCAGTCGGCCAGCGCCTGGCTCATGCGGCGCAGCGCGGCATCGCGGTCCACGTCCCAGACGATCAGCTTGGCAATCATCGGGTCGTAGTACGGGGTGATGCTGTCGCCTTCCTCCACGCCGGTATCCACGCGCACATGGGCCGACGGGATTGGCAGGCGCAGGCGGCGCAGGGTGCCGGTGGAGGGCAGGAAGCCACGGTCGGCATCTTCGGCATACAGGCGCGCTTCGATCGCGTGGCCGTGGATGGCCAGCTGCTCCTGGCGCAGCGGCAGCGGCTGGCCCGAGGCCACGCGCAGCTGCCATTCCACCAGGTCGGTACCGGTGATGTACTCGGTGACCGGGTGCTCGACCTGCAGGCGGGTGTTCATTTCCATGAAGTAGAAATCGCCGTCCGGGCCGGCGATGAACTCCACCGTGCCCGCACCTTCATAGCCCACCGCGCGCGCGGCATCGACCGCCGCCTTGCCCATCGCAGCACGACGTTCCGCGCTCATGCCCGGGGCCGGCGCTTCTTCCAGCACCTTCTGGTGGCGGCGCTGCACCGAGCAGTCGCGCTCGAACAGGTACACCGCGTCACCGTGGCTGTCGCCGAATACCTGGATCTCGATATGGCGCGGGCGCTCGACATACTTCTCGACCAGCACGTGGTCGTTGCCGAACGCCGAGGCCGCCTCGCGCTGGCAGCTGGCCAGCGCATCGACGAAGTCCTCGCTGCGCTCGACCTTGCGCATGCCCTTGCCACCGCCACCGGCGCTGGCCTTGATCAGTACCGGGTAGCCGATGGCGTCGGCCTGCGTGCGCAGGAAGTCCGGTGCCTGCTGGTCGCCGTGGTAGCCCGGGGTCAGCGGTACGCCGGCCTTGGCCATCAGCGCCTTGGCCGCGCTCTTGTCGCCCATCGCGCGGATGGCGCTGGCCGGCGGCCCGATGAAGGTGATGCCGGCGGCGGCGCAGGCATCGGCGAAGTCGGCATTCTCGGACAGGAAGCCGTAGCCGGGGTGGATGGCCTGCGCGCCGGTCGCGCGTGCCGCGTCGAGCAGCGCATCGCCGCGCAGGTAGCTCTCACGCGCGGCGGCCGGACCAATGCGGATGGCTTCGTCGGCCAGGCGCACGTGGCGCGCGTTGCGGTCGGCATCGGAATACACCGCCACGGTGGCGATGCCGAGGCGGCGGCAGGTGGCGATGACGCGACAGGCGATTTCGCCACGGTTGGCGATCAGGACTTTGGTGAACATGGCAACGGGCTTCATGGGAGCGTGCTCGGTCATGGCATGGATTACATGCGGAACACGCCGAAGCGCGTCTGCTGCGGGGCGGCGTTGAGGCTGGCCGACAGCGCCAGGGCCAGCACCCGGCGGGTGTCGGCCGGATCGATCACGCCGTCGTCCCACAGGCGCGCGCTGGCGTAGTACGGGTGGCCCTGCTGCTCGAACTGGTCGCGGATCGGCGCCTTGAACGCGTCTTCCTCCGCAGCCGGCCACTGGCCGCCCTTGGCTTCGATGCCATCGCGCTTGACCGTGGCCAGCACGCTGGCGGCCTGCTCGCCGCCCATCACGCCGATGCGAGCGTTCGGCCACATCCACAGGAAGTTCGGCGAGTACGCGCGGCCGCACATGCCGTAGTTGCCGGCGCCGAACGAACCGCCGATCACCACGGTGAACTTGGGAACCTTGGCGCAGGCCACCGCCATCACCAGCTTGGCGCCGTCCTTGGCGATGCCGCCCTGTTCGTACTTGCGGCCGACCATGAAGCCGGTGATGTTCTGCAGGAACACCAGCGGGATGTTGCGCTGGGTGCACAGCTCGATGAAGTGCGCGCCCTTCAGCGCCGACTCGGAGAACAGGATGCCGTTGTTGGCGATGATGCCGATCGGGTAGCCATTCAGATGGGCGAAACCGGTGACCAGCGTTGCGCCATAGCGCGGCTTGAACTCGTCGAAGCGCGAGCCATCGACCAGGCGCGCGATCACTTCGCGCACGTCGTAGGGCTTGCGCGTATCGGCCGGGATCACACCGTACAGTTCGTGTGCCGGCAGCAGCGGTTCTTCGCTGGCCTGCACCGCCATCGCCGGTTCCGGCTTGCGCCAGTTCAGCTGCGCGATGATCGCACGCACCCGTGCCAGTGCCTGCAGATCGTTGTCAGCCATGTGGTCGGCCACGCCGGATATGCGCGTGTGCACGTCGGCGCCGCCCAGTTCCTCGGCGGTCACTACCTCACCGGTGGCCGCCTTCACCAGCGGCGGGCCGCCGAGGAAGATCGTGCCCTGCTCGCGCACGATCACCGTCTCGTCGCTCATGGCCGGCACGTAGGCGCCACCAGCGGTGCAGCTGCCCATCACGCAGGCGATCTGCGGAATGCCCTGCGCCGACAGGTTGGCCTGGTTGTAGAAGATGCGGCCGAAATGGTCGCGGTCGGGGAAGACTTCGTCCTGCAGCGGCAGGAACGCACCGCCGGAATCGACCAGGTAGATGCACGGCAGGTGGTTCTGTTCGGCAATCTCCTGCGCGCGCAGGTGCTTCTTCACCGTCATGGGGTAGTAGGTGCCGCCCTTGACCGTGGCATCGTTGGCCACGATCACGCACTCCACGCCGCTCACCCGGCCGATGCCGGCCACCACGCCGGCGGCTGGCACGGCGTCTTCGTACATGCCATGCGCGGCCAGCGGCGCGATTTCGAGGAGGGCGCTGCCGGGGTCGAGCAGGGCGTCGATGCGGTCACGCACCAGCAGCTTGCCGCGTGCGGTGTGCTTGGCGCGCGCGGCCTCGCTGCCACCCAGCGCGGTGCGCGCCAGGGTGGCGTGCAGATCGTCAACCACGGCCTGCATGGCCGCGCGGTTGGCTTCAAAGGTATCGCTGCCCGGTTGCAGCTGGCTGTTCAGGACGGTCATCGCGGTGGCCTTACAGGGTGCGCTGGAACAGTTCGCGGCCGATCAGCATGCGGCGGATCTCCGAGGTGCCGGCGCCGATTTCATACAGCTTGGCGTCGCGCCACAAGCGGCCGGTCGGGTATTCGTTGATGTAGCCGTTGCCGCCCAGGATCTGGATCGCCTGGCCGGTCAGCCAGGTCGCCTTCTCGGCGGCGTACAGGATGGCACCGGCGGCGTCCTGGCGGGTGGTGCGGCCCTGGTCGCAGGCGCGCGCCACGGCATAGACGTAGGCGCGGCAGGCGCCCAGGCCGACGTACATGTCGGCGATCTTGGCCTGGATCAGCTGGAAGCTGCCGATCGCCTCACCGAACTGGTGGCGCTCGTGCACGTACGGCATCACCACGTCCATCGCTGCGGCCATCAGCCCCAGCGGGCCGCCGGACAGCACCACGCGCTCGTAGTCCAGGCCGGACATCAGCACGCGCACGCCACCGCCAACCTGGCCCAGCACGTTTTCTTCCGGCACTTCGCAGTCCTGGAACACCAGCTCGCAGGTGGGCGAGGAGCGCATGCCCAGCTTGTCCAGCTTCTGCGCGGTGGAAAAGCCCTTCATGCCCTTCTCGACCAGGAACGCGGTGATGCCCTTGGCGCCGGCGTCCATGTCGGTCTTGGCATAGACCACCAGCACGTCGGCATCCGGGCCGTTGGTGATCCACATCTTGTTGCCGTTGAGCACGTAGCGGTCGCCGCGCTTGTCGGCGCGCAGCTTCATCGACACCACGTCCGAACCGGCACCCGGCTCGCTCATCGCCAGCGCGCCGACCAGGCTGCCGTCGCACAGGCCGGGCAGGAAGCGTTGCTTCTGTTCTTCGTTGCCGTTCTTGCGCAGCTGGTTCACGCACAGGTTGGAGTGCGCGCCATAGGACAGGCCGATGCCGCCGGAGGCACGCGAGATTTCTTCCATCGCCACCACGTGGGCCAGGTAGCCCATGCCGGTGCCGCCGTATGCTTCTTCCACGGTGAGGCCGAGCAGGCCCTGTTCGCCCAGCTTCGGCCACAGGGCCAGCGGGAACTGGTTGCTGGCATCGGCCTCGGCGGCCAGCGGTGCGACCTCGGCGGCGGCAAAATGGGCCACGCTCTGGCGCAGCAGGTCGATGTCTTCGCCAAGGTCGAAGTTCAGGGATGGCACGTGCATTGTGGTGGCTCCACGACGGGATGGCAGGAAATGGACGCACCCGGCGGGGGAGCGGGCGGCGGTCTGCAGGACCGCGGCCCGCACGGGCGATTGGACCCAGCGTAGCGGGGTTCGGATAAGAAGTGAATACAAATTCAAAAATTGAAACCAGAATCAAAACATGGCCTACAAACGCTCTGCACTGATGGAAGAACGCCTGGCCGGGGCCCGTGAACGGATCCTGCTGGCCACCCGTGAGCTGGTCGCCACCGGCGGCTGGCGCAACGCCCCGGTGACCGCCGTGGCGACCCAGGCGGGGGTATCCACCGGCCTGATCTATCGCCATTTCCCGTCCAAGGCCGAGCTGTTCGTGGAGGTGCTCAACGCCGCGGTGGCCCACGAGGTCGCGATCATGGAGCGCATCGCCAGTGGTCCGGAGGTGGCCAGCGAGCGCCTGCGGTTGGCGATCACCGCCTTCGTTCGCCGCGCCCTGGCCGGGCCGGGGTTGGCGCATGCCTTCATCGTCGAACCGGTCGATCCGGACGTGGAGGCTGAGCGCATGCGTGGTCGTCGCGCCTTCGGCGACGTGTTCCTGCGGCTGGTGGAGGAGGGCGTGGCCGCCGGTGAGCTGCCGGCGCAGGACGCGCATGTGGCCGCCGCCTGCCTGGTCGGCGCCTTCACCGAGGCGATGGTCGGCCCGACCGCACCCAGCCGCGAAGCGCACCGCGACGAAGACGCGCTGGTGGATGCGATCTGCAGCTTCTGCCTGCGCGCGATCGGCGCCCGGTAACGTGGTAGAGCCGGCCGCTGGCCGGCTTCTGTTGCTGGGGTCAGATCCCTTCTGCGCCGCAAAAGGGATCTGACCCCAGCCCCCGGCATGTTGCGCCGCACCAGCAGTGACGCCTGTTGTCGCACGCAAAGCGCGTTCTATACTCGGTCCATCACGCAGTCGCTCAGCCGTGGTCCAACGACTATCAGCCAGGGGTAACGAAGAGTGCGGAATTACGATCTGGAGTTCCTGAAACGCTTCTCCATGGTGATCGCGCTGCTGGCGACCATCACCCTCGGCCTCATCCTCCTAGCCGCCTACATCCACACCCGGATTCCGCCCGAGGTGTCGCCGACTGCGGCCAAGCGCACCGAACAGCGCATCTCGCCCACCGGCGCGGTCTATGCCGGCAGCACCGGCGCCGCCGCGCAGGCTGCGGCCAAGGCCGCGGCGCTGGCCAAGGCCGCCTCGCAGGTGGCCTACGGCGGCACCAAGGACGGCAAGGTCATCTTCGACAACCTGTGCACCGCTTGCCACACCACCGGCGTGGGCATGGCGCCGACGCTGGACCATTCGCACTGGGACAAGCGCATCGCGCAGGGCAAGGACAGCCTCTACAAGCACGCCATCGAGGGCTACACCGGCCCGGATGGCGGCATCATGCCGCCCAAGGGTGGCAACCCGGCGCTGACCGAGGAACAGATCCACGCCACCGTGGACTGGATGCTGGGCAACCTGAAGTAGGCGCCGGAACGGCCAAACCGCGAAACGGCGGAAACGTCGAAACATGGAACCGCCGAACGGGATGGCGGAACCGCGGAACATGGAACGGCCGAACGGGATGGCGGAACCGCGGAACGGGGGTAGAGTCGACTGTTGGTCGACTGCTCTTCCCAACGCCACCGAAAAAGCCCGCGCAGCGCGCGTTAGTCGACTAACAGTCGACTCTACCCGCCGGTCGCCCCAATCGCCGCGGTCGTTCTCCGTCTGCCGCCGGCGGCTTTGCCGGCCAAGGCCAAAACCGCGCGCGTCGCTGGGGTTTCGCATTTCAAGGTTAGTCTGTGCGCCTCTTCCATGGAGTCGCCCGTTGATGCGCCGCCGTTCCCTCGCCCTTGCCCTGTCCCTGCTGCTGCCGGCCGGTGCCTTTGCCCAGGCCCAGCCGCAGGCCGCACCGGCCGCGTCGCCCTCCGCTGCGCGCAGCAGCGCCACCGTGGTGCTGACCGCCGCGCCGGCCGACTGGCGTGCACTGGATGGCCAGCGCGTGCGCATCGCCGCACCGCTGACCCTGGCCGGTACCGACGGCCTGGAGCGCTTCGGCCAGCTCACCGTGGCCTTCGATGGCCGCCTCTGGCAGCCGACCGAAGTGGCCACGCCGGGCACTGCCGGCTATGAGCAGGTGATGGCCGACAACCAGCGCCGCCGCCTGGTGCTGGAAGATGGCAGCGATGCCCGCGACCCGGCCAGCGTGGCTTACCTGCCGGGCAACCCGGTGCTGCGCACCGGCATGCAGCTGCGCGATGTGCAGGGCATCGTGCGCATGGACGCGCAGGGCCATCCGCGCCTGCAGGTCGAAGGCGCGCTGAAGCTGCCGGAGCTGAAGCGCCCGGCGGTGCCGACCGTGCCGGGCAACCTGCATGTGGCGGCCTTCAACCTGGAGAACTTCTTCAACGGCGACGGCCAGGGCGGTGGCTTCCCGACCCTGCGCGGCGCACGCACGCTGGAGGAACACAAGGCGCAGGTGGCCAAGCTGGTCACCACGGTCAACGCGCTGGGCGCCGATGTCGCCGCGCTGATGGAACTGGAGAACGACGGCTACGGCCCGCAGTCGGCCATCGCCGAACTGGTCGATGCGCTCAACCGCGACCGTGGCGCGCAGGGCGACTGGCGCTTTGTCGACGCGGGCAACGGCCCCGGTGACAACCCGATCCGGGTCGGCATCATCTACCGCAGCGCGCGCCTGCAGCCGGTGGGCAAGCCGGCCACGCTGACCGGTGGCCCGTTCGTCGCGCACAGCCGCGTGCCGCTGGCGCAGGCCTTCCAGGGCAAGCAGGGCGCGCCGTTCGTGGTGGTGGCCAACCACTTCAAGTCGAAGGGCTGCCGCGACGCCGCCGGTGCCGACGCCGACCACAACGACAACCAGGGCTGCTGGAACGCCACCCGCGTGACCTCGGCGCAGCAGCTGCACGCCTGGCTGCAGACCGACCCGACCGGTACCGGTGCAAAGGACGCGGTGCTGCTCGGCGATTTCAATGCCTACGCGATGGAAGACCCGATCCGCACCCTGCATGACCTGGGCTGGCAGGACGCGTTCAAGGTCGCCAAGATCGAGCATCCCTACAGCTACGTCTACAACGGCTATACCGGCCGCCTCGACCACGCGCTGCTGAGCCCGGGCATGGCCAAGCGCCTGCGCGGTGCCGCCGAGTGGCACAGCAATGCCGACGAACAGGACGCCAGTGGCTACCAGGGCCGCAACGTGCAGGGCCCGTGGCGCAGCTCCGACCACGACCCGCTGTTGTTGGGTTTCGACAGATAAGGTTCGGCGGGGATCTGCTCTGGGAGGGACCTTGATCGGCACGGATGCTGCCGTTGCTTTTGATCTATCAGTCCGCCTTCAAGCGAGCCGAGCATCGCAGGTGAATCAGGGGCGAAGAGGCGCCGATGTTTGAGCGCAGCGAGTTCGGCGCTGTCCCCTGATTCACCGAGAAGCGCAGGGAACCGGTGCACAGCACCGGCTCGCGGCTGGCGGCGCGTTTCTTTTGGTTACTTTTCTTTTCGCGCGAAAAGAAAAGTGACATCCCACCGCGGGCGCGGAAATGGCCCGCCGCAACCAACGCTCACCCCCAGGCGATCAACCCGATCGCCAGCACCGCCAGCGCCAGGCCGGCGCGGTTCCACTTCGTGGTGGCCTCGCCGAAGGCGAACACACCTACCAGCGCGCCCAGCACCACCACGCCGATGTTCATGCCGGCGAACACGGTGGCCGGGTTGTCCGGCATCGACTGGTGGGCGTGCACATAGAAGAGGATGTTGCCGCCATTGAGCAGGCCCAGCAGCGCACCTGCGCCGAGGTTGCGCCAGGCCAACCGGCTGCGGCCACTGGCGTGCCGCCACAGCTGCAACGCCAGCATCAGCACGAAGGCCACGCTGAAGCTGGCCAGCACCGCCGCCATCGACGGCGTGCCGGACAGCGCCACCTGCTTGAGCAGCACGTCCACCACCGCGAAGCCGCCCCATACGCCCAGCAGCCAGCCCCAGCCACCGGGCGAGGACGCCACCGCCGGTCCGCGCGGGCGCAGGCTGATGGCCACCATCGCCAGCAGGCCCAGGCCGAGCCCGGCCAGCTTCCACGGCGTGGCAGTCTGGCCGAAGAACAGGAAGGCTGCCGCCAATGACAGCAGCAGCGACAGCCGCTGCGCCACGTCGCTGCGGACGATGCCGGCCACCGCCACCGCGCGGCCCAGCACCAGGAAAATCGAGGGCAGCACCACCGCCAGCGCCAGCAATGACAGCCACGGCGCGTGCGGCGCGCGCAGCGAATCCAGCGGCGGCTGCAGCACCACGGCGGTGAGCGTTGCCGCCACCAGATAGTTCCAGGTGACCATCTGCGAAACATCCAGCTGGCGGCGTCCGGCCACCTTCAACAACACCGAAACCAGCACGCTGCAGATCACGGCCAAAGACAGGTAGAGCATGGGACGGGCACAGGGCAGGGGCGGGGGACGGTATCATGGTGCCATGCACAAGCACTCGTTCCCCGTCGCCCCCGGCGAAACCGCCTGCCTCGAACTGGACGGCCCGGCCGGCCCGCTGGAAGTGGTCGTCGACCTGCCCAAGGCCGATGTGCCGGTGCAGCCGATCGTGGCCATCATCTGCCATCCGCTGTCCACCGAAGGCGGCACCCTGCACAACAAGGTGGTCACCATGACCGCCACCACCCTGCGCGAGCTGGGCATCGCCACGGTGCGCTTCAACTTCCGCAGCGTGGGTGGTTCGGCCGGTGAGTTCGACCATGGCGTGGGCGAGCAGCACGACCTGAAGGCCGTCGCCGCCTGGGTGCGCAGCCAGCGTCCGGACGACCGCCTGTGGCTGGCCGGTTTCAGCTTTGGCGCGTTCGTTTCACTGAAGGCCGCGGCCGAGTTGCAGCCGGAAGCGCTGATCTCGATCGCGCCGCCGGCCGGCCGCTGGGACTTCGATGGCATCGCACCGCCGGCCCGCTGGCTGGTGATCCAGGGCGAGCAGGACGAGATCGTCGACCCGCAGGCTGTCTACCAGTGGCTGGACTCGCTGGATTTCCCGCATGAGCTGGTGCGCATGCCCGAGACCAGCCACTTCTTCCACCGCAAGCTGATCGACCTGCGCGGCGCGCTGACCCACGGCGTCAAGCACTGGCTGGGCGCGGCGGCATGAGCGACGTGGAACTGACCCCGTCGCAGCGGTACGCGGAAGGGGTTGCCCGTGGCGACTGGCAGAACGACCCGGCCCAGCATGCGGCGCTGGCCGAGCTGGACCGCATCCACCTGGGCCTGCTGGACAGTGCCGAGGACGGTTGGCTGGACCGCCTGTCCTCGTTCTGGAAGAAGCCCGAGCCGGTCAAGGGCCTGTACTTCTGGGGCGGCGTCGGCCGCGGCAAGACCTTCCTGGTCGACCTGTTCTACGACGGGCTGCCGATCAAGCAGAAGTACCGCACCCACTTCCATCGCTTCATGCGCAGCGTCCACGAGCGCCTGCGCGAGCACCAGGGCCAGAGCGACCCGCTGGCGAAGATCGCCCAGGAATGGCGCAGCAACCTGCGCGTGCTGGTGCTGGACGAGTTCTTCGTCACCGACATCGGCGATGCGATGCTGCTGGCGCGGCTGCTGGAGCGCCTGTTCGCCGAGGGCGTGACCCTGGTCACCACCTCCAATACCGCGGTCGAGAATCTGTATCTCAACGGCCTGCAGCGCGAGAGTTTCCTGCCGGCCATCGGCCTGCTGCAGCGCTTCTGCGTCGAGCTGTACGCCGAAGGTACCGAGGATTACCGCATGCGCGCGCTGACCCGCTCGCCGGTATACCGCGCACCGCTGGCGGCCGACAGCGATGAATGGCTGGCCACGCGCTGGAACGAGCTGAGCGGCGGCCAGCCGGCCAAGACCGGCAACATCGAGATCGAGGGCCGCAAGATCCCGGTCCGCGGCCGTGGCAAGAGCATCGCCTGGTTCGATTTCGCCGCGTTGTGCGAGGGCCCGCGCGGCCCCTCGGATTACATCGAGATCGCGCACGAGTTCAACACGGTGCTGCTGGGCGGCATTCCGGCGTTCGATCGCCTCAACGAAGATGCCGCGCGCCGCTTCGTCAACCTGATCGACGAGCTGTACGACCGCCACGTCAACCTGGTCTGCACCGCCAGCACCTCGCCGGTGGAGCTGTACACCGGCCAGCGCCTGCAGGGCGCGTTCGAGCGTACCGCCTCGCGCCTGATCGAGATGCAGAGCGCCGAGTACCTGGGCACCCCGCACCGGGCGTGAGGGGCCTGCGGGCGTGCGTTGCCGGCCAGCGGCCGGCACGACCCCCTGGGATTCCGGTAGTGCCGGCCGCTGGCCGGCAATGATCGGGAGAAGGGCGCAACGGCGTTTCCCTGCGGCCGCCGCTCCGGCCTGGCCGACACATGCAGCCTCGGGTCGCTGCCCGGCGGGCGGTCCCGGCATCCACCGGATTCCCACCGGCTGCCCACCACCTATCCACAGGGTTGTCCCTAGCCAGTTTCATCACTGTCATGTGAAGCTGTCATTGTTCCGTTTTCGCGGTGCGTTGTACCACCGCAATGACGCCTTTCGGGCTTGACTGCGCAGCCCGTTCCGGCAGGTGTGAAGCGTCTGATCCGGACGCCGGCGGCACGATCCTTGCGGCGCAAGGGATTGCCGAATTTCACTACATTTGGCGTTGACGGGCCCCATCACCCCCACTATCTTGTGGCCGTCGGTCGCAGCAACCCCAATTCCAGGGATGCCCGGGTACCCATCCGCGATCGTCAACGGCAGTGGCAGGCGCAGGGTCTCATCCGCTGCGACGCCGTCCTGCCATCCTGGGCTGTCATGTCCCGGGCTGCGTCACCCGATGCATCGAGCACCCACCAATCACGCCAAGAGGACACACGCCGTGACCACCGAATCCAGCGCCACCATCGAGAAGGAAAGCGAATTCCTGTTGACGTCGCCGCCGACGGCCAACGCGATGAGTGTGACCAAGCGCAATGGCACGACCGAACTGGTGGACCTGAACAAGATCGTGCGCGCGGTGCAGCGTTCCTCCGAAGGCCTGCACGCCGTCGATCCGATGCGCGTGGCCACCCGCACCATTTCCGGCCTGTACAACGGCGCCACCACCCGCGAGCTGGACGAACTGTCCATCCGCACCGCCGCCCTGCTGATCGGTGAAGAGCCCGAGTACGGCCGCCTGGCTGCGCGCCTGCTGGCCAACTACATCGCCAAGGAAGTCTCGGGCCAGGAAATCTACGCCTTCTCGCAGTCGGTCAGCCGTGGCCATGAAGTCGGCCTGATCAACGACCGCCTGCTGAACTTCGTGCAGACCAACGCGCGCAAGCTCAACGACGCCATCGACATCTCGCTGGACCTGAACTTCGATTACTTCGGCCTGCGTACCCTGTACGACCGTTACCTGCTGCGCCACCCGCACACCCGCAAGGTGATCGAGACCCCGCAACAGTTCTTCCTGCGCATCGCCAGCGCGCTGAGCGAGGACGTGTCCGAGACCCTGGCGCTGTACAAGCGCATGGGCAACCTGGACTACCTGCCGTCCAGCCCGACCCTGTTCAATTCCGGCACCACCCACGAGCAGCTGTCCTCGTGCTTCCTGCTGGACTCGCCGCAGGACTCGCTGGAGTCGATCTACTCCAAGTACGGCGACATCGCCCAGCTGTCGAAGTTCTCCGGCGGCATCGGCGTCAGCTACACCCGCGTGCGTTCGCGTGGTTCGCTCATCAAGTCGACCAACGGCCACTCCAACGGCATCGTGCCGTGGCTGAAGACCATGGATTCGTCCGTGGCCGCAGTGAACCAGGGTGGCAAGCGCAAGGGCGCGGCCTGCGTGTACCTGGAAACCTGGCACGCCGACATCGAGGACTTCCTCGAGCTGCGTGACAACACCGGTGACGAAGCCCGCCGCGCGCACAACCTGAACCTGGCCAACTGGGTGCCGGACCTGTTCATGAAGCGCGTCGAAGCCGACCAGGAATGGTCGCTGTTCGATCCGCGCGTCGTGCCGGAGTTCACCGACCTGTTCGGCGAAGCCTTCGAGGCCGCCTACCTGCAGGCCGAAGCCCAGGGCAAGGCCAACCGCACCATCTCTGCCCGCAAGCTGTACGCCCGCATGATGCGTACGCTGGCCGAGACCGGCAACGGCTGGATGACCTTCAAGGACAAGTGCAACCGCGCCAGCAACCAGACCCTGCGTCCGGGCAACGTGATCCACCTGTCCAACCTGTGCACGGAAATCCTGGAAGTCACCTCCAACGATGAAACCGCGGTGTGCAACCTGGGTTCGATCAACCTGGGCAACCACTTCGACGAGCACAACGAGTTCGATTTCGAGAAGCTGGCCGAGACCGTGCGCCTGGCCGTGCGCCAGCTCGACCGCGTCATCGACCTGAACTTCTACCCGATCGAAACCGCCCGCCGCGCGAACCTGCGCTGGCGTCCGGTCGGCCTGGGCTGCATGGGCCTGCAGGACGTGTTCTTCCGCAAGCGCCTGCCGTTCGACAGCGCCGAAGCCCGCGCCCTGTCGAAGAAGATTGCCGAAGCGATCTACTTCCACGCGCTGGAAACCTCCTGCGAGCTGGCCCAGGAACGTGGCAAGCACCCGTCGTTCAACGACACCCGCGCCGCCAGTGGCGAACTGCAGTTCGACGCCTGGAACGTGGTGCCGGAAGACACCGCACGCTGGGACGCCCTGCGCGCCCGCATCAAGGAACACGGCCTGCGCAATTCGCTGATGATCGCGATTGCGCCGACCGCGACCATCGCCTCGATCGCCGGCTGCTACGAGTGCGTCGAGCCGCAGGTATCCAACCTGTTCAAGCGCGAAACCCTGTCCGGTGACTTCCTGCAGGTCAACCGTTACCTGGTGAATGAGCTGAAGAAGCTGGGCCTGTGGACGCCGGAAATGCGCGATGCCATCAAGCTGGCCGAAGGTTCCATCGCCGGCGTGGCGCAGATTCCGGAAACGCTGCGCGAGGTCTACCGCACCGCGTGGGAACTGCCGATGCGTTCGCTGATCGACATGGCCGCCGAGCGTGGCGCCTTCATCGACCAGTCGGCCTCGCTCAACCTGTTCATGGAAAGCCCGAACATCGGCGCGATGTCCTCCATGTACATGTACGCCTGGAAGCAGGGCATCAAGACCACCTACTACCTGCGTTCGCGCCCGGCCACCAAGATCGCCAAGACCACGGTGAGCGCTGCGGCCCCGGCCAAGGTATTCAGCCCGGACGAAGCCATCGCCTGCTCGCTGGAAAACCCGGAAGCCTGCGAGGCCTGCCAGTAACACACCGCGCGGTGGGTGCCGACCGTTGGTCGGCACTCGAACACCTCGCACCTGTAGAGCCGAGCGATGCTCGGCTGCGGAAAAACACCCACGGTAGCGCCGGGCCACGCCCGGCGGCTCACCCAGGAATTCAAGGAAACACCCATGGCCGACAAGCCCAAGCAGATGCTGCTCGATCCCGGTTTTGAACTGACCCTGCGCCCGATGCGCTACCCGCAGTTCTATGACATGTACCGGAACGCGATCAAGAACACCTGGACGGTGGAAGAGATCAACTTCCAGATCGACATCACCGACCTGCACAGCAAGATGTCGCCGGGCGAGCGCCACCTGATCCACCGCCTGGTCGCGTTCTTCGCCACCGGCGACTCGATCGTCTCCAACAACCTGGTGCTGAACCTGTACCAGCATCTCAATGCGCCGGAAGCGCGCATGTACCTGTCGCGCCAGCTGTATGAAGAAGCGCTGCACGTGCAGTTCTACCTGACCCTGCTCGACAACTACCTGCCGGATCCGGAAGAGCGCGCCAAGGCGTTCTCGGCGGTGGAGAACATCGACTCGATCAAGAAGAAGGCCGATTTCTGCTTCAAGTGGATCGACTCGATCCAGAACCTGACCCGCATCGAGACCCGCGAACAGCGCCGCCAGTTCCTGCTCAACCAGATCTGCTTCGCCGCCTGCATCGAAGGCCTGTTCTTCTTCGCGGCCTTCGCCTACGTGTACTACTTCCGTTCGCGCGGCCTGCTGCCGGGCCTGGCCTCGGGCACCAACTGGGTGTTCCGCGACGAGAGCGCACATATGGAGTTCGCGTTCGAGTCGGTGCGCGTGGTGCGTGAGGAAGAACCGGACCTGTTCGACGAAGAGATGAAGCAGCAGGTCTACGACATGCTGGCCGAAGCCATCGAATGCGAAGTGCAGTTCGCCGAGGACGTGCTGTCCGGCGGCGTGGCCGGCATCTCCACCCGCGACATGCGCCAGTACCTGCAGCACTGTGCCGACCAGCACTTCGCCAAGCTGGGCATGGAAAAGAAGTACAACGTGCGCAACCCGCTGCCGTTCATGGAACTGCAGGACGTGCAGGAGCTGACCAACTTCTTCGAACGCCGCGTCTCGGCCTACCAGGTCGGCGTGCAGGGCGAAGTCGCCTTCGACATGAACTTCTGATCGAACCGGCCCGGCCTGTCGCAACGAAGAACCCCGGCCAATGCCGGGGTTTTTCGTTGCGCATCAGAAGGATGAGCTATTCTCGCTGGACGCCAGTGGTGGCGGTGCTTCGCATCCATGCCGGGCCTGGGGAGGAAGAGGGGATGCCACTGCAGGAATGACGCGTGGACAATCCCAGCGCCGGGTTCCCGTGCGCGTGGTCCTGCCATGGTGGCGCAACTGAATGGACCCTGGAGGTCGCAATGGAGACTGCAGTGCCTGGAACAGCAACCCGCAGGACCGTGTTTCGTGGGTGGACGGGAGGATTGTTCGCCGTCCTGGTCGCCTGTCCGCCCCTCGCCCATGGCACGAACTGCGATTCCAAGGTGACCAACGTTTCCATCGATGCCAGCGGCAAGGTGTTCGTGGCGACCACCGTCTCGCCCATCCACGCGGTCTGCAACATCGTCAGCAAAGGCGACTTCAGCATGCCGCCCGAGGTCTGCAAGGCAACCTACGCCATGCTGATGAGTGCGAAGGTCTCCGCCATACCCATCCGCCTGTACTACACCAGCGTGCCGCAATGTGGCGATATCAAGGCCTGGTCGGCACAACCGAGCTTCTACCACGCTGAACTGTTCTGATTACGGGGCCGGGCGTATCGCCTGGAGGGCACGCCGCGATCAGCGCCGCCCTTCCACCGCCATGCGCACCGCCAGTCCGGCCAACACCGTGCCCATCAGCCAGCGCTGCACCATCTGCCAGGTGGGGCGTGCGGCCAGGAAGCCGGCGATGCTGCCGGCGGTCAGCGCGATCATGCCGTTCACGCTGACGCTGACCAGGATCTGGGTGGAGCCCAGCACGATCGACTGCATCAGCACGCTGCCTTCGCTGTCCGGGTGCAGGAACTGCGGCAGCAGCGACAGGTACATCACCGCCACTTTCGGGTTCAGCAGATTGGTCAGGAATCCCATCGTGAACAGCTTGCGCGGGCTGTCCTGCGGCAGTTCGCGCACCGCGAACGGCGAACGGCCACCGGGCTTGAGCGCCTGCCAGGCCAGGTACAGCAGGTACAGCGCGCCACCGATGCGCAGCGCGTCGTAGGCGAACGGCACGGTCATCAGCAGGGCGGTGATGCCCAGTGCCGCGCACAGCATGTAGAACACGAAGCCCAGCGCCACCCCGCCCAGCGAGATCAGTCCCGCCATCGGCCCCTGGCAGATTGAGCGCGAGATGACGTAGATCATGTTCGGCCCGGGCGTGAGCACCATGGCCAGCGAAACCAGCGCAAAGGCCAGCAGGTCGGAAGTGGCGGGCATGGGAGGTCCTGGCAGTGGGCGTGAAGCAGTGTAACGCCTGCTGCAGGCGCGGCCTGCGCAGGCACCGCTGCCGGGTGACCGTTGCACGTGCATTCCGATGGCCGTCACGCCGGTCGCTTAGAATCCGCAGCACCCCACACCGAAGCTCCCCCATGACCCCGATCCCCGAGACCGTGCCGCCCATCGAAGTGCGCATGGCCGAAATCGTCTTCCCCAACCACACCAATCACCTCGGCACCCTGTTCGGTGGCCAGGCACTGGCGTGGATGGACAAGGCCGCGTTCCTGGCCGCCGCCCGCTACTCGCGCCGTACCGTGGTGACCGCGCGCAGCGACCAGGTCGACTTCAAACTGCCGATCCGCATCGGCCAGATGGTGGAAACCATCGGCCGCATCGTCGAAGTCGGCCGCAGCTCGATGAAGGTGGAGGTGGAACTGGTCGCCGAAGACCTGCACAGCGGCGAGCGCAAGCTGTGCACCCGCGGCCACTTCGTGATGATCGCGCTGGACGAGGAAGGCCACCCGATCGCGGTGCCGCCGCTGCCGGCGGCCTGACCCGGCCAACCGACCGGCGCTTGCAGGGGCGCCGCAGCGCCCCCATCTGGCAGCCATGAGCCTGCCACTGACCGACTTCATCGACCGCGCCCAGCGCCTGTTCGTGCTGACCGGCGCCGGCTGCAGCACCGCCTCGGGCATTCCCGATTACCGCGATAGCGACGGCCAGTGGAAACGCACGCCACCGGTGACCTACCAGGCCTTCATGGGCGAGACGGCTACCCGCCAGCGCTACTGGGCGCGCAGCCTGCTGGGCTGGCCGCGCTTCGGCCTGGCCCGGCCCAATGGTACCCACCAGGCCCTGGCCGCACTGGAAAGCCGTGGCAAGCTGCAGGTGCTCCTGACCCAGAACGTGGACGGCCTGCACCAGCGCGCCGGCAGCCGTAACGTGATCGACCTGCATGGCCGCCTGGACCTGGTGCGCTGCATGGGCTGCGAGCGCCGCAGTGGCCGCGAGGACTTCCAGCAGCGCCTGCTGGACGCCAACCCCGGCTGGGATGCGCTGGAGGCCGGCGTCGCGCCTGATGGCGACGCCGACCTGGAGACCGATTTCTCCAGCTTCGTGGTACCCGGGTGCCCGCACTGCGGCGGGGTGTTGAAGCCGGACGTAGTGTTTTTCGGCGAAAACGTGCCCCGCGAGCGGGTGGAGGCGGTGCACGAGCACCTGCAGCAGGCCGACGCCGTGCTGGTGGTGGGCTCGTCGCTGATGGTCTATTCCGGCTTCCGCTTCGTGCAGGCGGCGGCCAAAGCAGGACTGCCGGTGGCGGCGTTGAACCGTGGCCGCACCCGTGCAGACGACCTGCTGCAGTTCAAGGATGAACGCGATTGTGCTGAGGCGCTGGCGTCGGTTATCGAACCATCGGCTGGGTAGAGTCGACTGTCAGTCGACTCTACAGGCCACCCGCCGCCGCGAAACAGCGATCCATCCAGATGGTTGATCCCGGAGCCGTGCGGCGGTGCAATACGCATCCCCTACGTCGTCCATCACTGTCTTGAGCCAGCTGTTTTCGCCGATCTCGTTCGGCCCCCTGACCCTGTCCAACCGCATCGTCGTCGCGCCGATGTGCCAGTACTCCGCCGAAGACGGCCGCGCCAGCGACTGGCATGCCATGCACCTGGGCAACCTCGCGCAATCCGGCGCCGGCCTGCTGATCCTGGAAGCCACCGCGGTCGAGCCGCGTGGCCGCATCAGCTGGGCCGACCTGGGCCTTTGGGATGACGGCACCGAGGCCGCGTTGGCACAGGTACTGGCCAGCGTTCGCCGCTGGTCGCCGATGCCGCTGGGCATCCAGCTCGGCCATGCCGGTCGCAAGGCCTCGGTGAACCGCCCTTGGGACGGCGGTGGCCAGCTGCCGGCCGACGATGCGCGTGGCTGGGCCACCGTGGCGCCGTCGCCGCTGCCGTTCCACGCCGCCGATCCGGCACCGCAGGAACTGGACGAGGCCGGCATCGCCGAGGTCATCGCCGCCTTCGCCGCCAGTGCGGTGCGTGCCGAGCGCCTCGGCTTCGAGCTGATCGAGCTGCATGCCGCCCACGGCTACCTGCTGCACCAGTTCCTGTCGCCGCTGAGCAACCGTCGCACTGATGGCTACGGTGGCTCATTGCCGAACCGCCTGCGCCTGCTGGTGGAAGTGTTCGACGCCGTGCGTGCGGCGGTTTCGGACAAGGTCGCCGTGGGCGTGCGCATCTCCGCCAGCGACTGGGTCGATGGCGGCTGGGATCTGGTGCAGAGCGAAGCGCTGGCCCAGGTGCTGGACGCGCGCGGCTGCAATTTCCTGCATGTCTCCAGCGGTGGCCTGGACGAACGCCAGAAGATCACCGTCGGTCCGGGCTACCAGGTGCCGTTCGCGGCAGCGATCAAGGCCAAGGTGCGCATGCCGGTCATCGCCGTGGGCATGATCACCGAGCCCGAGCAGGCCGAATCGATCCTGCGCCATCGCCACGCCGATGCCGTGGCCCTGGCGCGCGGCATCCTCTACGACCCGCGCTGGCCGTGGCATGCCGCTGCCGCATTGCGCGACAGCGTGGAACCGGCGCCACAGTACCTGCGCTGCGAGCCGCGCGATGCGCGCGGCGTGTTCAAGACGCGCTGAGGCTCACACCCGCCAGGCCGGCGCGATGCCGGCCTGAAGGTGTTCGAACAGCGCGCGGATCTTGGCGGTGAAATCGCGGCGGTCGCTGACGCAGAAGTAGACCTCCATCGGTTCCGGGCGCCACGCGGTGTCGGCGTCGAACACCGCCTGCAGGCGGCCCTCGCGCAGGTACGGCTCGGCCACGAATGCGGCCAGCCGGGTGATGCCGGCACCGGCCGCCGCCAGCGTCGCCAGCGCATCGATGTCATCGCAGACCATGCTCGGTGGCAGCGCGGCGTCCACGCGCTGGCCGTCCTTCAGCAGGCCCCAGCGCAATGGCCGGCCATCGGTGGGGAAGCGGTGCAGCAACCCGCGATGACCGCCCAGATCGGAAGGCTGTTGCGGGGTGCCGTGCGCCTTCAGGTAGGCCGGCGAGGCACAGAACACGAACGGAACACGCGCCAGCTGCCGCGCGACCACCCCATCCTCCAGCTGCGCCCCGATGCGGATGCTGGCATCCACCGCTTCCGGCCCATGCTGCACGGCGCGGTCGGTCAGGCGCAGCTCCAGCTGCAGTTGTGGGTAGAGCTGCTGCAGTGAAGGCAACAAGGGGGCAAGCACGTGGCGACCGAAGGCGCTGCTGCTGGCGATGCGCAGCGGCCCGGCCGGTTCGATGTCACCGGCGGTGACCATCGCCTGCGCGCGCGCCAGGTCGGCTTCGATGTGGCGCACCTGCGCCAGGTACAGCGCGCCGGCCTCGCTGAGCGCCAGCTGCCGCGTACTCCGGTTCAGCAACCGTACGCCCAGATGGGCCTCCAGCCGGTTGATGTTCTGGCCGACCGCGGTGGCGCTGATGCCAAGGATGCGGGCCGCGGCGGCAATGCTGCCGGTCTCTGCGGTGCGGGTGAAGCTGCGGATCAGTTGCAACAGGTTCATGACCGACCAGCTTGCCACGGGAAGGTCCAAGTATCGCTTGGTACTGAACCAAGCAGGCCGGTTGCACCCGTGATCATCCGGCCGCTGGGCAGGGCGCTGCCCTACACTGTAGCGATGCGCCCCGATTCCATTCTTACCCTGTCCTGCCCCGACCGCACCGGCATCGTCTACCGCGTGTCCGGCCTGCTGTTCGACCACGGCTGCAACATCCTCGACGCCCAGCAGTTCGGCGATGAGGAGAGTGGCCGCTTCTTCCTGCGCGTGCACTTCGACCGCGATGCCGGCCTGCCGCTGGAAACCGTGCACGCGGCCATGGCCACGCTTGCCGAGGGCTTCGGCATGGACTGGCAGCTGCACGATGGCCGACGCCGCGCGCGGCTGCTGGTGCTGGTCAGCAAACAGGGGCATTGCCTCAACGACCTGCTGTTCCGCGCCCACAGCGGCCAGCTGAAGGTGGACATCGCAGCAGTGGCGTCCAACCACGCCGACTTCGCGCCGCTGGCGGCGTCCTACCAGGTGCCGTTCCACCACCTGCCGGTGACCGCCGATACACGCGCGGTGCAGGAGCAGCAGATCATCGACCTGGTCGAGCGCGAGCGCATCGACCTGGTGGTGCTGGCGCGCTACATGCAGATCCTGTCACCCACGCTGTGCCGCGCGCTGGCTGGCCGTGCGATCAACATCCACCACAGCTTCCTGCCCAGCTTCAAGGGCGCGCAGCCGTACCACCAGGCACACGCGCGTGGGGTCAAGATCATCGGCGCCACCGCGCACTATGTCACCGAGGACCTGGACGAAGGCCCGATCATCGAACAGGACGTGGCCCGCGTGGACCATGCGATGGCACCGCGTGAACTGGTGCGGCTGGGAAGTGATACCGAATCGCTGGTGCTGGCACGCGCGGTTCGCCGCCATGTGGAGCACCGCATCCTGCTCAATGGGCATCGCACGGTGGTATTCCGGTAATCGCCCATCCCGCGTCCGCCGGGCATGGCGCGGCGCTACCACGGTTGCTATCCGGTAGTGCCGGCCGCTGGCCGGCAACTGCAGAGATCCCGAGGTTGCCGGCCAGCGGCCGGCACTACCGAATCCTGATTTCATCCAATGAAAAGCCCCCGGTTCGGCCGTCCCGCGATCTGTAGGGGGGCGTAGTTAGGGGGCTGGATGAATCGATTGTGTTGTTGTGGGCAGGAGCGCGCAAGCGGCATAAGCGACGTGCGCGGTAGCGCCGGGCCATGCCCGGCGGTCACGCCTCAGACGATCGCGATCCCCGCCTTGCCCAGCGCCTCGCGCACCATCGCGTCATTGGCTTCGGTCACCGGCCGGGTCAGCTCCCACAGGAACTTCACCCGGAAGCCGGACTTCACCGCGTCCTGCGCGCTCCACAGCACGCAGTAGTCACGGGCCAGGCCGCATACGTGCACTTCGCGGATGCGGCGTTCATGCAGCCAGCCGGCCAGGCCGGTGGCCGGGCGCTCGCCATCGGGGCCGTGGTTCTCGCGGAAGGCGCTGTACGAATCCACCTGTTGGCGCATGCCCTTGCGCAGGATCAGGTCGGCCACGGTCCAGTCCACGCCCGGATGCAGGGCGGCACCGGCGCTGCCCTGCACGCAGTGGTCGGGCCACAGGGTCTGCGGCTGCGCATGCAGCAGGATGGTCTCGAACGGACGCTGGCCGGGGTGCTGGCTGGCGAACGAGGCATGGTCGGCCGGGTGCCAGTCCTGTGTTGCCACCACGGTGCGGTAGCGGCGCTGCGCCAGCAGATCGGCAATGGGTGCCACCAGCGCATCGCCCTGGTCGCAGGCCAGGGCGCCACCGGGCATGAAGTCCGGCTGCAGGTCGATCACCAGCAGGGCGACATCGGCGGGCAGGGCGGTCATGGCAGTTCCGGTACAACAGAAGGGGCGACCAGCGTGGCCGCCCCATGCCTGCACGTCAATCGTCCTGCGGCGTCCCAGCGTCCTGCCCGTAGTACAACAGGCCGATCTTGATCCGCTCGCGGCCATTCTCGCGGCGATGGTGGTTGGCATCGCGCAGCGAGTACACGCAGCCGCAGTATTCCTGCTGGTAGAACTGCTCGCGCTTGCTGATCTCGATCATGCGGCTGGCACCGCCGCCCTTGCGCCAGTTGTAGTCCCAGTACTGCAGGCCTTCATAGCGCGAGGCGGCGCGGATGCCGCAGTCGTTGATCTGCGCCATGTTCTTCCAGCGCGAGATGCCCAGCGAAGAACTGATGGTGTCGTAACCGTGCTCGTGCGCGTACAGCGCAGTGCGCTCGAAGCGCATGTCGAAGCACATCGTGCAGCGGATGCCGCGCTCGGGCTCGTTTTCCATGCCGCGTGCACGGCTGAACCAGTTGTCGGTGTCGTAGTCGCAGTCGATGAAGGGAATGCCGTGCTGCTCGGCGAAGCGGATGTTCTCCTGCTTGCGCAGCTCGTACTCCTTCACCGGGTGGATGTTGGGGTTGTAGAAGAAGATCGCGTAGTCGATCCCGGAGGCGGTGATCGCCTCCATCACTTCGCCGGAACAGGGCGCGCAGCACGAATGCAGCAGCAGGCGCTTGCCGTCGGCGGGCAGGGTCAGGGTGGGGCGTTGGAGCTCGGTCATCGTCAGGTACCGCATGGACCGCCGGCAACGGCGGTGGCCCATGCATCAGCGCGTGGGTGAACGGGTCTGGCCGGATACCGTGAACAGGACGCGCGCGGCCACACCGCCTGCACGCGCAGGACGACGACGGCCCCGGCAACCTCCCCGCGGAGATTCCAGGTCGAGTCAGGGGACGGTCGTGTCCCCCGGCCGGGGCCGGTATTCGGGCTGATGGACACGGGCCGCAGCCCACCTACTACCCGCCGCTTCCCAGGCGCGAGCCCAGTGCTGTTGGCAGGATTCGTTTCCATTCACCGCTGCGGGGCAGCTCCGGAATGGACGCGCGAGGCGCCTTCACCGGATTCCCGTTTAAATCCCTCCCCGCGCCGCAGCGATGGGAGGGATACCTTCGGCGTGTGCAAGGTGGACCTGTTGGTGGCGCCGGTCAAGAGCGCAGGGGGCAGAGCCCGCTGCGCTGCAACGGGATCCGACCCCGGTCGGGATGCACCTTCAATGCCCCACGGCCGCCCGCGTGCGGATGTCGTCCAGCCGCTGGTCGTGCAGCAGGCGGCCGTTCTCCCACACGGTCACCATTGCGTCCTCGAAGCCGTCCGGCAGGGTGTCGTCGCCATTGGCCGGCAGTGGCACCGTATGCAGGCTGCCATCGTCCAGGCGGCGCAGCAGGCGCATGCGGCCACGCTTGCTGGCCTTGCCGGCGTCGGTGACCGGATCCTTGTAGACGTCGATCCACTCGCCCTCGACCCGTGCGGCCGAGCACTTCAGCGCGAACTTCTGCGTATCGCGGTCCAGCCGCTGCAGCAGCGCACCGCCCATGCCGAAGGCCACGTTGTCGGCGGCGTAGCCGTTGTCGGTGATGCGCTGCAGGATCGCGCGGATGGTGTCCGGATTGATGCCATCGCCCTGGATCACCCGCACGTGGTTGAGCACGCGATAGCCCTTGCCGTTGATCGCGTGGCCGAAGGCTTCATCCAGCCGGCGCAGGCTTTCGGCCACCACCTCCACCGGGTCACCCGAGTCGGGACGGATGACCAGGGTGGCGCCCGACGCGATCACGTCATCGCGCAGGGTGGTGCCCCAGTGTTCGCTGATCGCGCGGTAGATGTCATAGCTGTCCGACACCACCGCCACGATCGAACCGGGCTTGCCGAACTGGCGCAGCATGTTGCGATAGGCGTCCACCTCGCGTTCGCGGCCCCAACTGGTGATGGTGCTGTGCTCGGCGGCCGGAATCGAATAGCCGGCCATCGGCGCGTGGTAGTGCGCGCGTGCCAGGCACAGCGCCGACACGGTATCGGTGCCGAGGAAGTTGACCAGGTGCGCGGCACCGCCCAACGCGGCCGATTCCAGGCTCGATACACCGCGCGCGCCGAAGTCGTGCAGCTTGAACGGCAGCTGCCCCTGCGGGTCGTCGCTGGTCTGCTGCAGGAACGCGGCGATGGTCTGCCGTGCGTGCCAGCTGATGGTGGCCACGGTGACCGGATACCACACGCGCAGCAGCAGCGTTTCCAGGTACGACGGCACCCAGAACGCAGCCGGATCGGTCGACTCGATGGTCATCAGTGCCTGGTGGGTGGGCACCACGCTGCCCTCGGGAACGGCGCGGATGCGCACCGGCAGGTGGCCGCCAAGCCGGTCGACGATATCGCGCCAGCCGGCCTCGTTGAACGGTTCGCCGTGCGCGGCGAATACCGCAGCAGCGTCGTCGATGTCGGCGTGGGTGACCGGTCGTGCCAGCGCGTCCTTGAGGATCGCCTGCAGGCCGAAGAACACCGTGCGATCGTGCAGGCCGCCACGTGATTCGACGTAGAAGAACGTGGCATCGGTACCCGGCGGGTACTGCAGCCAATGGCTGGCCTTGTAGCTGTCGGTGTTGAGGAGAAGATTATCGAGGTAGTGCATGACGGAAGCTCCTTCGCGTCGAGTGACACCAGCGGTCTATCCGCCAGTGGGGAGGCCGGGCCTGTCAGCCGCGGCCGAGGAAATACTCCAGGATGTGCAGGTGGTCTTCGAACAGCTGCGGGCCCATGTCCAGGGCTTCGCTCACCGGGATCCAGCGCGCCTTGTCAGCGTCATCGCCGCCGCGCACCGGCGGCAGGTCACCGGCCGGAAACTCGAAGTGGAAGCCGTGGGTGATGGTGCGGCCGCGCTGGCTGCGGTCGGGGTGGTCGAAGACCTGCTGGCCCTTCAGCGAACCCTTCAGCACCGGCAGTGGAATCTTCAGCCGGGTTTCCTCGCGCAGTTCGCGCAGGCAGCTGTCGAGCAGGCTCTGTTCCTGGCCGACGAAGCCGCCGGGCAGCGCCCACAGCCCCTTGCCGGGTTCCGAGCGGCGACGCACCAGCAGCACGTGGCCTGAATGCACCACCACCGCATCGGTGGTGACGAAGGTGGGCGCGTAGGGCGCATCCTTCCAGGCGGCCTTGTACTGTTCGATGAAGCGGTACTCGGCCACCAGCTGGCCATAGGCAGGCGCGCTTTTGCGGAACGCTTCAAGCATGTCGTACACCGGCCCCGGCACATTGCCACGCAGCATCAGCAGCGCACCGTGGAAGTCGACGTCGCCGGCTTCGAACAGGTAGCGCCGCAGCTCGGTGGCCGACAGGGTGGCGGTGTGCTGCACGTCCACCAGCGGCCACTGCGGGAACTCGCGCAGGTAGTAGCTGGACGCGTCCTTGTCCATGCCGATCAGGCCCACCTTCGCATCGGCGGCGGCGCCGTCGTTGCGCAGGGCTTCAGCCACCTGGCGCTGCACGTTGGCGATCCACTGCGCTTCGTTGTACAGGTGGTCACGCAGCGGGCGGATCAGCAGACGGTCGGTGTGGCCATCGAGGGCGGCCTGGATCATCACGGCGCGTTCGGCCACGGTCCAGGGATTGCGCAGGCTGCGGGGGGTATCGGCAGAGCCGACCAGGAAGATCAGCTTGCGGGCCCGGCTCAGGGCCAGGCGGGCAACGGCGGCGTGGCCGTTGTGGAAGGGCTCGAATCGCCCGATGAAGACGAGATAGTCGAATTCCATGAGAATCCCTCATGTCGTTGTGGCAGCCGCGGGTCTGTCCCTTGGCTTGCTGCAGATGCTACGCCGATGGCGGGGCGGGTCAAGCCTGCAGCCGTGCTTTCTGCTGAACGGCGCATTGCGTGCGCGGACTGCGCCGTTGTTCTCAGGCCCTGAGAAGCCCCTGCGCCATACTGGCACCCACGCGGCGGACGGCATGCTCGGGGGCAAGACAGTGGCGGACAAGTACTGCGATCTGGTCATGAAAGGCGGCATCACCAGCGGCATCGTGTACCCCAATGCGGTACTGGCGCTGGCGCGCGAGTATCGCTTCAAGAGCATCGGCGGCACTTCGGCCGGCGCCATCGCCGCCGCCGTGGCGGCTGCGGCGGCCTGCGGTGATCGTCGCCAGCAGGCCGGCGAGCACCTGCCCGGCGATGCAGGCTATGGCGGGTTGTCGGCGGTGTCGGCGCAGCTGTCGCGGCGCGGCTTCATCTACAGCCTGTTCCAGCCCGCACGCGGCGCACGCGCGGCCTATCGCCTGCTGGTGGTGCTGACCGGCAATGCCAGCCTGCCGCACAAGCTGCTGTGCCTGGCCGTTGCCGTGTTCGAGATCGCGCCGCTGGAAGTGCTGGTGTCGCTGGCGCTGCTGCTCGGCCTGGGCTGGTGGGGCGGTGGTTGGAGCGGGGTGGCGGCCACGCTGCTGCCGTCGCTGCTGTGTGCGTACGGTGCGGGTGTGGCCGGTGCCGCGCTTCGTGTGGCACGCGTGGCGCGACGCAATCTGCTGGGCCTGTGCAGCGGCCTCGGCCGCGATGCTCGCACGCCGGCACTGACCGAGTGGCTGCACGAATGCCTGCAGCAGTTGTCCGGCAAGCCGTTGGATGCACCGCTCACCTTCGCCGACCTGCACGATGCGCCGCGCTATGCCGGCGAGCCGGACAGCCCGCATGCGATCAGCCTGCAGATGATCACCACCTGCGTGTCGCACAACGAGCCGCGCACGCTGCCGCTGGGCGGCGCGCAGTTCTGGTTCCTGCGCGAGGAATTCGAGCAGCTGTTCCCGGCCAGCGTGGTGCAGTGGCTGGTGACGCAGGCCGGCCCGCCGCTGGAGGTGGAAGGGCGGCAGTACTACCACCTGCCGCCGGGCCCGAAGCTGCCGGTGCTGGTGGCCACGCGCATGAGCCTGAGCTTCCCGCTGCTGATCAGCGCGGTGCCGCTGCATGAACCCTCACGCCGCGAACGACGCTGCGAGCCGACCGCGCCGGCGGCCGACCCCGAGCACAACGTGGCCGACAGCATGGAAGGGCTGACCAGCGCCGGGCAGGCTTGCGGCCCGGTGATCACCGCCTTCCGCATCTGCTGGTTCTCCGATGGTGGCATCAGCAGCAATTTCCCGATCCATCTGTTCGATGCCGCGTTGCCGCGCTGGCCGACCTTCGCCATCAATCTGGTCTACCCGCAGCACGCCGAAGAGGTGAACCACGGCAGCAGTGGCCGCCAGTCGCTGGAGCACGCGGTGTTCCTGCCCACCGAGAACCGACACGGCTGGCAGCGCACCTACCAGTCGATCGCCACACCGCTGGCGGCCGCCGAGCTGGGCCGCTTCATGTTCGCGGTGGTGGCGACCATGCAGAACTGGCGCGATCTGCTGCAGGCGCGCGCGCCGGGTTACCGCGACCGCATCGTGCACGTCAGCCTGCAGGGCGACGAGGGCGGCATGAACCTGGACATGCCGCAGGAGGTGCTGACCCGCATCGCCGACAAGGGCAGCCTCGCCGGTGCGCGCTTCTGTTCGTTCTCGTTCGAGAATCACTACTGGATCCGCTGGCGCAACCTGGCCTCGGCCTACCAGCGCTACACGCTGGAAGTGGCACGCACCGATGATCCGGCGCAGCAGGTACTGGCTTACCGCGCGGCGTACGCGATGGTTGCCCGCGGGGAACCGGCACCGCCGTCGTACAAGCTGGGCTCGGAAGACAAGCGGCTGGCCTCGCAGCAGCTGTGGGGGTTGATGGTCGAGCAGGGACGTACCTGGGAAGACCTCGGCCCGGACCTTACCGACGGAGCACCGCGTCCGCTGCCGCAGATGAAGGTCACGCCGATCTACTGAGCCGGCAGTAGATCCACGCCATGCGTGGATGCATTTCGCGCAGGGCCAGAGCGTGCCGACCAACGGTCGGCACCCACCATCAGCATCAGCATCAGCATCAGGTTCCAGCAGCAGGAGGAAACTGTCGAAGGCGGGGTGGTGTCGGATTGCGGGGTGTCCGCGGCATGGATGCCGGGGGGGCACTTCAGGGACGGGTTCACGGCGTCCCCGCAATCCGACACCGCCCCGCCATCCCACGGAAAGCCCGCTGTTGCTTTTGAGGTTGCCGGCCAGCGGCCGGCACTACCGCAGGTGCAGGGCGCAGCCCTGCCGAACCAACCCTACCGCCCCGGCAACTGCGCGAACGCGCGCTGCATGCAGTCCTCGCGCGGGCACACCCGGCAACCCGGCCCGATCGACACCGAGTTCCCCGGGCTCTGTACATCCAGCCCCAGCGAATACACCAGTCGTTCGGCGTGCTGCAGGTCGCAGCCCAGCGCCACCGCGAAGGTCTTGCGTGGCTGGCCATGGCCCACCGGCCCGCTGCTGACCTGCCGCGCCAGCCAGAAGTGGCGCCGCCCATCGGGCATGCGCGCGGTCTGGGTGAGGATGCGGCCGGGCTGGTTGAACGCCTCGTAGACGATCCACAGCGGGCACGACCCTCCCACCTGCGAGAAGTGGAAGTCGGTGGCCGAATGGCGCTTGGAGACGTTGCCGGCGCGATCCACGCGGATGAAGAAGAACGGCAGCCCGGGCGCGCTGCGCCGCGCCAACGTGCTCAGCCGATGACAGACCGCTTCAAAGCCCACGCCGAACTGGTGCGCCAGCAGCTCGATGTCGTAACTGCTGGCCTCGGCCGCACGCAGGAAACGCATGTACGGCATCACCAACGCACCGGCGAAGTAATTCGACAAGCCAATCCGCGCCTGCGCGATGCGTGCCTTATCGGTAAAGCCAGCGCGCGCCACTACCGCATCGATCTGCGGCAGGTAGCCGTGAAGGGCCAGCTCGGCCGCCATCTGGAACGCCTGCTGGCCGGGCTCCAGGTAATCGGGCAGCCACAGCCGCCGCGCACCGGCATCGTATTGTCGTTTCTCGCGCCCGGCCTGCAGGGCGGCCACTTCCACCAGCACGCCATGGCGGTCGGCCAGCAGCTGGCGCAGCCGCGGTGCCACATGCCCGGGTGACAGCCCCCACTCGGCGAACAGGCGCTCGGCCAGCTCGTCCAGCTCGGGAATGTGGTTGTGCATGCGGTTGAAGAACTCGCGTACCTGGTCGCCGGCCGGCAGTGTGCTGCCGGCACCGGGCTCGCCCAGCTGGAACTCCAGCGCGGCGGCATGCTCGCGCAGCGCCAGGTGGCGGCGGTGCAGGTCCAGCAGTGCGCGGCTGACCTGCGGCAGGTTGCCGGCCAGGGCGCGCAGCTCGGTCGCGCTGACGTCGGCCAAGCCGAGGTCGCGCAGGGTCTCGCCCAGTGCTTCCTGCAGGGCAGCGGGTTCATCTTCGTCGAACAGTGAGGAAACATCGCCCAGTACCTCGCCCAGCTTCTTCTGCACGGCCGGGGTGAGTGGGCGTTTGTTGCGCTCGATCTGGTTCAGGTAACTGGCCGACAGGCCCAAGGCGCGGGCCAGGTCCACCTGGCTGTAGCCGCGCTGCTCGCGCAGCCGTAGCAAGCGCAGGCCAAGCTGCCGCTGGGTGGCTGAATTATTCACAGAATTAACATGAATCGTCTGGCGTGTTGGCCAGATTAAGCGGATTCAGCCCGGAAATCGAGTCGGTTGCTGTGAATAATGCCAAGCATCTTTCGCACCCCGTGGGATTGTCGTCATGACTGTTGCAGCGCCCCGTATCCGCATGCTGATCGATGGCCAGTTCGTTGAATCGGCCACCTCCCACTGGCAGGACGTGATCAATCCGGCCACCCAGGACGTGCTGGCCAAGGTGCCGTTCGCCACCACCGGCGAAGTGGACGCCGCCGTCGCCGCCGCCAAGGAAGCCTTCAAGACCTGGCGCAAGACCCCGATCGGCACCCGCGCGCGCATCTTCCTGAAGTACCAGCAGCTGATCCGCGAGAACATGAGCGAGCTGGCCCACATCCTCACCGCCGAACAGGGCAAGACCCTGCCGGACGCCGAAGGTGATGTGTTCCGTGGCCTGGAAGTGGTCGAGCACGCCGCCGCCATCGGCAACCTGCAGCTGGGCGAGCTGGCCAACAACGTGGCCAATGGCGTGGACACCTACACGATCATGCAGCCGCTGGGCGTGTGCGCTGGCATCACCCCGTTCAACTTCCCGGCGATGATCCCGCTGTGGATGTTCCCGATGGCGATTGCAACGGGCAACACCTTCATCCTCAAGCCGTCCGAGCAGGACCCGATGGTCACCATGCGCCTGGTCGAGCTTGCCCTGGAAGCCGGCATTCCGAAGGGCGTGCTGAACGTCGTCCACGGCGGCGAAGAAGTGGTCAACGCGATCTGCGACCACCCGGACATCAAGGCCGTGTCGTTCGTCGGCTCCACCCGCGTCGGTACCCACGTCTACAACCGTGCCTCGCTGGCCGGCAAGCGCGTGCAGTGCATGATGGGCGCCAAGAACCACGCCGTGGTGCTGCCGGACGCCAACAAGGAACAGACCCTCAACGCAATGGTCGGTGCCGCCTTCGGTGCCGCGGGCCAGCGCTGCATGGCCGCCTCCACCCTGGTGCTGGTCGGTGAGGCGCGCAACTGGGTGCAGGACCTGGTCGAAAAGGCCAAGACGTTGAAGGTCAGCGCCGGCACCGTGTCCGGCACCGACGTCGGCCCGGTCATTTCCTGCAGCGCCCGCGAGCGCGTGGAAGGCCTGATCGCCTCGGGCGTGGAGCAGGGCGCCAAGCTGGTGCTCGATGGCCGCAAGCCGCAGGTCGATGGCTTCGAGAAGGGCAACTTCGTTGGCCCGACCATCTTTGCCGGTGTCACCACCGACATGCGCATCTACCAGGAAGAAATCTTCGGGCCGGTGCTGGTCATCCTCGAAGCAGAAACGCTGGAAGACGCCATCGCGATGGTCAACAGCAACCCGAATGGCAACGGCACCGCACTGTTCACCCAGTCCGGCGCGGCCGCGCGCAAGTTCCAGGAAGACATCGACGTCGGCCAGGTCGGCATCAACGTGCCGATCCCGGTGCCGGTGCCGCTGTTCTCGTTCACCGGTTCGCGCGCCTCCAAGCTGGGTGACCTGGGCCCGTATGGCAAGCAGGTGGTGCTGTTCTACACCCAGACCAAGACGGTCACCGCGCGCTGGTTCGATGACGAGACGCTGAGCCACGGCGTCAACACCACGATCAGCCTGAAGTAACGGCAGGAGCAGCCATGAGCCACTCGATGACGACGGAACTGGAAGAAGCGCAGCAGGCGTACCGCGAGGCGGCGCGCGACTTCGCACAGGCCGAACTGGCGCCGCACGCCGCGCAATGGGATGCGGAGGGCATCTTTCCGCGCGAGGCGATCGCCAAGGCCGGTGAACTGGGCTTCTGCGGCCTGTACATGGACCCGGAAGTGGGCGGCAGCGGCCTGAGCCGACTGGACGCCGCCGTCGTCATCGAGGAGCTCGCCAACGTCGATCCGTCGACCGCGGCTTACATCAGCATCCACAACATGGCCTCGTGGATGGTGTCCAGGTGGGGCCAGCCGGCCCTGCGCGATGCGTGGGGCACCGATCTGTCCTCGGGCCTCAAGCTGGCCTCGTACTGCCTGACCGAACCGGGTGCGGGTTCCGATGCGGCCTCGCTGAAGACCACCGCCGTGCGCGATGGCGACTTCTATGTGCTGAATGGCTCCAAGGCCTTCATTTCCGGCGCCGGTGCCACCGAGCTGCTGGTGGTGATGGCGCGCACCGGTGGTGCCGGTGCCGGCGGTGTCAGCGCCATTGCGGTGCCGTCGGACCTGCCGGGCATCAGCTTCGGCCGCAAGGAAGAGAAGATGGGCTGGAACAGCCAGCCCACCCGTGGCATCACCTTCGAAAACGTCCGCGTGCCGGTCAGCCACCTTCTGGGAGAGGAAGGCGGCGGCTTCAAGCTGGCGATGAAGGGTCTGGACGGCGGCCGCATCAACATCGCCGCCTGCTCGCTGGGTGCCGCGCAGGGTGCGCTGGATGCCGCACGCCGCTACATGGGCGAGCGCCGCCAGTTCGGCAAGGCGCTGGCCGAGTTCCAGGCGCTGCAGTTCAAGCTGGCCGACATGGTCACCCAGCTGGTCGCCGCCCGGCAGATGGTGCACACCGCCGCGCGCAAGCTCGATGCCGGTGCCAGCGACGCCAACGTGTGGTGCGCGATGGCCAAGCGCTTCGCCACCGATGCCGGCTTCAACGTCTGCAACGAAGCGCTGCAGATCCACGGCGGCTACGGCTACATCCGCGAATACCCGATCGAGCGCCTGCTGCGTGACTGCCGCGTGCACCAGATCCTGGAAGGCACCAACGAGATCATGCGGGTGATCGTTGCCCGTCACCTGCTCAACACCGAAGAGGAACTGCGATGAAGGATTGGCGTACCCAGGAGCACGTGGGCCTGAAGGTGGAGGTGGATGGTCACACCGCCGTGGTCACCCTGAACAACCCGCCGGCGCACACCTGGACCGTGCACAGCCTGTCGGCGCTGCGCGACCTGGTGGGTGCGCTCAACGCAGACCGCGACATCTACGCGCTGGTGATCACCGGTGACGGCGAGAAGTTCTTCTCCGCCGGTGCCGACCTCAACCAGTTCGCCTCCGGCGACAAGGCCGCTGCACGCGAGGCCGCGCGCCGCTTCGGTGAAGCCTTCGAAGCGCTGTCCGGTTTCCGTGGCGTGTCGATCGCCGCGATCAACGGCTACGCCATGGGCGGTGGCCTGGAATGCGCACTGGCCTGCGACCTGCGCATCATCGAAGACCACGCCCAGGTGGCGCTGCCGGAGGCCACCGTCGGCCTGTTGCCGTGTGCCGGTGGCACCCAGAACCTGCCGCGCCTGGTCGGCGAGGGCTGGGCCAAGCGCATGATCCTGCTGGGCGAGCGCATCAATGCCGAGACCGCACTGCGCATTGGCCTGGCCGAAGAAAAGGTCGGCAAGGGCGAAGCCAAGGCACTGGCCCTGGAATGGGCGAAGAAGGCCGGCAAGCAGAGCCCGACCAGCATCGCCGCCTGCAAGACCCTGGTGCAGTCCACCCGCACCGGCACCCACGCCTCGGCGCTGGTGGCCGAGCGTGAAGCCTTCGTCGACCTGTTCGACACCGCCGACCAGGTCGAGGGCGTGACCGCCTTCCTGGAAAAGCGCACCGCGCAGTGGAAGAACGCATGAGCATCGACACCGCTGCCGACGACGCACCGGTGCTGTTTGAGGAGCGCGTGGCCGGCAACGGCACGCGCATCGGCATCGCCACGCTCAACGCGCCGCGCACGCTCAATGGTTTCTCGCTGCCGATGGCGCACCTGCTGCTGAAGCAGCTGAATGCCTGGGCCGATGACGACGGCATCGCCATGGTGGTGCTGCAGGGTGCCGGTGAGAAGGCGTTCTGCGCCGGCGGCGACCTGCACAGCCTGTACAAGAGCATGGTCGCCTTCCGCGAGGCTGGCCGCAGCGACATCCGCGAGAACGACTACGCCGCCGAGTTCTTCGACGTTGAATACCGCGTCGATCATCTCATCCACACCTACGCCAAGCCGATCCTGTGCTGGGGCCATGGCATCGTGATGGGCGGCGGCATCGGCCTGATGTCCGGCGCCAGCCACCGCGTGGTCAGCGAGCGCTCCAAGCTGGCCTTCCCGGAAATCACCGTTGGCCTGTTCCCGGATGTCGGTGGCAGCTGGCTGCTGCCGCGCGTGCCGGGCAAGGGTGGCCTGTTCCTGGCCCTGACCGGCGCACTGCTCAACCCGGGCGATGCCATCTACGCCGGCCTGGCCGACGTGCACGTGGCCGAAGAACGCCGCAGCGCGGTGTTCGATGCGCTGCTGCAGGTGGCCTGGTCGGGCGATGCCGCACACAACCACGAACGCCTGACCCATCTGCTGCAGTCGCACGCCAGCGACGCCGCCACCGGCCCGTTGCTGGCCAATGCGGCGCAGGTCGAGGCGCTGTGCAAAGGCGATGACCTGCAGGCCATCGTGGCGCGCATTGCCGGCCTGCAGACCGACGACGCCTGGTTGCAGGCCGCACAGAAGACTCTCGCCGCCGGTGCACCCGGTTCGGCACGGTTGGCGTACGAACTGCAGCGCCGCAGTGCCGGCCAGGATCTGGCCGCGATCTATCGCCTGGAGTACATCGTCGCGCTGCATTGCGCCGCCCACGGTGATTTCGCCGAAGGCATCCGCGCGTTGCTGGTCGACAAGGACCGCAATCCGCAGTGGAACCCGGCCACCCTGGCCGAGGCCACCGGCGCGTGGGCCGACACCTTCTTCGCTTCCCCCTGGGCCGATGCCGCGCATCCGCTGGCCGACCTGGGCACTCCCCTTGTTGAAAGGAGCCTTGCATGAGCCGCATTGCATTCATCGGGTTGGGCAACATGGGTGGCCCGATGGCCGCCAATCTGGTCAAGAACGGCCACAGCGTGCGCGTGTTCGATCTGGTCCCGGCCGCGGTGCAGGCCGCCGTTGACGCCGGTGCCAGTGCTGCGTCGTCGGCGCGCGACACCCTGACCGATGCCGAGGTGGTGATCTCGATGCTGCCGGCCAGCCGCCACGTCGAAGGCGTGTATCTGGGCGACGACGGCATTCTTGCCGCGATTCCGGCCGGCGCACTGGTCATCGACTGCAGCACGATCGCACCGGCCAGCGCCCGCAAGGTCTCCGAAGCCGCTGCCGCACGTGGCCTGCAGATGATCGACGCGCCGGTATCCGGCGGTACCGCCGGTGCCCAGGCCGGCACCCTTACCTTCATCGTCGGTGGCGAAGAGGACGCGCTGGAACGCGCGCGCCCGGTGCTGCAGGCGATGGGCAAGAATATCTTCCACGTTGGCGCCAGCGGCGCCGGCCAGGTCGCCAAGCTGTGCAACAACATGGCGCTGGGCGTGATCATGGCGGTGACCGGTGAAGCCATCGCGCTGGGCGTGGCGCACGGCCTGGACCCGAAGGTGCTGTCGCAGATGATGGCGGTCAGCACCGGCCGCAGCTGGGCCACCGAAGTGTGCAACCCGTGGCCGGGCGTGCTGGAAAACGCGCCTGCGTCGCGCGGTTACAGCGGCGGTTTCGGCAGCGATCTGATGCTGAAGGACATGGGCCTGGCGGTGGAAGCGGCGATGAGTGTCGGTGCCTCGATTCCGCTGGGCGAAGTGGCCCGCAACCTGTACTCGATGAACCACCAGGCCGGCCGCGGCAAGCTGGATTTCTCCAGCGTCGTGCAGCTCATCACCAGCGAGAAGTGACCTGGTAGTGCCGGCCGCTGGCCGGCAACCTCATGCCCCCTGTGGGACAACGAAGGTGGGATGGGCGGATGTTCGGTTTCGACCGGCATCCGCCCATTTTTTTGCTCTTTACGTTGGTAGTGCCGGCCGCTGGCCGGCAGCACCCCATCAGGCAACGATCAGCGTCACGTCGATGTTGCCGCGGGTGGCATTCGAGTACGGGCACACGATGTGCGCCTTCTGCACAAGCTCTTCGACCTGCTCGCGCGGCACGCCCGGCACGTTGATGGTCAGCTCGGCTTCGATGCCGAAGCCGGTCGGGATCTGGCCGATGCCCACTTTGCCGGTCACGGTGGTGTCGGCCGGCAGCGCGACCTTGGCCTGGCCGGCCACGAACTTCAGCGCGCCCAGGAAGCAGGCCGAATAGCCGGCGGCGAACAGCTGTTCGGGGTTGGTGCCCGGGCCACCGGCGCCGCCCAGCTCGCGCGGGGTCGACAGCTGGATGTCCAGCACGTTGTCGGAGGAGACGGAACGGCCTTCACGGCCGCCGGTGGAGGTGGCCTGGGCGGTGTACAGAACCTTTTCGATGGACATCGGGATGCTCCTGGTCAGTGGGTGGGTACTGCGTTGGAGCCTACTTTGCCCGCTTTCCGCGTACGTTGGGTTGCAGGGCGTACGAAAAACTTGATCGATCGTCCTGTTGGCCTAGATCGTCCACTCGCGGTCGGTGGTGAACATGATGGTCAGCCAGCGGTCCGGCGAGGCCTCGCCCAGCGCGTCGCCGATCTCGTCGCGCAGCTGGTCCCATTCCACCAGCGGCCGCGGTGGGTCGTTTTCCGGCACCACGAAGAACAGCTCGATCTGCTCACCTCGCCCCACCTGCGCCACGTAGCTGCGGTGCTCGACGAAGCCATGCTTGGCCACGATCGCGCGTGCCACGGCATCCACGTGCGCCTGCAGCTCCGGCGGGGTGACCAGCAGGATGCCGGCCAGCGCCCGGCGCACGGTGCCGAGCGGGGCGATCATCACCAGCACGCAGACGAAGGCAAGGATGGCCGGGTCGATGTACGGCCCGACCCAGGCCCAGGACGTGCCCTGCACCAGCACGCCGCCGAGGAAGGCCAGCAGGTAGCAGGCCGACATGCTGGCCGCGATCACCCAGTTCTTCGCATCCAGTGCGATGAACTCCGAGCCGATGCGGCGGTTGGCGCGCAGGATGAACCAGGCCAGTGCGCCTTCGCCGACGATGGACAGCCCGGCGAAGGCGATGGCCGGGCCCAGCGCAATGTGGCGGCCCCCGGACATCAGTGCATCCACCGCATTGACCAGGGCATACAGTGCCGCACCGATCATCAGCGTGCCGCTGACCCCCAACACGATCGGCTCAAGGTGCCAGAAACCCATGGTGAAGCGCTGGTTGAGCCTCGACTGCAACGCATCGGTCTGGGTGGACAGCGCGATCAGGCGTGCCACCAGCAGCGACAGCCAGGTCATCACCACGTCGATCAGGCCGTAGATGCCATCGAAGATGATCAGCGAGGAATTGGCCAGCAGGCCGAATACCACTGCTGCGGCGGCCAGCAGCAGCGAGGCGGCGATCGACAGGCGCAGCACGCCCTGTTCGGTGGCGGGGTCGAAGAACTGCGGGCGGTGGGTGGCCATGGCCCGATTGTAGAGCGGCGGCATGCCTCGCTGCCTTCCGCTGTCTGGCAGCGTCGCAGAACGTTGAGGACATCGACGAGAGGCCCAGCGAGCGTGATCGCGAATGCGCCGCCCAGGGCATGGCCAACATGGTCATCGAATTCCTCGGCCGCATGCGGGATATGCAGCGCTACGATGCCGATGACACGCAGGTCTACCGCGTGCGTGGGCAGGTGTTCTTTGCCTCGGCCGGCCCTCTGGGTGCGGTGTTCGATTATCAGCACGTGACGCCGAAGGTGCAGATTGATCTGCGCGACGCCCACCTGTGAGACCTGACCGCCTGAGGCGGCAGTGTTTCAAGAAGCAGACCGCCTATGGATGGCGGGTACTGATCACTTGGGGAAAGCTCCGGACGGACTTATCTGTCGTCAAAGCGTCGACGCGATCAAACCGGATCGACTACACCGCGAGGCCGACTACCTCGAAGCGTGAGCACGCGCCCGGGCGCAAGACCTCACATTTGCGACAATCCTCGACGCACCTCAACCAACGCCCCCGTCGGCCTCAAACCGACGAGGGGTGAGCAAGGCAATGGCACTCGCAGGCCCGTGGGCCCGCTCTCTTACGCCATCATGGCCCGCGGGCCGTGCTGCTGGGTCTGCTGGTCGATCTTCTGCTGCTCGCGCTGCTGATCGCTCACCTGCAATGCCCGCTCGCTGTTTTCCTGCACGCTCTGGCGCATCGCGTCCGCCGTCGATACCGGCGCGGTATTGCGGTTCAACGCGCTTTCGTCGTGCAGTGCATTGGCCTGCACCGCGCGCGCCATCGAGCCATCCTGGTTCAGCTCAACGCGATCAACCCGGTACAGGCCGGCACGTGCAGCTTCCACGGTAAGCGCAGCGGCCAGCTTCTCGCTGTGCTCGCCGGAGGGCAGGCCACGCGTTTCCTCGGCGAACTTCACCTGCACCAGGGTCTCGGTGTACAGCCAGTTCTGCGGGCTGCGCGGGTCGGACATCGGGTACACCGTCTCGCGCGCAGGCTCGGCCGCGGCCTGCTGTTCCGGGGTGCTGCCCCGTGCCTGCGCACGCTGCTGCACTTCATTGGCCAGCGCCTGGCGGGTTTCCGCATCGGCAATGCCGGTCGTGGGCAGGCCATGCTGCTGCTGGAAAGCGTTGATCGCATGGCGGCTGCCACCGCCCAGATAGCCATCGCTGCCGATGGCCTGGCCCTTGGCGTCGGTCAGCCCGAGCGCGGCCAGGTTGCCCTGGAGTTCGCGCGCGTCGCGGTCGATCGCGGCCAGCGTGGCTGGCCCGGCCTTGCCGTCCACCGGGTCCAGATTGTGTGCGCGCTGGAAGTCTTCCACCGCCTTGCGGGTGGTGGCATCGAAGCGCCGGTCCGGATTCAGCGTCTGCTGGCCGCCAGCACTGGCATAGCCCAGCGTGACCAGATTGCTCTCCAGCTTCAGCACGTCACGGCCGCTGGACCCTTCCTTCAACGTCTGCGAACCGGCCTGCTGGCGCGGTGCGCCGATCTGGTCCAGCGCCACCTTGATGTCCGCATCGTTGTGTTCACCGGCGGGCGAGTAGTCGCGGCTGCTGACCTTGGCATGGGCGCGGTCCATTGCGTCCTTGTTGTTGGCGTAGGCATCTTCGTAGCGCACGGCGATGTCGCCGGCCTTGGGCGCGTCGAAGTACTGGTAGGTCTCGCGGATCTGCCCGGCCTTCGCGCGCAGCGCCTCGTAGTCACCGCCTTCTTCAAGCACCTTCTGCAGCTTGGGCAGCTGGCTGGGCAACTGGTTGGCGGTCTTGGCGATCAGGCTGATCGCTTCGAAGCGGTTTTCCTCGGCGATGCCGCTGCCGTGTGCGTCCACCATCGCCATGCCGATCCGGGTGGCGTTGCGCACCTGCGGGTAGTCGATGTTCGCGTGGATCCACTGCTTGCCCTCGGCCGAACCGGCCCAGGCGTTGATGCTGTCGCGCGTGTTGGTATCGATGAACTGGATCGAGCTGCGCCCGCTCAGGCCATTGCCGTGGCTGAGCAGGTCGCGGCGCAGGCCGGCGTGGTCCTGGGTGAAGGGCAGGTTGTGCGCCTTGGCATAGGTGCTGGCCTGATCGATCACGGCGTCGACATAGGTCGTCTCGCCCGCCTTCAGTGCGTGGCCGTCGATGGCGCCCAGCGCCCACTCGCCGCGCTGGCCGAAGTCGACCTGGATCGCGCCCAGGCTGTAACCGCTGTTCTGCGCGACTTTGTTCACCGTGCCCCAGTGCGGTTCGGTCACGCCCTGGGTGATGCCGGCGATGGCCAGATGGTAGGAGGCGGGACCCCCTTCGGTACCACGGCCGACGGCGAAATACACGGCGCCGGAGGTGGCATCGAGATCATGGGTATCGATGTTGGTTGGCATGTCTTACATCCTTGTGCAGTCAGAGGGTTTGCCCCTCAAGGGTCAGTCCAGCAGCTGCAGATACTTCTGCAGCTGGTCGGCACGCGCGCTCAGGCGCATCACATCGTTCAGCTCGCCCTGCAGGTTGCCGGGCTGCGAATCGTCGTACAGCGCGGTATCCAGTTCGCCATCGCGGCTGCGCGACTGCAGCCACGCGCGCTGGGCATTCACCAGCTTGGTCCTTTTTGCGCCACTCAGCTTTGCCTGCAGCTGGCGGTAGGCCTGGTTCAGGCGCTGGTCCTGGCGTGCGCTTTCCGAGGTCAGGCAGGCGGCCTGCTCGATCGCACCCTGTGCCTTGTCACGGCAGGTGGTGAAGGTCGGGCTCAGCCCGGTGGCAGCCGGTGCTGCGGTTGCCGTGCCGATGGCCAGTACGGCGACCGCCAGCGCGGTGGCGAGGGTCCTGCTCAAACGCTTGTGCTGCATCATCTGCTCCACACGTCCAATCCATTGCGAGCGACGGACTATAACGGCGTCAATATTTCGTCGTCGTCAACGAATCGCGACAACTGTGACCGGTTGCCCGTCATTGTGGGTTGGCGCCGCCCGGCCTGCGGACGGCCCTCGGGCCCGGACGCCCCAGCGCTATCCGGGCGCCAGCCGCCGCCATTCAGCCGAGCGGTGTAAACTATTGATCTCACTGGCAATGCCAGTCTCCACGATCAACACCCCGATGACGTCCGCCACCGCCCGTTACGCTGATTCCCTGCGCCTGTCCGTTGCCCCGATGATGGACTGGACCGACCGCCATTGCCGCGTGTTCCATCGCGTGCTGGCGCCGGGTGCACGCCTGTACACGGAGATGGTGCACGCCAACGCGGTCATCCACGGCGACCGCGAGCGCCTGCTCGGCTTCGACCGCAGCGAACAGCCGCTGGCGCTGCAGCTGGGCGGCAGCGATCCGGCCCTGCTGGCGCAGGCTGCGCGCATTGCCGCCGAGTGGGGATACGACGAGGTCAACCTCAACTGCGGCTGCCCGTCCGACCGCGTGCAGGCCGGGCGTTTCGGCGCCTGCCTGATGCGCGAGCCGGTACTGGTGGCCGAGTGCGTGGCGGCCATGGTCGATGCGGTCGACATCCCGGTAACGGTGAAGTGCCGCCTGGGCGTGGACGAGGACAACGACTACGACGTGTTTGCCAGCTTCGTCGACCGCCAGGTCGCCGCTGGTGCGGCGATGGTGGTGGTGCATGCGCGCAACGCGTGGCTGAAGGGCCTGTCGCCGAAGGAGAACCGCGAGGTTCCGCCGCTGAAGTACGACTGGGCCTACCGCCTGAAGCAGGAGCGCCCGGCGCTGCCGGTGGTTATCAACGGTGGCCTGGCCAGCATCGAGGCGGTACAGGCGCAGGCCGCGCACGTCGATGGCGTGATGCTGGGCCGGGCGGCCTATCACGACCCCTATCTGCTGCATCAGCTGGAGGCGCTGCACACCGGCGCCCCGCTACAGGCACGTGGTGACCTGCTGCGCGCGATGCGCCCCTACATCGATGCGCGGCTGGGCGAAGGCCTGGCGCTGAAGCACATCACCCGCCACCTGCTCGGCCTGTTCCATGGCCAGCCCGGTGGTCGCGCCTTCCGCCAGGTGCTGAGCGAGGGCGCACACCGCCCCGGCGCCGGCTGGAGCCTGATCGAACAGGCCCTGGCGGTCACCGAACGCGAAGCTGATCGCGCCGCGGCGTGACGTCGGTCACGGTCCTGACTTGACAAGGGGCGGCGATTCGTCCCGAATGTTCACCTAGATGAACGACGCGAGCGCAGGGCCGGAAAAGTTCAGACCGGATTCACTGCCCCAAACCAAGAATTTGCAAAGGATTTGTAAAGCGCCGGGTCCCGAACCCGGCTCCCGGATTTACGACTTTTGAACGAATCGCCGTGCTCGGCTAGGATCGCATCGATGTCTTCCGCTCCCTTCCATCGCCGCATTGCCCTGGCCACCTGCGTGGTGCTGGCGGCTGCGCCGCTGTCTTCGGCGCTGGCGCAACAGCCGCCGCGTGGCGATCAGGGGCGCGCGGAGATGATGGAGCGGGGTGAGCGCGGTGGCCGTGGCGACGAGCGCTCGCTGTCCGATGCCGTGCGCCGCGTGCAGCGCACCACCGGCGGCCACATCCTCGGCGCCGAGCGCGTGCCGTTCGATGGGCGTGACATCAACCGGGTGAAGTACATGGACGATCGGGGCCGGGTCCGCTACATGGACGACCCCGCACCGTCGCGTTCACAGCCGCGCACGCCGCGGTCGGATATGTCATCACTACGCGGCGATAACCCCTGAACAGGGATAGTTGTCGCTATCAACCCGTACCCCACAGGCCTCCGGGCCACACCCAGGACACTAGGGAGAGTTCATGCGTATCCTTCTGGTCGAAGACGAAGCCCCGCTGCGTGAGACCCTGGCAGCCCGGCTCAAGCGCGAAGGCTTTGCCGTCGATGCTGCGCAGGACGGCGAGGAAGGCCTCTACATGGGGCGCGAAGTTCCGTTCGATGTCGGCATCATCGACCTCGGCCTGCCCAAGATGTCGGGCATGGAGCTGATCAAGGCCCTGCGTGACGAAGGCAAGAAGTTCCCGGTGCTGATCCTGACCGCGCGTTCGAGCTGGCAGGACAAGGTCGAAGGCCTGAAGCAGGGCGCCGACGACTACCTGGTCAAGCCGTTCCACGTCGAAGAGCTGCTGGCCCGCGTCAACGCGCTGCTGCGCCGCGCCGCCGGCTGGAGCAAGCCGACGCTGGAATGCGGCCCGGTCGCCCTGGACCTGGCTGCGCAGACCGTCAGCGTGGCCGGCAGCAATGTCGACCTGACCAGCTACGAATACAAGGTGCTGGAGTACCTGATGATGCACGCCGGTGAACTGGTCTCCAAGGCCGACCTCACCGAGCACATCTACCAGCAGGACTTCGACCGCGACTCGAACGTGCTGGAAGTGTTCATCGGCCGCCTGCGCAAGAAGCTGGACCCGGATGGCGAACTGAAGCCGATCGAGACCGTGCGCGGCCGCGGCTACCGTTTCGCGATTCCGCGCAACGAGGGCTGAGCCGGCTCAGCCTGGCGAGACCATGATGTCCGGCCGTCTGTGGTTCTTCCGACGCTGGCGGCCGCGCTCCCTGCAGGCGCGCCAGATGCTTGCCGCGTCCGTAGGCCTGGTCGCGTTCCTGGCCCTGGCCGGTTACGCACTCGACGCCGCCTTCGCCGATACGGCGAAGGCGAACCTGCGTGAGCGCCTGAAGAACTACGCCACCGCGTACGCGGCCGGCATCGACTTCACCCGCGACCGCTCGCTGTACATCCGCGAGCAGCCGCCGGATTCGCGCTTCGACGTGCCGGGCAGTGGCCTGTACCTGCAGGTGGTGATGCCGCACGGCAAGGGCAATTCGATGTCCGCCGAAGGCCCGATGCTGCCCACCGTCGGCGGCGGCCTGCTGGCGCCACGCCAGGAAGTGTTCGAAGGCCCGCTGCCGATGATCCAGATCGACGGCAGCCAGGGCTCGGTGTACCGCTATGGCCTGGGCCTGGTGTGGGACGCCGACGCCGACCCGGCCACCGAATTCCCGTACACCATCTATGTGATGGAAGACTCGCGTGCGCTGGGCGCGCAGCTGCGCGTGTTCCGTGGCCGTGTCTGGTTCTACCTGGGCGGCATCGGCCTGATCCTGCTGCTGCTGCAGACCGTCATCCTGCAGTGGAGCCTGCGTCCACTGCGTCGGGTGATCACCGAGCTGACCAAGGTGCAGCGCGGCGAGACCGAGCGCATGAGCGAGCGCCACCCGCGCGAGCTGGAACCGCTGACCGACAGCATCAACGCCTTCATTGAAAGCGAGCGCGAGAACCTCGAGCGCCAGCGCAACACCCTGGCCGACCTGGCACACAGCCTGAAGACGCCCATTGCGGTGCTGCGCACGCAGATGGACAGCGGCGCGGGCGATGGCGCGCTGCGCGAAGAGCTGGACGTGCAGCTGCAGCGCATGAACAATCTGGTTTCGTACCAGCTGGCACGTGCTGCGTCGTCGGGCCACAAGCTGTTCTCCGCGCCGCTGCCGATCGAGTCCAACGCCGAGGAAATCGTACGTGGCCTGGAGAAGGTCTACGCCTCCAAGGGCGTGCTGTGCGAGTTCGACATCGATCCGGCCGCGCGCTTCCACGGCGAACCGGGCGACCTGCAGGAACTGCTTGGCAACCTGCTGGAAAACGCCTTCAAGTGGGCCAACCGCCGCGTGCTGCTGACCGCGCAGCCGCTGCCGGCACCGAACGCGCGCCGCGCTGGCCTGCTGCTGGCGGTGGACGACGATGGCCCGGGCATTGCCCCGGACGACATCGGCAAGGTGCTGCAGCGTGGCGTGCGTGGCGACGAGCGCGTGCAGGGCCACGGCATCGGCCTGTCGATCGTGCAGGACCTGATCAAGGATTACCGCGGCGAACTGGCCGTCGGCCGTTCCAGCGAACTGGGCGGCGCCCGTTTCGAAGTGCGTTTGCCGCCAGGGCCGTAAACCTCGTTGATCGGTAGTGCCGGGCGCTGGCCGGCAACCAAGCAATGCCATCGAAGATCATGAGGTTGCCGGCCAGCGGCCGGCACTACCGTGTTTCGATCTTCGGCGGCTCGCCGTAGAACCGCCGCAGCTGCGCGGCCACCTCCGGCAACGCCTGCTGCAGCAGATCCGGTGCCGAGAAGTGATACTCGCTGGCCACCGCGAAGAACTCTTCCGGCGCCTCGGCCGCGTACGGGTCGATCAACGTCTCCTCGCCGGCATCCACCTGCGCGCGGAAGGCGTCGTAGGAACGCTGGAAGGTGGCGGCCCACTCGCGCTGCCACTCGCGCGGCAGTGGCGGCGTGCCGTCCATCGCGCCATCCAGCGCATCCAGCTTGTGCACCATCTCGTGCACCGCCACGCAGTAGCCCTCGTGCGGCGTCGCCAGGTCGGCCTGCACATCGGCCCACGACAGGATCAACGGACCGCTGTCCCACGACTCGCCAATCAGTTCGTCATCCCACTCATGCAGTACGCCGGCCGCATCCATGTGGCGGCGATGTACGCGGAATGCATCGGGGTAGACGATCAGCTGCGACCAGCCTTCCAGACCCACCTTGCCGAACTCCAGCAGCGGCAGGCAGCACAGTGCCGCCAGCAGCACGCCATCGCCGGCATGCAGCTGCAGCTCGCCGATCGGGGTAATGGTCTTCTCGTGCAGGAAGCGCGTGGCCAGCAGGCGCAATCGCGCGCGGCGTCCGTCGTCCAGACCGTGCAGCCAGGCGGCGCGGCGGCAGGCCTCATTCCACAGTACATCGTCGATCGGCCGCGGCGCAGGCCGCAGCCACTGCAGCAACGACTTGATCAGCGGAACATTCCCGGCAGGTAGCTGTGCCACTTCGGTGCGCGGATGCGCTGCAGCACGTCGTCATCGCTGCCACCGCCGCCCGTGCTGGTGCTGGCTGCCGGGCGGACCGGTGCCGGCTTGGTGGTGGCGGCCGAAGCGGTCGCGGTCGGTGCACGCTGCGAAGCGGCATCGCCGTTGGAGGACACGCAGGCGCCGCGGCTGTCGTCCAGCGCTGCCGTCGCAGACGCCGCGAAGGGCATCGTCAGCAGGATCAGGCAATGGGCATAACGGCGCATTGACGACATCCACGTTAAGGGAAGGTGAGTTCCCGATTCTAGCCCGAACCCGGCGCCCCGTTGGAAGCCCCCGCGGAACCCAGCGTGGCGGGCGCCGCTGGCGGCTTTCCCGCATAATTCCTTCCTGACTTCGTGGAAGCTGCCGTGGACGACCGCCAACTGCTGGCCAAACTCGCTGCCGGTCGCCTCTCCGGCGACGCCCTGGCCCGTGAGCTGGGCCAGACCCGGGCGGCCATTTGGAAGCGTATTCAAGGACTTAGAGCCGCCGGTGTGGACATCGAGGGCCGTGCAGGGGAGGGCTATGGCCTGACCCGCCCGGTCGACCTGCTGGACCCTGATGCGATCCGTGCCGGCTTGCCTGCCGGCGTCCAAGCCCTGCTGCACGACCTGCAGGTCGCTTGGACAGTGGACTCGACCAACGCCGAATTGCTGCGTTGCAGCGCGCCCCAGCGCGGGGTGAGCGTCCTGCTGGCCGAGCGCCAGACCGGCGGCCGCGGCCGTCGCGGCCGTACGTGGGCGTCGCCGCTGGCCGCGCATATCTACCTGTCGGTGCTGCGGCTGTTCTCCGGTGGCCTCGGTCGCCTGGCCGGGCTGAGCCTGGTGGCCGGCATCGCCGTGGCCGAAGCGCTGCACGACCTGGGCTACACCCAGGCGCAGCTGAAGTGGCCGAACGACCTGATTGTCGATGGCAAGCGCAAGCTGGTCGGCCTGCTCGCAGAAGGCGGTGGCGAATACGCCGGCCCGGCGCGCGCGGTGATCGGCATCGGCATCAACACGCACATGCCGCCGTCCTTCGCCGAGCAGATCACCCAGCCGTGGGTGGACCTGGACACGCTGGCCGGCAAGCCGGTGGACCGCAATGTGGTGGTTGCTGCCGTGCTGGCGCGCCTGCTGCCGGCACTGGAAGAATTCGATCGCGAAGGCCTCGCTCCCTTCCTGCCGCGCTACGCCGCGTTCGACATGCTGGCCGGTCGAGAAGTACGGGTGGAACTGGAAGGGCAGTGGCAGCATGGCACCGCACTCGGCCTGGCTGATGACGGCGCCTTGCGCGTGCGCATCGATGGCCGTGAGCGCCTGCTGCACGCCGGCGAAGTCAGCGTGAGGGCGGCATGAGCGATTGGTTGTTCGACCTCGGCAACTCGCGCTTCAAGTTCGCGCCGTTGCAGGGTGACCGTGCCGGTGACGTGCAGGCCTGGGCGCATGGCGCCGAAGGCATGGCCGGACAGCCGCCGCACAGCCTGCCCAGCGGCACCACCGCGTTCGTGGCCAGCGTGGCCGCACCGTCGCTGACCAGCGCGATGCTGGACCAGCTGCAGCGTCGCTTCGAGCACGTGCACGTGGTGCGTACCAGCGCCGAATGCGCCGGTGTGCGCATTGCCTATGCCAAGCCCGAAAAATTCGGTGTGGACCGCTTCCTGGCCCTGCTGGCCGCGGCCAAGGCGCAGCGCCCGGTGCTGGTGGTCGGGGTGGGCACCGCATTGACGATCGATCTGCTCGACGCCGACGGCCAGCACCACGGTGGCCGCATTTCAGCATCGCCCACCACCATGCGCGAAGCGTTGCACGCCCGTGCCGTGCAGCTGCCGGCCACGGGTGGTGACTACAGTGAGTTCGCCAACGACACCGCCGACGCGCTCGCCTCCGGCTGCGATGGTGCGGCCGTGGCACTGATCGAACGCAGCGCACAGCAGGCGCACACGCTGCTGGGCGTCGCACCGTCGCTGCTGGTGCATGGTGGCGGCGCACCGGCGCTGATGCCGTTGCTGCCCGGCGCGGATTACCACCCCTCGCTGGTGCTGGATGGCCTCGCCCGCTGGGCGGTGCACCAGCCCGCAGGCTAGTATCCGCGCATGCTGACCCGTGCCCTGATCGTCGTACTGGCCATCCTCAATCTTGGCGTCGCCTGCTGGTGGCTGCTGCGCGATGCGCCGCAGAAGCCTGCGCCGCCGCCGCAACCGGCCGGCGTGGCCGAGCTGCGCTGGGTGCCCGGTGGCGTGGATGCCGCTGCGGCCGCCGAAGCCACGGCCGCCGCGCCGACCGCGCCGTTGATGGAGCGCGAACCGGCGGAGAAGACCGCAGTGGCTGCGACGCCGGCGCCGGCTGTGCCGGCCAAGCCGGAAATTCCCAAGCCGCAGGTAGCTGAGGCTACGCCGGTTGCGGCCGCTGCCAAACCGGCAACACCGCCTGCACCGACCCCGACCCCGGCGCCGGAAAAGCCCGCAACCCCGCCCGCGGCCGCCGAGCCGCCGCGCTGCGTTGCGCTGGGCCCGTTCGCCGACCGCGCCGCCGCTACCAGTGCGCAGGGCAAGGCCAGCACGCTGCTCAGCCAGGTGCGCCTACGCGAACAGCCCGCTGCCAGCGGCAGTGCCCGTTACCGGGTGATGCTGCCGGCCGCCGCCAACCGCGAAGAAGCCCAGGCCACCGTGAAACGCATCGTCGCCGCTGGCCTGAGCGACTACTACATCATCAGCCAAGGCGAGGAGGCCAACGCCGTGGCGCTGGGCCAGTACCGCAACCGCGAAGGCGCCGAGCGGCGCATGGCGGCGGTGCAGGCCGCCGGCTTCCAGCCGCGCCTTGTCGCCAGCGGCGACGCCGGCCAGTGGTGGCTGGAAGGGCAGCTGGCGGCAGGCACGCAGCCGGCCCAGGCCCAGCAGCGCAGCGGGGCGGCACAGAGCCGGTCGCTGGAATGCGCAAGGTTGCGCTAGAATCCCCTGACCGCGGCGCTGCCGCCGGTGCATCCCCCATGCCGCTTTAGCTCAGTTGGTAGAGCAACTGTCTTGTAAACAGTAGGTCATCCGTTCGATTCGGATAAGCGGCACCATCGTACAGTCAGCGCCCCTTTGCTTTGCTCTTTCTGGACTTCAGCTGGAGTCTGGCAGCGCGCTGCTCGAGGTACTCGCCCAGCAGGCCGAGCGCCTCGGAGAACTTGATCCGCTCCCGGCCTCTATCCGACGTCCCCGCGCTCGCATTTCGACACGAGCGTCTGCGTGTTGCCCAGCCGTTCGGCCAGATCGACCTGCGACACGCCGGCCCGTTCACGGGCCCCCTTGGGACCCGGACGCCGTGCAGGTCCGGGACGTGTGCGCCAACTTCACTGAGGAGTTCGGCATCGTCGCCTGTGGCCGGGCCAACGCCAAGAATGAGTGTGGCGGGTACATCGGCCCCCTGGGCTTTATGTCGGGCGACAAGAGCGTCATCCTTTGGGGGATCACTTCGCCGTTGAAGAGTCGGGCGTCTGCCTGCAGGTCGAGGGTGGCAATTGGACAGTGGCCGTTGACAGCGCATAGGATCATTAGAGGGCAAGGGAAGGGAATGCCATGGGGAGACAGGCAAGCCGCCGATGGATCGAACGGGCTTGGGGCGCGTGTTTGTTTGCTCTGGCCCCGCTTGCCTTGGCCGCTGATGACCCTTCGCCCTTGCATGCCCAGTTTCAACTGCCTGACGATCGTGTCGACTATGTCGCCGCCAAGCTGGTAGTGGATAGCATCATTGATCCGTCCACTGACACTGTGGCAGTGCGTCGGCAAGTCGATCAGTGGGAGCACGCTGTACGCGGCAATGTGCCTGGCAACCCGACGGCGCGACAGGTCCTCGACGCTTTGCTCAAGACGCTTTACATGCCGGGCGAGTGGAACCAGGGGAAGCCTTTTACCTACGACCTGTCGGACCCACTGGGTAAGAATCCGAAGAACAAGCAGCTAGCTACCTACTTGGCCACGCGCAAGGGCAACTGCGTCTCAATGCCCATTCTCTTTGTCATCCTGGGCCAGCGGCTGGGGCTGACTGTCGCGCTTGCTACGGCGCCCAATCACCTGCTGGTGAAGTTCGCCGACGACGCAGCAGATGTGGTTGAACGTTGAAGCCACTGCGGGCGGCTTCAAATACGACAGCAGCTACCAGCATGAAACGGGGATCACCGAGGCGTCATTGGACAATGGACTTTACTTGCGCCCGCTGCTGCCGCACGAAGGGATAGGCGCCATCGCCAGCACACTGATGGAGCACTACGGGGCGAAGAAGGACGCCGATGCGCTCATGGCCGTGGCCGATCTGGCGCTGGCCGCCAATCCGAAGGACCCGGTAGCGATGATATGGAAGGCGAATGCCTACTACATCCAGACCCAGCAACGCATCCGCTCCAGGTATTCGAATGCGGAAGATCTGCCACCTGAGTTGCACGGGGAATTTCACCGTTTGACTCGCGAGAATCTGGCATGGCTTGCCAAGGCCGAATCACTTGGTTGGACGCAGAAAACGCCGGAGCAGGAAGCTAGCTACCTACAATCCATCCAGCGCGAACGCGCGAGAAGAGGACTGTGATGCGCATTGCCATTCCAGGGCTGTTGACCGTGGCGCTGTGCGCCATCGCTTCCAGTGCGTCGGCCCGGTTCGTTTCAGCCGATCCCGTACAAGCCGATCCAAATACGGGCGCCAACTACAACCGCTACTGGTATGGGAACAACAATCCCTATAGCTTTACCGACCCGGACGGGCGCCTGTCGCGTGGTACCGGCTGGACGGACAGGCAATGGAATCAGTTCGACCGCGCCCAGCAGAGCGCCGCTGGCAGCTTGGAGAAAGCGGCGGGCAAGATCAACGGTGCACTGGCCGAAGGGGGCAAAGCACTCCAGCGTGCGGAGAAGTCTTTCCAACGCAACTTCGGTGCTGGCTCAGCCACTCCAGAGAACATGGCGAAAGCTGCCTCAGATATGAGCTCAATGGCTGCGGCATTGCGGGATACCAGTGCGGGCGCCATTCCAGCCAATGGCATGACGGGTGCGCAAATCAATGCGGCTTATGGGGTTGGTGCAGATACGTTGGGGGGCGTGCCTTCCACCGGGCCGAAAATGGTCATCGTCAACACCACGCACGCCAGTTTCAATGATCCGTCGAGGTTGGCTTGGGGCGCGGGTCACGAAGTCGGGCATGCCGTGCTGGGGTACAAGGACCAGTTCTTCAATGGCGACGTGGCCTACAAGTTCGGATCCCCCCTGCAACAGAAAATCTTCAAGACGCTGCCCAGCCAGCAGCGCCTTATCAATCCTGACCACATCATGGACCACGCTCGATGAGCAGGATTCTGGCAGTCACCTTGCTATGCGTGGCGATAGCTGCCTGCGCCAGCCCATTTCGACGCGCGGAACCTCAGGATTTCAGGGTTTCGGTGGTGGATAACCCGGCGAAGAAACGATACGACGTAGCCTTGGCGTCTGCCGTTGGCGCGCCCTTGTGCCTTTCGAAAGAAGGCTGGCCTGCCGAAGACGGTACATTTCCGATGGGGTACGAAGGCGCTGTCTTGACCACAACCACGGGACCTCTACATCCGAAGGCAGCTATGACCACCTACTGCCCTGGAGGATGTGGTGAAGTTCGCTTGGAGCCAGGCCAGACCTTGCGGGCAAGCGTTGCCTACGCCGCATTCGGTGATGCCGAGGTCATCGCAGTTGACCCGGTTCGCTCGCTCTCGTTTCCCGTTTATCCCTACTACTGTGCACGGTAGTTCCGGCTGAGAGCGGGGCTTGCGACGTCGTGAAGCTTCGCGCTGATGGCCCCAATGTTCCGCACTACCGAGCCCCACGCACCTGCAACGCCACATACTCGGCCAGCCCCCGGCAGGCCAGCATCAGCCCTTCGCGCGCACCGTCGCCGATATCGTCTTTCTCTTCCCCATCCACGCGCACGCGCTCGGCGGCGTGGTACAGCTCCAGCAACGACACCAGGCCCACTGCGGCGCGATCCCTGCGAGCGGCAGCCACCGCTTCACCAGGTGTGCCTGCCGGCCCCGTCCACGGCTGTCCATCGGCGGCGTCACCGGCCTGGATGCGCTGCAGGCAGCCGGGCAGGTTGATCGGCGCGGGCGCCTCGTTGGCGGCGGCGAAAGCGGCTTCCAACGGCTGCGCCAGTTCGGGTGGCAGGCGCAGCGCAGCCTCGCCCAGGGTGGCGGTCAGGTACGGGTGATGGGTCTTGGGCATGCGGGCGTCCTCGTCGGCAACAGAGGTGCCACCCGAAGAGGGTGGCGGGCGATGCGTGGCTTCCAAGACCGGAAATCGATGAGCCGGTGGGCACAGGGCCCCCACGCACCGCCCGCCGTCGATCGGCGAACGGATTGCCAGCCGGCGCCGCTCTTGGGAAGACGGCGCCGGCTGGCAAGCGTATACAGCTTCGATTAAACGGGCTTGGAAGTCCCGGCCACCTTTGCAGGTGGCGATTCATCATGCGCACGTGAAATCACCGCCTGCCAGTCGTTTGTTTCGATGGCATCGGGTGATCTGAAAGGAAAAATGAATTATCGCGTTTGGCCCGTTTCGAGCATCGCAATGCCAGAAGCGACATATCGCGCAGCGCCGTCATCATCGGTCATCCGGGCTGCGCCACTGTTGCCGCACGGCTTACAGTAGCGTGCGACGTAAAGCCGGCTTAACAGCCTCGGCAAGGCACCAAGGCAACGATACCAGACCCAAAAGTGCCAACGCGCGCCCCGATCTTGATATTCCTCACGGACCGCCCGCAGCGCCCACCGCATACTGCCGCTACACGCCCACCTGGGCTCTTCGGGATCCGCACATGCGTCGCCACGCCCTGCCGCTCACCGTCGCATTGTTGTCCGCCGCATTCGCAGCCCCGGCCATGGCCGCCGTGCCGTTCTTCAACGCCAGCTGCCCGGGCGGCATCGATGTTCACGCCGACGATGGCGGACCCGTCTACGTGCAGGGCCGCGAGGCCACACTGAAACGTTTCAACGACCGCTATTTCGAAGCACGCGATGCCAACAGCGGCATCACCCTGTCGATCAGCCGCAACGATGACGGCGCGCCGCAGGTCAGCTACACCGGCCGTGGCGGCGCCAATGGCATCTGCCAGGTCAGCGCCAGCGGCACGTCCGCGCTCACCGCAAACAGTGCACGCCCTCGCGACGCTGCCGCCGGAGATGCCGCACTACCGCGCGAAGTCACCTGCGAATCCACCGACCAGCAGCAGGTCTCGTGCGATCTGAACACCCGTGGCAACGTGGAAATCGTGCGCCAGCTCAGCCGTACCCGTTGCGAGGAAGGCAAGAACTGGGGCCTGTCGCGGCATTCGGTGTGGGTCAATGGCGGGTGCCGGGCGGTGTTCCGCAATACCTCGCGAATGTCGTATTCAGCCCCAACCGGTGACAGCGCGCTGGGCGCCTGCAACCTGCGCAAGGGCGCGCAGGGCGCGGTGGTGACCCAGGTGCCGGTGGGCAGCGACTACCAGGAGCTGATCATTGATTACCCCGATGGCCGCTACCTGTGCATGATGCGCAACAACGGCGAAGTGCAGAGCGTGACCCCGCTGCGCCGCCGCGGGGGTTGAGTTCGTCGCGCCCGCCGCCCTATGGTGGCCCCCCCTTATTGACGTCGGGTGGCATCACCATGTCCCATCTTCTGGCCAAGGCTGCTGAAAAGGCGGATCTCGACCGGATCGATGCCTTGCTGGATGCAGGCGCCGATATCGAGTGGCAGCACAAGGGCACGGGGCGCACTCCGCTGCTCTCGGCCGTCATTGCCGGAAAATGCGATGCCGCAGCGCGATTGCTGGATCGCGGTGCCAACATCGAGCATGCCTGCAGGGCACTGGGCTACACCGCGCTGGGTTGGGCCGCCGCGCATGGCGATACTGACATCGGCGACCTGCTGATCGCACGCGGCGCCATGCTCGACCCTGCTTCGCCGGAACAACGGCGTACGCCGCTGATGCTGGCATGCGCCCGTGGGCACCTGGCGATGGTCGAACGCTTGCTGGACAGCGGCGCGTCCGTGGCACCGCTGGATTTCGAAGGGTGCAACGCGTTGGCGATGGCCGATGAACGCGGTTACGCGGAGGTGGTGGCGCTGTTGCACGCCGCCGGTGCGACGCCGCCGCCTGCGTTGATGGAAGCACCGCCGCTGGAGTGGCCCCAGCCCGACGCCGGAGGTGAGCCCGCGTCGGTGGTGCGTGGATACTTGTTGGCATATCACGAGTGGGAAACGCGTGGCTACAAGGATTCCCGTGCCGGTGGCGGACTTCTGCTCAGCTCGGGCTTCCAACAGGAGAAAGCGGACATCCTGGCGGCCTGGTGTACCGACCGCAAACGGGTCTATTCGACCGGCGTTTCGGTCGGGAACCCCCCGCGGTACGTACCGGAGGATCTCTTGGTGTCAGTTGCGATGCCGACGGTCTCGAGGGCCGAGGTGCTGGTACGCGACGACCCTCAGAAGGCGCGTTCCCTTCGTTACGAACATCTGTTCGTACTCAAGCGTGTGGGTGGGCGGTGGCGGATCGACCTGCGGAAGAAGCGTGTGTTCCAAATCGAGACCTGGGCGGCAGCCATCCTCTAGTGTGAAAGGAGCCTGGACACGAACCCCGCCCTGCTGCACCGCCGCGAGTGGTGTCACACAGCTCTGGCTAGACTGTGCTTCTTTTTCCCCCGCAGGAGGCACCCATGGCCCATCCCATTTCCGTATCCCTGATCGGCGTTCCCACCGATGTCGGTGCGGGCCATCGCGGTGCACGGCTGGGGCCGGAAGCGCTGCGCGTGGCGGGCCTGCCGGAGGCGCTGGAAGCGCGCGGCGTGGACGTGCGCGACCTGGGCAACCTGGATGGCCCGCGCAACCCGTGGACCGCGCCGGTGCAGGGCTACCGCCATCTGGAGGAAGTGGTGGCGTGGAACCATGCACTGATGGAAGCCAGCTATGCCGAACTGCAGGCCGGCCGCATGCCGATCATGCTCGGCGGCGACCACTGCCTGGGAATCGGTTCGATCACTGCCGTGGCACGCTGGTGCCGCGAGCAGGGCAAGACCCTGCGCGTGCTGTGGCTGGATGCACATTCCGATTTCAATACCAGCGATGTCACCCCCTCGGGCAACATCCACGGCATGCCGGTGGCCTGCCTGTGCGGCCTCGGCCCGGAGGCGCTGACCCACCTCGGCGGCAGCGCACCGGCGATCACTCCCACCCAGGTGCACCAGATCGGCATCCGTTCGGTGGACCCGGAAGAGAAGCGCCTGATCAAGACCCACAAGGTGGATGTCTACGACATGCGCTACATCGACGAGAACGGCATGAAGCGCACGGTCGAAGCAGCACTGGCGGGCATCGACGAGAACACCCACCTGCATGTCAGCTTCGACGTCGACTTCCTCGACCCGAGCATCGCGCCGGGCGTGGGCACCACGGTGCCGGGTGGGGTGAACTACCGCGAGGCGCAGCTGGTGATGGAGATGATTGCCGACACCGGGCGCATGGGTTCGCTGGACATCGTCGAGCTCAACCCCTTGCTGGACAAGCAGAATGCCACCGCCGAACTGGCCGTGGACCTGGTCGAAAGCCTGTTCGGCAAGTCCACCCTGATGCGCGACTGAGCTCTCCGCCTGAACGGATCGATGATCCGTTCACACGCGCTCCACGCCCCTGCCGCCAGATTGCACATCACGCGGCGGCAGTGGCATTGGCTCCTTCCGCCGAGCGACCGAACCCCATCCGCGAATGAAGCGGTATAGCGGCGAACCCAAGGAGAAGCCCATGAAGCGCGTAGTTGCCCTGATGCTGTTGTCGATGTTCTCGGTGGCCCTGCTGGCCGGTTGCAACACCGTTGCCGGTGCCGGCAAGGACGTGCAGAAGGCTGGCGAAAAGGTTGAGGATGCCGCCAAGGGCCGTTGAGCCTGAAGTGGAACGGAAAGCAGAAAAGGCCGGGGGGACCTCCCCGGCCTTTTTTCTTGCGCGTTTTCTCTGCTGCGTACGTGTCGAAGCGTAGTGAACCATTCAAGCAGGTGAGCAGTGCTTTCATGGTCGGTTGACCGGCACTCAACAGCCGCTGCGCGAAGCTGTAGCCACGGTAAGAACGCCGTTGCAACCAAGGACTCCCAGCAATGAACAAAGACATCATTTCCGGCAAGTGGTCGCAGCTGAAGGGCAAGGCCCAGGCCAAGTGGGGCGATCTGACCAACGACGACTTCGATGTGGCTGAAGGCAATGCCGAGTATCTGGCCGGCCGTCTGCAGGAACGTTATGGCTGGGCCAAGGATCGCGCTGAGAAGGAAGTCCGTGAGTTCCAGGATGCCGTGAGCAAGGACTACCCGGACTACAAGTAAGCGCTACGGTTTTCCCCCACGGCACAACGCCCGCACCGAGAGGTTGCGGGCGTTGTGCTGTCTGGGCGGCCGATCAACGCGCCGGCGGGTCCGGCACATAGCGGTTGGGGAACGCCTGCGGTTCGCGCGGCAGGCGCGACGGCGGTGTATCGACCAGGATGCCGCGCGCGCGCAGATTGCGGGCGCTGTCGTAGCGCAGCTGCAGAACCTGCGCCGGGCTGCGGCTGGCGCGTTCGAAGTCGGTATCGCGTACCGACGACTGCTCGCGTGCGCCGTGGCCGGTGCCCAGCCCAGGGGCCTGTGACTTGCTGGCATAGCCCTTGATGCGGCTGTTGCTGGCGCTGGCATCGGCCGCCGCTTCGGCCGTCGGGGCCGGTGCCGGCAGCGGCAGGCTGCGGCGCAGGATCGGATCCGGACGCCAGCGGCGCGCTTCCTCGAACACCGCCACGCCGACCACGCCGACGTTGTCCGGGCGACCGGTGCGGCTGGCATAGCTGCCGCTGGGGCTGCTGAACACGAACTGCGCCACTTCATCCTGGCTCTTGCGCCAGCCGGTGATGTCGGCGCGCTGGCCGGGGTTGAGCACGTAGCCGGTCTGCGACGGATCGGCATCCTCGCCGGAGATGGCGTTGACGCCGTCTACCGACAGCACCACCAGCACCCGGCGCGGGCTGTCGTTGTACAGGCGCACGGCGTAGCGGTGGCCGCGCTCGCCGGCCACCCAGCGCTGGCCCTCGGCGGGGTAGCTGCGCAATTCGGTGCCGCGGTCGCGGTCGACCAGAGACATGCGCACGGGGCCGCCCTCGTAGGCCGGCGGCGGCACCGGGGCGGGGCGGAAGCCGGCCAGGGGCAGGATCAACAGCAGGGGCAGCAGGCGTTTCATCGGGCGTCTCCAGCGGGGTTGCGTGAATGAACGCGCCGCAGGCCCTGACGGGGTTGGTGGCGTGCAAGGTAAACTGGCCCCGTTCATCGAAGGTTACCCCACGCAGTCATGACCACCCGAGTCCTTACCGGCATCACCCCCTCCGGCACGCCCCACCTGGGCAACTACGTTGGCGCCATCCGTCCGGCCATCGCGGCCAGCCGCGCGCCGGGGATCGAGAGCTTCTTCTTCCTGGCCGACCTGCACAGCCTGATCAAGTCCCAGGACCCGCAGCGCACCCAGCGCGCGACCCTGGAGATCGCGGCCAGCTGGCTGGCCTGTGGCCTGGACCCGGAACACGTGTGGTTCTACCGCCAGAGCGACATCCGCGAGACCACCGAGCTGATGTGGTTCCTGACCGCGATCGCCAGCAAGGGCATCCTCAACCGCGCGCACGCCTACAAGGCGGCGGTGGACAAGAACCGCGAGGAAGGCGTGGACGAGGACGCAGGCGTCAGCGCCGGCCTGTTCATGTACCCGGTGCTGATGGCCGCCGACATTCTGATCTTCAAGGCCAACCAGGTACCGGTGGGCCGTGACCAGATCCAGCACATCGAGATGGCGCGCGACTTCGCCCAGCGCTTCAACCACGTGTATGGCAAGGAGTACTTCCCGCTGCCGGACGTGGTGATCGACGAGCAGGTGGCGACGCTGGCGGGCCTGGATGGCCGCAAGATGAGCAAGAGCTACCACAACACCATTCCGCTGTTCGTGCCGCGCGAGGAGCTGAAGAAGCTGGTGTTCTCGATCCTGACCGACTCGCGCGCACCTGGCGAGCCGAAGGACACCGAGGGCTCTGCGCTGTTCCAGATGTACCAGGCCTTCGCCACCCCGGAACAGACCGCCGAATTCGCCAGGGCGTTCGCCGCCGGCATCAGCTGGGGTGACGCCAAGCAGCAGCTGTTCGAGCGCATCGACAGCGAGCTGTCGCCGTTGCGCGAACGCTACAACGCGCTGATGGCCGAGCCGGAGAAGATCGAGGCGCTGCTCAAGCGCCGTGGCCAGCAGCTGCGCGAGCAGCTGGCGGCACCGCTGCTGGACGAGCTGCGCCACGCCGTGGGCCTGCGTGACCTGTCCACCGCAGGCGATATCGCCAGCGAGGACGCCGGCGTGGCCCGCGTGGCACCGCCACTGTTCAAGCAGTACCGCGAGAAGGACGGCCGCTTCTACTTCAAGCTGACCGCCGGTGACGGCACGCTGCTGATCCAGAGCGAAGGCTTCGATTCGCCGCGCGATGCGGGGCAGTTGATTGCCGTGATCAAGCAGGCGGAGCAGGGTGACCAGCTGCAGAGCGAACTGTTCAAGCTGGAAGCCGAAGTGGACGCCGTGCTGGCGGCCCTGGCCATGCTGCGCGAAGCGTAAGGGTAGTGCCGGGCGCTGGCCGGCAACTGCATAGGAAATGCCGGCCAGCGGCCGGCACTACCACGGCAACCGCATAGGAAAACGCCGGCCAGCGGCCGGCCCTACCCGCGAACGAAGGTCATGGCATGATGTCCGCGCGCCTCCGGCGCGATGACATGGAGTCTGCGATGGCCTGGTTGTCGCTGCTGCTGTTCCTGCCCTGGTTCCTGCTGCTGGGCAGCCTGTACTGGCTGTTCCCGCGCCAGCCGCGCACGCCGCGGCGGCGCCTGTTCGATGGCACCACCCTGCTGCTGGCCTTCGCCCTGAGCATCGCCTCGATGCTGTGGGGGTATCGACTTGGCATGGCACAGCCCGGCGCCGGCCCGATCTGGCCGCAGGTACTGGCGGTGCTGTACGCCTACGGCGCATTCCTGGCGGTGCTGGTGCTGGCCCTGCTGCTGCGGCCGCGGTTCGCATTGCGCTGAACCTGGCCCTTGCGCACCCGATGGACCTGCGGTTGGTTGGCCTGCGCTTGCCCTTGCCTGCGCTTGCCCTTGGTAGAGTCGACTGTGAGTCGACCGCTCTTCTGGAAGCCCGCGCTGCGCGCGACAGTCGACTGACAGTCGACTGACAGTCGACTCTACCCGGCCACAACCCGGCACCACCCGACCAAAGCCGCATCGAACCCGGACCGCCCGCGCGCCTACCATGGGCGTCTGTTCCCGATCCTGCCAGGTGCGTGCCGATGATCGCCGACCCCAGCATCCACACCATCGATACCGGCTTCCAGCGTCCCGACTTCGACGCGGCCTATCTGATCGTTGAAAACGACCGCGCCGCGTTCGTCGACTGCGGCACCGGCCTGTCGGTGCCGGCGATGCTGCAGGCGCTGGCCAACGCGGGTCTGGCCGTTGACGCGGTGGACTGGCTGCTGCTCACGCACGTGCACCTGGACCACGCCGGCGGCGCCGGCCTGCTGATGCAGCAGCTGCCCAACGCAAAGGCAGTGCTGCACCCGCGCGGTGCGCCGCACATGATCGACCCGACCCGGCTGATTGCCGGTGCCACGGCGGTGTACGGTGCCGAGGAAATCGCGCGCAGCTATGGTCGTATCGAGGCCATTCCCGAACATCGTGTGGTGGTGGTCGAGGACGGCCACCGTATCGACCTGGCCGGTCGCGAGCTGGCGCTGCTGCACACGCCGGGCCACGCGCTGCACCACTACTGCGTGTGGGATGCGCGCAGCCGCAGCTGGTTCACCGGCGATACCTTCGGCATCTCCTACCGCGAGCTGGACAGCGCGCAAGGTGCCTTCATCTTTCCGACGTCGTCGCCGGTACAGTTCGACCCGGAAGCGATGAAGGCCTCGATCCGGCGCATGCTGGGCTACGGCCCGCAGGCGATGTACCTGACCCACTACGGTCGTGTGGAACAGGTGGAGAAACTGGCCGACGACCTGTTCGAGCAGATCGATGCGATGGCCGCCATCGGCCGCCAGTGCGATGGCCGGCCGGACCGTCACCGCTGCCTGCTGGCTGCACTGCAGGCGCTGTACCTGGAACGTGCACAGCTGCATGGCTGTGCGCTGGACGATGCGGCGGTGACTGCTGTTCTGGCGATGGACATCGAACTCAACGCGCAGGGCCTGGCCTGCTGGCTGGATCGCATCAGCAGGTAGATCCACGCCATGCGCGGGTGACGCCGCCCCAAGCCGAGCCGTGATGTCACGACCACGTTACACTCTGGTGACTTCCAAGCTAGCCGTGGTACTGCCGTGAATCCGATGCGCGTGTTGCTGCTGTCGTCCTGCCTGTTTGTCGGGGGCCTGGCCCATGCGGCCAACGACCTGCCGGGTGGCGGCATCGATCCGCAGGCGCTGTCGCGTCACGTGCGGGTGCTGGCGTCGGACGAGTTCGAGGGCCGCGCGCCGGCCACCGAAGGCGAAGAGCGCACCGTGCAGTACCTGATCGAGCAGTTCCGCAGCTACGGCCTGCAGCCGGGCGGCGTGGACGGCAGCTGGGTGCAGCCGGTGCCGCTGGTGCGCGCGCAGCTGGAGGGTGAGGCCAAGGCCAGCCTGTCGCTGAAGCAGGGCAAGCGTGCGCTGGCCAATGGCGTGGACGTGACCCTGCAGAGCCTGCAGCCGCGCAAGCGCGTGCAGATCAAGGATGCACCGTTGGTGTTCGTCGGCTACGGCATCGACGCACCGGAACGCCACTGGAACGACTACAAGGACGTGGACCTGCACGGCAAGATCGCCGTGGTGCTGATCAACGACGCCGATTTCGAGGCTGATGCACCGGGCGCGTTCGACGGCAAGGCGGTGACCTACTACGGTCGCTGGACCTACAAGTTCGAGGAAGCCGCACGCCGTGGCGCCGAAGGCGTGCTGATCGTGCACGAGACCGCGCCGGCCGCCTATGGCTGGGCCACGGTGAAGAGCTCGGGCACCTCGCCGCTGTTCGACATCGAGCGCGGCCAAGCCGAGGCGATGGCGCAGCACACGCCGCTGCGGGGCTGGATGCAGCGCGAGCTCGCCGAGGCGATCTTCGCCGACGCCGGCCTCGACTTCGATGCCGAGAAGCGCAACGCGATGCGTGCAGACTTCCGCCCGGTGGCACTGGACAACGCGAAGCTGAGCGTGGATTTCGCGCTCAAGCGCGAGCAGGTGGTGACCCGCAACGTGGTGGCCAAGCTGCCCGGTGGTGAACACGCCGACGAGGCCGTGATCTTCTCCGCGCACTGGGATGCCTTCGGTATCGGCCAGGCCGACGCCAAGGGCGACCGCATCCGCCGTGGTGCGATCGACAACGCCACCGGCGTGGCCACGGTGCTGGAACTGGGCCGCGTGTTCGCCGCCGGCCCGCAGCCGCAGCGCACGCTGTACTTCGTGGCCCTCACCGCCGAAGAGAAGGGCCTGCTGGGCGCCAGCTACTACGCCGCGCATCCGCTGGCGCCGCTGGACAAGACCGCTGCAGTGCTGAACATCGAGATGTTCAGCCCGGATGGCGCGACCCGCGACATCGCTTCGTGGGGCAAGGGCCGGGTGTCGCTGGAAGGCGACCTGGAACGCGTGGCCAAGGCCCGCGGTCGCAGCTACAGCCCGGACCCGAACCTGGAGGCCGGCTTCTTCTACCGCGCCGACCACTTCGCCTTTGCCCGCCTGGGCGTGCCGGCGATCACCATCGGCCCGGGCCTGGACAAGCTGGACGGCGGCGTTGAAGCCGGCCGCGCGCTGCGCGAGAAGTATTTCGCCGACTGCTACCACCAGGCCTGCGATGCCTGGACCCCGAGCTGGGATCCGAGCGGCCACGCGGCTGACACTCTGCTGGTCTACGACCTGGGCGCCGAGCTGGCCAACAGCCGCCGCTGGCCGACGTGGGAGAAGGAATCGGAGTTCCGCGGCGCGCGCGACAAGAGCGAAGCGGCCCGCCGCTGAGGCTCGGGACCGGCGGGGTGTCATGTCATTTCGCCGGGGGTAGAGTCGACTGCCAGTCGACTATCGCGCGCAGCGCGGGTTTTTCGGTGCCGACAGAGAGAGCAGTCGACCAACAGTCGACTCTACCGATTGCCGATTGCCGATTGCCGATTGCCGATTGCCGGCCAGCGGCCGGCACTACCTGCGCCGGCGCAGCAGCGTCCATGCGCCCCAGCCGGCGGCAGCGAGCGCTGCCAGATAGCACGCCACCATCGTGCGCAGGCCAACCGGCGACCCTGCATTGATGCCGCGATGCAGGCGCAGTTGCAGCGAGCTGTGGCCGCTGCCCAGGTCCACCGCCAGCTGCAGCGCCAGCGCGGAGCAGAACACCAGCAGGGCGACCCCGAACCCGGTGCGTGGCCACGCGGCCTGTGCGTTGGGGCGGCGCAGCAGCCAGGCCAGTGCCGTGGCTGCGGCCAGCGCCGCCGCGATCCACATCAGTGGCGTGGCGGGAGATGCAGCGGCCACCGGCAGTGCACCGGTGGCCGCGATCACGGCAACGCGCTTACTTGCGGGTGCCGTCGAGCCAGTTGGGGCCCTTGTTGGTGAGGAAGAACACATAGACCACCAACGATACCGCGATCGTTGCGGTCACGTAGATGGCGAACCAGTCGACGTGGCCTGTCTTCAGCGCGCCCTGGTACAGCAGCGGGGCGGTGCCGCCGAACAGCGAGTTGGCCAGCGCGTAACCCAGGCCTACGCCCAGTGCACGCACGTGGGTGGGGAACAGCTCGGCCTTTACCACGGCATTGATCGAGGTGTAGCCGGTGAGGATGACGAAGGCCAGTGCCAGGGTCAGGAACGCCAGCGTGGCGTCGTGCTGGTGCGGCAGCTGGGTGATCAGGTACCAGCTGTACAGCACGCCGCCGACACCGAAGAACACCAGCAGGGTCTTGCGGCCGATGATGTCCGACAGCCAGCCGCCGACCGGCTGCAGCACCATCAGGAACGCCAGCACGCCCAGGTTGATCAGGGTGCCGGTCATCGGGTCGTTGCCCGCGAATGCGCTCTGGATCATTTTCGGGCCGTTCACCGAGTAGGTGTAGAAGGCCACGGTGCCACCGGCGGTGATCAGGAAGCACAGCAGCAGCGGCCGCCACTGGTGCACGAACAGCTCGTACATCGAGCCGGATTTCTGCGCCTTGCCCTCGCGCGCAGCTTCGATCGACGACTCCGACAGCGATTCGTCCATGCCGCGGCGCAGCCAGAACACCACCACCGCGGCGATGCCACCGATGCCGAAGGCGATGCGCCAGCCCCACTCCGAGATCTCCGGCTTGCCCCAGAAGGTCAGCATCAGCAGCAGGGTCAGCTGGGCCAGCACATGGCCGCCGACCAGGGTGACGTAGTGGAAGGAGGACAGGAAGCCGCGACGGCCGGGAATGGCGGCCTCTGACATGTAGGTGGCGCTGGCGCCGTACTCGCCGCCGGTGGCGAAGCCCTGCAGCAGGCGCGCGAACAACAGGATGACTGCGGCCCAGATGCCGATGCTGGCGGCGGTGGGGGTGATGGCGATCAGGAACGAGCACAGCGCCATCAGCGTGACCGAGACAGTCAGCGCCAACCGACGGCCGTGGCGGTCGGCGAAGCGGCCGAAGAACCAGGCACCGATCGGGCGCATCAGGAACGTGGCGGCGAAGATCGCCCACACGTACATCGTGGAGTTCTTGTCGTCCGGCGAGAAGAACTGCGATTCGAAGTACACGGCGAACACCGAGTACACGTAGACGTCATACCACTCCACCAGGTTGCCGGCGGAGCCTTTGAGGGTATTGGAGATCGACCGGCGCAGGGCAGCGCGGTCGTTCGCGGGTACGGCAGGTTGGGACGTGGTGCTCATCTGGGTGGGAATCCTCGATGCGGCGCGTCCGTGCGCAGGGAAAACGGCGCCCGGCCTTGGGGCGGCGCGGCCGGGCAGCCCTCTTGGTACTGCATCGGCCGTCAACACGGGGTAGCAGACCAGAGCAGGGTGCATGGATGGATGACAGCGTGCCACCGTCCGGGGTGCCGGACCATACTCAAAACGTCCTAGAATCCGCCTTCCCCCGGCTCCCTGGTGTGTCATGTCGGTTCCCCCCTCTTCGTCTGCGGCTGCCCCCCGGGGTGGCCTTGTCGCGCTGGCATTGCTGCTGGTCTACGTGGTCTGGGGCTCGACCTACCTGGGCATCGCCAAGGCCCTGCACGGCGGCGCGCTGCCGCTGACGATGGTTTCCGGCAGCCGGTTCATCATTGCCGGTGGCCTGATGTTCCTGGCCTTGCGTCTGTTCTGGAAGATGCCGAACCCGACCCTGCGGCAGTGGCGCAACCTGGTGGTGATGGGCGTGACCATGCTGGTGCTGGGCAACGGCATGGTGGTGCTGGCCGAGCGTGAGGTGTCCTCGGGCCTGGCCGCGACAGCAGTGGCCTCGGTGCCGCTGTGGATGGCGCTGTTCTCGGCGCTGCGCGGGCAGCATGCCAGCCGCGGTGAGTGGCTGGGCATCGCCATCGGCTTCCTCGGCGTAGTCTGGCTCAACGCCGGCAGCAGCCTGACGGCCTCGCCGACCGGGCTGGTGCTGCTGCTGATCGCGCCGATCGGCTGGGCCTTCGGTTCGGTGTGGGCGCGCGGCCTGGACCTGCCGGGCCCGTTCATGACCGCCGCCGGGCAGATGATCTGCGGTGGCGTGCTGCTGGTGCTGATCGGCCTGGCGGTCGGCGAGCGCCCGACCACGCTGCCCGATACCGGTGGCCTGCTGGCGATGGCCTACCTGTGCGTGTTCGGTTCCATCGTTGCCTTCACCGCCTACGTCTGGCTGCTGCAGAACGTGCGGCCGGCGCTGGCCGGCAGCTATGCGTACGTCAATCCGGTGATCGCGGTGCTGCTGGGCGCGCTGCTCAACGGCGAGCGCTTCGGCTGGCGCGACCTGCTGGCGATGGCGGTGATTCTCCTGGGTGTGGTGGTGCTGACAATGGCAAGGACGAGAAAGAAGTGAGCATGGACGAGAAAGAACAACGCCGGGGCCTGCTGGTCACCGCATCCACCTTCGTGATCTGGGGCCTGGTGCCGGTCTATTGGCACCTGCTCAACGAGGTACCCTCGTTCCAGATCATCGCCCACCGCATCATCTGGAGCACCGTGATGGTGCTGGGCTGGCTCTTGATCAGCTCGCGCCTGGGCTGGTGGCAGAAGATCGCCGCGCAGCCGCGCGCGCTGCCGATCCTGCTGGTGTCGAGCCTGACCATCGCGTTCAACTGGGGCCTGTACATCTGGGCGGTCAACGCCGGCCATGTGATCGAGACCAGCCTGGGCTACTTCATCAACCCGCTGGTGAACGTGCTGCTGGGCGTGCTGGTGCTGAAGGAGCGGCTGCGGCGCCTGCAGTGGGTGGCGGTGGCGATGGCGGCGGTGGGCGTGGCTTGGCTGACCATCGACGCGGGTACGCCGCCGTGGATCGCGCTGGGCCTGGCCTGTTCGTTCGGCCTGTATGGCCTGCTGCGCAAGCTGGTCTCGGTCGATCCGGTGGCCGGCCTGGGCGTGGAGAGCATGTACCTGTTCCTGCCGGCGCTGGCCTTCGCGATCTGGGCGGAAAACGGCCATGGCGGCGCGTTCTTCCACGGCTGGGGCTGGCGCAATGACCTGCTGCTGATCTTCGGTGGCGCAGTGACCGCAGTGCCGCTGATCGGTTTCGCCTACGGCGTGAAGCGCATCCCGCTGTCGCTGGTCGGCATCCTGCAGTACATCGCGCCGAGCCTGCAGCTGCTGCTGGGCGTGTTCTTCTTCCACGAAGCGTTCGATACTGCCAAGGCGATCGGCTTCGCCGCGATCTGGGCCGGCCTGATCCTGTTCGTCGGTGACAACATCCGCACGATGCGCGCCAAGCGCTAGCGCCGGCGGGGCTGCGGGGTCGGATCCCTCCGCAACGCGGAGGGCTCTGACCCTGTTCTATCCGTCGCGTGGGGTCAGAGCCCTTCGCAGGGCGAAGGGATCCGACCCCGCTTCCCGAAAAAAAGAACGGCGCCCCGAAGGGCGCCGTTCTGCTTCCATCCACCGCCAGGAGAGAGAGATGGCGGTGGCGGGAACGCGGTTGCAGGCTTAGAAGCGCTGCTGGTACTTCATGTACATGAAACGACCGATGTCGAAGCCACCGTAGTAGGTGAAGCTGCTGTTCGGCTGGCTGTACATGATCGGACCCTGGTGGTCGAAGACGTTGTTCACGCCCAGCGACACGGTGCCGTCCCACGGCAGGCTGTAACGCACCTGCAGGTCGTGGAAGGTGTTGGAGCCCACCTTGCGGCTCGGCTGCGCATCGGTGTACGGCGAGACGAAGCCGGCCATGTTGCAGTCCGGGCCACCGGCCAGGTCATACGAGCAGGCTTCCTTCATGCCCGAGTAGTAGCGGGCGGTCCAGCCGATGCCCAGGTCGCCGTACTGCCAATCCAGGTTGAAGGTCGAACGCACGCGGAAGTTGCCCTGCCAGCCGGTCTTCTGCTCCACCGGCGTGGTGGCGGCGCTGTCGTTGCGCTGCTCCAGGTAGTCGGTGTAGGTGGTGTTCCAGGTTGCGGCAAAGCGGCCGAACGCGGTTTCCGGCAGGCGGTAACGCAGGCTGAAGTCGTAGCCGGCGGTTTCGCGGTAGCCCGCATTGACCAGCGAGCGGTCCAGCGACGTCACCTGACCCAGCGTCTTGGCGCTGGTGGAACGGGTGAAGCGGCCGCACGCCGAATCCACGCCCTGCACGTAGCACTGGTTGAGGATGTCGGTGGCCGACTCACCCACGATCGCGTTGTCGATGCGGATCTTCCACCAGTCCAGGCTGACGTCCAGGCCCGGCACGAACTCGGGGCTGTACACCAGGCCCACGGTCCAGGTCTTGGCGGTTTCCGGCTTCAGGTTCGCATTGGAACCGGAGTCGAAATCGGCGATGCCCTGCTGGCCCGGACGGTTGGCGACGTTGCCTTCCGACGCGGTCTGCTGGCGGAAGTCCGCCGGCACCTTCAGCGCCTGGCAGCGTGCGGCCACGGTCGCGCTGCTGGCAGCGATGCCGAACGAGGTATCGCACGGATCGGTGAACGAATCACGGCTCTTCACCGCACCGCCGTACAGGTCGTCCACGGTCGGCGCACGGAAGCCGGTGCCGTAGGTCGCGCGCACCAGCAGGCTGTCGATCGGCTTCCACTTCAGGCCGAACTTGCTGTTGGTGGTCGAACCGAAGGTGTTGTAGTCGGTGTAGCGGCCGGCCAGGTCCAGCGACAGTTCACGCGCGAACGGCATGTCGGCCAGCAGCGGTACCTGCAGCTCCAGGTAGACCTCGTTGAGCGAGTAGTCGCCACGGGTCGGCTGGCCGGTGGTGCCGGCAATCTGGCCCTTCTGCACCATCAGGTCCGGGGTGTAGCTGGCTTCTTCGTTGCGGTGCTCAAAGCCCATCGCGGCCATCACGTCGCCGGCCGGCAGGGTGAACACCGAACCGGAGATGTTGGCGCTGGCAACCTTCGTGGTGCTCTTCATCTTGTCGACGAAGCGGGTGAACAGGTAGTCCTGCACGTCCTGGTTGCTCAGCGAGCCCGGGCCCGCATAGCCCATCGGCGCGGCCGGGTTCCACGGCACGCAGCCGGCGATCACGGCGCCCGGGCTGCCGCAGCGTGCCACGGTGCCATCCATGAAGGATGGGCCGACCGCCAGGTCGACGTGCGGCTGGTACATGCTGCCGGTACCGATGCGCTCGCCTTCATTGCGGTTGTACATGTAGCTGACGTTCCAGTCCCAGTAACGCGAACCGGTTTCGAAGCTGCCTTCCAGGCCGATGCTGGCGCGCTTGGTGTCCAGGTTGTTCTCGGTCGCACGCGGCATTTCTTCGGTGCGGTGCGAGAACAGCACGTCCTGGCCCCAGTGGTTGAACGCACTGTCCTTGGACAGGGCAGCACGGGAACCGTTGCGCGCCTGTGCGGTGGACACCGAGTAGGGGTAGCCGGCCAGGTGCTTGGTCGACTCGCGCTTGCTGTACAGCGCGTCGGCCACGATGCGCAGGTCATCGGTGATCGAGAAGCCACCGTTGGCGAACACCGAAGTGCGCTCCAGGCCGCTCAGCAGGCTCATGTTGGTCTTGGTGTTGGCACCATCGGCCGGATTGGGCGTGTGGAAATTGCCCTTCTGGCTCGGGTCGCCGCCCGGGCCCACGGTCAGCGACTTGCCGTCGACGGTGACGCTGCCCCACTGCGTGGTCTGGTTCAGTGCCTTGACGTCGTCGGGATGGCGCGGGCCACCCGGGTAACGGCTGAACTCGCGCTCGCTGCCGAGGATCTCGTCTTCCTTGGTGCGCTCGGCGCCGACGCTGAACCAGCCGCGGTCGAAGGTCTTGCCGAAGGTGGCGCTGTAGGAGCGCTTCTGGCCGTCACCTTCACCGTACTGGCCGACGTAGACGCTGGCTTCGCCACCGTCGAAGTTCTTGCGGGTGATGATGTTGACCACACCGGCGATGGCGTCCGAGCCGTACAGCGCGGACGCGCCATCGGTGAGCACTTCCACGCGCTCGACAATCGCCGAGGGAATCGAAGCCAGGTCGGAGTAGCCACCGGCGCTGACGCCCATGCGGCGGCCGTCGATCAGCACCAGGCTGCGCTCCGGGCCGAGGTTGCGCAGGCTGACGTACGTGCCGCCGAAGTCGCGCGAAGAACTCAGCGACGACGAGCGGCTCAGGCTCGGTGCGCCGGCGGCGGTGACGTCCTGCAGGATGTCGGCGACGTTGATGTAACCCTTCTTCTCGATCTCGGCGCGGCTGAGCGCGACGACCGGCTGTGCGGTCTCGACACTGGCCTGGCGGATGCGCGAGCCGGTGATTTCGATGCGATCGAGGTTGGTCGGGGTATCGCCGGCGCTCTGTGCGAAGGCGGGGGTGGTGCAGCTGGCGGCCAGCGCGATGACGATCGCGTTGCGCAGCGGATTGGTTTTCAGGGACATCCGTGAAATCTCGTGTTTCAGGAAAAACAAGCGCCCGTTCTATGGACGCGTGGGGTGCTGCAAACCAACGTGGGGGGGCGATTCTAGAATGTTTCCATTCGTAACTGTTTGCCTCTGCGCCGCGGATGTGCGCGAAAATGAATCGCAACCAACAATCCACAGATGGGATGTGCGCAACGTCACGCGCGTTGCGCTTTCGATGGGCAGAGGCATCGATAGCGGCGTATTTCCCGCAATCTGTAGCCGTGCGCGTGCGCCGGCATCCATCCACGCATGGCGTGGATCTACTGGACGTCCTGGCTCACCACCAAGCGTGGATGACGCGCAAAATAAAAGGGACGGAGCCTTCGCTCCGTCCCCTGCGTGATGCGCAGTCCACCGCTGCGTGATGCTCAGGTTTCGCGCAACGCCGTGGTGATCGGCAAACGGGCCGCGCGCAGCGCCGGGAACAGGCCGCCGACCAGGCCGATGCCCAGCGCCCATTTCAGTCCGGTCCACAGCAGTTCCGGCGACACATGGAACTTGAACACCACCGCGCTGAAGTTGCTGCCTATGGTGGACACGCTGTAGCCATTGAACAGCAGCCACGCCACCGCACACCCCAGAAGGCCACCCAGCAACGCCAGCAGCATGGTCTCCAGCATCACCGCCGTCACCACCGGCAGGCCGCGGAAGCCGATCGCGCGCATGGTGGCGATCTCGCGCGCACGGGTGGCCACGGCCGCATACATGGTGTTGAGTGCGCCGAACACTGCACCCACCGCCATGATCGTGCCGATCACCTTGCCGAGGATGTCGATCAGCTTGGTCAGCCCGCCGCCCTGCTTGCTGTAGTAGACGCGGGTGGTTTCCACGTCCAGTTTCAGGCGCGGGTCGGCGGCGACCGCTGCCTTGAACTGTTCGAAGCCGGCCTTGCCATCGGTACGCACGCTGATCGACTGCCAGGCGCTGCGCTGGTAGGTGGTGGCCAGCGTATCAGCGTCGGTCCACAGCTCCGAATCGTGCGCATCGCCGGTGGCGAACACGCCGACCACGGTCCAGGTCTGGTTGCCCAGGGTCAGCGTCCTGCCCACGTCCATGTCGCGGAACTGGCCCTTGGCACCCTGGCCGACCACGATCTCGCGCAGGCCGGCTGCGAACTTGCGGCCTTCGATGATCTTGACCTTGTCATGCACGGCCCAGGCCTGCGGACCAACGCCGCGGAACTGCGCGTTGACGTCGGTGCCGTCGGACTTCGACACCAGGTTGACCACCTGCGACAGCTCCGGCGACAGCAGCGGCCGGCCTTCGCCATCGCGGCTGATGCCGGGCAGGGTGGACAACGTCGGCACCTGCTCGCGGGTGATCACCGAGTTGGTCTCGGCCTGCGAGCCGCCGCGCAGCACGATGGCGGTGGTGTCGTCGCCGGTGTTGTTGAGCGTGGCCTGGAAGCCTTCGCCCATCGCCAGCATCGCCACCAGCACGCCGACCACGCCGGCGATGCCGACCACGATCACCGAGGACGCGCCCCAGCGCTGCGGCAGGCTGGCCACGCCGATGCGGGTGGCGGCCAGCGCCAACCGTCCGCCACGGGTCAGCAGCAGCCAAAGTGCCACCAGCACGGCCACGGCCAGCACGCCAAACCACGGCAGGCTGATCCACAGCACCAGGCCGATCACCAGCAGCAGCACCGTCAGGCCGTTGCCCAGCCATTTCTTGAGTTTGCTCTTGAACATGTCGGTGTCCTCCTCAGCGGCCGGCCAGTGCGTCGACGATCTTCAGGCGCTTGGCACGCAGCGCCGGCAACAGGCCGACGATGATGCCGATCACCACGATCAGGCCCAGCCCCATCAGCCAGGTCGGCGTCGGCACGTGCGGCGGCAGCATGCCCATGCTCTTCGGGCCGATCGCCGGCAGGATCAGTGCGGCCAGGCCCATGCCGATCAGGCCGCCCAGGCCGATCAGCAGCACCGACTCCACCATCACCAGGGTCAGCACGGTGCTGTCCTTGAAGCCCAGCGTCTTCAGCGTGGCCAGCTCCGGCACGCGCTCGCGCACCGCCTGCGCCATGGTGTTGCCGGTCAGCAGCAGCAGGGTGAAGAACACCGCGCCCATGATTGAAGTGACGATCATGCCGATGTCGGCGAACTGCTTGACGAAGGCCTGCTGGAACGCCGACTCGGTCTGGGTCTTGGTCTCGTGGTCGGAGTTGGCCGAGATTGCATCAATGGCCTGCGCTACCCGCGAGGAGTGATCCGGGTTGTCCAGCGTCACCGTGTACCAGCTCACCTGGTTCTTGATGTAGTCGTTGGACTCATCGAAGTACTTCCAGTTCATCATCAACTGGCGTTCTTCGTTGGCCGCCAGCGCTCGGTCCTTGGAACGGTAGATGCCCTTCAGTTCCAGCGGCCAGTCGTTGCTGCCGCCGCGCGGGAAGATCGTGGCCTGCAACGGGATGGTGTCGCCGATCTTCCAGCCGAACTGCTTGGCCAGCGATTCGCCGACGATGGCGCCGGTGCGGGTCTGCTTCCAGTCCTCCAGCTGGGCCGGATCGATCTGCAGTTCGCGGTAGACATCGAAGTAGTTGGGCGACACCGAGAAGTTCGGGAAGAAGTTCTTTGGATCCTGGTAGATGCCGCCGAACCACATGCCGTAGGCCACGTCGCGCACGCCGGCCACCTGGCGGATCTGGGTTTCCAGGCGGATCGGCAGCGACTGGGTGATCGACAGCCGCGAGGCCACCACCAGGCGGTTGGCGCCTTCCACGCTGCCGCCGGACGAGAACGCCACGCGCACCGAGTCGAGCATGCCGAACAGCAGGAACGCGGCCACCACCGACAGCAGGGTCAACAGGGTGCGCGTGCGGCTGCGGAACAGCTGCGCCCACACCAACGAGAAGTATTTCATCGCCGTGGCCTCCGTCAGTGGGCCAGCGGCGCGTCAGCCAGCTCGCCCTTGTCCAGGTGCACCGTGTGCGTGGCGTACTCGGCGGCCTTCGGGTCATGGGTGACCATGATGATGGTCTTGCCGTGTTCGCGGTTGAGCTGCTGCAGCAGGCCGAGGATCTCCTCGGCGGACTGGCGGTCGAGGTCGCCGGTGGGTTCGTCGCAGATCAGGAAGGTCGGGTCGGAGACGATCGCCCGCGCGATCGCCACGCGCTGCTGCTGGCCGCCGGACAGTTCATTGGGGCGATGGCTGCGGCGGTCGGCCAGGCCGACCAGGGTCAGCGCGATCTCGGCATTGCGGCGGCGCTGCGCGGCATTGAGATGGGTCAGCAGCAGCGGCAGCTCCACGTTCTTCTGCGCGGTCAACATCGGCATCAGGTTGTAGAACTGGAACACGAAGCCGACGTGGTGGCTGCGCCAGGTCGACAGCTGGCCGCCGCTCATCTGGTCGATGCGCTCGCCTTCGATGCTGATCTCGCCGCCGCTGGGGTTGTCCAGGCCGCCGATCAGGTTGAGCAGGGTGGTCTTGCCCGAGCCGGACGGGCCCATCAGCGCGACGAAGTCGCCGCTGGCGATGTCCAGGTCGATGCCGTGCAGCACCTGCACTTTCTCGGGGCCACGCTGGTAGGTCTTGGTGATGTTGCGCAGTGAAACCAGGGTCGACATGGGTGGTTCTCCACGGAAGGCGGGAAGCGGGGAAGCGCACCTGCGGTGGCCGCAGGCGTGCGTCGAGCGGTGTTGCCGGCGGCGCCCATGGGCGCCAGGCCGTTACTGCGCTTGTTTCTGTTGCACCTTGGCGCCATCGCGCAGGGTGTCCGGCGGGTTCACCACCACCGACTCACCCGCGCTGACGCCCTTGAGGATCTGGCGGTCCTTGCCCATCGCCTGGCCGGCCTCGACCGTGCGCTGCTGCACGCGGCTCTGGTCGCCCAGTACGAAGGTCACCGAGGCGCCCTCGCGCTGGACCACCGCGCCAGCCGGCACGCGCACGCCCTGCGGTTTGGCGGCCGCCTGCGGCTGCGCCTGCTCCAGGAAGCTGACCCGCACGCCCATCTCCGGCACGATGCGCGGGTCCTTCACCTTCAGCGCCACGCGCACCTTCACCGTGGCCTTGCCGCGGTCGGCAGTGGGGATGATGGCGATGACCTCGCCCGGAATCTTCCACTCCGGATAAGCGTTGAGCGTGGCTTCCACCGGCATCTTCGGTTGCACGCGGCCGATGAAGGCCTCGCCGACCTCGACTTCGATCTCCAGCGAGTCCATGTCGACGATGGTGCCGATGCCGGTACGGGTGAAACCACCGCCCGCCGACAGCGGCGAAACGATTTCGCCCGGCTGCGCGGCCTTGGCGGTGACCACGCCGGAGAACGGCGCGCGCACGATGTTGTTGTCCACGCCCAGATCGGCAATGGCCAGCTGGTCGTTGGCGACCTTGACGTTGCGCTGGGCCGTTTCCAGCTGCGCACGCAGGCTGTCACGCTGGGCCACGGCCTGGTCGTACTGCGAACGTGACACCAGTTGCTGGCCGACCAGCGCCTGCAGGCGGCTGGCTTCGGCGGCGGCCTGCTTCTGCTGTGCCTCCAGCCCGGCCACCTGGCTGCGCGCGGCCTGCAACTGCGAGGCATACAGGCTGCGCTGCGCATCGGCATCGATCGGATCCAGGGTGGCCATCACCTGGCCGGCTTCGACCCGCATGCCTTCCTCGATCATCACCTCGCGCACCTTGCCGGTGATCTTGGCCGAGACCGTGGCCATGCGCCGGGCGACCACGTAGCCACTGGCATCGAGCACCGAACTGCTGGCGCTGCCCTGCTGGATGGCCACTGCGGGCGCGGTTTCCACTTCCACGGCCGGCGCGCGGCCGAACAGGAAGGCCACGGCAGCGGCGATCAGCAGCACGACCACGATGATCGCGATCCACAGCCAACGACGGCTACCGCCATTGCTGCCACCACCGGAGGCGGGCGGCGGCGACTTGCGGTCGATACGGAGTTCCTTCAACAGCTCGGCAGAAGCGTTCATTCGTTCCATCACAGGCGTTCGGGCGGGTATGGCCGGAAGCGCGGACGGCGGCGGTTCCGGCGGTGGAGCGTGCGGCACAGCATGAAGGCAGGCACAGCGATGACGGCAGTGACAGCTGTCATCCGATGACACTGACGGCGGCAACTGCGAAATGTGACCACGGCGGCACAGGATGGCAACGTCCCCGCTACCGGTACCGCCCATGGATCCGATCGCCCCGTCGCTGTCCCGCCTGCAGCAGGTGCAGGTGCGCTACCGCGACCATACCGCCCTGCAGGGCATCGACCTGCAGGTCCGCGCTGGCCAGGTGCTGGCATTGCTGGGCCGCAACGGTGCCGGCAAGAGTACCGCGATCAGCGTGCTGTTGGGCCTGCGCCGCGCCGATGCCGGCCAGGTCGAGCTGCTCGGTGGCGACCCGCAGCAGCGCAGCAGCCGCCTCGGTCTGGGCGTGATGCTGCAGAGCACCAGCCTGCCGCCGATGCTGCAGGTGGACGAACTGGTGGCGCAGGCCAGCGCCTGCTATCCGGACCCGATGCCGCTGCAGGAGGTGCTGCAGCGCGCAGGCCTGCAGGCACTGGCAGGCCGTCGCTACGGTCAGCTGTCCGGTGGCCAGCAGCGCGCGGTGCAGTTCGCCATCGCGCTGTGTGGTCGCCCGCGCGTGCTGTTCCTGGACGAGCCCACCACCGGTCTGGACATCCAGGCGCGGCAGGCGATGTGGCAGGCGATCCGGCAGCTGGTGGCCGAAGGCTGCGGCGTGCTGCTGACCACCCACTATCTGGAAGAGGCCGAAGCGCTGGCGCAGCAGGTGCTGGTGCTGGAGCAGGGCAGGGTGCTGGCCGATGCACCGTTGAGCGAGCTGCGCCTGGCCGATCGGCCGCGCCGCATCCGCTGCCGCAGCGTGTTGACTGTTGAAGAGGTACAGCAGTGGCCGGGCGTGCAGCAGGTGCAGCGTGATGGCGAGCACCTGCAGTTGCTGGCGAGCCCGGCCGAGCCGGTGGTGGCGCGCCTGCTGGCCGCCGATGCACAGCTGCGTGAGCTGGAAGTACAGGGCGCGGCACTGGCCGACGCTTTCCTCGACATGACCCGGGAGGCCGCATGAACACGATGACCCGTACCGGCACTACACCCGCGCCGGTATCGGCGTGGCGCCAGGCCTTGCGCCCGTACGGCGCTGAACTGGTGGCCGAGCTGCGCCGCGCCTGGCGTACACCCGCCTTCGCGGTGCCTTCGCTGCTGTTCCCGGTGCTGTTCTACCTGTTGTTCGGCGTGCTGTTGGGCCGCGGCCATGCACCGCTCTACCTGCTGGCCACCTACTGCGTGTTCGGTGCGATGGCCCCGGCCCTGTTCGGCTTCGGCGTGCAGCTGGCGCTGGACCGAGAAAGCGGCCTGCTGACCCTCAAGCGAGCGCTGCCGATGCCGGCGGCGGCACCGTTGCTGGCGCGACTGGCGATGGCCGTGATGTTCGCGTTGCTGGTAGCCGCCCTGTTGATCGGGGTGGCGCGCGCGCTGGGTGGCGTGCAGCTGCAGGCAGTGCAGATGCTGCAGCTGCTGGCGGTGGCGGGCCTGGCAGCGCTGCCGCTGGGGGCGATCGGCCTGCTGATCGGCAGTCATGTCAGTGCCAGCGCGGCGCCGGCGATGGTCAACCTGGTCTACCTGCCGCTGGCCCTGCTGTCGGGCCTGTGGCTGCCGTTGTCGGCGCTGCCCAAGATGTTCTCGATGATGGCACCGCTGTGGCCAACCTGGCATCTGGCGCAGCTGGCGCTGCCGGTGGTCGGGCTGCCGTCGGTGGGCAGCATGGCTGGCCACCTGCTGGTGCTGCTGGCGGTCACGGTGGTGGCGCTGCTGCTGGCGCGCCGCCGCCTGCGCCGGATCGGCTGAACTGGCATGATCGGCAGCGATCATTCCCGCCTGGATTCTTCCGTGTCGTCGAGCTGGCTTGCGTCCCTGCTGCGCCCCGCGCCGGACTCGGCGGTGGCCGACCTGCTGCGGCGTGGCAAGTCGCCCTGGAGCGGTGCGATCCACCTGCTGTGGTCGGTCTGGATCTTCCTCACCCCGGTGCTCGGCAATGGCTTCACGGTGCGCTGGCTGCTGCTGACCGTGGCCAGCTATCCGCTGTTCCTGCTGCTCTATGCGAAGGTGATGCTGGCGCCACGGCACCACGCATGGCGCTATGCGCTGGGCATGATCCTGATGGCCCTGGTGCTGCTGCCGTGGTATCCGTCGGGACTGAGCTACTTCGTGTTCGGTTGCGTGATGATCCGCATGAGCAGCCGTGGCGGCTGGTGGGTGTACCTGTTGCAGCTCACCGGCCTGAACCTGTTGTTCTGCGGCGCTGCACTCTACGTCGGTTATCCGTGGCAAGCCATGGTGTGGATGCCGGCCGTGTCGTTCATCGTCGGCCTGGTGGTGAACGTGGAGGCCTTGAGCCATCAACGGGACGTTGCCCTGCAGCTGTCCCAGGACGAGGTGCGGCGGCTGGCCACCACCGCCGAGCGCGAGCGTATCGGCCGCGATCTGCATGACCTGCTGGGCCACACGCTGTCGCTGATCACGCTGAAGCTGGAACTGGCGCGCAAGCTGTACGACCGTGATGACGCGCGCGCGCGGCAGGAGATCGGCGAAGCCGAGGCGATCGCCCGCGAGGCGCTGGCCCAGGTGCGCAGTGCGGTGACCGGCATCCGCGCCAGCGACCTGGCTGGCGAGCTGGCCTCGGCGCGCCTGCTGCTGGAATGCCAGCAGGTACACCTGCAGTACACACCGCCGCCGCCGATGCCGGTCGAAGTGGAACGTGGGCTGGCGCTGGTGCTGCGCGAGGCTGCGACCAACATCGTGCGCCACGCACAGGCGACCCGGGTGCAGGTGGATTTCATGCTTGAGGAACGACAGTTGGTGATGCAGATACGCGATGACGGCCGCGGTGGCGTACAGGCCGAGGGCAACGGATTGTGTGGCATGCGCGAACGGGCGATGGCGCTGGGCGGCCAGTTGTCACTGCAGTCGCCGCGCGGCGAAGGCACCCTAGTGACCGTGCGCGTGCCACTGGTGGCCGCGACCACGCCGCTGTCGTCAGCATCATTGGCACGGGATGGTTCCGCATGATCCGCATCCTGCTTGCCGAAGACCAGGCGATGGTGCGCGGTGCATTGTCGGCGCTGCTGGGCCTGGAGCCGGACATCGAGGTGCTGGGCAGCGCTGCTGACGGCGAGGCGGCGTGGCGCATGCTGCAGCAGCTGCAGCCGGACATTCTGGTCACTGACATCGAAATGCCTGGCCTGTCCGGGCTGGAACTGGCCCAGCGCATCGCCCGCCACGAGTTGCCGATCAAGGTCGTGATCGTGACCACCTTCGCCCGTGCCGGTTTCCTGCGCCGCGCGCTGGAAGCGGGCGTGCTGGGCTACCTGCTGAAGGACGCACCGGCCGAGAACCTGGCCGATGCCCTGCGCAAGGTGAAGCAGGGCATCCGCGCGATCGACCCGCAGCTGGCACTGGATGCGTGGTCGCAGGCCGACCCGCTGACCGATCGCGAGCGCCGCGTGCTGCGGCTGGCGGGCGAGGGCCGTACCGCCAGCGAGATTGCCGAGCAGCTGGGGTTGTCGCATGGCACGGTGCGCAATTACCTGTCCGAGTGCATCGGCAAGCTGGGGGTGGCCAACCGGATCGAGGCGTACCGGCTGGCGCGGCAGAAGGGATGGTTGTAGGGGCGTGCGCCGACGCACTGGTAGCGCCGGGCGCTGCCCGGCGGATTGTTTCCGCGACCGCGGAGGGGGTGTCACTTTCTTTGCGCGTGCACCACGCTGCAGGAGCAGCGTGGAACGGCGTAGCCGGCCCGTAGGGTGGCGCACATGGATGTGCGCCATCAAGAAAGTAACCAAAGAAACGCTCCGCCGGCCGCGAGCCGGCGTGCTTCGCACGCCGGTGCCCTGCGCTCCTCGGTCCGTCGAGGGACGGCGCGGGAACTCGCTGCGCTCAGACACCCGCACCTCTTCGCCCTCGCCGGACCTGCGGTGCTCGGCTCGCTCAAGGCGGACTGGAAGGTCAAGATCAACGGCAACAGCATCCACGCATGGCGTGGATCTACTGGGCGCAGCTGTCGCTCTTGATGTTGGGTCCGCCTTGAGCGAGCCGAGCATCGCAGGGGAATCAGGGGCGAAGAGGCGCCGGTGTTTGAGCGTAGCGAGTTCGGCGCCGTCCCCTGATTCACCGAGAAGCACAGGGTACCGGTGCGCAGCACCGGCTCGCGCTCTGGCGGCGCGTTTCTTTTGGTTACTTTTCTTTTCGCGCGAAAAGAAAAGTGACACCCCCCCGCGGTCGCGGAAAACAATCCGCCGGGAACACCCGGCGAACCCCATCAATCCTTCCCGCGCGCCATCGCCTGGAACACGCCATCCCGCCGCACCCACAAATGGAACAGCGCCGCCCCCACATGCATCAGCACCGTGGCGAACAACACATACGCCAACAAGCTGTGCGCATTGCGCAGCGCGGCATACAACGCCGGGGTGTGCGGCACGATCGGCGGCAGGTGCAGGCCACCCCACAGCACGATCGGGTAACCGCCGGCCGACAGCATCGCCCAGCCGATCAACGGCATCGCCAGCATCAGCGCATACAGCATCCAGTGCGAGGCCTTGGCCGCCATCACCTGCCATACCGGAAGATCCGCCGGCAGCGGCGGCGGGCGGTGGCGCAGGCGGTTGTACAGGCGCAGCAGCACCAGCAGCAGGATCGCGATGCCCAGTGGTCGGTGCAGGTCGATCAGCATCGGCCGCAGGTGCAGCGAGGCGACCATGGTCACGCCGATGAACAGCATGGCGATGATCATCAGCGCCATGGTCCAGTGCAGCACCCGCGCCAGCAGGTTGAAGTGGCCGTTGCCGGTGCTCATCGTGCGGCCTCCTTCGGTTGCTCGACGTTGCCGCTGGCGCGCTCGCGCTCGCGGCGGTTGAAGGATTGCGAGTACACCGCAGAGCGTGCGGCCAGGATCGGATCATCACTGCCGCGCACGCCACTGGGCAGGATCAGCGGATCGAAGTTGATCTGGCCGCAGGCGCCTTCCTCCTGCGACTGCATGCGGTCCAGGCTGAGTACGCCGGCCACCACCTGATCACGCGATTCGGGCCACGGTACCGACGGATCATCGATGGCATCGCGAGGCTCGGCGGTGGTCACGACCAGGTTCCAGCGCACCGGGCCGCTGGCCAGGCGTTGTTGCAGTTCCTGGCTGAGGAAATCGACGCTGGCCTGCTTGCGCGTTTCCGCATCCATCTCCACCACCGGCGCCTGCGGCTGCCAGCGCCAGCGCACCGCGCGCTTCTGGCCCTGCGCGTTGGTGAACCAGAAGCTGTTGACGCTGTTGAAGGTGGTGTCGGCCCAGCTGCTGGTCCACGGTGCCGTCCTGGCCCACTGCTGGAACGCCTGTGCACTGGGGTATTTCGCCAGCACCGCGGCCATCTTCTGCGGGTCGGGCTTGCCGGTGGCCGGGTCGGGAATGGAGGCGCGCGTCTGCTCGTAGAACGCCTCGGCATCGGGCACCGCGAAGAACGGGAAGCTGTTCATTGCCATCCGCCATTCCTGGCCGTCATCGCCGACCATCTGCACCGCCAGGCTGCGTACGCGCGCGGTGTTGTCGGCGCCGTAGGGATCACCGCCGCCGATCGACAGGCGGCCCATCACCGGCACGCGGCGCTGCGAGAAAACCCGTGCACTGGACAGGGTAGGGGCCTGTGCACTGGGTTCGAACCAGCCGCTCACGCAGATGCCCTTGCTGTGCGCCCGGCGGAACCCGGGATGTGCCGGGCCGGTGGCTTCGATGGTGTCGGTGAAGCGCTGCGCGGTCAGGCGGTCGCCAATCCAGCCGGCCAGCCAGGCGAAGGCCAGCGCGACGGCACCCAGAATGAGTGCGATCAGTGCGATCCAGAGCAGGGGGGAATGCTTGCGTGGCGCGCCCGGCGTCTGGCCAGCGCGGGTGTAGCGGAAGAGCGACATGGTCGGAGTCCTGCCTTCACGGAGCGTGTGGGTGGTCGACCCACACATCCTCGCAGAACCCGGCCGGGGCCGAAATTCAATTTTTCGTCAGAATTTCCGGGGACGGCGTGCCGACCAACGGTCGGCACCCAACCGATCAGCTGTAGCGCTGCTTCAGCATCGTCCACGCCGAGCGCAGCGCCAGCGCTTCGCCACCGGCCGGACGGCCCGGGCGCTCGCCGTCGTTCCAGGCATACACGTCCAGGTGCGCCCAGCGCTGGCCGTCTTCCAGGAAGCGTTCCAGGTACAGCGCGGCGGTAACCGAGCCGGCCATGCGCGAACCGGCGTTGGCCAGGTCGGCGATGCCGCTGCTCAGGTAGCGCAGGTAGGGGCGCCACAGCGGCATACGCCAGACCGGGTCGCGGGTCGCGTCACCGGCCTGCAGCCACTGCTGGGCCACCGTGTCGTCGTTGCTGAACAGTGCCGGCAGGTCCGGGCCCAGGGCGATGCGCGCGGCACCGGTGAGGGTGGCGAAGTCCAGCACCAGGTCCGGTTTCTGCTCACCGGCGAAGGTCAATGCGTCGCACAGGATCACGCGGCCCTCGGCGTCGGTGTTGTCGATCTCCACGCTCAGGCCCTTGCGGGTGGCGATGACCTCGCCCGGACGGAACGCATCGGGGCCGATCGCGTTTTCCACAGCGGGCACCAGCAGGGTCAGGCGCACCGGCAGCCCGCGCGCCATCACCAGGCCGGCCAGGGCCAGTGCGTGCGCGGCGCCGCCCATGTCCTTCTTCATGTTGCGCATGCCGTCGGCCGGCTTGATGTCCAGCCCGCCGGTATCGAAGCACACGCCCTTGCCCACCAGCACCAGTGCCGGGTCGGTCTCCCTGCCCCAGCGCAGCACGACCAGGCGCGGCGCACGATGCGAAGCGCGGCCCACGGCGTGGATGGCCGGGAAATTCTGCTTCAGCAGTTCGTCGCCGGTAATCGCCTCGACCTGCGCACCATGTGCATCGGCCAGCGCGCGCGCGGCGTCTTCCAGCTGCTGCGGGCCCATGTCTTCGGTCGGGGTGTTGACCCAGTCGCGCACGCGCAGGCTGGCGGCGATCAGGTCGGCCACTTCGCCGGTCGGCGAGGCCACCAGCTGCGCCGGTGCGCGGTTGCGCTTGCGATAGCGGTCAAAGCGGTAGCTGCCCAGGCCCCAGCCCAGCTGCAGCAGCGCCAGTTCGGCGGCCGGCAGTTCATTGGCCAGCTGCCAGACGCTGCCTTCCGGCAGCGCGTGCGGCGCATGCGCATAGCTGTAGGCATCGGCACGATCACCCACGCCCATCACGGCACCGGCCAGGCCGTCGGCGCCCGGCAGCAGTGCCACGCTGTGGGCGCCGGCGTTGAAGCCCTGCGATGCCAGCCACGCCTGCGTGGCAGCCGGCTGGCTGTCCTTCCAGGCGGCGAACTGCTCGCGGTCCAGCACGTACAACGGCAGCGCCGCAGCGGTGTCGGCGGTGAAACCAGTGATCTCGCTCATGCGTCAGGTACTCCGGGGTGCGGCGGCGTCGAGGTTGGCATCCAACCAGTCGGCCAGGCCGGTAAGGGTGTCGAACTGCAGGTCCGGCTGCAGCTGCGGATGGGTCCAGGTGGCTGCGTCGCGGTTGATCCAGCAGCCGCGCAGGCCGGCGGCAATCGCCCCGGCCACGTCCATGTCGACATGATCGCCGACGTGTAGCACCTGTGCCGGTGCCGCACCCAGGCGGGTGCACGCGGCATGGAAAATGCTGGCTTCGGGCTTGGCCGCGCCGTGTTCGCGCGAACCCAGCTGGAAGGCGAAATGATGGGCCAGGCCGATCCGCTCCAGGTCGGCGTTGCCGTTGCTCAGCGCCGCCACCGGTACCCGTGCGGCAATGCGCGCCAGCGCGTCGATCGCATCGGGATAGCACTCCACCTGGTTGCGCGCGGCGTAGAACACTTCATACGCAGGCTCCAGCAGATCGAGGCTGGCACCGCTGGTGTGCAGTGCTTCGTGCAGGGTCAGCCGGCGCAGCGCACTCAGGTCGTGGTGGAGGTGCGGATGGGCGTGGTACAGCCGCTCGCGCAGTTCGCGCATCGCCTCCACCGGATACATCGCGGCGGTAGCGGGGCTGTGTTCGCACATCCAGGCGTGCAGGACCTGTTCGATGCGGGCGCCGATCGGAGCGAACGGCCACAGCGTGTCGTCAAGGTCGAGGGTGATGGCTTGGACGGGGAAATTCACCCCGCCATTCTACCCCTGCCCGCGCGGGCTTTCATGCGACGCGGCGGGCGGGTGGGCACTGTGGCTGGGCCGGGTCAGCGCAGGTTGTACGAGCAGGCGATGGTGGTCTGGCCGTCGAACTGCTGCACGTCCAGGTTGTGCCGCCCAACTTCCTTCGTGTAGGTGCCTGCTACCGGGTCGGACATCTTCGCCAGTGCCGCGACCTGTTCCACACTGGCCGAGCTGAAGTACGCGGTGAAACTGTCGATGCCATCCTCGCCGCTGTCGCCGTCATAGGACTGCAGCCGGTTCACGGGCTGGCCCAGCACCATCAAGGGCGTGGTCAGCCGGAACTCGCCGCTGGATTCGCCGTCCTGCACCCTTGCCGGGGCCGGTGTCAGCATCCGGGCCATGGCGTCGAACTGGATGGGCGTGAGGTGCCGCTTGCAGGTAACCGCCTCAGCAAGCTGGGTGCGCGCCTGATCGGCAGTCGGCGGTGTCGCGGCGAACGCGGGAGCGGCAATGCAGGCCAAGGCAAGGCAACGCGTGGCGAGAGAGTTCATCCGAGCGGATCCATCCGGGTAGGGCGTCATAGTCTGCCACTTCGTCCCTGTTTCTGGTTCCACCACCTGCGTCCATCCGTTGTTGATGCCGTCACTCCAGCAGGCGTGCCCAGCCCTGCATGCCATCCAGGCGTGCCAGCACCAGCTTGATGCACACCAGCAGCGGCACCGCCAGCAGCAGCCCGATCATGCCCCAGGCCCAGCCGAACACCATCAGCGCCAGGATCAGCACCAGCGGCGACAGCTTCATCCGACGGCCCAGCACGATCGGGGTCACCATCTGCCCTTCCAGTGTGTGCAGGCCCAGGTAGGCGGCCGCTGGCAGCAGGGCCTGCAGCGGTTCGCGGAACTCGACGAAGCCCATCAACAGCATCAGCGCCACGCCGATCAACGGACCCACATACGGCGCAAAATTCAGCAGCGCGGCCACCGTGCCCCACAGCAGCGCTTCCTGCAGGCCGATACCGAGCAGCATCAGCACGCCGGCGAACACCAGCCCGACCAGAGTGTTGATGACGCTGATGGTCAGCACGTAACGCGAGACCTCGCGTTCGATCGAACGCAGGATGTCCGTGGTGAAGCGCTGCTGCTGGCGGTTGGGGAACAGGGCGATCGCCGCGCGCTGCAGGCTCTGCCCGTAGATCATGAAGAACAGCGTCAGCAGCACCACGGCCAACACCGAGGCAGCCAGCCGCGGCGCACGGGTCAGCATGCGGTAGGGGTCGTCCAGCTGGGTGCGGATCACCTGCACCTTGTGGTTGCTGTCACCACCGGCCACGCGGGCGAAGTTTTCCGCCGCCTGGTTGGCCTGCTGCACCGGCTTGGTCAGGTCCTGCACCTGGCGGGCGACCTTGCGCAGCTGCTGTGGGGCTTCCTGCGCCCATTCCATCGCCGGGCCGATCAGCTGCACGGCCAGCGAACCGGTCACGCCCAGGCCCGCACCGAGGATCAACAGTGCGCCCAGCGCGCGCGGAATCCACAGCTTCTGCAGCAGGCGCAGGATCGGGTTGCCGACCAGGGCGAAGAACATCGCCAGCAGCACCGGCAGGATGATGTCCTGCGCGGCCCACAGCGTGTAGCCCACCGCCAGGGTCGCCAGCACCACCAGCGACATGGGCCCGCGCGGGCGCGACGGTGGTGGCAGCGCGGCCTCTGGCTCGTCGGGGCCGGCCGGTGGCGGGGACAGGAGGGACTCGCTCATCGACGCATCAACCGGAAAGGGGAGCGCATTATCCGCCGGCCGCGATCGGCGCGGCGGATTCCATGGATCAACGTTCGGACAGCTCGGTGGCCGCTTCGGCCGGACGCGGTCCGCGCAGGTCCGGTTCTGGCTCCGGCACGGAGCGTGGTGCCGGTGCAGGCCGTGCTCCCGCAGCGGAGGCCGCTGCCTGTGCCTGCTCGCTGGCATCGTCGGCTTCTTCGGCCGCATCGTCGGCGGTGGCCGCAGCCTGCGCCGCCATCGCCGTGGCGAACGCCGCCTGCGCACTGGCGAACAGGTTCGAGACCGAACCGACCATCTGCAGCCAGCGGGCACCGTTGACCTTGCCCGGCACCTCCAGCTTGCCGGCGATGAAGCCACCGGCCAGGCCGACCACCACGATGCGCAACGGCGACCAGCCCTGTCGCCATACCTGGCCGAGGGTGGACCAGTGGTCCTGGGTCTCGCCCAGGCGCACGGTTACCACCTGTTCGCAGCGCTTTACCCGCCGCTGCAGCGCGCCGAACTTCATGGCTTGCCCTCGGGCAGCTGTACGCCAGCATCAGGGTCGTCTTCGCTGGGTTCGTCAAACAGGCCCAGGCGTGACAGCTGACGCCGGGTGGCGTGCATGCCGGTGTGGTGGAAGAAGTAGGACACCCGCCAGATCGCATAGCCGGTGACGGCCAGGCTCAGCAGCGAGGTGATCAGCAGGGCCTGCAGCCAACTCAGGCCCCAGCTCTGCAGCAGCGCGATGAGGGTGGCGGCCATCAGCAGCCACGCCGATGCACCAAACACGATCGCCACGCCGGCCCAGGCCAGTGCACGACCGAATGCGCTGCGCGCCAGCGCGAAGTCGGCCGAGGCCAGCCGGCGCAGTGAACGCAGCGTGTGCTTGGCCGAATCGGCAGCGGCACGACCGGCCGCGCCGACCTGGCGGATGCTCTCATCCAGCGGCGGGGTGGCCGCCGGATCAGGCGCTTGCGTGTTGTCTTCGCTCACGCTGCGGCTTACTTGTCGCTGCTGCCGCGGGCCAGCTTGGCGATGATCCAGCCGGCTGCGAAGGCGACGCCGAACGAGGCCAGCGGACGTTCGCGGATCAGTTCGGCGGCGCTGTCGATCAGGTCCTTGCCCTTGTCCATCAGCGCATCGACCTGTTCCTTGGCGGCGGCACCGCCGAACTCGGCGGCGGCCAGGCCGGACAGTGCACTGTCGGACAATTCAGCCTTGACGTTGGCCTTGCCGATGCGAAGCTCGTCGGTCGCTGCACCGGTTGCACCCTTGATCGCACCGCCGGCGGCCGTAGCGGCCTGCTTCAGGTGGGAACCGGCTTCACCCAGGTGTTCCTTCAGGTTCTCGGTATTGGTGGGGCTCATCGAATCACTCCTGTTGCGATGGGGGAACGGGAGTCGGCGGTGCCGACCTGGACTGACAGCAATAGCATTGCCGGGGTATAGGGGGTGTTACGGCAGGGCGATCAGCGCATCACGAGCTGGCCCTGCTGCTGGCCATTGTTGCGCAGCACGCGCAGCACCAGCGTCGGCGGGCGCTGCTGGAAGTTGGCGCGCCAGCTGGCCAGGTCGGCGAATTCACCGACGGTGGCATCGGTGATGATGTCGCCCTGCTGCAGGCCGTTGCTGGCGGCGCGGCTGCCGCGCTTGACCTCGCTGACCAGCACGCCGCTGGCGCCCGACTGGCGCAGCGACTCGGGCAGGTCGACGAAGGTGGCCCCGCCCAGGCGCGGGTCCAGGCTGTCGCCGGTGACCGCGCGTGCCTGTTCCTTCAGCGTCGCCTTGATCTGCAGCGGCTTGCCTTCGCGGCGTACGTCCAGCGTCATCGGGCTGCCGACCGCCGCCAGGCCTTCCACGTTGTGCAGGGCTTCGGCGCTGTCCACGCGCTGGCCATTGGCCGACACCACCACGTCGCCCGGCTTCAGGCCGGCGGCGGCGGCCGCCGAACCGGCCAGCACGCGGGTGATCAGCGCACCGCGGGTTTCGCCCAGGCCCAGGCCCTGCGCGATCTGCGCGGTCAGGTTCTGGCTTTCCACGCCCAGCGTGCCGCGCACCACCACGCCGTGCTTGACCAGCTGGTCGACCACGCTGCGCGCCAGGTTCGAGGGAATCGCCAGGCCCAGGCCGATGTTGCCGGCCATGCTGCCCTGCGGGTTGAAGCTGGCAGTGTTGATGCCGACCAGCTGGCCCTGCAGGTCGACCAGCGCGCCACCCGAGTTGCCCGGGTTGATCGACGCGTCGGTCTGGATGAAGTTCTGGTAGCCCAGCCCGCGGATGCCGCTGCGGCCCACCGCCGAGACGATGCCCGAAGTGACCGTCTGGCTGAAGCCGAACGGATTGCCGATGGCTACCACGAAGTCGCCCACCCGCAGCTGGTCGCTGTTGCCGAGCTTGATGTCGGTCAGGTTCTGCGCCGGAATGCGGATCAGCGCGATGTCGGTATCGCGGTCCGAGCCGAGGAATTCGGCCTTGACCGTGCGCCCGTCGGCCAGTGTCACCTGTACGTCATCGGCGTTGTCGATGACATGGTGGTTGGTCAGCACCAGGCCCTCCCTGGCGTCGATGATCACGCCCGAGCCCAGCGATTCGTTGATGCGTTCCTGCGGGATGTCCGGGAACAGGCGGCGGAAGAACGGGTCGTTGAAGAAGGGATTGCGTACGCGCACCACCTGCTTGGTGTTGACGCTGACCACGGCCGGCATCGCCTTCTCCAGCATCGGTGCCAGTGACGGAACCTGCTGCCCGGCCACTGCGGCTGGCAGTGCCGCCATGGTCGGCACCACCGCTGGAAGCGGAGCGGCATCGGCACGGTTGTCCAGGTGGGCGTTGATGCCGGTGGCAACGAAGCCACCGAAGGCGGCGGCGATTGCGAGCGTGAGCAGGGTAGGTAGCGGTCGCATGGGAGTCGGTTCGCTGGCGGGAATGGGGGCGGTTCGGCTCTACGGTAAAACAAGCTGAATGAGTGTGTCGCGATCTGGATAAATGCGCCATGAAAACCGCGCGCCGGGAACGCGGATCGCGACGACCGGCGCTGGGCCGGTGACGACAGCGGCGGCGGCGCGCGGCAGTGTACGGACGTCAGCCGCAGGTCGTGCGGATACAGGACGATACTTGCGCAGTTCTGCGCATCCCGGTGCCGCGACGCGCCATATTGCATGCCTTCCGCGGCATCCGGGCGGGTGCACACAACCAATGCCTGTCACGACGCGGATCATGCGGCGCAGCACTGAAAAAAAGGGGTTTCCTGTAAACACGGTGTGCCTGCAGGGATGGTCGACTACACCATCGCCGTCGCAGCAGATGCGATTGGTGGCGCATGCCCCGTTCCACGATCGTCAATGTCGGTATAGCATCGCCCCGTTTTGATACTTAAGGCCCCCAGGAGGGCAACATGAGCAACGGTAATGGTGTGTCGGTCGTGACCGACGCTGTCGAGAACGTCAAAGAAACCGCCACCAACGTTGGCGAGACCATCGCCCACGCTGCCGAAGACGCAGTGAAGTCGGTCAAGAAGACCGTCAAGCGCGCCACCAAGGCTGCCGGTACCCGCGTTGCCAAGGCCAAGAAGGCCGTGGCCAAGGTCGAGAAGACCGTTGCCAAGAAGGCCGAAAAGGCTGCCAAGTCGGTCGGCAAGACTGTTGCCAACGCCAAGAAGAAGCTGGAAGCGGCCAAGAAGAACGCCAAGGCCGAAGCCGCTGCCCTGAAGAAGGAAGTGGCCAAGAAGAAGGCCGCTGCAGGCAAGGCTGTGACCAAGAAGGCCGCCGCTGCCAAGAAGACCACCAAGGCCGCCACCAAGGCTGCCGGCAAGAAGGTCGCCACCGTGAAGAAGGCTGCCACCAAGAAGGCCGCCGTCGCCAAGAAGACCGTTGCCAAGAAGACCGCAGCCACCAAGAAGGTGGTCGGCAAGAAGGTCGCCACGGCCAAGAAGGCTGTGGCCAAGAAGACCGTCGCCGCCAAGAAGGTCGCTGGCAAGAAGGCCGTGGCTGCGAAGAAGGTTGTCGGCAAGAAGGTTGCCGCCACCAGGAAGGTCGCCACCAAGAAGACCGCCGCCGCCAAGAAGGTTGTCGGCAAGAAGGCTGCCGTCGCCAAGAAGGCCGTCGGCAAGAAGACCGCTGCTGCCAGGAAGGTTGTCGGCAAGAAGACCGCCGTTGCCAAGAAGGCAGTTGGCAAGAAGGTTGCCGCTACCCGCAAGACGGTTGCCAAGAAGGCTGCCCCGCTGAAGAAGGTCGCCGCCAAGAAGGCTCCGGCCAAGAAGGCCGTGCGCAAGGCCGCCAAGCGCAAGTAATCGCGCCGTGACCAAAGGCCCTGCCACCCACCGGGTGGTGGGGCCTTTCGCGTTTCCGGGACACTGTCCGGGGCAAGATGCAGGTTCTTTCCGCTGGAGCCCCGGGCATGCGCGGTATCGACTTCAGTTCCTGGCAGGGCGTGCTGTCCACCTTGGCCGGCCTGGTCCTGATCACCCTGCTGGGCGTGGGCATCCGCCTGCTGGTGATGCAGACCCTGCAACAGCGCCGCGAGCGCGAGAACCGGCAGATCAACGAACGGCTGCGCACGCTGATGGCGGCCTACAAGACCCTGGGCGGTTCGTTCACCGGCGAACTGGGCGTGGATCCCAGCCATCGCCGCGACCTGCGCCAGCGCGAAGATGCCGAAGGCATCGCCGAACCCCGCTCGGATCGCGCGCGCCGCATCCGCGATGCCGTTGAAGCGGCGCTGTCGGACATCCTGCTGCTGGGCACCGACGAACAGGTGCGGTTGGCTGCGCGCGCTGCCAACGATCTTGCACAGGGGCGACCGGTGCATACCCACGAACTGGTGGTCTCGCTGCGCGACTTCGTGCGCGAAGCGCTGGACCTGGCGCCGATTCCGGCCGACCTGCAGATACCGCCGCAGGGGCCGACCCGGCCGGGCAGTGCCAGTGGCAAGGGCCGCAACGACGGCGACGCCAAGGGCGGCCGTGCGGGTGGAGGCGGCGGTGGCGGCGGTGGCGGAATGGGGGCCGGCATGGGCGGTGTGGGCCTCGGCGCCGGCGCCGCACTGGGCGCCGGCCATGCCTCCGCCAGCGATGGAACGGACGCGCGCTGAGCACGTCCGCCCGGTTCAGCGGGTCAGTTCGTAGATCGGCACGAAGCCACCGTAGATCATCCGCGCGCCGTCGAACGGCATCGGATTCGTCGCCGGATCAAACCTTGGGTCTTCCATCATCTTCTTCATGCCGGCGTCGCGGGTCGGCTTGTCCGGCCATTCGATCCAGGAAAACACCACCGTCTCGTCCGGCGTGGCTTTCACCGCGCCGAAAAAGTCGGTGGTCTTGCCGTGCGGTACGTCGTCACCCCAGCACTCGACCACGCGCAGCGCGCCGTACTCGATGAAAACGGGATCCCCTGTGCGTGCATGGGCGAGGAACTTCTCTTTGTTGGCGGTGGGCACCGCCAGGACGAAACCATCGATGTAGCTCATTGCCTGCCTCCGGATGGACCGTGCCGCATGCACGGCCTTCAAGTACACGACGAACCAGGGCGTCGGGGATCGACATCCTCTGGGCGCCCGTTCAGCCCGGGCCACCGGGCAGCGGTGCCAGCACCGTATCCGGTGGCTGCTGGCCGGCCAGGTGGCGCACGAAGTAGTCCCACATGCGGTGCGTGTAGGTGGCGTCGTTGCGGAACAGCTCGTGGTCCTGCCGGGCCAGGTACAGCAGGTCGTAGCTGCGCTGGGCCTTGTTCAGGGCGGCGGCCAGCTGCAGGGTCAGCGCCGGCGGTGCGTTTTCGTCCAGCTCGCCATAGACCAGCATCAGATGCCCGCGCAGGTTGTCGGCCAGCGCTGCGTTGTCGAGCCCGGCAAAGGGCGCCGGCACGCCATCGGTCATGGCCGTGGCTGGCAGCACGCCACCGAACAGCCGGTCCATGCCGTGCAGGGCGCCGCCGTACATGCCCTGGAAATTGTGACTGCCGGCCGAGGCCACGCCAACCTTGTAGAACGCCGGGTAGCGCAGCAATGCCCGCGCCGCGCTGTAACCGCCGAACGAATGCCCGTAGATGCCGACCCGCTGCAGGTCGATGCCCGGGTAGCGTTCGCCCAGCTGGCGCAGCGCGGCCACATGGTCATCCAGCTGCACATCGGCGCCGTGCAGGAAGCTGCTGTCATGGAAGGCCTTGTCGCGGCCGCCGGTGCCGCGCGCATCGATGCTGACCACCACGAAGCCAAGCTCGGCCAGGCTGGCGCGTGACACCGGATTCAGCGCGGACACCGCCTCGGCGTAGGTCACCGGGGCATTGCTGATGAAGGCGCCGCCGTACATCGCATCGATCACCGGGAAGCTGCCGTCATCGCGATAGTCGCGGGGCAGGTAGACGGTGGCGAAGATCGGCGTGCGCCCGTCGGCGGCCAGCAGACGTTCGCGCCGCGGTGGGCGCCACCCCGCAGCAAGCACTGCCCGGTTGTCCGCCGCTTCCAGCACCAGCAGCTCGCGACCGTCATCGCTGGCCCGCAGCACGGTGCGTGGTGGCTGGTCGAGACGGGAAATGGTGTCCACCAGATAGCCACCGCTGGGCGACAGCGCCTGGGGTGCGCGCCCGCCGAACAGCGCGCCGGTACCGGCATCGGCCATGTGGTCGTAGCCATCGGCGGCCAAGCGTTGGATCGGCCCTCCCTGCAGCGATACCCGGTACAGGCCGCGCACGTAGGGGTCGCCATCGTCGACGCCACCGGCGCTGAAGTACGCCCAGCCACCGACAGCGTCCACACCCAGCAGGTCGCGCACCGCCCAGTGGCCGCGGGTGAGCTGGCGCAGCACTTTGCCATCGGACAGGCGCACCCGGTACAGATGGCCCCAACCATCGCGCTGCGAGAACCACACGGCGGTGTCCTGCCCGGGCAGGATGGCCACCGCTGGCCGGTTGTAGGAATACACGTTGAGCTGCAGGCGAGTGTCGCTGGCTTCTTCCAGAACCGTGCGCAGTGCACCGCTGTTGGCATCGATCTCCACCAGGCGCAGCCTGCGCGGTGTGCCGAAGTGCGCGATCACGGCATACAACCGATCGCCGTCCCAAGCCAGGATGCCGGCCTCACTGAGCGTGTTCCAGCCCTCGGGCAGCGCGATGTCATGCTGCCTGCCGCTGGGGATATCGATCACATACAGGCTGTCGCATACCTGCTGTGCATCGCCCAGTACTCCCAGCTTCACGGTATGCACGCGCGGCCGCGCGCTGTGGGTCGGGCTGCTTTCCAGATAGGGATAGTCCTGCAGCGCGCGCTCGTCGTAGCGGATGCCGGCTGCGTAACGGCCATCGGGTGACCAGCTCACCGCAAACGGTCGTGCCGGCATCCGGCCCTGACGGCGTGGAATGCCGCGCAGGGTGAAGTCCGGCAGTACGCCATAGCCATGCCCAGCTTCACCGCCCCGGGTCAGTCGCTGCGGCGCCGCTCCAGAGCGCTGCAGCCACAGGTTGTGGTCGCGTACCTGCAGCCAGGCATCACCGCCGGGCGACGGCAGTGCATCAGCCGGCGGCAACGCCTGTTGTGCGGCCGTGCACTGCAGGCGTGGCCATTGGCAATCGACGGGCACTTCTCCGCTGAACCGCAGGCGCAGGCCATCGTCCGCCTGCTGCACGCTGGCCAGGCGCAGGCGTGGCCCGCTGGCACCGAGCGGTGCAACCGCAGCGTCCAGCGCAGTGGGTTCGAACAGGGTCTGGCGTGTCGCCTGGACGGGATCGACCAGTACCGCCTGGCGCCGGCCCTGAGTGTCTTCGCGCTCATACCAGAATCGTCCATCGGCCAGCCAGTGGGGCAGGACCGAAGCATTGCGCAGCGCGCCGCGCAGATGACTGTCATGCACGCGTTCGGCGCGCTGGTAGTCGGCCGCCTGCAGCGCATGTGCGGTGTGTGGCGACAAGAGGGCAATGCAGGCAAAGACAGCGGCGCGGACACACGTCCGCAGCGGATCGGAAACGAGCAAGGCAACCTCCTGTTGCAATCGTCGAAGGATTACAGATGCACGCGCGCCGCGCGCGTATGCCAGACGGAGCCTGAATCAAGCCCAAAAATTCAGCAATGCGAAGACCATCGTTTTCAGGGAGCGTTGTGGCGAATAACGGAGAATTTACATTCCCGATGCGATGGCGCCCTGGCGCTGCTGCACACCATAAGAAAGTAAAGGTGTACCCCCATGAAGAATTCGCTGATTGCTCTGGCCCTGGCCGCTGCCCTGCCGTTCACCGCTTCGGCTGCTGAGAACCTGTCGTACAACTACGCTGAAGCCGACTACGCCAAGACCGACGTCGATGGCATCAAGGCTGACGGCTGGGGCGTCAAGGGTTCCTACGGCTTCCTGCCGAACTTCCACGCGTTCGGTGAATACAGCCGTCAGGAAGTCGACCACACCAACATCAAGGTTGACCAGTGGAAGGTCGGTGCCGGCTACAACGTCGAAATCGCCCCGTCGACCGACTTCGTTGCCCGCGTTGCCTACCAGAAGTTCGATCGCAAGCACGGCCTGGACTTCAACGGCTACAGCGCTGAAGCCGGTATCCGCACCGCCTTCGGTGCCCACGCCGAGGTCTACGGCATGGTCGGCTACGAAGACTACGCCAAGAAGCACGGCGTCGACATCGACGGCCAGTGGTACGGCCGCCTGGGTGGTCAGGTCAAGCTGAACCAGAACTGGGGCCTGAATGGCGAGCTGAAGATGAACCGCCACGGCGACAAGGAATACACCGTCGGCCCGCGTTTCAGCTGGTAATAGCTTCCTCGGCGCGCCTGCGCGCTGAAGATGCCTCGACAGGCCCGGCTCATGCCGGGCCTGTTGCGTTGTGACGACCCGAAACCGCAGCTGAGCATGTTCCGGGGCCGCTGCTGCGTTGCAATAAATTGGATTCCGCTGCTCCCGGGGCGGCCCTACGGTGGGCACTTCGTATCGTCGGATCCATGTGATGCCGCCTGCCGTTCCCGCTCTGCCCCTCGATCGGCCCCGCCGCCTGGCAATGCTGGCGCCGCATCCCGTGCTGCGCCTGGGGGTGGAGGTGGTGCTTTGCCAGCACGGTGGCGTGCAGGTCTGTGGCAGCTTCACCCGCGAAGATGATCTGCTCGATCTGCTGCAGCGCCAGCCGGATGGCATCGACCTGTTGCTGATCGACCTGTTGGCGCCGTGCGGACCCGAACAGGGCCTGGCCCTGTTGCGGCTGTTGTCGCGGCGCTGGCCGCTGCTGCCGGTGCTGGTGCTGTCTGCGCACTGCAATGCCAGCACGGTGACCATGGCGATGCAGGCCGGCGCGCGCGGCTTTCTGTCCAAGGGGACCACGCCGGAGATGCTGCGGCGCGCAGTTGACGTACTGGCGCGTGGCGGTCGCTTCGTGCCCCCGGAGTTGCGCACGCAGTTGAGCCGATCGCGCATGCGGCGCACACCGGCGCCGGTGCTCACGCCCTTGAGCCGACGCGAGCGCGAGGTGCTGCGGCTGGTCCTGCAGGGCTGCACCACCGGGGAGGTGGCGCGGCGCTTCGGGCGCACGGCCAGTACGGTCAGCACGCAGAAGCGGACCGCCTACGAGAAGCTGGGCATCCACAGCGATGGTGAGCTGTTCCGCATCCGGCACCTGCTCGAATGCGGATGAGCGGGCTTACTCGCCCTGGTACTGCTTTTCTTCGACCAGGGCCGAACCGGCCACGCGGTTGATCTCGTTCTTCACCTGCACGCGCTCGCCATTGGTGCCATAGACACCGCGTGCCAGCTGGATGAAGGCATCGTCGAACACCTGGGCCGCTTCCTTGTCGCGCAGCTGGTCCTGGATGTCCCACATGCGCTCGTTGATCACTTTCAGCTGCTGCTTCAGCGCGGCCAGTGCCGGTTGTGCGTGCAGCAGCTGCTGCAGCAACGGCAGCAGGCCGTCCAGCTCGGTGCGGACGTTGGCCAGCTTGGCGGCATCGTCGATGCGCTCGGCCTTGATCTCGAGAATGGTGATCTTGTCGATCAGCTCGCCGATCGATACCGGAGTCAGGATGGCGTCCACGCGGTTGGTTCCTGGAAACAGGGCGCCATGATACCGCGCTGCTGGCATTGGCCGCAGTCCACGGGATTTACGCCGAATTTGCGCCACGGGCCCGGCAGCACCCTCGATCCGTTACGGCCCTCGCCTCGACACTGCGTTCCCGGCGGCGTGACCGCCTTCGACGAGGAACACAGTGCAGTGAACAGCAAGGGGATGATGGCGGCGCTGGTGGCCGCCCTGGCAGGGCTGCTCGGGATCGGCAGCGCGCAGGCACAGGTGCAGGTCAGTGGCAGTGCGGCGTTGACCAGTGACTACGTATGGCGCGGCAGCTCGCAGAGCGACGGCGACCCGGCGGTGCAGGCCGGCGCGAAGGTCTCGATCCCAGCGGGCTGGTACGCCAGCGTGTGGGGGTCCAACGTTTCGTTCAAGCCGGACAATGGCGCGCGCAGCGAGTTCGACCTGGTGGCGGGCTGGTCCGGCGCACTGGCACCGGACTGGAGCCTGGATGCCAACCTGACCCGTTACGTGTACCCGGGCACCGGCCGCGCGCTGGACTGGACCGAGCTCAACACCACGGTGACCTGGAAGCAGCGCGCCTGGCTGCAGGTCGCCCATTCCAACGATGCGTTGGCCGGTGGCCATCGCGGTACCTATGCCCAGCTGGGTGTGCGTGTGCCGTTGCACGAACGCCTCCGCCTGGAAGCAGCGGTGGGCCAGTACTGGCTGGCCACCGCCCAGGGCCCGGACTACCTGCATGGGCAGCTCAGTGCCATCGCCTCGCTGACCCCGGCATGGGAACTGCGCGCCACCGTGCATGACACGGACAACGCAGCCAAGCGCCTGTTCCCCGGCAACGCCGGTGGGCGATGGGAGCTGGCGCTGCAGGGCAGCTTCTAGTCGGCCAGCGACGCCTGGCGCGCGCGCAGCGCGCCGGGCAGCCACAGCAGCAGGGCCAGCGCAGCCACGGCAGCGCCGGCCACGCAGACGCCCGTCCAGCCGAAGCGCTGGTAGACCTGCGCAGACAGCAGCGAACCCAGCGAACCGCCGATGAAATAGCCGGTCATGTAGCCGGCATTGAGGCGGTTGCGTGCCGCCGGTTGCAGTGCGTAGATCAGGTTCTGGTTACTGACGTGCAACAGCTGTGCGGCCAGGTCCAGCACCACCACGCCCACCAGCAGCGCCAGCAGCGAGTGTGCCGACAGCCCCAACGGCAGCCACGACAGCAGCAACAGCAGCAGTGCAATGGCGGTGGCACGCCCGGTCTGGCCACGGTCGGACATGCGGCCAGCCAGGCCGGCCGCCAGCGTGCCGGCTGCGCCGACCAGCCCGAACAGGCCGATGGTGGCGTCGCTGTAGGCATACGGCGGCTGTGCCAGCAGGAACGCGAGCGGGGTCCAGAAGATCGCGAACATGGCGAAGCTGCAGGCGCCCAGCAGCGTGCGCTGGCGCAGCACCGGTTCCTGCACGAACAGCACGCCGATCGAGCGCAGCAATGCGAAATAGCCCAAGCCGGCGCTGTGGTGGAATCGCGGCAGACCGCGCTGCAATGCCAGTGCGGTCAGCACCAGGGTGGCAGCGGCGATCGCATACACCAGGCGCCAGTCGCCCAGGCTGGAAAGCAGGCCGGCCACGGTGCGCGCCAGCAGGATGCCCAGCAGCAGGCCACTCATCAGCGTGCCGACCACGCGACCGCGATGTTCCGGCGCGGCCAGCGTAGCGGCGAACGGCACCAGCACCTGGGCGACCACCGAGAACAGGCCGGTGATGGCGGTGCCCACCAGCAACCAGGTCAGTGACGGTGCGCAGGCACTGATCACCAGTCCGCCGGCCGACAGCAGGCTCATCACCACGATCAGGCGGCGGCGTTCGAACAGGTCACCCAGCGGCACCAGCAGGATCAAGCCGGCGGCATAGCTCAGCTGCGCGGCGGTAACGACCATGCCGACCTGGCCGAACGGCACACCGAAGGCGTCGGCGATGGTGTGCAGCAGTGGCTGCGCATAGTAGTTGCTGGCCACGGCCACGCCGGTAGCCACCGACATCAGCAGCACCTGCCAGCGGTGCAAAGGGGGGAGGGACGGGCTCACGCGGTGTTCCAGGAAGCGGGGGGCACAGTGTCCACCTGCTGCGGCCATGATGGAAATGAATCATCATCATCCTTGCCATCTGTAAACGAGATAGTCGGATGAATCTCAAGCAGCTCGAATTTGCCGTTGCCCTGGCCGAGGAGGGCAATTTCACCCGCGCAGCCGAACGCTGCCATGTGGTGCAGTCCGCGTTGAGCCACCAGATTGCCTACCTGGAGCAGGAACTGGGCACGCCGCTGTTCGAGCGCCTGCCGCGGCAGGTGCGGGCGACGGCAGCGGGTGAGGCGCTGCTGGTGCACGCACGCCAGGTGCTGGTCAGCCTGCGCCACCTGCGCGCCGACGTGGCCGCGGTCAGTGGCGAGGTGCGCGGGCTGCTGGCGATCGGGCAGATCTCCTCGCTGACCGATATCGATGTGGTGGCGATGCTGGCCGCGTTCCAGCAGGCGCACCCGCAGGTGGAATTCCAGTTGCGGGTGGACAAGAGCGAGGACCTGATCGCGCAGGTGCAGTCGCGTGACCTGGATGTTGCACTTGTGGGGTTGGCGCCCTCGGCCGGCCTGGACGGGGTCTGCCACCAGATGCTGCAGGAAGAAGACCTGGTGGCGGTGCTGGCCCCCTCGCATCGGCTGGCTAGGCGCAAGCGGCTGCCATTGACCGAATTGCAGGACGAGGCGCTGGTCGACTTCCCGCGCGGCACCGGTGCGCGGCGTCAGACCGACGATGCTTTCGTCGCCGCTGGCCTGCCGCACACGGTGCGTTTCGAGGTCAACCTGATGGAACTGGTGGAGCGCTTCGTCCGCCATGGTCTGGCGGTTGGCATCGTGCCGGCGCTGATCGCCGAAGGCTTCCAGGGCGTGGTGCGGATTCCGCTGCAGCCAACCCCGACCCGCCGCGTGCACCTGGTCTGGCAGCGGCTGCCGACACCGGCGGCGCGGGCGTTCGTCGAGGCCGTGCTCAGCCGCGCAGGCGCAGGCTCAGGCCCTTGAGGAAGTTGCGCAGCATCTGGTCCAGGCAACGCCGGTAGTTGGTGTGCCCGGGCTGGCGGAACAGCGCACCGACTTCCGACTTGGAGACGTTGAAACCGGCGCTGGCGAAGATCTCCATCAGATCGACGTCGCGCAGCTGGAACGCCACGCGCAGCTTCTTCAGCACCAGGTTGTTGTCGATGCGGGTTTCCACCGCGCGCTGCGGCTGGCTCTCGTCGCGACCGCGCAGGTGCACGATCAGGCCATCGAGGAAGTGCGCCAGCGCGCTGTCGCTCATCGCTTCGAAGCCGGCTTCGTCCTCGCGGCGCAGCCAGGCCTTCACCTGTTCGGGATCCACGGCGAAGGCCGGGTCGGCCATCTGGCACAGGGTCACCACGTGGTGGTCGCCCAGGTCCAGGGAATAGCGCACGCTGCGCAGGACATCGTTGTTGATCATGGCCCATTGTACCGGCCCCTGGTGTGTCACCGGAGTGTCATCGAACTGCAGCATCGTGGGCACTCGTTCGCTGAGACCCTTGCATGCGCCGGTATCTGTTTTCCGCACTGCTGCTCGCCAGCAGCTTCGCTGCCTTCGCCCAGGACCGTTTCGTACCCGTCGAGCGGCGCCTGAGTGCATCCCAACTGGCCGAGGTCGGGCTCAGTCCAGCGCAGTTGCAGGCGCTGAACCGGGTACTGCGCGAGGCAGAGCGCGCGGCCACCGGGCCGACGGCAGCGGTGGCCCCCGCCGCTGCGCCGCTGCCTGCCAATGTGCCGGCACCGGCAGCAATGCATCTGGGCCTGGAAGAAGGACCGGTCAATGCACGCGTGGTCGGAGAGGTCGCAGGCTGGCAGCCCGGCACGCTGTTCACCCTTGATAACGGCCAGCAATGGCAGGTGATGAAGGGGCAGATGAAGCTGCGCAAGGTGCTGCAGTCGCCGCAGATCGCCGTTGTTCCAGGAATTGCCGGGCGCTGGTTCCTGCAGGTCGACGAAGACCTGCCCAAGGCCCGGGTATTCCGCGTGCGCTGAGCCGCGCACGCCTCGGGCGTGGTCAGCCGGCATCGACAACGCAAGGGCGGGCCGACGGTGCCAGAATGGGCGTCCGGTTTTTCCCCCTGGAGTTGCCTGATGACCCGCACTGTCCTGATTACCGGCGCCACGTCCGGCTTCGGCGCCGCCGCCGTCCACCGCTTCGCCCAGGCCGGCTGGAAAGTGATCGCCACCGGCCGCCGCGGCGAACGCCTGCAGCCGCTGGTCGATCGCTACGGCAAGGACGTGGTGCATGCCGCCGCCTTCGACATCCGCGATCCGGTTGCGATGGAAGCGGCGCTGCTGGCACTGCCGCCCGCCTTTGGCGAGATCGATCTGCTGGTCAACAACGCCGGTCTGGCGCAGGGCACCGCGCCGGCACAGACCGCCAAGTTGTCGGACTGGACCACGATGATCGACACCAACATCACCGCGCTGGTGACCCTGACCCACCGCCTGCTGCCGCAGCTGGTGGAGCGCAAGGGCGCGATCATCAACATCTCGTCGGTGGCCGGCGTCTACCCGTACCCGGGTGGCAACGCCTACGGTGGCACCAAGGCTTTCGTCAGCCAGTTCTCGCTGGGCCTGCGTTCGGACCTGCACGGCACCGGCGTGCGCGTGACCACGATCGAGCCAGGCATGGCCGAAACCGAGTTCACCGTGGTGCGTACCCACGGCGACCAGGCGGCGTCGGACAAGCTCTACAACGGCGCCAACCCGATGACCGCCGAAGACATCGCCGAACAGATCTTCTGGGTGGCCAGCCTGCCGCCGCACCTGAACATCAATCGCCTGGAACTGATGCCGGTCAGCCAGTCCTTCGCCGGTTTCCAGGTCGCCCGCGAAGGCTGACCAGTGCCGTGCGTCCTGTAGAGCCGAGCCCACGCTCGGCTTCGTCTGGATTCAGCTGAGCATGGCTCGGCTCTACAGAAACAAAAAAGCCGGGCATTGCCCGGCTTTTTTCCATTCAGACCCGATGGTTCACTGCGCCTTGATCGCCATCGCCTGCAGGCCGGTGCCATCCAGCTTCTGCTTGGCTTCGGACAGTTCACCGGCGCTGCCATACGGCCCCATGCGCACGCGGTACACGGTCTTGCCGTTGATCTGTGCTGACTCCACGCGCGCCGCAAGTCCCATCATCGCCAGCTTGGCCTTGGTTGCTTCGGCATCGCCGGAGGCGCCGAAGGCGCCTGCCTGCAGGATATAGCGGGCGTTGTCGGCGGCCGCCGGTGCGGCAGTGGCCGGGGTACCCGCCGTTGCCGTTGCGGTTTCCGCGCGCGCTGCCGGCGTGGCGGCGGCGGTGCTGGTCGAGGCCGTGCTGGCCGGCGGCGTTGCCGCAGCCGGACGTTCACTCAGCGGTGCCGGCAGCGGACGGCTGGTGGCGGTCACCTGCGCGGTGCTGGACACGCTGGCGGTGGCCGCCGGTGCCTGTGCGGTCGTGGTCGCCGGCGGAACCGGCTTGCCTTCCAGTGCCGCCTGCGCGCGCTGCGCTTCGGCCTTGGCCCGGCGCTGGTCTTCGGCACGCGCGCTGGCGGCCAGTTCGGCGTCGGACATCTCGACTTCCTTGCCCGGCAGCAGGGTGTAGAAATCGTACTGGGTGGCGGCCGGCTTTTCCGGTTCGGCCTGCTTCGGCGAAGCCGGCTGCGCGGCCGGCTGGGTACCGACATCGCTGTCGGCATCGGCGACCGGGGCCGGCTGCGCGTTCGGGTTCGGCTGCGGACCGGCGCGCAGGAAGCCATCGCCCTCGCCCTTGAACAGGTTCGGCGCCGCCAGGAACACCACGGCCGCGATCGCTACACCGGCCACCAGCCACACCCATCCGGGGGTGCCCTGGCTGCCGCTGTTGCGTCGTGCCTGGCTTTTGCCGCGTCGTGCTGCCATGTGTACTGCGTCTCCTGATGCTTACATTTTTTCCGGGGCGCTGACGCCCAGGAGTTCGAGGCCATTGGCCAGTACCTGGCGCGCCGCACAGGCCAGGGTCAGTTTGGCGTTGCGATCGGCGGCATCTTCCACCAGCACCGGCGTCCCGTGATACCACGTGTGGAACGCATGCGCCAATTCACGCAGGTACTGCGCCACCAGATGCGGTTCCAGCGCCACGCCGGCCGCTTCCACCACTTCCGGATAGCGCGAGATCTCGTTCATCAGCAGCAGCGAGGCGTCGTCGGCCAGGCGGCCGAGGTTGGCCAGGCCGTTGCCCTGGTCGTACACCAGGCCCTTCTCCTGCGCCTGGCGCAGCAGGCTGCAGACGCGGGCATGCGCGTACTGCACGTAGAACACCGGGTTGTCGTTGCTCTGCTGGCGGGCCAGGTCGATGTCGAAGGTCAGCTGCGAATCGGGCTTGCGCGCGATCAGGAACCAGCGGGTGGCATCGCGGCCGGCTTCCTCGATCAGGTCGCGCAGGGTGAAGTAGCTGCCGGCACGCTTGGACAGCTTCACTTCCTCGCCGCCACGCATGACGGTGACCATCTGGTGCAGCACGTATTCCGGCCACCCCTGCGGGATGCCCACTTCCATCGCCTGCAGGCCGGCGCGCACGCGGGCCAGCGAGCCGTGGTGGTCGGCGCCCAGCTCGGTGATCGCGCGCTCGTAGCCGCGCTGCCACTTGGACAGGTGGTAGGCCACGTCGGGCACGAAGTAGGTGAAGGTGCCGTCGGACTTGCGCATCACGCGGTCCTTGTCGTCACCGAAGTCGGTGCTGCGCAGCCAGAGCGCGCCACCTTCTTCATAGGTATGACCCGACGCCTGCAGCTTGGCCACCGCTTCGGCTACCTTGCCGTCGGCGTACAGCGAGCTTTCCAGGAAATAGATGTCGAAGTCGACGCCGAACGCGGCCAGGTCCAGGTTCTGCTCGTTGCGCAGGTAGGCCACGGCGAAGCGGCGGATCGCCTGCATGTCGTCCGGGTCCTTGGCGCCGACCACGGTGCTGCCTTCCAGGTCGACGCTGGCGCCGGCCATGTAGGCGCGTGCGACGTCGGCGATGTACTCACCGCGGTAGCCACCTTCCGGCCAGCCGTCCTGGTCCGGCGCGATGCCCTTGATCCGTGCCTGGGTGGACAGCGCCAGGTTCTCGATCTGCACGCCGGCGTCGTTGTAGTAGAACTCACGCTTGGCGTTCCAGCCGTTGGCATCGAGCACGCGCGCCACGCAGTCGCCGATCGCCGCCGCGCGGCCATGGCCGACATGCAGCGGGCCGGTCGGGTTGGCCGACACGTACTCCACGCCCACCGTGCGGCCATTGCCGGACAGGTTGCGGCCGTAGTCGTGGGCTTCCTTGATGACCGACGCGGCTTCGCGCTGGTACGCGGCCGGGGCCAGGTGGAAGTTGATGAAGCCGGGGCCGGCGATCTCGACCTTGCTCACGTCCTCGCTGCGCGGCAGCGCCTCGACCAGCGCCTGCGCCAGTGCGCGCGGATTGCTGCGCGCGGCCTTGGCCAGCAGCATCGCGGCGTTGGTGGCGAAGTCGCCGTGGTCGCGGGTCTTCGGGCGCTCGACCACGAAGTCCGGCGGCAGGGAGTCGGCGGGCAGGGTGCCATTGGCGCGCAAGGCTTCGATGCCTTGGCTGATCAGGGCGCGGAGGAGATTTTTCACGAGGCCTGCTGTGAGAATGAGCGGCGGAATCGCCCATTTTAGCGCAGATACCCGCGCCCACGCTGACCAGAACATGCCTGTGGGGGCGACCGATGGCGCCTGAAGGGCCGCGCTCAGCCGAACAGCCGCGGCTGGGGCGGGGATAGCAGGCCCCGTTCAGCAAATGAAACGGGACGGCCCTCGCCGACCACGAAGTGGTCCAGCAGGCGCACGTCCACCATCGCCAGCGCCTGCTGCAGTTCGTCGGTGATGCGGGTATCGGCGCTGGAGGGTTCCGGGTCGCCGGAAGGGTGGTTGTGGCTGAGGATCACCGCCGCCGCGTTGTGCAGCAGGGCGCGCCGCACCACTTCGCGGGGGTAGACCGGTGCGGCGTTGATGGTGCCGTGGAACAGCTCTTCACAGGCGATCAGGCGGTGGCGGTTGTCCAGGAACAGGGCCATGAAGACCTCGCGGGCCTGGCCACGCAGCCGGTGCTGCAGGTAGCGGCCGACCGCCGCCGGATTGTTGCCAACCGCCTCGCCGTGCTCCAGCTCGGCCGCCAGGTAGCGATGGGCCAGTTCCAGCCCGGCAGCAAGCGTGCAACTGCGTGCCGGGCCGAGCCCGGGCAGGCGGGCGAGCTCGGCGGCGGGGCGGTCGAGCAGTACCCTCAACGGGCCGTGCGCCTGCAGCAGGTCGCGCGCGGTCTGCACGGCATCGCGGCCACCGAACCCGGAGCCGAGAAACAGGGCCAGCAGTTCGGCGTCGGAAAGTGCCGTGGGCCCGCGCGCGATCAGCTTCTCGCGGGGGCGTTCCTGTTCGGGCCAGTCATGGATGGGCATGGCCCATCATCGCCAGACCTTGCGGTGGCTCCCATCGGGGCATGCCGCGGACTGGGGTCGGAGGTTGCCTCAGCCGCGCCGGGTCTGCAGGTAGTCGAACAGTTCCTGGTTGTTCTGCAGGCCCAGCTTGCGCTTGGCTTCGGCCTTCTGCCGGCTGATGGTCTTCGGGCTGCGCCCGCAGCGCTCGGCGACTTCGTTCACGCTGAGGCCGGCTGCCAGCAGCTCCAGCACTTGCTGTTCGCGTGCCGACAACGGCGCCGGCTGACGCGGAAACAGCAGGTCGCGCGCCTGCAGGTGGTGGCGCAGCTGTTGGGAGACGAATACCTGCCCGGCCAGCGCGGCGTTCAGCGCGTGGGGCAGTTCGGCGAAATCGGCGCACTTGTCGACCAGGCCACTGATACCCTCCCGCAGCAGGCCGTCCAGCAGGCCGGGATGGCGGGCGCCGGTCAGCACCACCACCGGCAGGCCAGGGCGGCGCATGCGCAGCGCGTCGATCAGCTCCGGACCGTCCGGACCGGCACCCGGCATCGACAGGTCGGTCAGCACCGCATCGCAGTCGTGGTGATCCACCAGCTCCAGCAGCTGGGCGCCGTCGCGCGCACTGCCGACGATGTCCATCAGGTAGGTCTGCAGCACGATACGGATGCCATGCAGGACCACGGGATGGTCGTCGGCGATGATGATGCGCGGATGCACGCTGCTCCTCGAAGGTCGAACAGGCCACGGCGGGCGGCAGCCAATGCCTGATTCTGCAAAAGCGCAGACCCGTAGAGGTATAGGAAAGGTCCGAAACTGGTACCGGGTGAATCCCGGGTCAACGGAGACGGACTCCATCTGCTGATAGCCGCCCGCTATGTGCGCCCTGCACCGGGACATTACCGACCATCGGGTAAGCTAGCGCCCTCGTTTGCACAGGAATTCCAGGTGGCTGACTCCCCCAACGCTTCCCCAGCGCCGGCCCGCGCGCTGGAAGGTCAGAAACTGCTGTTGTGCGTCGGAGGCGGGATCGCGGCCTACAAGGCCCTGGAACTGGTGCGGCGCCTGCGCGACGCCGGTGCCCAGGTGCAGGTGGCGATGACCGCCGGAGCACAGCAGTTCGTCACTCCGCTCAGTTTCCAGGCCCTGTCCGGGCAGCCCACCCGCACCACGCTGTGGGACAGCGCCGCCGAACAGGCCATGGGCCACATCGAGCTGGCCCGCTGGGCCGACCGCATCGTGGTCGCCCCGGGTACCGCCGATCTGCTGGCCCGGCTGGCCCAGGGCCACGCCGATGATCTGGTCAGCACCCTGTGCCTGGCCAGTACCGCGCCGCTGACGATCTGCCCGGCGATGAACCACCGCATGTGGCTGCATCCGGCCACCCAGGCCAACATCGCCCTGCTGCGCCAGCGCGGCGCTCAGGTGGTCGGCCCGGTCGACGGTCCGCTGGCCGAAGGCGAATCCGGTCCCGGCCGTCTGGCCGAACCGGGCGACATCGTTGCCGCGCTGGCTGCCAATGGCAGTGCTGCAGCGGCGGTTGTCGCACCGGAAACCCGCGCGCTGCAGGGCCTTCGGCTGCTGATCAGCGCCGGCCCGACCTATGAAGACATCGATCCGGTGCGCTACGTCGGCAACCGCAGCAGCGGCAAGATGGGCTTTGCCCTGGCCGCGGCCGCCGCGACGATGGGCGCCCAGGTGGTGCTGGTCAGCGGCCCGGTACAGCTGCCGACACCAGCCGGCGTGCAGCGCGTGGACGTGCGCTCGGCCGCGCAGATGCGCGATGCCGTGCTGAAGTCGTTGCCGGCCGACATCTATATCGGTGCTGCCGCAGTGTCCGACTACACGCCACGCCAGGTCGCGCCGCAGAAGCTGAAGAAGACCGCCGACAGCCAGTCGCTGGTGATCGAGCTGGTGCGCACGCCGGACATCCTCGCCGAAGTCGCTGCACAGACGCAGTCGCTGAAGCTGGTGGTCGGCTTCGCCGCCGAGACCCACGACGTGGAGAAATATGCGCGTGGCAAGCTGGTCGACAAGCGCCTGGACCTGGTGATCGCCAACCAGGTCGGCATCAGTGGCGGCGGTTTCGAGAGCGACAACAATGCCGCCACGGCCTTCTGGCAGGACGGTGAACAGGTATTCCCGGCCACCTCCAAGCGCGAGCTGGCCGAACAACTGCTGGCGCTGATCGCGCGGAGACTCCAGGCATGACCCAGGCTTCCACTTCCCAACCGCTGCAGGTCAAGCTGCTTGATCCGCGTTTCGGCGACAGCTGGCCGCTGCCCGCCTACGCCACCGAAGCCAGCGCCGGCATGGACCTGCGCGCGGCGCTGGATACCGCGCTGACCCTGCAGCCGGGCGACACCGCGCTGGTGCCCAGCGGCCTGGCCATCCATATCGCTGATCCGCACCTGTGCGCGGTGATCCTGCCGCGTTCCGGGCTGGGCCACCGCCACGGCATCGTGCTCGGCAACGGCACCGGCCTGATCGACGCCGATTACCAGGGCCCGTTGCTGATCAGCGTCTGGAACCGTGGCCGCGAGGCCTTCACCATCGAGCCGGGCGATCGCATCGCGCAGCTGGTGGTCGTGCCGATTGCCCGCGTCAGCCTGCAGGTGGTGGATACTTTCACCGACAGCGTGCGGGGAACGGGTGGATTCGGCCATACCGGGGTGCGTTGACGGGGGACATCGATGAGCGGCATCGGGGAAGGGCAGCGGGAACGGTCGTTGGGACGCAGTGCGCCACTACTGGGGGTGCTGCTGGTCCTGCTGGCCGGCTGGTTCGGATGGAGCGCGGTGCAGCAATGGCGGCAGGAGGCCAATGGCCAGGCGCTGGAAGAAGCGCGTGACCAGGCCGTGCAGGGCTTGCAGGAGGCGGCAGCCGGCCAGCTGAAGCAGCTGCAGCAGCAGTTGAAGAACGAACGCGTGCAGCAGGCACTGCAGGCCGGCGACGCCGCGGCAGCGGCGCTGGCCGTGCGCGAGAGCTGGACCGGCGTGGAGCAGGCTGACGTGCTGACCGCCGATCTGGCCACGGCCTATGCCGACCCGGCCACCTTCGGCTACGCACGCCTGGCCCTGCTGGAACAAGCGCTGGCCGAGGGCAAGCCTGGCCTGCGCGTGGTGCGCGATGCAGGCGGCAATCGCCTGGGTCTGGCGGCTCCGGTGCAGCTGGGCAGCCTTGGCTCGGCAGTGCTATACGTGCGCCAGCCATTGCTGCGGCTGACCTCGCCGCTGGACCAGGTGAGCGCCCCGTCCACCGGTTTCCTCGGCCTGCGCCAAGGCACGCATGACCTCGTTGCCCAGGGCGACGCCGGCCTGGCCGAGAGCGCCGAAGCGCTGGCGCGCCCGGTTCCGGGCACGCCGTTGCGGCTGGTGGCCGCCGTACCGAATGTCGAAGCGGGTCCACTGGGCCTGGGTTCGCTGGCCAGTGCCATCGTCGCGCTGCTGCTGGCGTTCATCGCCGTGCTGCTGGTGGTGGGTCGCGGCCGGCTGCCGAAGTCGCTGCCTTTGCCGCGCCGTGCGGCCGTGGCGGAAGCGGATCATGGCCCGACCCTGAGCGAGAGCCTGCAGATGGCGCCGCCACCGGTGGCCGCCGCCAGCGCCGTGGACACTGCGCCGCCGCCACCACCGGTCCCTGCCGGGGAACTGGCCGCCGGCATCTTCCGCGCCTACGACATCCGTGGCGTGGTCGGCAGCGAACTGACGCCGAAGACCGCCGCGCTGATCGGCCAGGCCATCGGTACCGTGGCGCTGGAACAGGGCCGGCGCGAGGTGGTGATCGGCCGTGATGGCCGCCTGTCCGGCCCGGAACTGGCTGCGGGATTGGCCGAGGGCCTGCGTCGCACCGGTTGCGCGGTGATCGACATCGGCCTGGCACCGACGCCGGTCGTCTATTACGCCGCCTTCCACCTGCGTACCGGCACCTGCGTGGCGGTCACCGGCAGTCATAACCCGCCCGAGTACAACGGCTTCAAGGTGGTCATCGGCGGCGAGACGCTGTCAGGCGATGCCATCACCGATCTCTACCAGCGCATCGTCGAGGGGCGCCTGGCGCAGGCGGCCGAGCCGGGCGATTACCAGCAGCGCGATGTCAGTGCCGACTACATCCAGCGCATCGCCGACGACGTGCAGCTGGACCGCCCGTTGAAGGTCGTGGCCGATGCCGGCAACGGCGTCGCCGGTGCGCTTGCACCACAGCTGCTGGAAGCCATCGGCGCCGAAGTCATCCCGCTGTACTGCGATGTCGACGGTACCTTCCCCAACCATCATCCCGACCCGAGCGAGCCGGCCAACCTGGAAGACCTGGTGCAGACGGTCAAGCGCTTCGGCGCCGACCTCGGCGTCGCCTTCGATGGCGACGGAGACCGGTTGGGCGTGGTCACCGGCGAAGGCAGGATCATCTATGCCGACCGCCTGCTGATGCTGTTCGCCGCCGACGTGCTGATGCGCAACCCCGGCGCGATGGTGATCTACGACGTGAAGTGCACCGGCAAGCTGTCCGATCACGTGCTGCGCAATGGTGGCAGCCCGTTGATGTGGAAGACCGGGCACTCGCTGATGAAGGCGAAGATGCGCGAGACCGATGCCGAGCTGGCCGGCGAGATGAGCGGCCACTTCTTCTTCAAGGAGCGCTGGTTCGGTTTCGACGATGGCCTGTATGCCGCCGCGCGACTGCTGGAGATCCTGGCGCAGCGCGAGGAAGCCCCGGACGAGGTGCTGGCCGAGCTGCCGGAGATGGTGGCCACGCCGGAACTGAAGGTACCGGTGGCCGAAGGCACGCCGCATGCGCTGGTGGCGATGCTGGTGGCGGCGGCACAGTCGCCGGACAACCCCTATGTGGGCGGCCGCCTGTCGACCATCGACGGCCTGCGCGTGGACTTCCCCGATGGCTGGGGGCTGGTGCGTGCTTCCAATACCACGCCGGTGCTGGTGCTGCGCTTCGAGGGCAACGACGAGGCGGCACTGGAACGCATCCAGGCGTTGTTCCGCAGCCAGCTGCAGCCGGTGCTGGGCGACACCCCGCTGGGGTTCTGACCCCTTTGGAAGCTGCAGCAGAATGGGTAGTGCCGGCCGCTGGCCGGCAAGCCCATCAACCTCACACACCCTGCAGTTGCCGGCCAGCGGCCGGCACTACCCCTTGAAACGCAAGCCCACGCCCGGCTCGGTGAACAGGTAGCGTGAATCCAGCGCTGAATCGCCCAGCTTGTGCCGCAGCTTGCCGACCAGGATGCGCAGGTAATGGGTGTCGTGCTGGTGGGTCGGGCCCCAGATTTCCTGCAGGATCTGCGGCTGGGTCACCACCCGCCCGGCATTGCGCAGCAGCAGCGACAGCAGCGCGTACTCCTTGCGGGTCAGCGCCACCGGCTCGCCATCCAGTGCCACTTCGCGGCGTACGAGATCCACATGCAGATGGCCATCGTCGAACACCGGTGGCGTGCCGTCGCTGGGCACGCTGCGTGTGCGCAGCAGCGCCCGCACCCGCGCCATCAGCTCCTGGGTGCCGAACGGCTTGGTCACGTAGTCATTGGCGCCGGTATCCAGTGCGCGCACCTTCTCGGCTTCACCCGCACGCACGGTCAGCATGATCACCGGCACCTGGCTCCACTGCCGCAGTTGCTCCAGCACCTCATGGCCTTCCATGTCCGGCAGGCCGATGTCCAGGATCACCAGGTCCATGTCCTCGCTGGCCGCCAGCTGCAGGCCTTCCTGGCCGGTGGCCGCCTGCCGCACCTGGTAGCCCTGCGCGCGCAGGCTGATGTCCAGGAACCGGCGGATCTGGGTTTCATCATCGATCACCAGCACGCGCGGGGCCGGCGCGCTGGCGTCAATCGGAGTCGGGCTCATCGTGGGAGGCTGGCTTGAGCAGGGGCAGGGTGATGCGGATCAGGGTACCGCGACCGTCGCGTCCGGGCAGCGCCTGCACGCTGCCGCCATGCGCACCGACCATGCCCTGGCAGATGGTCAGGCCCAGGCCGGTGCCGTGGCGGCCACGGTCGCCGCGCTCGACGCTGTAGAACATGTCGAAGATGCGCGCGCGCTCGTCATCGGGAATGCCGGGGCCGGCATCGATCACATCGATGCGCAGCTGTCCGTCCAGTTCGCGCGCCTGCACCTGCACGGCGGCATCGGGTGGCGAGAACTTGGCCGCGTTTTCCATCACGTTGAACACCGCCTGTTCAACCAGCGCCGGGTGTACCCAGATCGGCGCGAGCGTGGCCGGAATATCCAGCTCCAGCCGCACCTTGGGCTGGTAGCGCTGCAGGCGTCGCGCCGCCGAGCCGATCAGCTCGTCCACGCCGATCCAGTCGCGGTTGATCTTCAACCCTTCGTGGCCGAGCCGGGTCATGTCCAGCAGGTTCTGGATGTAGCGGTCCAGCCGCTCGCCTTCGACCAGGATGGTGTCCAGCAGGGCACGGCGATCAGCCGTATCCATCGCCGCACCGTAGCTGGCCAGGCTGTCGGCCGAACCGATCATCGCCGCCAGCGGCGAGCGCAGGTCGTGTGACACCGAAGAGAGCAGGGCCGAGCGCAGCCGCTCGGTCTCGTTGCTGACGTGGGCCTGCTCCAGTTCGGCCACCAGCCGCGTGCGCAGCGCGGCCTGGGCGATGTCGTCGACCATCGCCTCGGCCAGCTGCCGCTGCTCGGGCAGCAGGCGCGCCTGTGCGCCGGGCAGGTAAAGGCCCGCCACGCCGATGGCGCGGTCTTCGCCATCCAGCAGCGGCAGGAACCACCATTGCGCACCGGCCAGGGTGTCGGTGAAGCGCCCGCTCGGCTGGCCGTGGCGCAGTGCCCAATCGGCGGCGGCCAAGTCGGTATCGCCCGGCTGGCTGCGGCCACCGGTTGCGGTATCGGCGCCGATCCGTAGCCACGCTGGAACGTCCATGGCCTGTTCCAGTGCATGCCGACCCGCCTGCGCCACCTCGCCGTTGCCGGCCGCGCTGGCCAGCTGCCGTCCCAGCTGCTGGCGCGCACGCGCATGTCGATTCGCCGCACGCAGCGCGATCACCTGCATGCGCAGGCGCGAGGCCAGGCGTCCGGCCACCAGCGCGGCGGCCAGGAACAGGAACACGGTGATCACGCCCTGGCGCGCGCCGATGGCGAAGGTGAAGCGCGGCGCGATGAACAGGAAGTTGTAGGCGAGGAAGCACAGGATCGCCGCCATCACCGCCACGCTGGCGCGCGTGCGTGCGGCCACCAGCACCACCGCCACGATGAACACCATCGACAGGTCGGCCATGCCGACCCAGCGTTCGGCCAGCCATGCCACCGCGCAGGCCAGCGCGGTGGCGATCAGCGCCTGCACCGGTTCGTAGCTGATGCCGCGCATCGGCGGCAGCAGGCCCTCGCGGCGCGAACGCGCACGTGCCTGCGGGGTGCTGATGATGGTGATCTCGTAATGCGCGCCGCGCTGGATCAGCTGCTGGGTCAGGGTGCGGTTGAACATCCGCGCCAGTGGACGTTCGCGGGTCCGGCCGAGCACCAGGGTCGACACGCCGTTGTGCGCGGCATGGTCGAGCAGGGCATCGGCGATGCTCGATCCATGCAGCAGTTCGGCGTCGCCGCCGAGGCGCCGTGCCAATGCGAAGGCCGCATCGATCTCGCGCCGGGTCGCCTCGTCCTGGCGTCGGCCCTGCACGGTCACCACCGTCCACGGCGCATCGCGGCGTTCGGCGATGCGCCGCGCCACCCGCACCAGGTACTCGCTCTGACCGCCGCCATCAATGGCCACCAGCACGCCACGACGCAGTGGCAGGTTGCTCTCGCCGCGCGCGGCGCGCGCTTCACGCAGGCTGCTGTCGACGCGGTCGGCGGCCTCCTGCATGGCCAGCTCGCGCAGTGCGGTGAGGTTGGCCGGCGAGAAGAACGCCTGCAGCGCCTGCGCGGCCTGTTCGGGCACATAGACCTTGCCCTGCTGCAGGCGCGCGATCAGCTCGCGCGGCGGCAGGTCGACCAGCACGATGTCATGCAGGCGGTCGAGCACGCCATCCGGCACGGTCTCGCTCACGCGTACGCCGGTGATGCGCATCACCACGTCATTGAGGCTTTCCAGATGCTGGATGTTGACCGTGGTCCAGACGTCGATGCCGGCGTCCAGCAGCTCCATCACATCCTGCCAGCGCCGCTCGTGGCGGCTGCCGGGTGCATTGCGATGGGCCAGTTCGTCCACCAGCACCAGCGCCGGATGCCGTGCGAGCACGGCATCCAGGTCCATCTCCTGCAGGGCATGGCCGTGGTAGGCCACGTCCTTCAGCGGCAGCTGTGGCAGCCCCTCCAGCAGCGCCTGGGTATCGGCACGGCCATGGGTTTCCACCAGCCCGACCACCAGGTCGACGCCGCGACGCAGCTGTTCCTGCGCGCGGGTCAGCATGGCGTAGGTCTTGCCCACGCCCGGCGCCGCGCCGAGGAACACGGTCAGCTTGCCGCCGGCTTCGCGTTGCAGGCCTTCGACCAGGGCATCGGCCTGGCGGGTACGCGCATCAGTCATGGGTGCCATTGTGCGCGCAGCCGGTGCCGGCCGGCATCACGGCGCCTTGGCCGCGTGGTCCAGCGCGAAGTTCAGCGTCACCACGTTCACCCGCGGCTGGCCGAACAGGCCCCACTGGCGACCTTCGGTGTGCGCCTGCACCAGTGCCTGCACGCGTTCCACCGGCAGGCCACGGGCACGCGCCACGCGGGCTACCTGCAGCTGCGCCGCCGCCGGCGACAGCTGCGGATCCAGGCCGCCGGCGGACTGGGTGACCAGGTCCGCCGGCACCTGCGCCGGGGCGACGCCTTCGCGTGCGGCCACCGCCGCGGTGCTGGCGGCAACACGCTCGGCCAGCGCCGGGTTGCTGCGCGCCATGTTGGAACCGGCTGCCGCCATCGGGTCGTAGTTGGCCGCCGACGGACGTGCCTGGAAGTAGCCGTCACCGGCGAACGGCTGCGACAGCCACGCCGAGCCGCGCACTTGGCCGCTGCCATCGCGCAGCAGGCTGCCCTCGGCCTGGGTCGGGTAGGCCAGGCCGGCGAAACCGGTGGCGATACCCGCGTAGACCGCACCGGCCAGCAGCAGGGTGGCCAGGCCCAGGCCGATCGCCGGGCGCCAGCTGGCGCCGTCCTGCAGGCTGGCCACCCGGGCCTCGGCCTTCGGTTCGCGGGACAGGGAAGTGGAGGTGGAAGCAGAACGGTTCATGCGCCGAATACCAGGACAAGAAGGAGGTCGATCGCCTTGATCGCTGCGAACGGCAGCAGCACGCCGCCGAGGCCGTACACCAGCATGTTCCGGCGCAGCAGCGCCGTTGCGGTGGCCGGGCGGAAGCGCACGCCACGCAGGGCGAGCGGGATCAGGGCGGGAATCACCAGGGCGTTGAAGATCAGCGCCGCCAGCACCGCATTGCGCGGGCTCGACAGCTGCATCACGTTCAAGGCGGCCATGGTCGGAACGGCCGCGGCGAACAGCGCCGGCAGGATCGCGAAGTACTTGGAGACGTCGTTGGCCAGCGAGAAGGTGGTCAGCGCGCCGCGGGTGATCAGCTGCTGCTTGCCCACCTCCACCACCGCCAGCAGCTTGGCCGGGTCCGAATCGAGGTCGACCATGTTGCCGGCCTCTTTCGCCGCCTGCGTACCGGAGTTCATCGCCAGGCCGATGTCGGCCTGGGCCAGTGCCGGGGCGTCGTTGGTACCGTCACCGACCATCGCCACCAGACGGCCACCGGCCTGCTCCTGGCGGATGCGCGCCAGCTTGTCTTCCGGTCGCGCCTCGGCGATGTAGTCGTCGACACCGGCTTCGGCAGCGATCGCAGCGGCGGTCAGCGGATTGTCGCCGGTGATCATCACCGTGCGGATGCCCATCGCCCGCAGCTGCGCGAACTTCTCGCGCATGCCGTGCTTGACCACGTCCGACAGTTCGATCACGCCCAGCACGTGGCGGCCCTCGGCCACCACCAGAGGGGTGGCACCGTTGCGTGCGACCTGCTCGACACGCCCGGCCAGTTCAGCCGGCACACTGCCACCCAGTGCCTGCACGTGGGCACGGATCGCATCGGCGGCACCCTTACGGATCTGCCGCCCATGTTCCAGATCGACGCCGGACATGCGGGTCTGCGCACTGAAGGCCAGGTAGTCGGCATGGTCCGGCTCGGCGGTGGCGCAGCCCTGTTCGCGCGCCAGGCGCACGATCGACTTGCCTTCCGGGGTCGGGTCGGCCAGCGAGGACAGCAGTGCCGCCTCGCGCAGCTGGCTGGCGTCGATGCCGGCCAGCGGATGGAAGTGGCTGGCCTGGCGGTCGCCGTAGGTGATGGTGCCGGTCTTGTCCAGCAGCAGCACGTCCACGTCTCCCGCGACTTCCACCGCCTTGCCCGACTTGGCCAGCACGTTGGCGGCCAACGCGCGGTTCATGCCGGCGATGCCGATGGCCGGCAGCAGGCCGCCGATGGTGGTCGGGATCAGGCAGACCAGAAGCGCGATCAGCAGCAGCGGGTCAACCTGCACGCCTACCGCTGCGCCAATGGCCGGCAGCGTCGCCACCACCACCAGGAAGGTCAGCGTCATCGCCGCCAGCAGCAGGGTCAGTGCGATCTCGTTCGGCGTCTTCTGCCGGTTGGCGCCTTCCACCAGCGCGATCATCCGGTCCAGGAAGCTGTGGCCCGGCTCGGCGGTCACCCGCACGATGATCTGGTCGGACAGCACTTTGGTCCCGCCGATCACACCGGAACGGTCGGTACCGGCCTCGCGCAGCACCGGTGCCGATTCGCCGGTCACCGCTGCTTCGTTGATGGTGGCCAGGCCCTGCACGATCTCGCCATCGGCCGGTACCAGCTCACCCGCACTGACGATCACATGGTCGCCCGGGCGCAGCTCGGCGGCTGGCAGCTGGGTTTCCGCGGCATCCGGCTGCGGTGCGGCCAGGCGGCGCGCCACCAGGTCCTGGCGGGCGCGGCGCAGCGATGCGGCCTGGCCACGGCCACGTGCTTCGGCCACGGCTTCGGCGAAATTGCCGAACAGCACGGTCACCAGCAGGATCGCGGTCACCGCCAGGCCAAAGCCCAGCGGCGCATTGCCGGTCAGAGTGACGATCGCGGCCACGATCGTGCCGGCCATCACCACCGCCATCACCGGGCTGCGCACCAGATGCATCGGCGACAGCTTGCGCACTGCCTCGACCAGTGCGCGGCGCAGGCCTGCGCCATCCAGCAGGGCAGGGCGCGGTGCAAGGGAACTACGGGTTGAACTTGCGTGGGTACTCATTGCGGTGTCCTCAGTGCAGTCCCAGGCTCAGGTGGTCGGCGATCGGGCCGAGTACCAGCGCCGGCATGAACTGCAGCACGGTCAGGATGACGATCACCGAGACCAGGGTCAGGGCGAAGGTCGGCGTTTCGATCTGCAGGCTGCCGGCAGACTCCGGCGCCTGGCGCTTGGCAGCCAGCTGTGCGGCCACCACCAGCGGGATGATCAGCAGCGGGAAGCGGCCCAGCAGCAGCACCAGCGAGCAGCTCAGGTTCCACCACAGCGTCGCGTCACCCAGCCCTTCGAAGCCCGAACCGTTGTTGGCATAGGCCGAGACGTACTCGTAGAACACCTGGCTGATGCCATGGAAGCCGGGATTGGAGGTGCCCGCCAGGCCGGGTACGGCCAGGGTGATCGCGGTGAACACCAGCAGGGTGATCGGCTGCAGCAGCACCAGCAGGGCCAGCAGGCGTACCTGTGGCGTCTCCAGCTTGCGGCCGAACAGTTCCGGCGTACGCCCGGTCATCAAACCGGCCAGGAACACGCCCAGCAGGAGGTACACGATGAACTGCTGCAGGCCGCAGCCGATGCCGCCCCAGATCGCGCTGACCAGCATGTTGACCATCGCGATGCCGCCACTGAGCGGCGCCAGCGAATCGTGCATGCCGTTGACCGAGCCGTTGGAGACCTGGGTGGTCACCGCCGCCCACAGCGCAGTGCCGTCGGCGCCGAAGCGCACTTCCTTGCCTTCCATCAGCAGCGGGGTGGCGGCGCTGGCGCTATGCCCTTCGCTCCACATCATCGCGCCGGTGGACAGCAGCGACATGCCCAGCATGCAGCTGAACACCAGCGCGCCGAAGCGGCGCCGGCCGGTGAACGCACCGATCATGAAGATCACCGCCATCGGCACAAGCAGGATGCCGACGATCTCCAGCGCGTTCGACAGCGGGGTCGGGTTCTCCAGCGGGAAACTGCTGTTCGGGCCGTACCAGCCGCCACCGTTGGCGCCCAGCTGCTTGGCCGCGACCATTGCCGCTACCGGGCCCAACGGCAGCTTCTGTTCGGCCATGCCGGCGCTGGCATCGATCGGCGTGGCCTGTGGGCCACCGGCCATCGTCGACGGCACGCCCTGGCTGGTCAGCACCAGCGTCCACACCAGGCACAGCGGCAGCAGGAAGCGCACGCACAGGCGCACCACGTCCACGTAGTAGTTGCCCACCGCCACCTGGCGGTCATCGCCGGCCCCGGTGGTCGCCGCAGCCTGCGGCGCACGCGAGAACAACGCGCGCAGCGTCGCCACCGCCAGCGCCAGGCCCATCATCGGCGTCACCACCTGCAGGCCGGTGATGCCGGTCATCTGCGAGAAGTAGGACAGCTGCGCCTGGCCCGAATAGTGCTGCTGGTTGGTGTTGGTCAGGAACGAGATCATCGTGTGCAGCGCGGTGTCCCAGCGCATGTTCGGGATCTGGTCCGGGTTCAACGGCAACCAGGCCTGGGTCATGAACACCGCCTGGGTCAGCACCGCGACCACCACGTTGCTCAGCACGAAGGCCAGCACATAGCCGCGCCAGGACATGGCGCGCGATGGATCGACGCCAAGCACCTTGTACAGCGGCTTCTCGATCCAGTGGAACAGCACGTCGACCTTCATCGGCGTGCCGCGCATCACGCGCGCCAGGTACAGGCCCAGCGGCCACGCCAGCAGCAGGCTGGCGGCAATAATCACAAGCATCTCAGTCATGGCCGGCTCCGCTCAGAACGACTCGGGCCGCAGCACGACATAAAGGAGATAGGCGGCGGCAACCAGCACCAGCACGCCACACAACAACGACAGCCAGGGGGACATTGCAATAGCGTCCTGGTGGAACCCCTCCACCTCAGGCCGCCATCGTCGTCCTACCCCCCATAAACGCACTACGCGCCGGACCGGGCCGACGCGTAAAGAGTGCATAAATTCCGTGGGCCAACCCGTAACCAGGCCCGGGGTAGCGCCGGGCCATGCCCGGCGGAGGCAGCGCCGTCAGCCCGCCGGAGCGTCCGCCGGCACCAGCCCCTTCAGCTCGCGATAGCGCTGCAGGGTGCTGTCGATCTCGGCCTTCAACGCCTGCTGCTGCTGCACCAGCCCGGCCTGCAGGCGCTGCTGCACCTGCAGCTGCGCATGCCGCTTGCGGATCGCCTCGGCCTGCTTGTCGGCCACCTTGGCGCCGGCCAGCTCGCGGTCTCCCGCCGCCGACAGCAGCGCCACCAGCGACTCACGCAGGCTGGTGACGTTGTACTCGGCTGTCTTCAGGTTGTTGTCCAGCACTTCCTGGCGCTCGGCAAACACCCGGCGCAGGTCGGCCTCGCTGCCGTAGGTGGACAACATGGCCTGCTCGGTGCGCTGGCGGGTCTGCTCGGCCATCAGGTCCAGCTGTTGCTGCTGCGCAGCGGTGCTGGCAGCGGCACGCTCCTCGTCGGTCAACGCGCGCTGGACCTGCGCATTGCGCAGGCCCGTGCTCGCATTGAATTCCTCGCGGGCATGGTTGACCGCGTCGGCCGGCAGCGAATCACTGCAGATCCGCTCCTTGCCCTCGTTCCAGCAGTACAGCTTCTTTTCCGCCTTGCCGCTGTCGCGCGACTGCGCCGGTACGGTGAACGGCACGACCAGCAGCAGGCCGGCGAAGAGGACAGCAGGAACTCGGGACATGACCTTTCCCCTGGGTCGGTCAGCGGATCGAACGAACGCCGTACTGGGCCCGGTAGGCTTCCAGCGGCTGCCGGTAACCCACAAGTTCCGGGTTGCCGGAGGCGAAATCAAGCAGATCGGCCAGCGATGCCACGGCGATCACCGGGATACCGGCTTCTTCGGCCACCGACTGCGCGGCAGAACGGCGGTCGGTCTCCGAAGCGATCTCCTGGCGGTCCAGCGCCACCACGATGCCGGCCGGGGTGCCACCGGCGGCGCGGATGATGCCCAGCGCTTCGCGGATCGCGGTACCCGCGGTGATCACGTCGTCGACGATCAGCACGCGCTTGCCCTGCATGTCGGCGCCGATCAGCTGGCCACCCTCGCCATGGTCCTTGGCTTCCTTGCGGTTGAACGACAGCGGCAGGTCGCGGCCACGCTGGGCCAGCTCACAGGCCATCGCGGTGGCCAGCGGGATGCCCTTGTAGGCCGGGCCGAACACCACGTCGTACTTGATCCCGCTGGCATCGATGGCATCGGCATAGCACGCGCCGAGCTGGGACAGCAGCGAGCCGGAGTCGAAGCGCCCGGCGTTGAAGAAATAGGGGCTCAGCCGGCCGGACTTGAGGGTGAACTGGCCGAAGCGAAGGGCGTCGGCGGTCAGGGCCAACTGCAGGAAACGGTGGCGGTGGTCGCTCATCAAAACTCGATTCATCTTCATTTGGAGCACAAATCCTAATCCAGCTGGGCGTTTCGCGCTCGTCCGGCCCCGTGTGAAGGCGCTGGCGGGCCCACCCGGCGGACTGCGCAGCCCTGCAGTCAACCGGTATGCTTGCCCGGTTTCCCGCCGTAGGTCTTCCGCATGCGCATCATCAGTTTCAACGCCAATGGCATCCGTTCCGCCGCGACCAAGGGCTTCCTCGACTGGTTCCGTGCCCAGGATGCCGATGTCCTGTGCATCCAGGAAACCAAGGCCCAGGAAGACCAGCTGAGCGACCCGATGTTCCGCCCGGACGGCCACCACTGCTTCTACCGCGACGCCATTACCAAGAAGGGCTACAGCGGTGTGGCGATCTACAGCAAGCGCGAGCCGGACCAGGTCATCACGTCGCTGGGCTGGGCCCCGTTCGACGACGAAGGCCGCTACATCGAGGCACGCTACGGCAACCTCAGCGTGGTCTCCTTCTATATCCCGTCCGGCAGCTCGGGCGACCTGCGCCAGGGCTTCAAGTTCGAAGTGATGGAATGGCTGCGGCCGATCCTGGAGGAGTGGGCGCGCAGCGGCCGCGACTACGTGCTGTGCGGCGACTGGAACATCGTGCGTTCGGCGCTGGACATCAAGAACTGGAAGTCCAACCAGAAGAATTCCGGCTGCCTGCCGGAGGAACGCGACTGGCTCAACGCCCTCTGCGCCGACCACGGCCAGGCCACCGATGTCGCCGCCGGTCGCGGCTGGGCCGATGCCTACCGCCTGCTCAACCCCACCGGAGAGGACTACACCTGGTGGAGCAACCGCGGCGCCGCCCGTGCCAACAATGTCGGTTGGCGCATCGACTACCAGTTCATCACCCCGGGCCTGCGTGACCGCCTGCGAAGCTGCTCGATCTACCGCGACGAGCGCTTCTCCGACCACGCCCCGTTCACCGTGGACTACGACCTGTGACCGAGGCTGCCAAGCCGCGCCGACCGTGGCAGCAGGTGTTGTCCAACCTGAGCCAGCGCAAGGTGCTGGCGATGCTGCTGCTCGGCTTCAGTTCCGGCCTGCCGATCTACCTGGTGGGCAACACGCTCGGCTTCTGGATGCGCAAGGAAGGCATCGAGCTGAGTACGATCGGCTTCCTGTCATGGGTCGGGCTGGCCTACACCATGAAGTTCCTGTGGGCACCGATCGTCGACAAGACCGACGTGCCTCTGTTCGGCCGCTTTGGCCGCCGCCGTGGCTGGATGCTGCTGTCGCAGCTGGTTGTGGTGGTGGGCCTGGTCGGCATGGCGCTGGTCCAGCCCAAGGGGGGCCAGATCCAGCTCCTGGGTATCGCCTGGCAGCACATCGTCGTGTTCGGCGTGATGGCCGTGATCGTGGCGTTTGCTTCGGCCACCCAGGACATCGTCATCGATGCCTGGCGCATTGAAAGTGCTGACAACAGCGAGCAGCTTGGACTGCTGACCTCATCCTCGGCACTGGGCTACCGCACTGCGTTGCTGGTCACCGATGCGCTGATCCTGATCATCGCGGCCCGTGTCGGCTGGCAGGTTTCCTACGAGATCATGGCCGTGCTGATGGCGCTTGGCGTGGTGGCCGTGGTCATGGCCCGCGAACCCGCGCGGGAAGTGGCTGCCGTGCAGGCACAGGCGACCTCGCTGTGGACACCGCGCGGATTGTTCGACGCCGTAGCGGGACCGTTCATCGCCTTCGTCCGCGAGCATCGCAGCGGCGCGATCCTGATCCTGGTGGCCATCAGCGTCTATCGCATGGCCGACTTCGTCATGGGACCGATGGCCAACCCGTTCTACGTCGATCTCGGCCTGGACGAGGACACCGTGGGCGCGGTGCGTGGCTCGGTCGGGCTGGTCGCGACCTTCGTCGGTATTGCCGCAGCGGGCCTGGTCTCGGTCCGCTGGGGGGTGCTGGCGGCGCTGATGGTAGGCGCCGTGCTGGGGCCGGCCTCCAACCTGGCGTTTGCCTGGCTGGCCTATTCCGGCCCGGACACAACCCATTTCGCCGTGGCCATGGCAATCGACAACTTCGCCAGCGGCTTCGCCGGTACGGCGCTGATCGCCTACATGTCGAGCCTGACCAGCATCGGGTACACCGCAACCCAGTACGCACTGCTGAGTTCGTTCTACGCGATGCCCGGCAAGGCACTCAAGGGGCTCTCGGGGTGGTCGGTACAGACGCTCGCACAGGGCCGGACGTTGCTGGAAGGCTACGCGCTGTTCTTCGTCGGTACCGCGCTGGTGGCGATCCCGGTAGTGATCCTTTGCGCCCTGCTGATCCTGCAGCAGCGCCGTCGCCAGGCCGCCGGCTCGACCTGATTCCCTGCCCGCCCGGTCTGCGGGATCATCGCCCCGACGCGCCGAGGGGGCGGTGCCTTGCGAACGGGGAAGTGAGCATGGCCGACGTTGTGCTGCGGGACCTGGACCCGCTGCTGCTGGAACGTATCAAACGCGTCGCGGTCGCCCGCGGCTGGACCCACGAACAGACCTGTGCCGCCTTGCTGGAGCAGGGCCTGTTCAGCAGTGAACTGGAAGTCCGCTCCGGCTTCGGCGATCCGGAAGTGGATGCCCTGTCCGATGCCATTGCCGCCCTGCAGGCCTTGCCCGCAGGGCAGGGCTTCGATTAGCGGCCGCGCCGCAATGCTGTAGAGACGAGCCCACGTCCGGCTGCCCGGTAGATCCACGCCACGCGTGGACGGCGCCACCTCACGCCAGGTGGATCGCACCCAGGATCCGCGGGCCCTTAGCTCCGGTCACGCTTGGCAGGTTGCCGGCCAGCCCGTCCATCGTCCGCTGCGCCAGCCATGCGAAGCCCATTGCCTCCACGTACTCCGGGTCCAGCCCGTGCACGGCGCTGGATTCCACCTGCACGTCCGGCAGCCGCGCCGCCAGGCGCTTCATCAGCTGCCGGTTGCGTACCCCGCCGCCACAGACCAGCAGGCGGCGGGTCTGCGGCTGCTGCGCCAGCAGCGCGTCGGCCACCGTTGCCACAGTCAGCTCCAGCAGGGTCGCCTGCACGTCGGCCGCCGCGTACTGGCCCTCGGCCATGTGCGCCTCGGCCCAGGCCAGGTGGAACTGCTCACGGCCGGTGCTCTTCGGCGGCGGCAGCGCGAACCACGGGTCCGAGCGCCAGCCCGCCAGCAGGCCCTCGTCCACCGCGCCGCTGGCGGCGTACGCGCCGTCGGCATCAAAGGTGCGGCCGGTGTGGCGCTGGCACCAGGCATCCATCAGCGCATTGGCCGGGCCGGTATCGAAGCCACGTACCGCCCCTTCGCGCGGAATCAGGGTCAGGTTGGCGATACCGCCCAGATTGAGCACGGCGCGGTCTTCGTCGGTCGTGCCCAGCATGGCCAGGTGGAAGGCCGGCATCAGTGGCGCACCATGGCCCCCGGCCGCCACGTCGCGGCGGCGGAAGTCGGAGACCGTGGTGATCCCGGTCAACTCTGCGATGCGGTTGCCGTCGCCCAGCTGCACGGTGAAGGCGGGGTCGGCCAGCGGCCGGTGACGCACGGTCTGCCCATGCGAGCCGATCGCACGCACCTGGCTGCGGTCCACGCCAGCCTCGGCCAGCAGCTGGTTGGCGGCCTCGGCGAAGCTGATCGCGATCCGGGCGTCCAGCTCGCCCAGCTCCTCCAGCGAATCCAGTGGACCACCTTCGCCCAGCGCCACCAGCCGTGCACGCAGCACCGGCTCCCAGCGGGCGGTCAGGCCGTGCACGAAGCGGCAGCCTCCGCCGGCAGGAAACTGCACCAGCGCGGCATCGATGCCGTCGGCACTGGTGCCCGACATCAGGCCAAGGTACAGGGGGGCGTCAGTGTCGGCAGTCGTGTTCATGGCGGGCATAAAAAAAGGACGCGGCAAGCTTGTGCTGCCGCGTCCTTCTTCGTCAACGCAGGGGCTCAGCCGCGCTTGCGGCCGGTGCTGCTCTTGTCCTTGGCGCTGGCCACCTCGGGGGCGGCCTCGTCGCGGCTGGTCGGTGCCGGGCTGGCATCGGCGTAGATCAGCTTCTCCATGCCCTGGATGCGGGCCATCGCCGGCGCGGTCTGCGCGCGGAAGGCGACCAGCTCGGCGCCCTTCAGCGGCTCCGGCGGCGGCATGGTCACGGTCAGCGGGTTGCGGTGCTCGCCGTTGACGCGGAATTCGTAGTGCAGGTGCGGGCCGGTGGCCAGGCCGGTCGAGCCGACATAACCGATCACCGTGCCCTGGGCCACCCGCTGGCCGGTCTTGATGTTCGCAAAGCGCGACATGTGCCCATACAGGGTGGTGTGGCCACGGCCGTGGTCGAGGATCACCACGTTGCCGTAACCGCGCTGCACGCCGGCGAACTGCACGCGGGCGTCGCCGGCGGCCATGATCGGGGTGCCGGTGCGCGCGGCGTAGTCCACGCCCTTGTGCATGCGCATCTTGCCCAGCACGGGGTGCTTGCGCGCACCGAAGGTCGAGCTCAGCCGCGCGAACGGGATCGGCATGCGGATGAAGCTCTTCTTCAGCGAACGGCCGTTGATGTCGTAGTACTCGGACTTGCCGTTGCGGTCGAAGCGGAAGCCGGAATAGGTCTTGCCACCGGTGGTGAAAGTCGCCGCCAGAATCTTGCTGGTGTCCACCTTCTCGCCTTCGCGCCAGGTTTCATCCATCACCACGCTGAAGCGGTCGCCCGGCTGCAGGTCCTTCGAGAAGTCGATGTCGTACTTGAAGATGTCGTCGGTCATCGTCGCGATCGCCGACGGCGACAGCCCGGCGCGGCGGGCCGCGGCATACAGCGAGCTGGTGATCTCGCCACTGGTGACCACCGTGCGCGTGGAGGTCTCGCGCTTGGTCACCTTCTCCTTGATGTCGTCACCGGCCAGGCTCAGCTCCACCCGGTTGTCGGCATCGCGGTCGAAGCGGATGCTGCGCAGGTCGCCGGACAGGGGCATGTCGAAGGCGATCTCGGCGCCCGGGCGAAGCTTGGTCAGCGCCTCGCGCGCCCCCGGGTGGTCCAGTACCCGGTGCAGGGTGGTCGCCGGGATACCGGCCTTGTCGAACAGATCGCTCAGGGTCTGGCCGCGTTCCACGCGCAGCACCTGCCAGCTGTCACCGGGCACCTGCTGCTGGCGGGCCATGGCCAGCGGCGGCAACGGCAGTGCCAGGCTGGTATGGCTGTCGGCAAAGGGGGCGTCGATGGTGTGCGAGAAGCCCGGCACGATCGTCGCCACCAGGGCGCCGATGGTCGCGAACAGGCTGGCATGCATCCAATGGCGCCGGGTCCAGCGCTCGTTGAAGGCGGCGGGAAGATGTTGCCTGAGCTTCCGATGCAGGGCGTTGTCGTGCAGGACGTGGAGGCGTTCCTGGAAGCGCTGCTTGCGTGCGCGCCCTTGTTCGGAATTGTGCATCGGCGGTTTTTTCCTGGTGGCCCGGGAGCGGGGGCCTGATCGCCGGTTACCATAGACACCTGAGAAAACCGCGTCAAACCCTTGTGCCCATTGGCTTTTGTGAAGCCAATCGGGTTAACTTTGCTTTAACACCCCACACAAGAATCGGCGTTGCCGGGAGTAGTCACGTGTCCTCGATTGAAGAAGCCCTTGCCCAGATCGGCCGTGGTGCCGACGAGATCCTCAAGCTCGAGGATCTGCGTGCGCGCCTGCAGGAGGGCCGCCCGCTGCGGATCAAGGCCGGCTTCGACCCCACCGCGCCCGACCTGCACCTGGGCCACACGGTGCTGCTGAACAAGATGCGCCAGTTCCAGGACCTCGGCCACCAGGTCATTTTCCTGATCGGCGACTTCACCGGCATGATCGGCGACCCGTCCGGCAAGAGCCTCACCCGCAAGCCGCTCAGCCGCGAGGACGTGCTGGCCAACGCCCGTACCTATGAGGAGCAGGTGTTCAAGGTGCTGGACCGCAGCCGTACCGAAGTCCGCTTCAACTCGGAGTGGTTCGGCAAGATGGGCGCGGCCGACATGATCCGCCTGGCCGGCCAGCACACCGTGGCACGCATGCTCGAGCGCGACGACTTCGCCAAGCGCTACGCCGCCCAGCAGTCCATCGCCATCCATGAGTTCCTGTACCCGCTGGTGCAGGGCTACGACTCGGTGGCCCTGGAGGCCGACGTGGAGCTGGGTGGTACAGACCAGAAGTTCAACCTGCTGATGGGCCGTGGCCTGCAGGAGCACCACGGCCAGAAGCCGCAGGTGGTGCTGACCATGCCGCTGCTGGAGGGCCTGGACGGCGTCAACAAGATGTCCAAGTCGCTGGGCAACTACATTGGCATCAGCGAACCGGCCATCGACATCGTCACCAAGACCATGAAGGTGGACGACACCCTGATGTGGCGCTGGATCGAGCTGCTGTCCTTCGACATCAGCCAGGCCGAAGCCGTGCAGCTGCGCGAGCAGGTGGCCAATGGCGGCCTGAACCCGCGCGTGGTCAAGCTGCGCCTGGCGCGTGAACTGGCGACCCGCTTCCACGACGCCGCAGCGGCCGAGCAGGCGATCGCCGGCTGGGAAGCGGCGGTGACCGGGCAGGGCGACATCACCCAGCTGCCGCTGCAGGACGTGGCGATCCCGGTCGAAGGCCTGCGTATCGCTGCGCTGCTGACCGCGGCCGGCCTGACCCCGAGCAACTCCGAAGCCAACCGCAAGCTCAAGGAGCGCGCGGTGAAGGTGGACGGCGAAGTAGTGGAAGATGGCCAGCAGGTGCTGCAGCCGGGCTTCGAAGGCCTGTTGCAGGTCGGCAAGCGTACGTTTGCCCGCGTGCGCCTGGTTGCTGCCTGAGACAAAGAAAGGGCCGGCGCTAGCCGGCCCTTCCTTATGCTCTTGTAGAGCCAAGCCCACGCTTGGCTGCTCTTCGCGGGAACCTACCGCAGCGCGCCGGATGAACGGATGCAACATCCGGTGAAAAAAATCGCCACACCCCCTTCACAAATGATGCGAATGGGGACATACTTCTCCTCCCCCGTCGCAGGGGTCGCCACCAAGGGGCTTCAGCGACAACAGGGCGCCCACCACCGCCGAACGAGATGATCGAACGAAGGTGTTGACGGACTGAAAAAGTCTGGCATAATGGGCGGCTCGCTACGAAGGAAACTTCGCAGCACACGGGAACGGCGCTGAGGCCACTTCCCCGGATCTTTGAAAGTATGCGCAGGTATCTTGTGAAGGCGCCTGCAGGAAGGATGATTGTCCATCTTGCAGACGTTTGATCAA
>NZ_JCAFRX010000005.1:0-440209 GCF_059368615.1 Stenotrophomonas sp. YJH_SMC_40 | reverse complement strand
CGGTGCCGTAGGCGGCACGCTCAACAACACTGTAGGCGCCGTGGGTGGCGCACTGAATGGCACCGTAGGCAGCGTCGGTGGTGCGGTCGGTGGTGCCCTGAATGGCACGGTTGGCAGCGTGGGCGGCGCCGTAGGCGGCACGCTCAACAACACTGTAGGCGCCGTGGGTGGCGCACTGAACGGCACCGTAGGCAGCGTCGGTGGTGCGGTCGGCGGAGCCCTGAATGGCACGGTCGGCAGCGTCGGCGGTGCCGTAGGCGGCACGCTCAACAACACTGCAGGCGCCGTGGGCGGCGCACTGAACGGAGCCGTGGGCACCGTCGGTGGTGCGGTCGGCGGCGCCCTCAATGGCACCGTCGGCAGCGTGGGTGGCGCAGTCGGCGGCACGGTTGGCAGCGTCGGCACTGCGGTCGGCGGCACGCTCAACAACACCGTCGGTTCCGTCGGCGGTCTGCTCAATGGCGCCACCGGCTCCGGCACTGGCCTGGGTGGGCTGCTGGGCAACACGCTCGGCAACGTCGGCAGTGCCGTGGGCAACCTGCTCAACGGCAACCTCAATGGCACCCTCGGCAATCTGGGCAGCGCGGTCGGCGGCCTGGTCGGCGGCACGCTCGGTGGCCTCGGCCTGACCAAGCCCTCGGCGATCCCGCCCACCAGCCCGAAGGCGCCGGCTCCGGCCGATCCGAATGCGGGGTTGATCATCGGCACTGGCGGCCTGGTCGGCAATGTCGGGCAGCTGATCGGCCCGACCACCACCAGCCTGTTCGGTGGCAACGGCTACCTGAGCAACGGCAACCTCAAGCTCAGCAACGCCAACGTGATGCAGACCTACTCGACGGTCAATGTGCTGGGCCTGCCGGTGGTCAACCTGTCGCCGGTCGGCAGCACCCTCAACGGGCTGGGCGGTGCCGCTACCGGTGGCAGCTCGCACCTGACCCTGATCGGTGGCGTCACCTCCGACAGCTACATCTACAACATCAACAACGGCAATCCGGGTGGCCTGCTGGGCCTGCTGCTGCCGAAGGACTCGCCGGCGTGGGCCGCCAAGTGCCTGGACGTCGCCCTGGCTGACATCTCGTGCTGGGCCGTGAACGCCGCGCAGGACTACCAGGTGCTGATGGGCGATGGCGCCTTCGCCAACGGTTCGAAGGAAGTGGTGATCGGTGCCAATGCACGGCACGAACTGCCGAAGGTCGATGCCAACGTCGCCTTCCCGGGTGATGGGGTCAACGACCCGAGCAATCCGACCGGTGTACCGACCGCCGACTACGCTGCGCGCATGGGCCATTCGGTGATCGTCGGCGACAGTGCCGTCGGTACCGCAAACGGGCAGACCCTGCTCGGTGCTGAAGCCACCTCCAACCAGGCCAACTCGGTCGCACTGGGCTACCGCTCGGCCGCACTGCGCGGCGCGCAGGCCAGCTACAGTGCTTACGGCCTGACTGCTCCGCAGGTTTCGGCGGGCGAAGTGTCGGTGGGCACCGCCGGTGGTGGCGAGCGCCAGATCACCAACGTGGCTGCCGGTAGCGTCAACACCGATGCGGTCAACGTAGCCCAGCTGAAGGGCGCGATCAGCCTGATCAACGGCGTGGCCGATGCCGCCGTCACCTACGACCTGGATGCTGGCGGCAATCCGAACTACCGTCGTGTCACGCTTGGCGCGGGCACCGGCACCACCACCATCGGCAACCTGGCCGGCGGTGCGGTCACGGCAGGCAGCCTGGAAGCGGTCAATGGCGGCCAGCTGGCGGCGACCAATGCTGCCATCGCCAGCTTCTTCGGCGGCCGCGCGGCCTTCGATCCGGCCAGCGGCGCGTTCACTGCACCGCTGTTCGAGATCAGCACCATCTCCACCGGCGGCGCCATCGCCAAGGGCCTGTATGAGAACGCCACCGATGCTTTCGCCGCGGTCGACGGCTCGCTGGTCAATCTCAACACGCAGATCACCGATATCCGCAACGGTGGCACCAAGTACCTGCGGGTGAACTCGACCGGTACCGAGGCGCTGGCCACCGGCGCCGACTCGATCGCGGTCGGTACCAACGCCCGCGCCACCGCCGCCAACAGTATCGCGGTGGGTGCCGGCAGCCTGGCCGACCGTCCCAACAGCGTGTCCATCGGTGCGGCCGGTGCCGAACGCCAGGTCACCAACATGGCCGCCGGTACCGCCGCTACCGATGCGGTCAACCTGGGCCAGCTGCAGGCGTCGGAGCAGGGCGCCCTGCGCTATGACCTCAACGGCGACGGCAGCGTCAACTACGCCAGTGCCACGCTGGGCCAGAGCGGCACCGCCACCACGCTGCGCAACCTGGGCCCGGGCCAGGTCAGCGCCACCAGCAGCGAGGCCATCAACGGTGCCCAGCTGTTTGCGGCCAACCAGGCAGTTGCCACCCACCTCGGAGGTGGCGCGGCGGTCAACGCGAGCGGCGTGCTGACCGCACCGACCTACTCGATCAACAACGTCGCCGCCAACGGCACGATTACCAAGGGCAACTACAACGACGTCGGTACCGCCTTCGACGCGGTCAGCAATTCGCTGGCCAACGTTGCCGACCAGACCGGCGAGATCGACAAGCTGGCCGTGAAGTACGACGTCGACGCCAGCGGCAACGTGCTCAACCGCGTGACGCTGACGGGCACCGGCACCGGCGCGGTGAAGATCACCAACGTCGCCGCCGGCAGCATCCTGGCCGGCAGCAGCGATGCCATCACCGGCGACCAGCTGTTCAGCACCCACAGCACCATCGCCAACTACTTCGGTGGCACCACCGCCTACAACGGCACCACCAACGTGTGGACCGCGCCGAAGTTCAGCATCTCCAGCATCGCTACCGATGGCACTTTCACCAGCGGCGACTACAACAATGTCACCGCCGCCTTCACTGCGGTGGACGGCTCGCTGAAGGTCCTCAACCAGCGCATCACCAACGGCGGCGGTGGCAGTGCCTACCTGGCGGTGAACTCGACGGCAGCGGCCGCAACGGCGGCCGGGGCGGAGGCGGTGGCGGTCGGCCCGCAGGCCAGTGCGGCCGGTGCCAACAGCGTGGCGGTCGGCAACGGCGCCAGCGCCAGTGCCGGCAACAGCGTGGCACTGGGTGCAGGTTCGGTGGCCAGCGTCGGTGCGCAGAGCGGCTACACCGGTGCCTACGGCCAGACCGGTGCCAGCAACTCGGCCGGTGAGGTCTCGGTCGGCAGTACTGGCAGTGAGCGCAAGATCACGCATGTCGCCGACGGTTCCGATACGTACGACGCAACCAATGTCGGCCAGCTGAAGAACGGCGTGAACTACGCCATCGACGAGTCGAAGAAGTACACCGACCAGAAGATCCAGAACATCACCAACGTAGCCGGCAGCTTCCGCGCCAACAACACCAACAACCTGGCCGACCCGTCCGCCAGCGGTGCCAACTCGGCCGCCGGTGGTGCAGGCTCAACCGCAGCCGGCGCCAACTCGACCGCGCTGGGCAATGGTTCGCAGGCGCAGGCCGACAACTCGGTGGCGCTGGGTGCGGGTTCGGTGGCGAACCGGGCCAACACGGTCTCGGTGGGTGCCGCTGGTGCCGAACGCCAGGTGGTCAACGTGGCCGACGGTTCGCAGGCCACCGATGCGGTCAACGTACGCCAGCTGCAGGCCTCGCAGCAGGGCACGATCCGCTACGACACCACGGTGAACGGTGCGACCAACTACAACAGCGTCACCCTGGGCAGCACCAACAGCGGCCCGACCACGGTGCGCAACGTCGCCGCCGGCACCGCCGGTACCGACGCGGTCAACGTGGACCAGCTGAAGTCGGGCATGGCGCAGACCCTGGATTGGTCGAAGGCGTACACCGACGAGCGCATGGGCGGCTTCGAGCGCGACCTGCGCAAGACCGACAACCGCGCGTCGGCCGGTATCGCGTCGGCGATGGCCACCGCAGCGCTGCCGCAGCCCAGCGAAGCGGGCCGCAGCATGGCCTCGGTCGCCGCTGGCAGCTACAACGGCGAGTCGGGCGTGGCGATCGGTATCTCCGGTGTCTCTGAAGGTGGTCGCTGGATCTACAAGTTCAGCGGCTCCACCAACAGCCGTGGCGAGGCCGGTGTGGCCGTCGGTGCCGGCATCCAGTGGTGATCCCCGCGGCCGGGCCGCACGCGCGGCCCGGCATCGCGGAAACGTCCAAAGGGGGGAATGACATGAAACAGCATCGCATCGCCCGCACCGGCCAGATGGCCGCAGTGCTGGGCCTGGTCCTGGGGATGGGCCTGCTGGCCGCCTGCCGCAGCCATGCGCCGGCCGCCGACCGTCCTGCCGACACCACCGCCGTGCAGTTCCCGGAGGCGTCGAAGGCTTCGTTGAAGGAGGGCATCTATCCCGACGTCGCCGACCTGCGCAGATTCGCGCCGGGCATGAGCAAGCGGCAGCTGTATACCTTGCTGGGCACGCCGCACTTCAACGAAGGCATGTGGGGCGTGCGCGAGTGGAACTACCTGTTCAACTTCCGCACCGCGCAGGGCGCGGAGTATTTCACCTGCCAGTTCCAGGTGCGCTTCGACAGCAAGGGCATCGCCCAGGGGGGCTACTGGAAGCCGGAGTCGTGCGCGGCGGTGATCGAACCGCCACGGCCACCGGCGCCGCCTGCACCGGCACCGCTGCCGGAGCAACCCCTGCGGCTGTCGGCCGACGCGCTGTTCGGATTCGACAGCGCGGTACTCAGCGCCGAAGGCCAGCAGGCGGTGCAGGGCATCCTGGCGCAGGTGCGCGAGGCTGCGCAGGTGCAGTCGATCCGGGTGACCGGGTACACCGACCGTATCGGCAGTGCCAGCTACAACCAGACCCTGTCGCAGCGACGTGCCGAGGCCGTACGCAGCGCGCTGGTGCAGGGCGGGGTGCCTGCGGCCAGCATCAGCGCCGAAGGGCGGGGCGCAGCCGAGCCGATCGTGCAGTGCGAGCAGCGCAATCGGCGCGAGCTGATCGCCTGCCTGGCGCCGAACCGTCGCGTGCAGATCGCTGGGATCGCCCAACCGCGCTGAGAGTCCCGCACCGGGGCCATGCCCCGGTATCCCGAGTCCCCCCTGACCGTCGGCAGGACGTGGTTACGTCTCCCCCGTTGACCACGCCTGCCGGCGGCTCAGGTTTCCCATGGTGCACGCGATGAACGCTCAATTCCTGCCTCTTTCCATGAAGACGGAAACCACACTCAGCGTGTACGGCCAGCTCGGCAACCATGCCGTGGTACGCATTCCCGGGCGGCGCCTGCCGGGGCTGATCCTGCAGGCAGACACCGTGGCGGGGTTCCTGGCCCAGCTGCAGGAAGCCCAGGCCTGCCTGCGCAGTGGCCGCGCACAGCGTACCGACGACGAGCTGGACATGCTGATCGACGTGCTGCAGCAGTGGTATGCGCTGATCGAATCGCGCCTGGCCGACGCCGGCGAGGCGCTGTAGGGAAAAAGGGGACGGAGGGGATTAAGTCGTTTCCGGCACACTCGGGGCAAGAGCGACTTAATCCCCTCCGTCCCCTTTTCCTAGCCGCGGGCGCGGACCAGCCAGCAGGCGGCATCCACGCGTACGCGGTCGCCCTCGATGAACGGGGTGAATGCCGCTACCGCCTTGTTCCGGAGCGAGGTGGCCCGGTCTTCGGGCAGATTGCGCAGTGCCAGGCCCAACGGGCCCAGCTGGCCGACATAGGTCGGCAGGTCTTCGCGGGCGAGCGAGCAGGGCAGGTCGACCGCAACAACCTCCACGTCATTCCAGCCGGCGGCCTGCAGCAGGTGCTGCACACGCTCGCCATCGGCAAAGGCGAACTGGCCCGGTGCGCCGGGCGCGCGGGGCGGAAGATCCAGTGCATCGCCGATGGCGCGCTCGGCCGTTGTCATGAACGGGTTCTCCGCTGCGCTGCGCCAGGCGATGAAACGCAGGCCGGCACCCGGTCGCGCGGCACGGTGCAGGTTGGCGAAGGCGGCCTGGCTGTCTTCGAAGAACATCACACCCAGCCGCGATTGGATCCAGTCGAAGTGCGCGGTGGGCAGCGGATGCTGCTGTGCGTCGGCGACGATGAAGTCTGCGTCCAGTCCTGCCGCCTCGGCGCGTTGACGGGCCAGCGCCAGCATCGGCGCGGAGATGTCCAGGCCGGTGCAGTGCGCCGACGGGCGTGCGGCGGCTGAGGCCAGCAGGCTGGCACCGGTCCCGCAGCCTACATCCAGCAGTTGCGTGACGGTGTCGGGCAGTTCGTCGACCAGCAGGTCGGCCAGGGGTTGGAACAGGCCGTCGAGGATGGCCTGCTGCGCAACCCAGATCTGACCGCCGGGGCCGTTCCACAGCGCGTTCTGATCAACGGGGGATGTACTGGTCATGGTCTTGCCTTGCGGGGAAGTCGCCCATAGGTTGGCGCTTGAAGGTCACTTGAGGTCAAGCCCGTGCGTGAACTGGATATCGGCGAGGTGGTCAAGCGCAGTGGCGTGCCGGCCTCGACCCTGCGCTACTACGAACAGCTTGGGCTGCTGCAGGCACTGGGCCGTCGCGGCCTGCGCCGGCAGTACGACGAGCGCGTGCTGGAACGGCTGGCGCTGATCGGTCTTGGCCAGGCGGCCGGATTGTCGCTGCAGCAGATCGGGTTGTCGCTGCCGCCGCAGGATGGATGTATCTCGCTGGACCGTGAGGCGCTGCTGGCACAGGCCGATGTGCTCCAGCGGCAGATCACCCAGTTGCAGCGGGTGCGCCGGCACCTGCAGCGCGCGGCGGCCTGCCCGGAAGCGCAGGACGCGCGGCAGTGCGGTTCATTCCGCAAGCTGCTGCGCGCACAGCAGCGCATGGCGGGTGGGTGAGAGAAGCATCCACGCATGGCGTGGATCTACTTCACCTCGACCTCGGTAGATCCACGCCATGCGTGGATGAATCAATCGCGGGTGCTGACTTCCCAGGTGGCATGCAGCACGCCCGGCACCTGCTCCATCCGCGCCAGCACCACATCCAGTTCATCGGCACTCACGGCGGTACTGACCAGCACCGCGATCACATCGGTGGGCGCGTCGGCATGTTCGACCACCTGCACATCACCGACCGGATACTGCGCCGCTTCCAGCGCATCGACCAACCGCTCGCGCACCCGCGGCACGGCGTCGGCATCCACGCTCAGGCGCACTTCGTAGGTGGCTTCGGTGGCGGCCTCGTTGATCGGGATGCGGTTGATCGCATTGACCAGCGGCCGCAGCAGGGTGTTGCCGGCGATGATCAGCACGGTCAGCAGCACGCCTTCGGCCAGCATGTCCGCGCCGGTGCAGCTGCCCACCGCCGCCGAGCACCACAGGGTGGCGGCGGTGTTGAGGCCGCGAACGTTCATGCCTTCCTTCATGATCACGCCGGCACCGAGGAAGCCGACGCCGGAGACCACGTAGGAGATCACCCGTACCGCCTCGGCGCTGCCGGCGATGCGCATGCCGAGGTCGACGAAGGCTGCGGCGCCGACGGCGACCAGCACGTTGGTGCGCAGGCCGGCGGTGCGTTGCCGGTACTGGCGCTCGGCGCCGATCAGCGTGCCCAGCACGAAGGCGGCCAGCAGGCTCACCACGGTGTCGGCGAAGGGACCGGCCTGGAAGGTCTCAATGAAGCGCATGGCCGGAGTCTACCCGGTCATGGTGACAGTAGATCCACGCCATGCGTGGATTTCCAGCGGTCCACGCCACGCGTGGTTAGTCAGGTACCAGAAACGACTTAATCCCCTCCGTCCCCTTTTTGCGGGGTCAGTCGGTGTCCTCGACGCGCTCGCCCATCAGTTCGCGCTGGCGCTTGTCCAGTTCCTCGGCGTAGCGCTTGCGTACGAAGGCTTCGGAGACCACGCCCAGCACCAGGCCGTCGGCGGCGACCACGGCCAGTTCGTCGGCCTGGGTCTGGTCGAAGCGCTGCATCACGCTGACCACGTCCGCGGCCGGCGACAGCGACACACCACGGTTCTCGGCCAGCTCGCCGATCGTGGTTTCCGGCTTCACGCCGTCGCCGTAGACGCGCGGAATCTGCACGATGCCGGCGTAGTGGCCTTCGCTGTCGATCAGGATCACCCGGCTGCCCGAGCCCAGCGGGAAGCGCTGGCGGAACGCGGCGGCATCGAGATCGGCCGGCGCGGTGGCCACGCCCTTGCGCATCAGCCGGCCGGCGTTGAGGTTCTGCACCCAGCCGACGTCGCGGGCGCTCTTGATGGTCTCGCCGCGCAGGTGCATGCGCCAGGTCGAGAACGAGTAGCCGAACCACTGCCGTACCAGCGTGCTGGACACCAGCACCGCGCTCATCACCACGCTGGTCAGCAGGAAGTCGTGGGTGCCTTCCAGCACCAGCATGGCCATGGTCATGGGCGCGCCGACCACCGCCGCAGCCAACGCTGCCATGCCGGCCAGCGCAGCGGACGTGGCGTCGACCACCGGCACGCCGGTGGCCATCGCCAGCAGGCCGGCGAACAGGGCGCCGACCAGGGTGCCCATGAACAGCGAGGCGAAGAACAGGCCGCCACGGAAACCAAACCCGAGAGAGATGCCGGAGGCCAGGCACTTCAGGGTCAGCAGGCCGCCGATCCAGATCAACGGCAGGTGGGTAGTCAGGTCCAGGTGCAGCGCGCCATGGCCGGACGAGAGCACCTGCGGGCTGGCCAGGGCCAGCGGGATCAGCAGCAGGCCGCCCACCACCGGGCGACCCCACAGCGGCAATGGACTGCGCTTGACCGTGCCTTCGATCGAAGCGATCAGGCGCATGATGACAATGCCGACCATCGCGCAGCAGCAGCCGAGCAGGCCGTAGATGGCGTAGTCGGCGGCACGCACGTCGATGGTAGAGGCAGCGGGCAGCAGGTAGGCCTCGATGCCAGCCTGGTCGGCCACGAACGCACCGGCCAGCGCGGCGACGGCCACCGGTGCCAGTGCGGCCGGGGTGTAGGCGCCAATGACGATTTCGAAGGCATAGAACGCACCAGCGAATGGCGCACCGAAGGCGGCGGCGATGGCACCGGCGGCACCGGCACCGACCAGGATGCGCACGTCGTTGCGACGCAGGCGCATCACCCGGCCCAGCTGCGAGCCGCTGCCGGCACCCATCTGCGTATACGAAGCCTCCAACCCGACCGAGGCGCCGCAGCCATTGGACAGCAGGGTCTGGGTCAGCACGATCAGATTGTCGCGCATCGACATGCGGCCGCCATGCAGGGCATTGGCTTCCACCGCATCGAGCAGGGGGCGCTTAAGCCGCGTCGCCGCCAGGCTGACCAGGCCGACCAGCAGCCCGCCCAGTGGCAGCACCAGCAGCGCGGTCCAGGTCAGCGAGGGCAGGGAGCTCAGGCGCATGCCTTCGTCCAGCCCATACAGCGTGCCCTGCAACCAGCGCGCGATGCCCGACTGCAGCAGGGTCAGGTAGCCGGCGATCAGGCCGACCAGCAGCGCCAGTGCGATGAACCACAGATCACTGCCACGCAGTCGCAGGCGCAGGCCCTGGAAGGCCAGATGCAGGCGCGATGGCAAAGCAGACGGTGACATGGTGGCGGCATGATACGCTGCCACCGTGATCGCCACCGTCACTGCATCGGGCGATTACCGCTTCAGAAGCGGTAGTGGCCCTGCACGTAGAAGGTACGCGGCGCGGCCACCATGCGGCCGGCGTTGCCATCGACATTGCGGGTGTACCAGCGCTTGTCGGCCAGGTTGTTCACGCCCAGTGCGATCTCGCTGTCACCCAGTCCCGGCACCTGCCAGGCCACCTGCGCGTTCCACAGGCGAACACCCGGCACGCGGCCCACGCGCGCATCGGCGCTCTCGGCCCAGGTGTTGGCGGCGTCGGCGTACTGGCCGCTCTGGTGGGTGCTGGAGACATTGAAGGTCCAGCCGGCCAGTGCGTAGCGGGCGCCGACGCTGTCGGTGTCGCGCGCGTAGAAGGGCACGTCCAGGCCACGGTTGTCGCCGGACTGCTGGATCGCCTTGGTCCAGGTGTAGTTGGCGTACAGCTCCAGCCCGGCCAGCGCGCTGTCCTCGGCGAAGCGGTATTCCAGTGCGCTCTCCACACCCTTGTGATCGGTGGCGCCGATGTTCTGGAAAGTCGGCGGAGTGATCCCCGGCACCTGCAGGATCTGGTTGTCGAAGCGCATCTTGAACACGGTTACTTCCGCGCGCAGTGCACCGTCCTGCCAGCGCGCACCGAGTTCGGTGGTCTTGGCGATTTCCGGGTTCAGCGGATTGCTGGCGGTCTGCGAATTCAGCTGGATGTTCTGCACCGGCCCGAACGAGGTGGTGTAGTTGCCGAACACGGTCAGCTGCGGGGTCAGCAGGTAGGCGATGTTGAGCGAGGGCAGGGCCTTGTCGTTGCGGCTGCTGAAGGTCGCCGTGCCACCGGCCTGGCGGCGGTCCATGTCGATCCATTCCATGCGCACGCCCGGGGTGATCCGCCACTGGCCGATCGCAATGCGGTCGTCGATGTAGAACGCGTGGGCGTCGGTGGCGTTGTCGAAGCGGTTGGTGGCGCTGGCCACGCCGGTGCGGCGGGTGACGGTGTAGCTGCGGTCGTTGCCACGTTCGCGCAGGAAGCGGTAGCCGGCGGTGATGTCGTGCACGCTGGCGCCCCAGTGCAGGCGCTGGGTGTAGCGCGGCTCGATGCCGAGCACGCGGTAGTCACGCGGCTGCACGGTCAGCTGGGTGTTGGCGGCGTTGATCAGCGAGCTGGCGCGGCTGCTTTCGTTGTAATAGGCCAGCACCTCGAACTCGCTGTTGGCCGACAGCGTGTTGGTGTAGCCCAGGTCGATGCCGGTGCGGTGGCCCTTCCAGAAATCGGTGGGGCGGGTGTTCTGGAACGGATCGGCCTGGTACTGGGCGCGGGTCAGGCCGCCCGGGGTCAGCGAACGCACATCGTAGTAGGACAGTTTGGCGCGCAGTTCCTGCTGTTCGTCGATGGCATAGGCGAACTTCAGCGCGAGGTCGTTGAAGCGGTCATCGCTGCCCTGGCGCCAGCCACGCCCGTCCTGGCCGGAGTAGAGCAGCGCCGCGCCGAGGCCGTTGCCGCCGGTGCCGCCGAGGAAGGCGTTGTACTGGGTGCTGTCACCGCCGCCATGGTCGTAGGCGCTGTAGCGCACACCCGCTTCGCCGTGCAGGCCCGCGCCGGTCGGAATGGCGCGGGTGCTGAAGTTGATGATGCCGCCCACGTTCTGTGGGCCGTAGCGCACCGCGCCGCCGCCGCGCACCACGTCGATCGATTCGATGTTGGACAGGCTGGTCGGTGCGAACGACAGCTGTGGCTGGCCATACGGCGCCACCGCCAGCGGCACGCCGTCCAGCAGTACGGTCGAGCGCGGCGAGTAGCGCCCGGTCAGGCCGCGCACGCCGATGTTCAGCGAGACCGAGCTGCCGGCCGTGCCGGAGTTGTCGGTGACCTGCACGCCGGGGATGCGGCGCATGGCATCGCCGATGCTGGCCGCGCCGCTGGCCTCGATGCGCTGGCGGTCGACCACCGTGCGCGCGCCGGCGAAGCTCTTGACGCTGTCATGCAGGCCGGTGCCCAGCCAGCTGCCGGAAACCTGGATGCTGTCCAGCGTGGTGGCGCCGTCCTGGGCGAAGGCACGGGTGGCCGGGAGCAGGCACAGGGCGAGGGCGGCAGCCAGGGACAGGCGGGCCGGTTGCAGGGCGTGAATGGGCATCGGTGCGGGTTGTGGAAGGTCGTAAATGAGAATTATTGCTGATTCCATTCGCTATTGGAATGCGCCTCCGGTTCATGCCGATGCCCCGGTGGTAGAGTGGGCGATTGCTTCCTGACTCGCTGAGATCCGCCATGTCCCAAGCTGCTTTCTACCCCGTCGGAACCCCTGGCCAGCCGTGGGGAGCGGCGGAGCGGGAGGCGTGGCGTGGCCGCCAGCAGCGCCTGCGTCGCTATGACGAAGAGGTGCTGCCGCGCATCGAGGCGTTGGCTTCGCGCTTTGACAAGGTGGCCTACGGCCAGCTCGACTACGCGGGCGAGACCTACACCTTGTTCGCCCTGCGCAGCCGCGACTGGAACCCGGCGCTGCCGGCTGCCCTGGTCACCGGTGGCGTGCACGGCTATGAGACCAGCGGCGTGATGGGCGCGCTGGAGTTCCTCGAAAAGCACGCCGCCGACTATGCCGGCAAGGCCAACCTGCTGGTGACGCCGTGCGTGAATCCGTGGGGCTTCGAGCGCATCAACCGCTGGAACTTCGATGCGATCGACCCGAACCGCAACTTCCGCGCCGACGGCCCGGCCCGCGAATCGACCGCCGTCATCGAACTGATCGCGCCGTACAAGGGCCAGTTCGTGCTGCACATCGACCTGCACGAAACCACCGACAGCGACGAGAGCGAGTTCCGCCCGGCGCTGGCCGCGCGTGACGGCAAGCCGTTCGAGCCGGGCCTGATTCCCGATGGGTTCTACCTGGTGGACGACAGCGAGAACCCACAACCGGCCTTCCAGCAGGCGGTCATCGCCGCGGTGGAGAAGGTCACCCACATCGCGCCGGCCGACGACAAGGGCGAGATCATCGGTTCGCCGGTGGTGGCCCATGGCGTGATCGAGTACCCGCTGGTGAAGCTGGGCCTGTGCGCCGGCATTACCGGTGCGAAGTACACCACCACCACCGAGGTCTACCCGGACAGCCCGCGGGCAACCCCGCAGCAGTGCAACGACGCGCAGGTGGCGGCGGTGTGCTCGGCGCTGGACTACGCGCTCGCCCATCGTTGATCGGCAGTGCCGGCCGCTGGTCGGCAACCACGGGACACTGGGATTGCCGGCCAGCGCCCGGCACTACCTCATCCAAGCGCGTCGGCCCACCATAGTGCGGCCGGTCCGGGAGGCGTGTCGCGACGCCACAGCAGTGCAACGACGCGCAGGTGGCGGCGGTGTGCTCGGCGCTGGATTACGCGCTCGCCCATCGTTGATCGGCAGTGCCGGCCGCTGGCCGGCAACCACGGGACACTGGGATTGCCGGCCAGCGGCCGGCACTACCTCATCCCAGTGCGTCGGCCCACCACAGTGCGGCCGGTCCCGGCGGGGTGTCGCGACGCCACAGCAGTGCAACGACGCGCAGGTGGCGGCGGTGTGCTCGGCGCTGGACTACGCGCTCGCCCATCGTTGATCGGCAGTGCCGGCCGCTGGCCGGCAACCACGGGACACTGGGATTGCCGGCCAGCGGCCGGCACTACCTCATCCAAGCGCGTCGGCCCACCATAGTGCGGCCGGTCCGGGAGGCGTGTCGCGGCGCCACAGCAGGTCGCTGTGGATGCGCCGCGGCCACCCGGGCAGGGTCAGTTCCACCAGTTGCCCGCGGTCGTAGCGTTGCACCAGCGCGCGGGGCAGCTCGGCCCAGCCGATGCCGTCCTCGGCCATCTCCATCACCATCAGGTAGTCGGTGGCGGTCCAGGCCAGGCCGGTGACCACGCGGGACTGATCGACCTCCGCGCTCAGGCGCACCTGCCGATGCCGCGCCAGTTGTGCGGCGGCGCGACGCCCGGCGCTGGCCAGCGGATGGTCGCGCGCCACGTACACCGACAGTTCGCTGTGGTGGGCCAGCGGCCGGGCCATCAGGCCATCTGGATAGTGTTCCTGTCGCGGCAGCAGGCCCAGTGCGGCGCGGCCGCTTCCGACCAGCTCCAGCACGTCCTCACCCTCCGCATCCAGCCATTCCAGTTCGATCTCCGGGAACGCCTCGGAGAAGCGCTGCAGGATCCGCTGTTCGGGATCGAGCTGATAGACATCGGAGAACACCACGGTCAGTCGCGCTTCGACCGGTGCGGCCAGGCGCACGCTCAACTGTTGCAGGCGCGCATCGGCAGCCAGGATCTCCTGCGCGTGCCCCAGCACCTGGCGCCCGGCCTCGGTCAGCTGCGGGTAGCGCCCGCTGCGATCGAACAGGCTCACGCCCAGGTCGGTTTCCAGGTGGGCAATGGCGGTACTGACCGTCGACTGGGTCTTGCGCAGCCGTCGCGCGGCGGCCGAGAACGAGCCCAGCGCCGCGGCTTCCACGAAGGCCTGCAGGGATTCAGGGGAGTAGGGCATATATCCATCGCTCCTGTCGATGGAATCCATTTTGATTCCACCGTAAAAGGCGATGATACTGGCCGCCGTCGCCCCTGTCTGCGGGGCGTTCCGGACCCTCCACGCATGCCGTGGATCCATTGATGAGGCGGCGTGGTCCCCGCCCTGCAAGGAGCTTCACATGTCCCGTACTGTTCCCGCCCGTGGCGCGCTGGTCGCCTGGGCCTGCCTGACCGTGGCGATCGTCGCCGAAGTGGTCGGCACCTCGTTCATGGCCCATGCCGCCCGCGATGGCGGCTGGACCGGCTACCTGATCATGGCCGGCGCACTGGCGCTGTCCTACTTCTTCCTGGCGCAGTCGGTGCGCCGCATCGCCGTGGGCGTGGCCTACGCAGTGTGGGAAGGCCTGGGCCTGACCCTGCTGACCGTAGTCGGCCTCACCGTGTTCGGTGAGAGCCTGTCGCTGCAGCAGCTGGCCGGCCTGGTGCTGGCAGTGGTCGGCATCGTCTGCGTCACCCTCGGGGAGGCGCACTGATGAACACCCTGGCTCTGTTTTTCGTGATCTGTTCGGCGCTGATCGACGTCGCCGCCAACATGATGGTGGCCAAGTCGGAGGGGTTCCGTCGTTGGCGCTGGGGCGTCGGTGCGATCGTCATGGTCTGGATCGCCTTTGCCCTGCTGGGCCAGGCCGTGCGCTACATGGACCTGGCCACCGCGTATGCGATGTGGGGAGCCATCGGTGTGATCGGCACCGCCACCTGCGGTCGCCTGTTGTTCGGCAACCGCCTGCGTCCGATCGGCTGGATCGGCATCGCATTGGTGACCGTCGCGGTGCTGCTGCTGAGTACCGCGAAGTAACGCGTCGCCGTGCCAACCAAGGTTGGCACCTACCAGTGCTGAGTCGCTGTGCCAACCAAGGTTGGCACCTGCCAGAGCGTGAGCCGCCGCAAGCAAGCGCCCCGGGAATGATCTCCCCGGGGCGTTGCTGTTTCTGCCGCAGTTAGAAACGTGCGGTGAAGTTCAGCCGCGTGGTGCGGCCCGGGCCCGGCATCAGGCTCATCGCCAGCGTGTCCATGTAGTAGGTGTTGCGCAGGTTGCTGACCACCAGTTCCACTTCGGCCTTCGGGGTGAACTGCCAGCGCGCATAGAAGTCATAGATCGCGGTCGGCAGGTAGATGTTCTGCAGGCCGGTCGAGCCGGTGGTGTTCCAGGGCTTGTCCAGTTCATGGGTAGGGCCGCTGTTGTAGGTGCGGCGGATGCCGGTATCCAGTCGCTTGTCGAACAGGCGGAAGCCCAGCGTGCTGTGGATCGAGTACTTCGGCGGGTTCTGCGCGTTGACGAACGAGGTGCCGAAGCCGCCGTCCACGCAGTCCGGCGTGGTGTCCAGCTTGCTCCATTTCGCATACGGGTCTTCGCGCAGGCGTTTGGCAGTGGCCGCATCGCAGGTGCGCGCGCGCTGGTAATAGCTGGCCGACAGGTCCAGGTAGGCAATGCCGGCGTCATAACCGGACTGCAGCTCGTAGCCCGACACCGTGTAGTTGTCGACATTGTCGACGTAGAAGGCCCAGTTGCTGGAATCGAAGCGGCGGGTGATGGCGTTGTCGATATCGTTCTTGAACCAGGCCACCTTGAACGCCAGCCGGTCACCGTCGCGCCACAGGTCCTGCTTCAGCAGGCTGAAGCCGATGTCCCAGGAGCGGTTCTTTTCCGGCTTCAGGTCGGCCACCGGCGCCGAGGTGCTGTTGCCCAGCGTCGATTCGAACAGACTGGGCATCTTCCAGCCCTGCGCGTACTTCACGTAGAAGAACATGTCCGCGTCGAGGTTGAAGCGCGCTTCTGCATAGGGCGCAACGCCGTGGCCGGAGCGACGGATCGCCGGCTTGTAGCCCCAGGCGGTGGGAATCTGCTTGGTATGGAAGCCGTTGGCACCGCGCGGGTCACGGATGAAGCCGTCGAAGTCGTAGGTCTGGCCCAGCGTGCTGTCGCCATAGGGCGTGGCGCGCAGCGAGTCATACGTATAGTTGCCCTGCGCATCCGGGTACCACTCCTTGTACCAGCCTGGCAGCAGCTGGCCGCCCTTGCTCAGGCGCGCGAAGGTATAGCGCAGGTCACGCGATTCACTGACGAAGGCCACGCGGTTGCGGTCGCGGGTGCGGTAGTCGATGAAGCGGCCGCCTGCGGTCAGCGACAGCCAGTCCCACGGCTGCCATTGCAACGACGCCACCACGCTGGCCTCGCGGCGCGTGCCCGATCGCAGGTAACGGTTGTTGTTGTAGTCCACCGGCAGCACCGGTGAGTTCGGTGCGGTGTCTTCGTGCTGGAAGGACGCGCCATAGCGCAGCGTCCAGTCGCCCAGATCGTTGCTGAAGCGGGTGGTGTTGCTGCTGTCCAGGCCCCAGCGCCGGGTCTTCACGTCCGACTGCAGGCCCGGGCCGTAGGTCTCGCCCAGCGTGTCGGGCATCTGGTCGTTGGGCACGTCCTTGAACAGCGGCGTGTTGGCGATGTTGCTGTTGAACATGCGGCTGGTGGCGGTGGTGAACCACAGCGTGCTGCTCAGGTCCAGCCACGGGTGCGCCTCGGGGCGGTAACGATGGCGAAACGAGGTGGCGTTGACCCGCATCTTCCCGGGCTCGAACTGGAACATGGTGTTGGCCTTGTCCACGTAGGTCACCCATTCGTTGGACTCGCCCACGCGGCCGATCGCCGACGGCATGATTTCGCCGAAGCTGGAGTTGAAGAAGCGGTGGCTCAGCTCCATGCGCTGGTCCGGGTTGGGCGTCCAGGTGAACTTCAGCAACGCCGATTCGTTTTCGGTGTGGGTGTTCAGGACTTCATCGCCCGGGTGGTACAGCTTGGAAACGGCCTGGCTGGACATGCCGGTACCGCCGCTGGACAGGTGCTGGTCGTCGTAGCGGTGGGCGCCGTTGCTGCCGGCGAAGTAGTTGCCCTGGCGGCGCCGTGCGTAGGCTGCGACAAGCTGCCAGTCTTCGCCGCGCTGGGCGAAGGCGACGCTGCCGTTCCAGTCGCGCGGGTCGCGCAGGCTGTTGCGGTTGTCGCTGCCACGCGCGATCTGCTTGAAGGTGCGGGTGCGGTCGATGCTGTTGTCGGCCACGCCGCCACGCACGCGCAGCCCCCAGCCCTGGCCGTCGTCGAGGATGTCCTCGGCCTTCAGCGTTTCCATGTAGACCACGCCACCGATCGCGCTGGCGGCATTGGCGGCCAGGCTCGGCCCCTTCTCGATGCTGATCGCGCTGATCAGGTCCGGGTCCAGGTAGCTGCGCTGCTGCACGCCGGCATAGCCGCGGTACACGTCGATGGCCTGCTGGCCACCATCAATGATCACCGGCACCCGGTTCTGGCCCTGCAGGCCGCGGATGTTGACGTCCAGCGCACCACCATTGCGTACGTCTCCGGTGTGCACGCCGACTGCGCCGGCCAGCACATCGCCGATCGACTGGCCGCGGAAGCGTTCCAGCTGCTGGTGGTCCAGATGCACGCGCGAGCCGCTGTCGCGGTAAACGGCATCGGCATCGGCCAGGCCCCACGGCGAAGCGCCGTCGCCGGCCTGGCCGGCCACACGCAGGGTGCCGATCTGGCGCACGCCGGCGTCGGTGGCGGGGGCGGCCTGCAGCACCACGCCGCTGGCATCACGCTGGAAGGTCAGGCCAGTACCGGCCAATACCTCCGCCAGCGCGGCCTCGGTGTTGAGCGAGGCCTGCACGCCACCGCTGTGCCGCCCGCGGGTCAGGCGCGCATCGGCAGCGATGGACAGGCCGGACTGCTGACCGAACGCGGTCAAGGCCTGGTCGAGCGGACCGGCCGGGATCTGCCAGCGAAAGGCGGCGGCAGCATCCTGTGCGTGGGCGGCGGCCGGCAACAGGCACGGCGTGGCCAGGGCCAAGCACAGCGCGATGGCAAGCGGGCGAGGGGAAGGGCAGGGTCGTTTCATGGGGGCGGCAACATCCGCAATGGGTTCCCTTGTAGTGCCCGCCGAGCGCGCAGAAAGGGAACCGCGATTTCAACGCGGACGCACAACGGTCCACCATGGCCAGCGCTGCTCGATGCGGATCGGCAGGGCGCGCGCCAGCAATTTCAGGGCCTGCAGGCTGTCCAGGCGCGGCAATACCGCGGTGACATTCAATGCGGACAGTGCCGGATCACAGCCCAGATAGCCCCGATGGTGACGGGCCAGTTCGTCGATCACCAGGATCAGTTGCGTGTCCTGCACCTGCAGGCGTCCGTCCTGCCAGTCGCCGCGCAGAGGATCGGCAGCGACCGTTGTGAGTCCCCCCATCGGTCCGATCTGCAGCGCACTTCCCGCAGGCACATCCAGCGCCGCGCCGAACATCGGCAGGCACCGCACCACGCCTTCGAACACGTCCAACCGGCTGTCCTGCGCTTCGCGGCCGACCGCGAAGCGTGTGCCGATCGGCTGCAGGCGCGCGCCGGGTACATGCACGCTCAGGGGCAACCCGACGAATGCGGGGTGGTGGCCGGTCTGCAGCAGCAGTTCGCCGCGCAGCAGATGCAGGGCGCGGTTGCCGTTGCCGATGTCGACGGTCACTTCGCTGCCGGCGTTGAGCCACAGCTGGCTGCCATCGGCCAGCGTCCAATGACCGGTGCGCCCGGCAGCGGTGCGTTGCGTCTGCAGGTGGCGCTGCGCCTGCAGCCCGTGCAGGCCGAGAAGCGAGACCGCACCGATGCCGAGGGCGCCACCGAGACTGCGAAGCGCGCGCCGGCGGCGATGGCCGGCGGCATCGAGCGCCGTTGCTGCGGCCGGTGCCGACAGCGGGGCGAACGACTGCCAGACCGCCTCGACCCGGCGCCAGGCGTCGGCGTGACCGGCGTCGGCCTGCAGCCACGCACGCCAGTGTTGCTGGTCGTCGTCGCTCCAGCCCTGTTGGCGCAGCGCGAACCACTCTGCCGCCTGCTCCAGCGCCGGGCCGGCCACTGCCGCGCTCATGCCGCCGCGTCGCCGGACAGGCGCAGGCAATGCAGCATCGCCTGCGCCATGTACTTCTTGACCATGCGCTCGGACACGCCCAGCTGTTGGCCGATCTCCGCATAGCCCAGTCCGGACAGCCGGGCCAGCAGGAAGGCACGCCGTGGCCGCTCGGCCAGCCCGCATAGCATGTCAGCGATGGCATGCAGCAGCTGCAGCGCCTGCGTACGTTCCTCCGCAGAGGGATGCACCGGCTCCGGTTGTGCGGCCAGCGCGGTCAGATAGGCGCGCTCCAGGTCCGCGCGCTGCCAGTGGTTGACCAGCAGCGCGTGCGCGATGGTGCTGAGATAGGCGCGCGGCAGGCGCAGTTCGGACGGATCGACGCGCCGGCTGAGCAGGCGCAGGAAGGTGTCCTGGGTCAGATCGGCGGCGCAGTCGGCGTTGTGGGTGCGGCGGCGCAGCCAGCCCAGCAGCCAGCCATGGTGTTCGCGGTAGAACCCCGCCAGCGCGGTGCTGGAGGCGGCGGGCACGGCCATCGGCACGGGTCATTAATGAGAATGATTCCCATTATAGGGTGATCGGGCGGCGCACGACAAATCCTGCGCATGCCGCAGCAGGAGAGATCGCCGGATTTGCGATGCCCGGCGTGCTCGCCGACACTGCGGCTTTCCACAAGGAGTGCCCGCATGTTCAGCCACATCACCGTAGGAACGAACGACATGGATGCCGCGCGCCGCTTCTACGATGCCCTGTTCGCCGCGATGGGGGCACGTCCGGGTGTGTTCGACGAAAAGGGTCGGCTGCTGTACTTCAAGGATGGGCGGATGTTCGGCGTCACCGCGCCCATCGATGGGCAGCCTGCATGCCATGCCAACGGCGGCACCATTGGTTTCACCCTCGACAGTGCCGAGGCCGTGCGCGGTTGGCAGGATGCTGGCGTGGCCCATGGCGGTACGGCCATCGAAGACCCGGCTGGCATCCGCAGCATCGCCGGGCGCCAGCTGTTCCTGGCCTACCTGCGCGATCCGGATGGCAACAAGCTGTGCGCGGTACATGTGATGTCGTGATTGGACAGTACGCGCGTGGCCGCGATGCACGCGGTCCGCGCGCGGCTGCGCTCGCAGATATGCTTCGGCGCGCGCGTGATAACACGGAATGGCGGGCCGGGCCTGTGACCACAGGCCGCAACTTCATGCTCTGTCCACTGCGGTTCAGCCAGAATTGGTCGGCTAACCCTTTGATCTACCGGAGAACGCCGCCCCATGGATGTACTGGAGCCGCAACAATCCCCGGTGCGCACCCTTCGGCCTGTGTTCGCCTTCGCGGCGATCGTTGTCGTGGCGTTCGCGCTGTTCGTCAGCCTGTTCCCGCTCGGTGCGGGCCGCCTTCTGGTCAAGGCGCAGGACTGGGCCGCACTCAATGTCGGCTGGTACTACCTGCTGGCGATGACCCTCTACCTGGTGTTCGTGGTGGGGGTGGCGCTGTCCAAATACGGTGGCATCAAGCTCGGCGCCGACCATGACGAGCCGGAGTTCAGCTACCTCTCCTGGGCCGGCATGCTGTTCGCCGCCGGCATCAGCATCACCCTGTTCTTCTTCTGTGTTTCCGAACCGCTGACCCACTACCTGCAGCCGCCGCAGGGCGATCCGGCCGCGGGCGAGGCCGGCGCACGCCAGGCCATGCAGCTGCTGTTCCTGCACTGGGGCCTGCATGGCTGGGGCGTGTTCGCGCTGGCGGCGATGGCGATGGCCTACTTCGCCTACCGTCACAACCTGCCGCTGGCGCTGCGTTCGGCGCTGTATCCGCTGATCGGCAAGCGCATCAACGGCCCGATCGGCTACACCGTGGACGCGCTCGGCATCGTTGCCACCGTGTTCGGCATTGGTGCCGACATGGGCTTCGGCGTGCTGCACCTCAACGCGGGCCTGTCGCACCTGTTCAACATCCCGCACTCCAACCTGGTGCAGATCATCCTGGTGGTCAGCATGATGGGCGCGGCGGTGGCCGTGGCGGTTTCCGGCGTGGAGAAGGGCGTGCGCTGGATGGCCAACATCAACATGCTGCTGGCGATCGCGCTGGTGCTGTTCATGCTGTGCGCCGGCCCCACCCAGTACCTGCTCAGCACGCTGATGCAGAACCTGGGCGACTACCTGGGCAGCGTGGTCGGCAAGAGTTTCGATGTGTATGCCTATGGCGGCCGGCCGGAATGGCTGGGTGGCTGGACGGTGTTCTACTGGGCCTGGTGGATCGGCTGGGCGCCGTTCGTCGGCCTGTTCATCGCGCGCATCTCGCGTGGCCGCACCATCCGCGAATTCGTGTTCGGCGTGCTGCTGATTCCGCTGGGCTTCACCCTGGCGTGGCTGTCGATCTTCGGCAACAGTGCGCTGGACCAGGTGCTGCACCACGGCCAGCAGCAACTGGCACAGCTGGCGGTGGATGATCCACCGACAGTGCTGTATGCACTGCTGGATGGCTACCCGTGGAGCCGCACGGTGATCGCGGTGACGGTGCTGGTCAGCTTCATCTTCTTTGTGACGTCGGCCGACTCGGGGGCAGTGGTGTTGTCCACGCTGTCCTCGCACGGCGGTGCGCCGGAGGATGATGGTCCGCGTTGGCTGCGCGTGTTCTGGGGCACGGTGATCGCGGTCCTGACTGCTGGGCTGCTGCTGGCTGGCAGCATCGATGCGCTCAAATCTGCAGTGGTATTGGCCTCGCTGCCGTTCTCGGCGGTACTGCTGCTGATGATGTGGGGCCTGACCCGCGCCTTCAGTGACGAATCGCACCGCAAGCGCGCGCTGCAGTACCGGCCATCGCCGCTGATCGGCGACGATCGCCATCACCAGGGCTGGCGCCAGCGCCTGAGCCAGGCCATGCACTTCCCGGTGCGCGACCAGGTCTATCGCTTCATGGACGACACGGTGAAGCCGGCGATGGAAGCGGTGGCCGAGCAGCTGCGCGGGCAGGGCTGGGATGTATCCACCCGCTTCGAGGCCGGCGACATGGAGCTGACGGTGAACCACGGCGAGCAGCAGGACTTCCTGTACCGGGTGATCCTCAGCGGCTACCTGACCCCGTCGTTCGCCGCCCAGCAGCTGCGCAACCAGCGCTACTACCGCGCCGAGGTGCACTTGTTCGAAGGCAGCCAGGACTACGACCTGGTGGGCTACAGCCGCAAGCAGATCATCAACGACATCATCAGCCAGTACGAACGGCACCTGCAGTTCCTGCACCTGAGCCGGTGATGCACGACCGCCGGGCATTCCCCCGGCGGTCGGTGGATTCGATGGTAGTGCCGGCCGCTGGCCGGCAACGCGAACGGGGCGGCCCATCACCGCCGCCCCCTTTGCCGCATCAGAACCGGTAGCGCGCCCCCAGCGAAATGAACTGCCCGCGCAGGTTGTACTGGCTGATGTCGAAACCATTGGAGCCACCGGCCGGGTCGAACGGCGGGTCCTTGTCGGTCAGGTTCAGCACCGACAGCGACAGCGTGGTGTTGGGAATCCCCTCGTAGGCCACGTACAGGTCCAGCTGGTGATACGGCTTGATGCGATCACGCAGGCCGGGGTTGCTGGTCGCTGTCGCCACGCGCTGGTCGTAGCCGCTCACGTACTGCAGGCTCAGCGTGCTGCTCCAGTCGCCCACTGCCCAGTTCAACGACGTGGTGCCGCGGGTGCGCGGCAGTGCGCCGTGGCGGTTGTTGCCGGCCCCTTCATACGGTGCCTGGCCGGCCACCAGCGGCTGCTTGAAGCTGAGCAGATGGGTCCAGCTGCCGGCCACGGTGAAGTTGCCCCAGCCTTCGGTGCGGAAGGTGCGGTTGGCTTCCAGGTCCAGGCCCGAGGTGGTCAGCTCGCCCTGGTTGGCGTACTGGTTGGTGATGAACGTGATGCGCCCCTGTGCATCACGCTGCACGCGGCCGGGGAACAGCGTCGGGTTGTCGACGATGAACTGCGCGCTGTCCGGCTTGACCAGGTTGTCCTGCTCGATGCGGTACCAGTCCAGGCCGATGCTGGTATCGCCATCCGGCGACCACACCGCGCCCACGTTGAAGTTGCGCGAGCGTTCGGCCTTCAGGTCCGGATTGCCGGTGCGGATGTTGGTCACGCCACGGCTGCCACCGGGCTGCAGCGGGTCCAGCGGATCGATCACCGAGCCGTAGCTGACGGTCTGGCCCGGCGCGATCTCCGGCAGCGACGGTGCACGGAAGCCACGCGAGAACGAACCACGCAGCAGCAGGCTGTCCAGCGGCTGCCAGCGCAGCGCCACCTTCGGCGAGAACGCGTTGCCGAAGTCGTCATAGTGGTCGCCACGACCGGCCACCTGCAGCTCCAGCGTGCGGTGCAGCGGCACGCTCAGTTCGGCGTAGGCGGCGCTGACCTGACGCTCGCCGTTGACCACGTTGATGGCCGGGCGCAGTTCGGTGCCCGACAGCACCTGCGCACTGGTGCGCGCGTCCAGTGATTCCTTGCGGAACTCGGCACCCCAGGCGAAGCCGACCGCGCCGGCCGGCAGCTCCCACAGCGAGGTCGAGGCCTTCACGTTCAACGAATGCAGCTTGTACCAGCCCGGACGCTTGGTCTGCAGGCGCAGTGCATCCAGCGCCCCCGGCGTGCTGGACGGGTTGAGGAAGTTGTAGCTGCCATCGCGCAGGATCTGCTCGAACGCGTAGCGGTTGACGAAGTTGTCGACGTATTCGCGCTGCGCGCTCTGCGAGGTCAGCGCCGCCACTTCCCAGTCCCATCGCTCGCCGCTGCCGCGCACGCCGGCCAGCGCACGGTAGAACACCTGCGTGTTGTCCTTCAGGCGCGGGCCGAGATCGAAGAAGGTGTACTCGAACGGCAGCGGCACGCTGCCCGGGTTGTTCGGATGGCCGACCGGCAGCACCGCCGGCACGTCGATCAGGGTGCCGGTGGCCGGGTTGTACGCGCGCAGGCCCGGGCCGACGGTCAGCGGCGCGCTGAAGATCTGGTCGGCCTTGTTGTGGCTGTACAGCACATCGGCGAACGCCTCGACGCTGTCGTTGAAGCGGTAGGTCGCACTCAACGACGCCTGCAGGCGCTCGGCGCCGGGCTGCAGGGTCTTGAACGGCTGCGCGTTGAAGGCGCAGGCCTGGCCGGGCAGGGTGCTGCCGAAATCGCTGTACGGGCGCAGCTGGCTGCCATCCGGGCAGTTGGCGAACGGTTGCGGTGCGCGCGGGTTGGACAGCCAGTTGCCACCGGCGGTGGACCAACCGGCCAGGCGACCGCCGGGCTTGTCGCGGAAATCGCCGCTGCGGGTGTAGGCACGCTGGTCGGCGTCGAGGCGATCACGCTTGAGCAGGTCCAGCCCGAACAGCACGTTCCAGCCCTGCTGTTCGAGGTCACCGAAGCCAGCCAGCAGGCTGGCCTTGCGCTCGTTCAGGCCGCCCTGAGTGGCGGTACCGAAGCCGCCGCCGACTTCCACGCCCTGGAAGTTCTTTCGCAGGATGATGTTGATGACGCCGGCGATGGCATCGGAACCGTACACCGCCGAGGCGCCATCCTTCAGCACTTCGATGCGTTCCACTGCGCTGATCGGCAGCGCGTTGAGGTCGACGAAGGTGTCCTGGGTGTTGAGCGCGAAACCGAAGTTGGAGACGCGGTAGCCGTTGACCAGCACCAGCGTGTTCTTCGGAGACAGGCCACGCAGGCCGATCGAGGCCGAGCCGGCGGCGAAGCTGCCGGTGTACTGTTCGTCGAAGCTGTTGCCGGCATTGGCCGACAGGTTGCGCAGCACGTCGGTGAGGGTGGAGCGGCCGGTCTGCTCGATCTGTTCGCGGCTGACGATCTGCACCGGGTTCGGCCCGGCGGTATCGCTGCGCTTGATGTTGGAGCCGGTCACCAGCACGGCGCCGAGGGTGGTGCTGTCCTTGCCGGTGTCGGCGGTTTCAGCGGCGCCGGCAGCGCCGGCGGTGAGGCCCAGCGCGATCGCGCCGGCAAGCAGGTTCAGGGTGGTGCGGTACATGGAAGCGACAACGCCGAACGGGGGAGGAGCCGTCAGTACCGCACGCAGGCACGTGCGCCTTCCAATGACGAAAGCGCATTCAGTTATACATCACAGGTTCTTAACGAAAGTCGGTGCCTCCGTTGGAGCAGACCCACTCGGTGGGTGCGGCACCGATCTTTGGTGGGTGCGGACCGTTGGTCCGCATACCCTGCAGGGTCACAGCCCTTTCCCTGTGGAAAGAAGCCTTATCCCCCCGCGCTACGCGCGAGAGTCGACTGACAGTCGACTCTACCGGGACAGCGCCATTACCGGGACAGCGCCATCCGCTGAGGCATCAAGGCCGCAGCAGCACCTTGCCGTTACGGCCCGAACCGGCGCCAGCCTTCGCTGCCTGGGCGATGTCGTCCAGTGCGAAGATCTGCTCCACCGGCAGGGTCAGTTCGCCGCTCCCCGCACGCTTCAGCAGTTCGCCGACCAGCCGGCGCTTGTCCTCCACCGCCATCGCCTGGCTGACCTTGCTGCCCCAGAAACCCTTCACCGTGGCTTCCTTGTAGATCAGGCCGCCGGCGGGAATGCGCATCGGTTCGCCGCTCATCACTCCGAACGACACCAGCGTGCCGTGGTGGCCGAGCAGGTCGACCAGGTCACCGCTGGCGTCGCCGCCGATGGAATCCACGGCGGCCGCCGCCTGTGCTTCGCCGGTTGCTTCACGAACGCGATCCTTCCAGCCGTCCACCGAGGTGTCGAACACATGATCGATATCCAGCGCCTGCAACTGTGCGACGGCATCCGCATTGCGCACCAGGTTGGCTACATGCACGCCACGCGCCCGCGCCAGCATCGCCAGCGACTTGCCCACCGCGCCGTTGGCGGTGTTCTGCACGATCCACTGGCCCGGCTCGACGTGCAGGAACTCCAGCAGCATCAGCGCGCTCAGCGGCATGGCGATCAGCTGTGCGGCCATTTCGTCGGGGATCGCCTCCGGCATCGGAATCACCATGCGTGCCGGCGCGATGAACGCTTCGGCCCAGGTGCCGTGTACCGAGGCTGCGGCGACGCGCTGGCCGATCTGCAGGCCGTCGACACCATCGCCGAGTGCATCGACCACGCCCAGCGCTTCACTGCCACCGATCGCCGGCAGGGTCGGCTTGTAGCCGTAGAGGCCGCGCACGGTCAGCAGATCGTGGTTGTGGATCGAGGCCAGCACGGTGCGGATGCGCACCTCGCCGGGGCCGGGCTCAGGCAGCGGCGCATCGGCAATGGCAAGGACGTCGGCCGGGTTGCCGAAGGAGGGGTACTGGGCAGCGCGCATGGGCGGTGTTCCGGGGAAAGTGGATGTTGTACCGAACTGGGGACGCAGGCGTTGTCGACAAGGCGCCGCAGCTGCAACACGGCATCCTGCGACTGATCGTCGCGACATGTGCTGATTACCGCATCTTGTGTTGACGGTTCGGGATATCCCCACTATGTTGTGGCCGTCACTCCCGGTCAGCCGCCGCCGCCGGACATGCAGCAAACGTCCCGCGGACCGCCCCTGAAGGCTTGCCGTGTCGACGCGGCCGCCATCGTGCGGACGCAGGTCGCCCCCACGGCCCGGATACCGGCCGCAGGCGCAGGCAGATGCCGACGACCTACGTTCCCGTGCCCTGGCAATCCACCCGTTCGCCCCGTGCGCCGGTATCGCGTTCAGGGCCGCCATGGCGTCGACCGCCAAAGCGCGTGCGAGCCTGGAGTTTCACCACCATGACCGACAGTACCTTCCGCGTGGCCGATCTGGCCGGCGCCGGCGACGCCTTGCGCGCCGGTGGCGAGCGCGTGCCGACCTGGATCACCAAGGAGGCCGGCAACCGCCGCCTGCCGTTCGAGGCCGAGCGCCTGCAGCGCAGCATCGACGCCGTGCATGCCGAGTTCCCGCAGCTGGACGTGAGCGACTATCGCCGCGTGGTGCAGGCGATGGTCGAGCGCAAACCGAGCATCAGCGCCGACGACCTGGTCGATCTGCTGATCCGTGAGGCCGAATCGCGCGTGGACCTGGTCGCACCGGAGTGGGAGCAGTTCGCCGCGCGCATCTACCTGCGCCGCCTGTACAAGCGCGCCAGCCGCAACCGCTTCTACGATGTCAGCCTGAAGTACGGTTCGTATGTCGGCCTGCAGGAGAGCCTGGCCGACCGTGGCATCTACAGCAACGACATCCTGCGCTGTTATTCCAAGGAAGAGCTGCAGCAGGCCGGCGAGATGATCGATCCGGAGCGCGACCGACTGTTCGCCTACAACGGCCTGTACCTGCTGGCCACGCGCTATCTGGCCAGCGATCGCAGCCGCGAGGTCTACGAGCTGCCGCAGGAGCGTTGGCTGACCATCGCGCTGTACCTCATGCAGGAAGAAAAACCGCGTGAGCGGCGCATGCAGCTGGTCGGCGAGGCGTACTGGGCGCTGTCCAACCTGTACATGACGGTCGCCACACCAACGTTGGCCAATGCCGGCAAGGTGGGTGGGCAACTGTCCAGTTGCTTCATCGACACGGTGGATGACAGCCTGCAGGGCATCTATGACTCCAACACCGATATCGCCCGTGTGTCCAAGCATGGCGGCGGCGTTGGCGCCTACCTGGGCTATGTGCGCAGCAGCGGCGCACCGATCCGCGGCGTGCCCAATTCTTCCGGCGGCGTGGTGCCGTGGATCAAGCAGCTCAACAACACCGCGGTGTCGGTTGATCAGCTCGGCCAGCGCAAGGGCGCGGTGGCGGTGTACCTGGACATCTGGCACCGCGACATCGAAGCGTTCCTGGACCTGCGACTGAACAACGGTGACCAGCGCCTGCGCGCGCACGATGTGTTCACCTCGGTGTGCGTGCCCGACCTGTTCATGGAGGCGGTCGAGCGCCGTGCCGACTGGTACCTGTTCGACCCGCACGAAGTGAAGCAGGCCAAGGGTTGGTACCTGCAGGACGTCTATGACGAGAAGCGCGGTTCGGGCAGCTTCCGCGACCGCTACGCCGAACTGGTGGCCGATGAGCGCATCAGCCGACGTACGGTGAAGGCCATCGATCTGTTCAAGCGGATCATGCTCAGCCAGCTGGAAACCGGCAACCCGTTCCTGTTCTACCGCGACGAGGTCAATCGCAGGAATCCGAACAAGCACGCGGGCATGATCTATTCCAGCAACCTGTGCACCGAGATCCTGCAGAACATGAGCCCGACGCGGATGATCCAGGAGATCGTCAGCGGCGACCAGATCGTCACCACACGCCGTGCCGGTGATTTCGTGGTCTGCAACCTGTCCTCGATCAACCTCGGCCGGGCGATCAGCGCACCGGATGACCTGCTGGCCACCGATGTACTGGAGCGCCTGATCCCGATCCAGGTGCGCATGCTCGACAACGTGATCGACCTCAATGCGTTGCCGGTGCCGCAGGCCACGATCACCAATCGCAAGTATCGCGCCATCGGCCTGGGCACGTTCGGTTGGCACCACCTGCTGGCGCAGCAGGCAATCCAATGGGAATCACCGGATGCCGAGGCGTTGGCCGACCGGCTCTACGAACGCATCAATTTCCTGACCATCCAGGCCAGCGCGCAGCTGGCGAAGGAGAAGGGCAGCTACCCGATGTTCGCGGGTAGTGACTGGCACAACGGGCGTTACTTCCGTGACCGCGACTACAGTGGCGCCGCGTGGGACAGCCTGGCCCACGAGGTGGCCACGCACGGCCTGCGCAACGGCTGGCTGCTGGCGGTGGCGCCGAACATGAGCACCGCGCAGATTGCAGGCTCCACGGCCTCGATCGACCCGATCTACAGCGCGTTCTACTACGAGGAAAAGAAGGACTTCCGGCGGCCGGTGGCGGCGCCGGGCCTGTCGCTGGAAACCTGGCCGTACTACGAGAAGGGGGCCTACAAGGTCGACCAGTTCGCCAGCGTGCGCCAGAACGCGCGCCGCCAGCGCCATGTCGACCAGTCGATCAGCTTCAACCTGTACGTGCCCAGCACCATCCGCGCCAGCACGTTGCTGGAGCTGCACCTGAGCGCCTGGCGCGAGGGCCTGAAGACCACCTACTACGTGCGCTCCAACGACATCGACATCAGCGAATGCGAGTGGTGCTCCAGCTGATCAATGGTAGTGCCGTCCGCTGGCCGGCAACCCCGCGATCTTCGGTAGTGCCGGCCGCTGGCCGGCAACCCCGTGATCTTCGGTAGTGCCGGCCGCTGGCCGGCAACACGATAGAAAGAGAACGAAGGCAGAAAACCATGGCAACTTCCCTCGACCGCATCAAGATCCTCGAACCTCGCCATCCCAACCGCAGCACCGGCATCATCAACGGCCAGACCAGCGGCATCCTCAACTGGAACGACATCCCGTACCCGTCGTTCTATCGGGCCTACAAGGAGCTGTCCACCAACTTCTGGATTCCCGACGAGGTCGACATGAAGCTGGACGCCCGCCAGTACGGCGAGCTGAACGCACGCGAGAAGAACGCCTACGACTCGATCATCGGCCTGCTCGCCACGCTGGATTCACCGCAGACCCGCTTCATCTACAACGTGGCGGAGTACATCACCGACCCGGCCGCGCACGCCAATGCGGCGATCATCGGGCAGCAGGAAGTGATCCACAACGAGAGCTACAGCTACGTGCTGGCCTCGATCACCGACCTGCCGAACCAGAACCGCATCTTCGAGATCGCCCGCACCCACCCGACCATCATCAAGCGCAATGCGCCGATCATGGGGGCGTATGACGATTTCATGCGCGAGAAGACCGCCGAGACCCTGCTCAAGTCGTTGATCCAGTCCTCGATCCTGGAGGGCATCAATTTCTATTCCGGGTTCGCCTACTTCTACAACATGGTGCGGCAGAACCGCATGAACGGCACCGGCAAGATCATCAGCTTCATCAACCGCGACGAGCTGGCGCATACCAAGTTCATCAGCGAGCTGATCCGCGCCATCATCGGCGAGAACCCGGAGCTGCAGACCAATGAGCTGACCGCCTACGTACACCAATCGTTCGAGCATGCCATCGAGCTGGAGACGCAGTGGTCGTCGGAGGTGCTGGATGGCATCGACGGCATCGACGTGGACGAGATGGTGCGCTACGTGAAGTACCGCGCCAACAAGATGGCCGGCATGCTCGGCATCGAGCGCCTGTACAGCGATACCACCGACAACGTGATGCCGTGGATCAAGGCCTACGCCGACAACTTCACCGAAACCAAGACCGACTTCTTCGAGATGCGCAATGCAAGTTACAAGAAGACCAACGTCGACAACGGCTTCGACGACCTGTGAGTCCGGCGCCGCGCTGAGCATCCTGGTGGTGGTCGCCTCGTTGAGCGGCAATACCCGCGAACTCGGCCGGCAGATCGCCGAGCGCTGCCGCGCTGCCGGCCATGCGGTTCACTGGCAGGAGGCTGACGACCTGCGCCAGGCGCCGCCGCTGGCGGCCGACGAGGCCGACCTGGTGCTGCTGGGTTGCTGGACCGACAACGCCGGCCGCACGCCGTCGGAGATGAAGGCATGGGTGGCCGGCATCGCCGAGCGCGGCGAGCGGCCGCGGCAGCTGGCGGTGTTCGGCACCGGCGAAACGCAGTGGGGGCAGGAGTATTACTGCGGCGCCGTGCACCGCCTGATCCGCTACTTCCGCAGCGACTATCCGCCGCTGGAAATCGAACAGATGCCGCATGGTCAACGCCATGCGGGGGCCATCGAGGCCTGGACCGACGCGGTCCTGGCCCACTATTGGAGCAACACCGATGCAGATCATCGACGCCACCACGCCTGAGCAGTTCCATCAGCTGCTGGCCGAGCACCCGCGGGTGCTGGTGGATTTCCACAAGGACCAGTGCCCGGGGTGCCGGATGCTGGAGATGTCGTTGCACCGGGTGGCCAACAGCGTGGCGGGGCAGGGCACGACCCTGCTGCGCGTGCAGCTGGAAGTGCTGGGTGAGGCGTTCTTCAGGGAGCTGGGGCTGCGGCAGACGCCGACGCTGTCGCTGTTCCGTGACGGTGACGAACGTACGCGCCTGGCCGGATTCCAGTCGCCGCAACAGATCGAGGCCGCGATCGCGTTGCATCTGTAGCGTGGAGATGGTGGGGTCATCCCTTGCCAGAGGCAAGGGCTCTGACCCCGCATCGTGTAAAGGCATCCACGCATGGCGTGGATCTACTGGGTCCAACCCCTGGATCTGGCATTACCCGCCGCTGAAGATGTCGACCAGCAGCTTCACGTTCAACCCCACGATCACCAGCGCGATCACCCAGGCAATCGCGCCCAGCCAGCGCGGGGCTACCAACGCGCCCATGGTCACCTTGTCGGTCACGATCCGCACCAGTGGGATGATCGCGAACGGCAGCTGCATCGACAGCACCACCTGGCTCAGCACCAGCAGCTTTACCGCGCCCTGGTCGCCGAACAGCATGATCACCACCACCACCGGAATGATTGCCAGTGCGCGCGTGATCAGCCGCCGCAGCCACGGCGGCAGGCGCAGGTGCAGGAAACCTTCCATCACGATCTGGCCGGCCAGCGTGGCGGTCACTGTCGAATTCAGGCCCGACGCCAGCAGGGCCACTGCGAACAACGTTGCCGCCGCGCCCACCCCCAGCATCGGCGCCAGCAGCTGGTGGGCCTGTTCGATGTCTTCCACATCAAATCGGCCATTGGCATGGAACACCGCCGCCGCCAGGATCAGGATGCTGGCGTTGATGAACAGTGCCAGGGTCAGCGCAAGGGTGCTGTCGGTCACCGCCCAGCGCAGCGCGCTGCGACGGCCCTCATCGGTGCGCGGGTAGGCGCGGGTCTGCACGATGGACGAATGCAGGTACAGGTTGTGTGGCATCACCGTGGCACCAATGATGCCGATCGCGATATACAGCGCGTGCGGATCGGTCACTACCTGCGCGCGCGGAATGAATCCGCCCAGCACGTCCATCACCGGCGGTGCGGCCAGCGCGATCTGCACCATGAAGCAGCCGAAGATCACCATCAGCAGCGCGATCACGAAGGCTTCCAGCGCCCGGAAGCCGCGGTTCATCAACAGCAGTACCAGCAGCGTGTCCAGAGCGGTGATCACCGCGCCCCACAGCAGTGGCAGATCGAACAGCAGTTTCAGTGCGATCGCGGTGCCGATCACCTCGGCCAGGTCGCAGGCGATGATCGCCGCCTCGCACAGCGCCCACAGCGCCAGGTTCACCGGCTTGGGGTAACGCGCGCGGCAGGCCTGCGCCAGGTCCATGCCGGTGGCGATGCCGAGCCGAGCCGACAGCGCCTGCAGGATCACCGCCATCAGGTTGGAGACGAGGATGACCGACAGCAGCAGGTAGCCGAAGCGTGAACCGCCGGCGAGGTCGGTGGCCCAGTTGCCCGGGTCCATGTAGCCGACCGAGATCATGTAGCCGGGGCCGAGGAAGGCCAGCAGGCGGAACCACCAATGGCCCTTGTCGGGCACCGCGACCGAGGCGTTGAGCGCACCCAGGCTGGCCGGAGTGGAGGCCGAAGGGTCGCGGGGCGCCAGGGTGTTCATGGATTCGAATATAGCTCCTGCTATAGTCATTAGCAATGTGAAACAATCGTCTTTATCGCGTCACTGGTCCAGAATTCAGGTTCAACACCGGATCCCCCGGAAGGACAGGCGCAGGCGTGGGCAAGACCGACGATTCGACATCGCTGAAAAGCACCCCCTTGATCGAGGCCGAGCGCCAGGTCGAGAGCTTCCGGCAAGTGCGCGAGGCGCACCGGATGGAGCTGGTGGAGGACTATGTCGAGCTGATCTCGGACCTGCTGGCCGACGGCGGCGAGGCCCGCCAGGTCGACATCGCCACCCGCCTGGGCGTGGCCCAGCCCACCGTGGCGAAGATGCTGCGGCGCCTGGCCCGCGATGGCTGGGTGGTGCAGCGGCCGTACCGCGGCGTGTTCCTGACTCCGGAAGGCGAGGCGCTGGCCCATGCCAGCCGCCAGCGCCACCAGACCGTGGAGCGATTCCTGCTGGCGCTGGGCGTGGACCCGGATACCGCACGGCGCGATGCCGAGGGCATCGAGCACCACGTGAGCGAACAGACGCTGGCGTTGTTCGAGGCGTTCGTGCGCAAGGCCGAGGGCGGGGCGCCTTAACGGTAGCGCCGGGCCATGCCCGGCGGGCGCGTCGCCGTGTTCATGCCTTTCGCCGGGCATGGCCCGGCGCTACCGTGGTTGGATGGCGCCGCTGGGGCAGCGCGCCTGTTCCTGCGCGCAGGCCCGTTTGGTCCATTCCTTCAACACCGCTTGCAGGCCTTCATAGCGCCGGCCTTGCCAGCCATTGGCCAGCACCGTGCCGTCGGCATCGATCAATACCAGATTCGGCGGGGCCAGCCCGGCCAAGGCCTGCAGTGCGGGCATGCGCGCGGCGCGGCGTGGGTCCAGTACCGGCCACGGCATATTCTGCGCGTGCATGTAGCGGCGCAGCGCGCTCTCACTCTCATCCAGGCTGACGTACACCACTTCGGTATCGGCGCCGGCCTCGCGCAACGCGTCGCGCACGCTGCGCAACGTGGGTACGAAGGCGTGGCACGGTGCACACCAGTCGGCGCCGAAGTACAGCGCCACCAGTTTCGGCGGCGGCGTCCACTGCATCGGTCGCAGCGAGCGCTGTTCCGGCCGCATCAGCGAGGCCGAAACCTGCGCGTGCAGGTCCGCAGCCATCGCCGGTGCGGCCAGCAACACGGCACAGGCCAGCAACAACGCTCGCTGCAGCTCAGAACGCATAGCGCAGGTTGACGTACCACGAACGTGCGAAACGCGGCCCGTAGACATAGTCGCTGTCTCGCAGCGCGCCCACTTCCAGATCCTTCTGGCGCTGGTCGAATACGTTCTTGACGCCCGCAGCTACCGACACTTCCTGCTGCGCCTGCGCGCCCAGATGGCGGTGCCAGCGCGCCCCGAGGTCGGTGACCAGGAATGACCGCGTGCGGTGCAGCTCGCCCAGCCGGTTGTTCAGCACCGACATCGGCCCGGTATGGCGCAGCGCGACGAAGGTCTCCCACGGTTCGGCCGGCATCCAGCTGAGCTGTGCCAGGCCGGTCCAGCGCGGGGTCTTCAGGTAGTCGCGGCTTTCGATCACGGTGTCGCCACCGTCGCCGGTGTCGTCGAAGATGCGCTGCGGTTCGCGGAAGCGCGAGCGATACCACGAGGCACCGGCGGTCAGGCGCCATTGCGGTGAGGGTTGCCAGCCCAGGTTGGTTTCCGCGCCCAGCACATTCGAGCCGGAAGCGTTGTAGCGCAGCTGGCTCAGCTGGCCGTCATCGCCGCGCTGGATCTCGCCCAGCGCGAAGGTATCGCGGATGCGTGCATAGGAGGCCGTAGCATCCCAGCTCCACACCGGATTGGCCGGGTCCGAACGCCAGTCGAAGCCGAACAGGGTGGTCAATGCGCGCTCTTCCTTCAGGCCATCGGTATTGCGCACGCGTACCTGTTCGCCGCCGAGCGTATCGACGTGCACGTCCTCGACGAAGATCTCCGGAGCACGGAAGCCGGTAGCGATGCCGGCGCGCCATTTCAGGTTCGGGGTAGCCTGCCAGGCCAGCGCGATGCGCGGCGAGAACACCGCGTTGTCCAGCTCCGAGCTCTTGTCCACGCGGGCGCCCACCACCAGGTCGACGTTGTCACGCAGGCTCCATTCGTCCTGGATGAAGGCGCCCAGGTTGTGGAAGGTCGCATCCTCCAGCACCGCAAGACGCTGGCCGTCACCGGTGCGATTGTCGTCGCGCAGCGCCTCGTGCTTGTACTGCACGCCGAAGGCCAGCGCGTGCGCGCCCAGCCGCCAGTTCAGCTGGCTGTCGATGTAGTGCAGCGGGTTGTGGGTGCGACCGTACTGGCGCCATGAACGCGAGGCCGCGCTGCCAGCCACGTTCGGGTCCAGCTGCGACGGGTCATAGCCGGGCGCGGACGGATCGGTAACGACGTCGCCAAGACCGCCATAGAAACTGTCGCGATCGATGTCTGCGAAGGCGTAGGCCAGGCGGAAATCGACGTCGGCGTTGACTTCCTGATCCCACGACACGCTGCCTCGGCGATATTTCGTATCCAGCGATTCGGCGATGTTGGCCAGATACTCTGGCTGGTCCAGGCGGTTGCCGCCGCGGCGGGTTTCATCGGTCACCTGCAGGTCCAGGCGCAGCCGCGTGCCCGGCGTGGGCGCATACCAGGCCTGCAGCCCGCCGACCTTGAGGTTCTTGCGGGTGATCTCGGTGTAGCCGTCACCGTTGTAGTCGATGCCGCTGTTCCAGTTGCGCTGGGCAATCACCGACAGGCCGGCGTCTGCTTCCTTGGCCACCAGGTCCAGCCGCACATCGGCGTTCTTCTGCGGCGTGCCTTTCAGTACATCCACGCCGGCCTGGGCATGCCCACCGCTGCGCGGCGGCAGCGGCGGAATCAGGTTGATCACACCGGCAACCGCACCCGGCCCATACAGCGCCGAACCACCGCCCTTGACCACTTCGATGCGGTCGACGAATCCGGCAGGAATCTGTTCCAGGCCGTACACGCTGCCCAGCGTGGACAGCAGCGGGATGCCATCGAACAACAGCTGGTTGTAGGCGCCGGGCAGGCCCAGCAGCTGTACTTCGCTGGTGTTGCAGTTCTGGCAGTTGCTCTCCACGCGCAGGCCGTTGATCAGCTCGGCGGCACGCGAGAAGTCGGTGGCCGCGCGCAGCGCGATGTCTTCCTTGCGCAGCACTTCGGTGCGGATCGGGACATCGGACAGCAGGCGTTCGCTGCGGGTGGCGGTGCTGACCTTGACCTGCACGCGGTCCAGCTCGGTTGGCTTCGGTGTGGCGGCCAGTGCGGGCAGCGGCAGGGTCAGGGCGATGGCGGCGGCCAGGGGCAGCCGATGGAAGAAGGGGGTGGCAACGGGCATGAGGGCGTCGTCCTTGGGGAAGAAAGGCGGCGAGGGCGACCTGGCTGACGCATATGAAAGCAGCGGCTCATCAATATAGCAAGTGCTATACAAAGAAGCCACAGCAATTCCGAGTGGAGCGCTGGTCGAGTCAGATCATGCAGGTGTTATAACATTACATAAAAGACCGGCAACCCTGCCGGTCGTCATGTCCGGAAGTTGGAGTTGCCGTTTGGGGCAGGGAGACGGGGGCAGTGCCCTTTCCTGAGGAAAGCGACCCGGCCCCGGGGCCGATCGTCAGCCGCGGCGGAACGCGGCGGGGGTGCGGGCGCCGACGATGATCATGCGGATCATCGTGGAGATCTGCTCGACCAGTTCCGGATCTTTCTCCGGCGGCAGGTCCATGGCGGTGGCGCCCATCGCGAACACCAGCCGGGTGATGGCCTTGGCCACCAGTTCCGGGGCATGCAGTACGGCGCCATCCAGTGCGGCCAGGCGCACCAGGTCGTGCTGCAGCTCTTCTTCGAAGTAGTGCAGCTCGCGTTCGACCGCGTGCTTGAAGTCGTCCGAGCCGACCGCGCCTTCGCGCAGCAGCACGTGCAGCAGCTTGTCGTCGGCGCGCAGCTGCTCCATGAAGGTCTCCACGGAAACGCGCACCACGCTGGTGGCGGTAGAGGTGGCGCGCTGGCGGGCCTCGCCGATGATGGTGCGCAGCGAGCGGCCGGCGGCGTCGATCAGCGCCACGGCCAGTTCATCCATGTCGCGGAACTGACGGTAGAAGCTGTTCGGCGCGATGCCGGCCTCACGTGCCACTTCGCGCAGGCTGAGCGTGGACAGGCTGCGGTGCGGCCCGATCAGTTTCAGGGCGGCGGCCAGCAGATCCTCGCGGCTCACCGTACGGCGGGCCGGGCTGTTGGCATCTTCGGGCGTCGACAAGGCGGTGGCGGCGGCCATGGGGGTTCCGGTGGGGCGAGGCTGAATCATACCCAATCCGGTTCAATATACACGTGTATACACAGGTGTATGTGCGCCCGTATAGTTCGCTCATGAGCGCTGTCGTCCGTCCGTCCCTGTTCTCTCCGTACCGCTGGGTCTCGCCGTCGCTGTTCGATTTCTGGGCGGGCCAGCTCAATCCCCTGTGGACCCTGCGCGAGCCGGTGGCCCGCCTGGTCCGGCGTGAGCCGGCCGGCGAGGGCGCGGCGACCCTGGTCCTGCGCACCAACCGGCACTGGGCCGGCATGCGCGCTGGCCAGCACGTCACCCTCGGCGTCGAGATTGAAGGACGCCTGTGGCAGCGCAGCTACAGCCCCACCGCACTGGGTCGGCGCGAGCTGGCGATCACCGTCAAGGCGGTCGATGGCGGCCGGGTCAGCCAGCACCTGGTCAACCACGCGCAGCCGGGCGAACTGTTCCGCCTCGATGCCGCCTTCGGCGAGTTCCATATGCCGGCCGCGGCGCCGGTGCTGCTGCTGGCGGCCGGCAGCGGCATCACGCCGATGCGCAGCCTGTTGCGCGACGCCTGCCAGCGCCCGCTGGCAGCGCCGGTGGACCTGTTCTACTGGGAGCGCACCGCCGCCCATCTGCAGTTCCGTGATGAACTGCAGGCGCTGGCCGCGGCCCATGCGAACCTGCGCGTGCACCTGCTGACCACCCGCGAGGGTGAGGCGCCGGCCGCGCGAATCGATACCCATGATCTGCAGGTGGCCGGCGATGACACGCCGCTGGCGCAGCGCCATGTGCTGGCCTGCGGCCCGGACGGCTTCGTTGCTGCCGCGCGTGAGCGCCTGGCGCACCAGGTGGCTGGTTTCCAGGCCGAAGCCTTCACCCCGCCGGCGCCGCTGCGCGATGCCAGCAGCGAAGGCGAAGTGTCGCTGACGCTTGCGCGCAGTGGGCGCCAGCTGAGCGTGCCGCGTGGCCGCTCGCTGCTGGAAAGCCTCGAAGCCCATGGCATCAAGCCCAAGCATGGTTGCCGCATGGGCATCTGCAATACCTGCACCTGTGATCGCGTCAGTGGCGCCACCCGCCATCTGCGCACCGGCGACCTGCAGTCCGAATCGGCACAGCCGGTGCGGATCTGCGTGAGCGCACCGACCACCGACCTGACTTTGGATCTCTGAGGACGCCTGCCATGACCCGCGCTACCGACCGTGCCCTGAGTACTGCCGAGATGCATGCCTTCGGTGAGGAACTCGACGCGATCCGCGACCGTGTGATCGGCAGCCTCGGCGCTTCCGATACCCGCTACATCCGCCGGGTGGCTGCCGCCGTGCGCTGGTTCGGCGTGGGCGGCCGTGGCCTGCTGTTCCTGGCGGCATTCTCGCCGCTGTTCTGGATGCCGCTGCTGTGGCCGGCTGCGATCACCGGCACGCTGCTGCTGGCGCTGTCGAAGATCCTGGAGAACATGGAGCTGGGCCACAACGTCATGCATGGCCAGTTCGACTGGACCGGCGACCCCAAGCTCAACGGCAACACCTACGAGTGGGACATCGTTGCCACCGCCGACAACTGGCGCAAGACCCACAATTTCCGCCACCACACCTACACCAACGTGCGTGGCATGGACGATGACATCGGCTATGGCCTGCTGCGCATCTTCCCGGAACAGCGCTGGAAGCCGTTCTACCTGCTGCAGCCGATCATCGCACCGATCTTCGCGCTGCTGTTCCAGTGGGGCGTGGCCGCGCAGGACCTGCGCCTGGGCCGTTGGCTGAAGGGCCGCATCAGCGGCCGTGCGATGTGGATGCAGACCCGCCCGGTGGCGCGGAAAATGGCCCGCCAGGTGCTGAAGGACTACGTGTTCTTCCCGCTGCTGGCCGGCCCGTTCTTCCTCACCGTGATGCTGGGCAACATGGTGGCCAACGGCCTGCGCAACATCTGGACCTACGTGATCATCTTCTGCGGCCACTTCACCGCCGAATCGGAAACCTTCCCGAAGGAATGCCTGCGCAATGAATCGCGCGGTCACTGGTACCTGCGCCAGCTGCGGGGTTCGTCCAACATCAGCGGCGGCTTCCTGATCAACGTGCTGTCGGGCAACCTCAGCCACCAGATCGAGCACCACTTCTACCCGGACCTGCCGGCCAACCGCTATGCGGCCATTGCCAAGGAAGTGAAGGACATCTGCCGCCGTTACGGCCAGCACTACAACAACGGCTCGCTGCCGCGCCAGTTCGGCCAGGTGGTCTGGCGCATCCTGCGTCACGCGTTCCCGAGCAAGCCGCGCCGCCTGCCGATGTCGGACATCATGTCCGCACCGGCATCGGCCAACGCGGGCTGATCGACTCAGCCCGCTTTCGCCAGGTCCGCCTGCTCGCGGTCCAGGCGTCGCAGGAACACCTGCATTTCCTTGCGTGCCTGCTGGTCGCCCTTGCTGCCGGCCACGCTCAGGCCGCGTTGCCATGCTTCGCGCGCCGCCTGCGGCTGGCCACTGGCCAGCCAGGCCTTGCCCAGCAGCTTCCACGCCGCCGAGTACTGCGGATCAAGCACCACGCAACGGCCCAGATGGGTGGCCGCGCGCACCGGATTGCCGGCGTCCAGCCAGCCCTTGCCCAGGCCGAAGCGCAGCAGCGCGCCGTCCTTGCCGGCGGCGAGCATGCATTCCAGAGCTTCGATGTTCATCAGCGCACCTCCACCAGCAGCTCGGCCGGGCCGGGCTGGAAGCGGCCGCGATGGAACAGCAGCGGCGCGCCGCCGTTCTCGTGCACGTCGATGATGCGGCCGGCCAGCAGCAGGTGATCGCCCACCGGCCACTGTGCGTGGCGGGTACAGGTGAGATGGGCGACCGCACCGGCGATGCGCGGTGGGGCGTCCTCGTCGTCATCCAGCAATGCCAGGCCATCGAAGCGGTTGCGCAGCTGCGGATCGGCAAAGCGCCGGGCCAGCGCTTCCTGGTCGGCCGCCAGCACGCTGATCGCAAAGCGGGTGGCGCGCTGGAAGGTGGACAGGCTCTGCGCGTGCAATGCCAGGTTCCACAGCACCAGGGGCGGCTGCAATGACACCGGCACGAACGAATTGATGGTCAGGCCGATGGGCTTGCCCTGCGCATCGCGTGCGCAGACGATGGCCACGCCGGTAGGAAAGTGGCCGAGCAGCCGCCGCAGTGCGCGCGGCGGCATCTCGACCGACGGCACCGGGGCCGGGGCGGGGAATACCCCCGCCCACGGCCCGGCGTACGGCAGTGTCTCGCCGCTCATGAGGCCCTGGCCTGGCGGTAGCGGCGGCCGACCTCGGCCCAGTTGATGATGTTGAAGAACGCACCGATGTAGTCCGGGCGACGGTTCTGGTAGTGCAGGTAGTAGGCGTGTTCCCAGACATCCAGTGCGAGGATCGGGGTGTTGCCCGACAGGCCCACGGCTGCACCCATCAACGGGCTGTCCTGGTTGGCGCTGCTTTCCACCTGCAGGCGGCCATCGCGATCGCTGGTCAGCCAGGCCCAGCCGCTGCCGAAGCGGGTCTGCGCCGCCTTGGTGAAGGCGTCCTTGAAGGCATCGAAGCCGCCAAGATCGCGGTCGATGGCGGCGGCCAGCTCATCATCGGGTGCACCACCGTGGGTGCTGAGTACGGTCCAGAACAGGCTGTGGTTGGCGTGGCCACCGCCGTTGTTGCGGACCGCGCCACGCTGGGCCTCGGGCACGGCATCCAGGTTGGCGATCAGCGCCTCGACCGGCTGCTCGGCGATGCCAGCCTGCTCGATGGCGGCGTTGAGGTTGTTGACGTAGGTCTGGTGGTGCTTGCTGTGGTGGATCTCCATCGTGCGCGCATCGAAATGCGGCTCAAGGGCGTCGTAGGCGTAGGGGAGCGGGGGAAGCGAGTACGACATTGAAGCAATCTCCGTGGGGAAGGCCAGAGGGCTGACCGTGGGGAGACTGTTATCGCACCTCAACATTGGTTGAGGTCAAGGGGCGGGATTGAAATGCGTGCGCGTTCGTCGCCTTGATTCTTCCTGGCAGGCAGGGGCTGATGGGGCAGCGCAGGACACGCCGTGAACCCATCCATGGGGGCTCGATGGCGCTATCCTTGGCGCCAACGGTCCTGCGCTGACCCATCAGCCCCTGCAGGACAGCTCCCTGCGCTGGCGCGGAGACGGAGTCAAAGGCAGGAGCAGGAGGGACGTGGTAGTGCCGGGCGCTGGCCGGCAATCAGCGAAGGTCGGGTTGCCGGCCAGCGGCCGGCACTACCAGAACCCGCTTTTCGAATCCTCACCGGCGCGCTGTTGCGCTGCCCGCGCTCGCAGGAAACTGTCAGGAGGGGGCGGGGGCCGCTGGACAGGGCCGTTGGCGCCAAGGATGGCGCCATCGAGCACCATGGAGGGGCTTTTGCGTGTCCTGGCCAGCGGCCCCCGCCCCCTCCCGCACGGATCAACAAAAGCGCCGGCAGGCGAACCAGCCGCCGGCGCCTTCATCAACTCAACTCAACCAATCCTTGCACGCACCATCAACCTGGTCACCGCACGCCTGCTGCATCCGCTGCTGCAGCCGCGCCAGTGTCTCCGCGCCCTGGTGCTTGCCGCTCCACGCCTTCAACTGCCCGGCCAGGCGCTCGAAACGCTGGCGGGTGCGCTGGTGGTAACCCGACGGCTGTGCTTCCAATTCGGCGATCAGTGAGGCGGTGGCCTGCTCGATGCGTGGTGCATCGTCCGGCGCCAGCTTCAGCAGGCCCTCCACGTACAGCACGCCCCATTGCACGCGGGTGGCCGGGCCCTGGGCACCGTCGTAGGCACGCTTCAGCCAATCCAGCGCACCGGCGGTGTCGCCGCGCTGCTCGGCCAGTTCGGCCAGCTCGGGCATGTAGTAGTAGGGCTGTTCGCTGCGCTTCAGCTCGGCCAGCAACAGCGCCTCGGCACCCGCGTCGTCGCCGACCTCACGCAGGGCATAGACCGCGCTGCTGATTGTGGCCTGGCGCGCATGCGCATCGGTGGCGGCGGCATCGGCAGCGGCCACGCGCTGCTTGACCCGCTCAACCAGGGCCGCGGGCAGTGCACCCTTCGGCTGCTGCTGGCGGGCCAGCGATACTTCGGTCAGCGCACGCGACAACGCGTCGTCCGCGCGATCACCGCGCTCGGCATCTGCGCGCTCCAGTGCGACCAGCAGCTGCTGTCCCAGCGTGTTGCTGGTGGCCGGCCCGGCACTGGCCTGCTTGACCAGCTGCACGCCTGCATAGCCCAGCAACTCACGGTTGCGGCGTACTTCTCCCGGTTGCGCCAGCACTGCCTGCAGCAGCTCGCGTACTTCGGTGGGCGAGGCATCGGGTTTTTCGGCCGTTGCCAAGGCAAGCAGAGCGAAGCGGCGCTGCAGGGCGGCATCCGGTGCGGCCTTGGACAACTGGCGTAGTACGTCCTGGCTCCTGCGCTCGCCGGCCAGGCGGTTTGCGTCCACTTCCCAGCCGTAGTCGCCCAGTACCTGCCAGTCTTCGGTGGCCAGTCGGTCCGGCGTTGCCAACGCGGTGGCCAGGGTGGCGGCAACAGCACTGCGGCGGCCTGCGGCAACGGTCAGTGCCCGGGTCAGTTCGGCGGCGTCATTGCCGCCGGCCACGCGGGTGATTTCGTTGCGCTGTGGGTCCAGCACGATCAGGGTCGGATAGCCGCGTACGCCGAAGCGCTCGCCCCAGGCCTGCGCACCTTCCTCGTCGCCATCCAGATAGACGGGAACGAATTTGCTGGTCAGCGCGATGAAGGCCGGGTCCTTGAACAGGCCCGCCTTGAGCTGGTTGCACGGAGGGCACCAGACCGCGCCCCAGTACAGCAGCACCGGCTTGCCGCTGTCGGCGGCTTCGGCGAAGGCATCGTCCACATCGCCCTGGCGCCAGGCGATGGCGGACGCCGGCGCGGGTGCCTCGGCGGAGTTGGCGGTGGAAACCGGGGCCGGGGTGCAGGCGCTCAGCGCCGAAGCCAGCAGCAACACGGAAAGCGCGACGCGCATCGGCAGCATCTCGAAGGGCAGGGTGACAGGCCATTGTAGGAACCGCCGGCGAGCCCGCTGATTCAGTTTGCTCATGACGGGCGTGCTGCAGGGCATGACGCCCACCCGGCATTGCCGGGCAACGCCGGGCGCATGCCTTCAGGCCGCTGCCCGCACCATCTGCTGATACACCAACCCATTGAACTCGCCGACGTCACCGTCCAGCGCAAAGCCATAGCGCAGGTAGGTCGGTACCGCATTGAGCGAGGCGCGCACGGTAAGGACCGGATCGCGCACCTGTGGAAGCACCGCCTCGAACAAAGCATGGCCAATGCCCTGGCCCTGGCAGGCGGGATCGACGAACAGCATCGCAAGGTGCCGGCCCTCCTTCAGTTCGATCACGCCGACGACACGGCCGTCCTGCTCGGCCACCAGGATGTGGCTGTCACCGTGCAGGCGCGCGCCGAATGCTTCGGCAGCGGCGACACTGCCGAAGGTGGCGATGCCGGCCGCGCTGAGCGAAGGCGCGACCGCCGCAGTGAACGCGGCCAGGCACACCGCGCTGATCGCAGGCAGGTCATCGACGTGGGCAGGGCGGATCGTCGGCATGCAGTGTTCTTCCGGTAGTGGGCGGCGCGTCATCGTTGCCGCAGGCCTGCACGCTAAGCTGGCGGCATGAGTGATTTCAATCCTGCTTACGCTGCCTTGTTTCCGCAACAGGGCCTGAGCCTGGGCCTGATGACGCCTGTCGCCGCGCATGGACTGGCCGATCCGAATGAGGCGCGGCGCATTGCGCGACTGGCCGATGATCTGGGCTTTGCCGCATTGTGGACGCGTGATGTACCACTGATGGTGCCGCAGGGTCCGGACGCGACAGCAAGCGCGCTGGATGACCCGTTCCTGTGGCTGGGCATGCTGGCTGCCGCGACCGGACGCATCGTGGTCGGCAGCGCGGCCATCGTGCTGCCATTGCGGCAGCCGCTGCAGGTGGCGAAGTCGGCCTTGAGCCTGGACCGGATCAGCGGCGGACGGTTCGTGCTGGGCCTGGGTTCGGGGGACCGCCCCGAAGAGTTCGCCGCATTCGGCGAGGATCTGGAGGGCAGGGCGGCGACCTTCCGTGCGCGCTGGACGTTGCTGCGCGCGGCGCTGTCACCGGAGGCCGATGAGCGGACCGCCGTACTGCAGGCGACGGGTGGCTTCGACGTGCTGCCGGCGCCGGCAACCCGCATCGCGATGCTGGTGGTGGGTACCGCGCGGCAGAGCCTGCAGTGGATCGCGCGCGAGGCCGAAGGCTGGGCCACCTATCACCGCGAGGAGGCCGCGCAGGAAGGGCGCATCGGCCTGTGGCAGCAGGCGCTGGTGCAGCGTGGTGGGCCAGCCAAGCCGTTCGTGCAGTCGATGCTGCTGGACCTGCAGGCCGATCCGCAGGCGCCAGCCGAGCCGCTGCCGCTGGGCCTGAAGGTCGGCCGCGATGGCCTGCGTGACTACCTGCTGCGCGTGCGTGCGCAGGGCGTGGCGCACGTGATGTTCAACCTGGTCGACAACGGGCGGCCGATGGACGCGATGCTGCGTGAGATCGGGGAGCACGTTCTGCCACACACGCTCCGGTAGCTGTCCACCTCGGTGGGCACGCTCCAGCAGTCGAGCACGGCTCGACTCTACATGGGGTTCGCATCTGCGTATCATTCGCATTTGATACCCCGATGCTGGAGCCCCGCGTGACCCAACGTTCCCCCATGCACCCGACCGGACGTCTGTTCGCCGCGGTCGCTTTCATCGAGGCCGTGACCTGGGCCGGCCTGCTCATCGGCATGTGGATGAAGTACGGCCCGATGGCCAACGTGGCGCTGGTGAAGCTGTTCGGGCCGCTGCACGGCGTGGCCTTCCTGGTCTATGTGGCAGTCACCCTGTTCGCGGCGGTGCGCCTGCGCTGGCCGTGGTGGGCCAGTGCGCTGGCGCTGCTGGCAGCCATCCCGCCGCTGGTGACGCTGCCGCTGGAGTGGTGGTTCAAGCGCCGTGGCTTGCTCGGCCTGCATGCAATGCGCTGAACCCACTGTTGCGCGCCCATTCAAGAGAATGGGTATCAAATGCAAATACGAGCCGTTATCATTTAAGGGTGGCGTCCGGTCCTGAGCAGGGCCGGTGCCGGGCGGGGTGCGCAGGCGTGCCCGGCCATCCTTTCCTGTTACGGCTGGTGTTCCATGCACGCACGTCCCGTCGTTCCCGGCTTGCCGGCGCTGGTGTTGGCTGCCCTGATCGGCACCATGGCGATGATGTCCTTCGTCGCCGTGATCGGCCCGGTGGTCCGCATGCTCGGCTTGTCCGAGTGGCATGCCGGCCTGTCGGTCACCGCCGCAGGCGTGTTGTGGATGCTGGCCGCGCGCCCCTGGGGCCAGCTCAGCGACCGCATTGGGCGCAAGCGCGTGCTGATCCTGGCGATGAGTGCCTATACGGCGGTCTACATCGCACTGGCGGTGTTCATCGACGTCGCCCTGCAGGCGGTGCCGCCGGTACTGGTGTCGGTGCTGGTGCTGGTCGGCGCGCGTGGCCTGATCGGCCTGTTCTACGCGGCGGTGCCTCCTACCGCAGCCGCGCTCATCGCCGACAAGGCACCGACCGGCCAACGTGCGAAGTTCCTCGCCCGCCTGGGTAGCGCCAACGCGCTGGGCATGGTGCTCGGCCCGGCCGCCGCGGGCTGGCTGGCCTATACGAGCCTGTCGTTGGCGCTGTACGTGGCCGCGCTGCTGCCGTTGCTGGCACTGGCGTTGCTGGCCTGGCGGCTGCCGGCCACGCCGCCGGTGGTGGGTGTTTCCGCGCAGCGCCGCGCGCCGATGAGCCGTCTCGACGCGCGCCTGCGCCTGCCGCAGCTGGCAGCGTTCATCGCGATGGTCTCGGTGACCATCGCGCAGGTCACGGTCGGCTTCTTCGCGATTGATCGCTTGGGCCTGGATGCGGCGGCCGGTGCACGCATGGCCGGCATCGCACTTACCGCCGTTGGTGTTGGCCTGATCCTGGCGCAGGCGCTGGTGATGAAGCTGGAGGTGCATCCACGCCGGTGGATCGTCCTTGGCGCCCTGATTTCCGGCATTGGCTTTGCCTCGGTGGCAGGCGTGCAGCAGGCCTGGCAGTTGCCGGCGGCGTATGCGCTGGCCGCGTTTGGCATGGGCTTCGTATTCCCCTCGTTCCAGGCGCTGGCCGCCGATGCGGTGGAGGCGCACGAGCAGGGCGCCGCCGCCGGCACCGTCGCTGCTGCGCAGGGGCTGGGCATGGTGGCCGGGCCGATGCTCGGCACGCTGTTGTATCGCGGCGGGCCGAGCCTGCCTTACCTGCTGGTCGGTGCGCTGCTGCTGTTGCTGTGCGCGCTGGCTGCAGCGCATCGGATGAAGGAGACCCCATGAACGATTCCCTGATGCAGGGCGCGTGGCCGGAGGCTGCGCCAGCGCCACTGGACAGCGCCTACGACGCGTCGCTGTTCCTGCTGCAGCATGCCGGCCAGCACGTGCATGCACGCGGCTGCCGCGCCACGCTGCCGGCCGGTGCACTGGCGACATTGGCAGAACGCGTCTCGGCGTTCTTTGCCCGGCAGCGTGGCGGCCCGGGCCTGCTGGTTGGCGCAGTGCCGTTCGAACCGCGTGCGGACGATGCGCTATTCCAGCCCGAGCGCTTGCTGCCGGCGCTGGCACTGCAGCCGCAGGCCGCACCGCCGCTGGACGGTTCCCTGAAGGCCGAGCCTGCGCCGCAGGACTATGCGTCAGCGGTTGCAGCGGCGGTGCAGGTACTGCGCGCGCCCGAACTGAACCTCCAGAAGGTGGTGCTGGCGCGCAGCCTGCTGGCACGCACCCGCCAGGCGCTGTCTCCGGACGTGCTGCTGGCACGCCTGGGCGCAGATCCGTCGGTGGCGACCTACGCGGTGCCGTTGCCGGTGGAGCTGGGCCAGGCACCGGCCTGGCTGGTGGGGGCGACGCCGGAACTGCTGCTGCGCAAGCGCGGCGCCGAGTTGTTGTCGCATCCGCTGGCGGGTTCCGCGCGGCGCAGTGCCGATGCCGCCGAGGACGAGCGCGCCGCGCAGGCGCTGCTGGCCTCGGCCAAGGACCACGACGAGCATCGCCACGTGGTCGAGGCCATCGTCGAGGGCTTGGCACCGTACTGCAGCCACATCGATGCGCAGCCGCGCCCGGTGCTGCATGCCACCGCCAGCATGTGGCACCTGGGCACCCGCATCCACGCCACCCTGAAGGATCCGCAGACGTCTGCCGCCGAACTGCTGGCGCAGCTGCACCCCACGCCGGCAGTCTGCGGTACGCCACGGTTGGCGGCGCTGCAGCGCATCCGCGAGCTGGAACCGGTGCCGCGCGGCTTCTACGCCGGTGCCGTGGGCTGGTTGGACGCGCAGGGTGACGGCGACTGGTACGTGGCGATCCGCTGCGCGCGCCTGCAGGGCAGGCAGCTGCGCCTGTATGCCGGTGCCGGCATCGTCGCCGAGTCACACCCCGAGGCCGAGGTGGCCGAAACCGCAGCGAAGTTCGCTGCCCTGTTGAACGCGCTGGGTGTCCATGAATCCGCGCCCGCCATCGAGCCTGCCGCATGAGTACCTCCACTGACTCTTCCCGCCTGCCGCTGCAGCAGGTGTGGCCCGACACGCTGGTGGCGCGCTATCGCGAAGCCGGTCACTGGCGTGGCGAGACCTTCCCGGGTTTCCTGCGCGAGCGTGCAGAACGCTATGCCGATGACATCGCGGTGGTCGCCGGCGACGTACGCCTGAGCTATGCGCAGCTGTGGCATGAGGCAGGCCGCATCGGTGCGGGCCTGCTGGCGCTCGGCCTGCAGCCTGGCGAACGGGTGCTGGTGCAGCTGGGCAATACCGCCGGGTTCATCACCACGGTCTGCGGCCTGTTCCGCGCCGGCCTGGTGCCGGTGTATGCGTTGCCGGCGCACCGCATCACCGAGCTGGTCCACTTCGCCAGCAAGGCGGAAGCCAGTGCCTACATCACCACCGCACTGCACGATGGCTTCGATCATCGCGGGTTGGCAAGGGCGCTGCAGGCCGAAGTGCCGGCGGTTCGCCATGTGGTGATCGACGGCGATGCGGCGGAGTTCATCGCGCTGGAGGCACTGCAGGGCGATCGCAGCCAGCTGCCGTCCGATCCGGACCCGCAGTCGGTGGCGTTCCTGCAGATATCCGGAGGCAGCACCGGGCTGTCCAAGCTGATTCCGCGTACCCACGACGACTACATCTACTCGTTCCGCGCCAGCAATGACCTCTGCGGCATCGACCGCGACAGCGTCTATCTGGTCGCGCTGCCGGCCGCGCACAATTTCCCGATGAGTTCGCCGGGCTTCTTCGGCGCACTGTATGCCGGCGCCCGCGTGGTGCTCAGTCCCGGCCCCGGTCCGGATGCGGCCTTCCCGCTGATCGCCCGCGAGCAGGTGACCTGCTGCGGGCTGGTGCCGCCGCTGGCGTTGCTGTGGGCACAGGCCGCCGCCACCAGCAAGCATGACCTGTCCAGCCTGCAGGTACTGCAGGTAGGCGGCGCCAAACTGGTGCCGGAAGCCGCACGACGGGTGATCGATGGCCTTGGCTGCACGCTGCAGCAGGTGTTCGGCATGGCCGAAGGCCTGGTCAACTACACACGGCTGGATGACCCGGAGGAACTGATCGTGGTCTGCCAGGGCCGGCCGATCAGTCCGGATGATGAAGTGCGCGTGGTCGATGACCATGACCAGCCGGTGGCCGAAGGCGAGGTAGGGCATCTGCTCACCCGTGGGCCGTACACCATCCGCGGCTACCACAACGACGCGGTGGCCAATGCGCGCTCGTTCACCGACGACGGCTTCTATCGTACCGGCGACCGTGTGCAGCAGCTGCCCGGAGGCTACCTGGTGGTGCAGGGCCGCGCCGGTGACCACATCAACCGTGCCGGAGAGAAGATCTCCGCCGAAGAGATCGAAGATCACCTGCTGGCCCACCCCGGTGTGTTCGACGCCGCCGTGGTCTCCATTCCCGATGAGTACCTGGGCGAGCGCAGCTGCGCCTTCGTGATTCCGCAGGGCGAGCCGTTCAAGGCGCCGGCGCTGAAGTCCTGGATGCGCGGGCGCGGCCTGGCCGCGTTCAAGGTGCCCGACCAGGTCGTGTTCGTCGACAGTTTCGATACCACCGCGGTCGGCAAGATCAGCCGCCGCGAACTGCGCGCGCAGTTGCGTGCGCGTCATCTGCAACAGACAGGAGGAACGCGCTGATGGCGCTGCCCCGTATCACCGATTACCCCTTGCCGACCGCCGCCGAACTGCCGCAGGCACGCGGCCCGTGGCGCCCGCAGCGCGATCGTGTCGCCTTGCTGGTGCACGACATGCAGCGCTACTTCCTGGCCGCATTCGACGCCGGCAATGCACCGCTGCGGCCGGCCGTGGACAACATCGCACGCCTGCTGGCGCATTGCCGCGCGCGCGGTATTCCGGTGTTCTACACCGCCCAGCATGGCGACCAGGATCGCCGTGACCGTGGCCTGCAGGCCGACCTGTGGGGACCGGGCATGCGCCGCAGCGCCGACCATGAACCGATCATCGACGCGCTGGCACCGCAGCCGGGCGAGCACGTGCTGGTGAAGCACCGTTACAGCGCGTTCCAGCGCAGCAACCTGGAGACGCTGATGCGGGTGCGTGGCCGCGACCAGTTGCTGGTGACCGGCGTGTACGCCCATATCGGCTGCACCGCGACCGTGGTCGAAGCGTTCCAGCGTGATATCGAGGCCTTCATCGCCGCCGATGCCGTGGCGGACTTCTCGCGCGCCGATCACGATCAGGCGCTGCATTGGATCGCACGCACCTGTGGCGTGCCGATGACCACCGACCAGTTGCTGGAGGTGCTGTGATGGCTGCCACCGCTGAGATGCTGGATCTGGAGCGGATGCGTGCCGACGTGGCGCGCGTTCTGGAATGTACGCCGGCCGAGATCGGTGACGACGACAACCTGATCGACCTGGACCTGGACTCGATGCGCATGCTCGGCCTGGTCCTGGCCTGGGGCAACACCGGCCTGCCGATTGAGTTCTCGCAGTTGGCCGAGCACACCACGCTGCGCCAATGGTGGAACGTGGTGCAGACGCTGCAGGCCGCGCAGAACGCATGAACGCCGCTGCGCTGGCCACGCCGGTGGCATTGACCGAGGCCCAGACCGGACTGTGGTTTGCACAGCGGCTGGCGCCGGACAATCCGTCATTCAATACCGCGCACGCGGTGTGGATCGATGGCCCGCTGGACGTGACCGCGTTCGTTGCAGCGGCAGACCAGGCTGCGTTCGAAGCCCAGGCCTTTGCGCTGCGCTTTGCCGAAGGGGCCGATGGCCAGCCGCTGCAGTGGTACGACCCGGCACACGTGCCGCTGCTTTCGGTGCGTGATGTTTCCGCCGAAGCGGATGCTGCCGCTGCGGCACGCAGCCTGATGCACGCCGACCGGCTGAGCCCGGTCGACCCCGCCCGCGACCGGATCAGCCAACAGATGCTGCTTGAGCTGGGCGGGCAGCGCTGGGTCTGGTACCTGCGGGTGCATCATCTGGCGGCTGATGGCTATGGCATGGCGCTGTTCACCGATCGCGTGTGCGCGTTGTACGCCGGCCGCATGGGTGAGCCACTGCCGGGGCTGGCGGGCGTGCTGGCCGATGATGCCGCTTATCGTGCCGATCCGCGCCGCGCGCTGGCCGGGCAGTGGTGGCGTGAGCACATGCAGGGCGCACCGGCAGGCGTGGGCCTGGCCGGCACGCTCGCGGCCAGTGACGACGCGCTGCGCTGGGTGCAGCCGCTCGATGCGGCCTTCCGTGAGCAGCTGCTGCAGGCCTCGGTGCGTTGGCTGCAGCCCTGGCCGGATGTGCTGGCCGCGTTGTCGGCCGAGTACCTGCGGCGGATGAGCGCGGCCGATGAAGTGGTGCTGGGCGTGCCCTCCATGGGGCGGCTCGGCAACGCGTCGGCGCGGGTGCCGGCGATGGTGATGAATGTGTTGCCGCTGCGCGTAGCGGCCGGCGAGGGCAGCGTCGAGGCCTTCACCCGCGGCCTGGGCCGGAAGCTCAGCCAGGGGCGCAAGCACGGCCGTTACCGCGGTGAGCAGCTGCGCCGGGACCTCGGCCTGGTCGGAGCGCAGCAGCGCCTGCATGGCCCGTTGGTGAATGTGCAGCCGTTCTACAAGCCGCTGGCGCTGGCCGGCGTGCAGGCGACGCTGGAGGTGCTGTGCACCGGGCCGGTGGATGACCTGACGCTGGGCTTCCGTGGCGATGGCCAGTCGCTGCTGGATCTGGAAATCGAGGCCAATCCCGCGCTGTACAGTCGCGAGGATGTCGAGGCGCACGCAGCGCGGCTGCTGCATTTCGTATCGGCGGCGCTGCAGGCTGACGATATCGCAGCCGTGCCCCTTGCGACGCCCGAGGAGGCGCAGCAGGTGCTGCAGGAATTCAACGCCACCGCGCACGCGCTGCCGGAGACGACCCTGGTCGAGCTGCTACAGCAGGGCATGGATCGGGACCCACACGCGCCTGCGCTGGTGTTCGGCGACGCTGCTTTGGATTACGCAACGCTGGAAGCGCGCAGTTTCGCGCTGGCGGCGCAGCTGCGGGCGATGGATGTCGGCCCGGGCAGCGTGGTGGCGGTGGCATTGCCGCGCTCGCTGGAGCTGGTGATCGCGCTGGTCGCGGTGCTGCGCGCAGGCGCGGCCTATCTTCCGCTGGACCTTGCCCATCCCGATGAGCGACTGGCGCGTATTCTCGCCTCGGCACAGCCTGTGTGCGTACTGGCTGCGGCCGAGGATTCGGCGCGCATGGCTGGCGTACCGATGCTCGCGCCGGAACAGTGGACCGCGCTGAGCTTCGCCGCGCCATGGGCCGATCCGGCGCCCAGCGATGCGGCCTATGTGATCTACACCTCCGGTTCGACCGGAGAGCCGAAGGGCGTGGTCATCGAACACCGTGCCATCGTCAACCGCCTGCTGTGGATGCGCGAGCACTACGGCATCCGCGCCGATGACCGCGTGCTGCAGAAGACCCCGGCCACCTTCGATGTCTCGGTCTGGGAGTTCTTCCTGCCGCTGCTGTGTGGGGCCACCCTGATGGTCGCCGGACCTGACGCGCATCGCGATCCCACCGAACTGGCGCGCTTGATCCGTGGGCATGGGATCACCACGGCGCATTTCGTGCCGTCGATGCTCGATGCCTTCCTCGCTGCGCCGGCTTCGGCAGGGCTGCAGCTGCGCCGGGTGTTCACCAGCGGTGAGGCGCTGGACGCATCGCTGCGCGATCGTTTCCATGGGCGCGTGCAGGCCGAGCTGCATAACCTGTATGGCCCGACCGAGGCCGCAGTGGATGTCAGCTACTGGCCGGCGTCGGCGCAGGATCGCTCGCGGCCGGTGCCGATCGGGTTCCCGGTCTGGAATACCCGCCTGTACGTGCTGGACGCGCGGATGCAGCCGGTGCCGATAGGCGTGGCCGGTGACCTCTACCTGGGTGGCGTGCAACTGGCACGTGGCTATCTCGGTCGCGATGACCTGACTACCGAGCGCTTCCTTGCCGATCCTTTCCTGCCGGGCGAGCGTATCTACCGCACCGGAGACGTGGCACGCTGGCGGCGCGATGGTGCGGTGGAGTACCTGGGCCGCAGCGACCACCAGGTGAAACTGCGCGGCCTGCGCATCGAGCTGGGCGAGATCGAGGCGGCACTGCGCGAACTGCCTGGCATGGAGCGCGTGGAAGTGCTGCTGCGCCAGGATGCGCCCGGCGATGCCCGGCTGGTGGCCTATGTGCCAACCGCGCTTGCCGATGCCGTAATGCTGCGCAGCCACCTGGCCACGCGCGTGCCGGACTACATGGTGCCCTCGGCGTTTGTCGGCGTGGACCACTGGCCGGTAACCGCCAACGGCAAGCTCGATCGCAACGCGTTGCCGAAGCCACCGCAACTTGAAGTTGCCGGCTTGGCGCCACGCACGCCGTTGGAACAGGAGCTGGCGTTGCTGTTCGCACAGGCGCTTGGGCGTGAGGCGCCGGTGGCGGTGGATGCGGACTTCTTCAGTCTCGGCGGTGACTCGCTGTCGGCGGTGCACCTGCTGCTGGCGATCGAGCAGCGCTGGCGCTGTGATCTGGGTCTGGGTGCCTTGTTTGCCCAGCCCACCGTGGCCGCGCTGGCAGTTCGCATTGCCGAGCCGCCCGCGCTGGCCGATCACGCACTGGGGCCAGTGATCGCGCTGGCCGCGACCGACGCTGCCGGGCCCACGCCGCTGTTCGTGCTGCACCCGGCCGGGGGCATCGCCTGGAACTACCGCACCCTGGCCCGGGCACTGCAGCCGGCACGCCCGGTGTATGGCCTGCAGTCGCCGGCCCTGGACGCGCGGCTGCCGCTGCCAAGCAGCATCGAGGCGATGGCCAACGACTACGTACAGCGCGTGGTCGCACTGCAGCCGAAGGGGCCGGTGCATCTGCTGGGCTGGTCGGTGGGTGGCATCCTCGCCCAGGCGATGGCGGTGCGCCTCCACGAGATCGGCCGCGAGGTAGGCGAGCTGGTGCTGCTGGACGCTTATCCCAGCGAGTGCTGGCGGGCCGAGCCGGAACCCGATGCCATCGCTGCATTGCGGGCACTGCTGGCGATTGCCGGTCATGACCCGGATGCGCATCCGGAACTGGACAGCCGTGAACGCATTCTCGCGTTCCTGCGACGTGGCGGTAGTGCACTCGGCAGCCTGCCGGATGTGGTGCTCGATGGCGTGGTGCGCGCGGTGACCGGCACCAATCGATTGATCCGCGAACACATCCACCAACCGTTCGACGGCACGCTGGTGCACGTCCGCGCGGGCCGGGATCACCACGCGCGGCCGCAGCTGCAGTCGGCGTTGTGGCGGACCCACGCGCGCAAGGTGCAGGCGCTGGAACTGCCGTTCCTGCACGCCGAGCTGACCGGCCGCGATGCGGTGGCGAAGCTGGCGCCGTGGTTGTCGGCGCGACTGCGCCAATGGGATGAGCAACAGGAGATCGCGACATGCAGTTGACTGGCTTTGAAGGCCGCGTGGCGTTGGTGACCGGTGCCGCCGGCGGCATCGGCGAGGCACTGGTACGGCTGTTGGCCGAGGCCGGCTGCACGGTGGTGGCGACCGATCGTGAGGCGCCACACGTGGCCGATACGCGGGTCAGGTCGTTCGCACTCGACGTGACCGACAGCGCAGCGGTGGACGCCCTGGTGGATCAGGTCGAATCCAGCATCGGGCCGATCACGCTGGCGGCCAGCGTGGCCGGCGTGCTGCACGTGGGCAGCGTCGCCGAGACCGGCGACGCCGACTGGCGCCGAGTGTTCGCGGTCAACGCCGATGGCGTATTCCACGTTGGGCGTGCCTTGGCGCGGGTGATGTCGCCGCGCCAGCGGGGCGCGATCATTACCGTCAGTTCGAATGCCGCCGGCGTGCCGCGGCACGGCATGGCCGCCTATGCCGCGTCCAAGGCCGCCGCCACCATGTTCACCCGCTGCCTCGGGCTGGAGCTGGCGCCGCTGGGCATCCGCTGCAACATCGTCGCCCCGGGGTCCACGTTGACCCCGATGCAGACCGGCATGTGGCAGGACGAGCGCGGTGCCGAGCGGGTAATCGCCGGCAGCCCGGAGACCTACAAGGCCGGCATTCCACTGCGCAAGCTGGCCACCCCCGAGGACATTGCGCACTCAGTGATGTTCCTGCTCTCCGACCAGGCCGGGCATGTGGCGATGAGTGATCTGTACGTCGACGGCGGCGCCACCCTACGCGGCTGAGCCCCGACGGCCGCCTGCCGGCAGTGGTAGTGCCGGCCGCTGGTCGGCAATCCATAGTCCCGGTAGTGCCGGCCGCTGGCCGGCAATCCATAGTCCCGGTAGTGCCGGCCGCTGGCCGGCAATCCATAGCCCCGGTAGTGCCGGCCGCTGGCCGGCAACCTCATTCAACTTCAGACATCTCCCAACCTCCATCGAGGCATGGCCCGACAGCCAACGCCCAATGATCGACCCATCATGGCGCATGAGCAGCCATCGCCTCCGTCTGGGCCGTCACTCGATCATCGGTCAGTCCTACGTTCTGACAACCACGACACACCAGCGCCGCCGGCTCTTTGAAAGCGAAGCTGCAGCAGCATGTGTAATCGACCAGTTCCACTACATCGAACAGCGCGGGCTCGTACAGTCACACGCATGGGTCGTCATGCCGGATCACGTCCACTGGATGTTCGAGCTGCGCGCAGCTCACCTTCCCGACATCGCGCGCCGGATGAAATCGTCGAGCGCGCTTGCGCTGAATCGCTTGGTGGGGCGTCGATGTACGGTCTGGCAGCCTGGTTACTTCGATCACGCAGTGAGGGCCGAGGAGTCGCTGGCGCGACAGGCGCTGTACATCCTGGGGAATCCGGTACGCGCCGGTATTGCTGGGCAGATTGGTGAGTATCCGTATGCGTGGTCGGTCTGGTTGTGATGCCGGCCAGCGGCCGGCACTACCAGTGAATGTTCAGCACGGCCATTCGCTGTTCAGCGCCGCTTTCGCGCGCGTCGGCGATGGTCGGCCTGGTTGTGATGCCGGCCAGCGGCCGGCACTACCACAGCAAAGGCGAAGCGCAGCGCAGATTGCGTTCCGGCGCACTGAGCACCCTCGGTGGTAGTGCCGGCCGATGGCCGGCAACCTCATGACCTGCGCGGAGATGCATGGCTGCCGGCCAGCGGCCGGCACTACCAGTGAATGTTCAGCGCGGCTTGCGTGTCCGCTTCGGCTTCGCGGTATCTGCACCGCTGGCGGCGCCGTCCTGCAGCGCCTGCAGCCACGACAACGTATCCACATAGTCGATGAAGTGCCGCAGGTAGCCGGGGCTGGTGGCCTGCATCGTGTCCAGCATGCGCTGCACCAGCACCGCCGAGTTCAGCGGGCCGCCGTCGGCCGGGGCCTCGGTGCGCAGTGAGCGGCGCACCTGCAGTTCACTGCGCAGCTCCGACCACTCGCGCTGCACCTGCTGCAGCATCGGCACCTGCGGGTAATGCGGCAGCGAGCGCGACCCCGCATCGAGGTCGCGCACCAGTGCGCGCAGGCCTTCGAGCGCTGGCGGCTTACTTGGCATCCGGAGCCTTGGGCTTGGGAATCGGCGCGATTTCCACGCGGCGGTTGCGTGCGCGGCCTTCCTCATTGGCATTGGAACTGACCGGCTGCTCGCTGCCGAACGCGGCGGCGAACACGGCGTCAGCCGGTACGCCATCGGCGATCAGGGTGCGGGTCACGGTCAGCGAGCGCTGCGCGGACAGCTCCCAGTTGTCGGCGAAACGCCGGTTGCCTTCGCGTACCGGCGCGTCATCGGTGAAGCCGCTGACCATCAGGATTTCTTCGCGGCTGCCCAGGTAGGCGGCCAGCGGCGCGGCCAGGCTGCGCAGCAGCTCCTGGCCTTCCGGCTGCAGCTGGTCGGAGTTCAGCGCGAACAGCACGCTGCCGCTGATGCCGATGCGTCCATCGACCAGGGTCACGCGACCGGCGGCCAGCGGGCCAGCCAGTGCCTGCTCCAGTGTCTGCAGGCGCTTGGCTTCGGCCTGGCGCTGCTTCACTTCCTGGTCCAGCCGCTGCGACAGCTCCAGCTGCACCGCGACCACACCGACCAGTATCAGCACGAACGCGCCCAGCAGCACCGACATCAGGTCGCCGAAGGCGGCCCAGATCGGGGCATGCGAGCCGCCATCGACCTCCAGCTCGTCGCTCATGCGCTGCCGGCCTTGCCGCGGCGCGCGGCCAGCTGCTGCAGTTCTTCCATCACCTGCTTCTGCGACAGCAGGCTGAGGTCGACCACCTCGCGCGCCTGCGCCACGTAGTAGGCCAGCTGCTCGTCGCTGCGGGCCAGCGAGGCGTCCAGTGCGCCGCCAATCTGTTCCAGGCGGCCGGACAGCTCGGTGGAGGCGCTGCCGAACTGCGCGACCGCTTCGCCGAAGCTGCTGGCCAGCTGGCCGACTTCACCGGCGCTGTCGTGGAGCGCTGCGGCGATACCGTCCAGCTTTCCGGTCTCGGCGGCGATATGGTCGGTGAAGCGGTTGCCAACGCGTTCCAGCAACTCGGCCGAGCCACCGACCAGTGCGTCCACAGCGGTGCGCTGTTCGTGCGAGGCATGGTTGATCGCATCCAGCAGGGTCTGCACGGTGGCCAGCAGGCGTCCGCGCTCCTCCAGCATCGCGTTGTCACGCACCAGGCTCTCGGACAGCGTGCTGCGCAGCTCGTTGATGACGTCGGCTGCGGCCTTGGGCGCGGCGGCGGCGGTCTGCAGCACGGTGGACACTTCGGCCAGCGTGGCGCTGGCCTGTGCGCGACCATTCTCGCCGATCTGCTGTGCGGTCTCCGCCAGCGTGTCGCAGACGCGCTGCTGCTGCGCGGCCAGGCGTTCGCCATTGGCCTGCAGGCGCTCGGCCAGCTCGGTGGAAACGTGCTGCAGAGCATCGCTCCAGCGCTGCAGGCGCTGTTCGTCGCCGGCCTGCAGCTGCGCCTGCAGGGCGGCGTGGGCCTGCTGCAACTCGGCGCTGACCGCGTCCCAGCGGGCCTGGCGTTGCTGCTCGCGGCTGTCCAGGCTGGCCTGCAGTTCGGCGTGCGCGGTCGCGGCGCTGGCCTGCGCGGCCTGCCACTGCTGCGAGCGCTGCGCTTCATGATCCTGCAGCAGCGACTGGCTGGCGCTGTGCTGCTGCTCCAGTGCCTGCAGCAGCGCCTGCGCACGCGCGTCCAGATGCTCGCTGGCGGCGATCAACGCCTGCTGCTGACGTTCGACCAGCGCAGTATTCAGGGCCTGCTGCTGTTCGGCGGCAGCACGCAAGGCCTCCGCATTGTCCTGTGCATCGGCCTGCAGGCGCTCGCCGATACGTGTGACCAGCGCTTCGGCATGCGTGGCCTGGCCATCGCTGAAGGCCTGCAGGTGCTGGCGCAGGTCGCTCACCAGTGCCTGCTGTGCCTGGGTCTGTTCACTCACCACCTTGGCCCAGCTGGCCTCGGTTGCGACGCGGCTGCGCTCGAAACCGTCGCTCAGGCCGGCCAGCTGCTGCTGCACGGCCTGCTCGACGCGGGCATGCAGTGCTTCGCCGTGATGGGCCAGGCCAGCTAGGGTGGTCTCGGCCATCGGCTGCAGCGCGCCACCGATGGCGGCGGCGCTGGCTTCAGCTCCTTCGCGCAGCGACTGCTGCAGCGAGACCGCCAGGCGTTCCTGCAGTGCCTGGCTCTGGGTCAGGAACTCGGCCTGGCCGGCCAGCAGGCGCTCATTGGCGGCCGCACTGTGCTGTTCAAAGGTGCTGGTCATCGCCTGCAGGCGGTCGACCAGCGCCGGCAGCGCCGCGGACTGTGCCTGCAGCAGGCGCAGCGACTCGGCGCGCTGCCAGGCCTGCGAGTACGGATGCAGGTCGCCGGAAATGGCGCGATCCAGCTGCTGCACGGCCTGCAGGCGGTCACGACGCAGCAGCGCCGCCAGCAGGCCGAGCATGGCCGAGCTGGCCACACCGGCGATCGAGGTGCCGAATGCCACCGCCAGACCCTGCACCGGCGAGGCCAGCGAGCCGCGGATCGCGGCCATGTCGGTCGCGCTCTGCAGGGCCAGTCCGGTGCCACGCAGCGTGTCCATCATGCCCAGCAGGGTGCCGAGCATGCCCAGCAGCACCAGCAGGCCGACCAGGTAAGGGGTCAGCACCGGAGCGGGCAGGGCGGTACGCTCGCCTTCCACGCGCAGGCGCACGGCGTTGCGCAGGCCTACCGGTACGCGCTCCAGCCAGGGAGCGAGGCTCTCCTTCGCGCTGGACAGGTCGTTCAGTGCGCTGCGCAGGCCGTTGCTGGCCTGGCGGTAGCGGTACAGCTCCACGCCACCGGCGATGTAGCAGGCCGCGATGATCGCCGCCACCGCTGCACCCAGCGGATGCACCGAAACATAGCCAATGCCGATCCAGCACACGGCCAGCAGGCCGACAAGGAAAACAACGACATGGAAAGCAGTTCTGGACATGGTGTTCCGGTCAGTGGGAGCGCAGGGCGTCTTGCAGCCCTTCGATCGGGTGGAAGCGCAGCTGCAGCTCGGCGAGCAGCAGGGTGCGCATGTCATGGCGGAAGGCCGCGCGCCAGCCGGGCTGGCCGTGCACGCGTTCAAAACGGGCACCGAGCACGGCCGGCGCAGTGGTCAGCAGGCTGTGCTCGCGCGGGGTGAGGGTCTGTTCCATCACCGCATCGACCTCGGCCAGCCGCGCCAGCTCGGGCGAAACCTGCACCAGCTGGTCGCGCAGGCGGCCGCGCAGGAGCCCGGTGGCGGTCTGGATGGCCTGCTGCAGTACCCGATAGCGCTGGCGCAGGGAGGCGAAGTTGGGTGCAGCGGCAGCTTCGGCCAGATCCAGCAGGCGCTCGGCCTCGGCGTCCTCACTGATCGAGGCCAGCAGGCTGGCGTGCGCCTGCGCGCAGTCGGCCAGCACATCCTCGACCGCCTCGGCGGCTTCACCGGGCTCGGGCAGGCGTCCGCCGAGCGCCCCGGACAGGGCCACGGCACGGCTCCAGTCCACCCACTGGCCGAGGCGATCGGTCAGGGCGGGACTGCTGGCCGGCATCGCGCCGTCGCTGAGACGGGCGAGCAGGCGGAGGAATTCCGGTCCACCCAGGACCGGCTGCGCTGCTTTCGCCATCAAGGGGTGAGGGGCCAAAAACCGTTGATTTTACAACCAGATGACCCGGCCTGGATGAAGGCGGGGCCGGGCGGGGGCGCCCGCAGGCGCGACAAGGCTTAGAATGTCCGGCTGCACCCATCCGTTCGACCCCTGGAGTTCCCCAATGACCGTTGCGCAGTTCTACCCGATCGGCACCCCCGGACAGCCCTGGGGCGACGCGGAACGCGCACAGTGGCGGGCCCGCCAGCAGCGCCAGCGCAGCTACCACGATGACGTGGTGGCAGCGCTCGAGCGCCTGGACGACAGCTTCGATGTGATCCAGTACGGCCAGCTGGACTATGCGCCGGACCATTACCCGCTGTTCGCCGTGGTCAACCACGACTGGAACCCGGCGCTGCCGACCGCACTGATCACGGGTGGCGTGCATGGCTACGAGACCAGCGGCGTGCATGGCGCCCTGCAGTTCCTGGAACAGCAGGCTGAGCGTTACCTGGGCCGGCTGAACCTGATCGTGGCACCGTGCGTCAGCCCGTGGGGCTACGAGCGCATCCAGCGCTGGAACCCGGATGCCATCGATCCCAACCGCAGCTTCCGTGACGGCGGCCAGATCGAGGAAGCGGCCGCGCTGATGGCCTGGGTGGCCGAGCGCAAACCGAACCTGCTGGTGCACCTGGACCTGCACGAGACCACCGACAGCGACCTGCACGAGTTCGATCCGGCGCGCTGCGCCCGCGACGGCAAGCCGTTCGAGCGCGACACCATTCCGGATGGCTTCTACGTGATCGGCAACAGCGAGGATCCGCAGGCCGAGTTCCAGAAGGCCCTGATCGCCGCGGTCGCGCCAGTCACCCATATCGCCCCGGCCGACGCCGAGGGCAACCTGGTCGGCCTGCCGCTGCAGTCGCCGGGCGTGGTGTGGGGTGAGTCGCGCTCGATCGGCGCCTGCGCCGGCTTCACCGACGCGCGCTTTGCCACCACCACCGAGGTCTACCCGGACAGCCCGCGCACCAACCCGCAGGAATGCAACGACGCCCAGGTGGCGGCGGTGTGTGCGGGCCTGGATTTCGCCCTGGCGGCGCAGTAACGCGCCACGTTGCGGGCAGCGACCGGCATCAACCGGCGCCGTTCTTTGGCTGGCGAGGTGGCCACAGCCGGCGAAGCCGACGCGCGGCAGCCGGCGAAGACATCCAGATCGGGCTGGTACACCGTGGTGTTGACCCCGAACAGGCCCAGCAGTGAGTGGAAGACATTGTCGTGGCTGTGCGCCCGGTGCAGGGCATTCCCGCGCAGGCAGGCCAGGTCCACGCCCGCGTTGCGGCTGAACTCCGGTGAGAACCACATCACCATCGGCACCTGGGTCTGCTCGCGCGGCGCGATGAAGTAAGGCGTGCCGTGAAGGTACATGCCACGTTCGCCGAGCGACTCGCCATGGTCGGACACATAGATCAGCGCGACATCACGCTGGTCCGAATAGCCCTGCAGCAGGTCGATGGTCCTGCCAAGCATGCGGTCGGTGTGGACCAGGGTGTTGTCATAGGTGTTGACCAGCGCCTCGTTGCTGCACTGCTGGATCTGGTTGCTGTCGCAGGTCGGACTGAATGCCCGCGACTGTGCCGGGTAGCGTTCGAAGTAGGTCGGGCCGTGGCTGCCAAGCTGGTGCAGCACGACCAGGGCGTCACCGTTCATGGCGTCAATGCGTGTACCGAGCTGATGCAGCAGCACCTCGTCATAGCAGGTGCCGTCGGCATTGACACATTGGCCGGCCACCTTCAGCGCGGGCATGTCCTCGGTCGGCACGCGTTCGCACACGCCTTTGCAGCCCCCGTTGTTGTTGTTGCGCCAGAGCACGCTGATGCCGGTGCGCTGCAGGATGTCGAGCACGTTCTCCTCGGTCGCTGCGCGTACATCGTCATACTGGCGGCGGGTCATCTGCGAGAACATGCACGGCACCGAGATCGCCGTTGCGGTTCCGCATGAGGAAACATCACTGAAGCTGATGACGCCTTCCTTGCGCGATAGCCGGGGATTGGTCGCGCGTGGGTAGCCGTTGAGCTGGAAGTTCTGTGATCGCGCGGTCTCGCCGACGACCATGACCACCAGCTTCGGACGCGGGCCCGGTACGCGCCGTGCGTCCATGCCGATCGGGCGCAAGGGTTGCTGGAGGGCGCTGTAGAGGCCTTTCAGATAACCGTGGGTATGGCGCACGACATTCAACGGCAGCACCTGGTCACGGAGATAGCGGTTGTTGCGCAGCAGCGAGGAGTAGTCCTTGTAGAACGCGAAGCCGATTGCCAGCAGTACCAGCAATGACGCCAGAGCGCTGGCCGGCCACACCAGCAGCGAACGTATCGAGCCGGCCCCGCTGGTGGTGCGCACCAGGGCGAGCCCGGCAGCAGGCAGCACGCCCAGCGCCAGCAGGGTCAACAGTAGTGGCAGCGACAGATAGGCGTTCAGTTCGGCCTGGTTGGTCTCGAACACGTTCTGCACCATGCTGCGATCGATCAGCACGTTGTAGTGCAGCATGAAGTAGCTGCAGGCGGCGCTGACGACAACGAGCAGCACCAGCAGCGGCCTGCGCAGGAACGGCAGTGCCAGCAGTGGCGTCAGCAACAGGTTGAACAGGCAGAACAGCACCACCGGCAGGCTGGCCAGGAACAGCACGCTGCGCACGCTGTTGAGGTCGACCAGCCCCCACAGCGTCTTCCAGAGGGCGATGTTTCCAATCGTGGTGAAGAACAGTGCGACGGCCCAGACCAGAACGATCGGATGGGGCCGTGGAAAACGGCGGCATTGACGCACGAGCAGGTTCCGTGGAGCGGGAGTGCGCGCAGTATCGAAACCGCTTTATCAGGAAGTTGTCAGGTTGGGCGGACTAGCCCAGCAGGATGACGCCCCACACCGCGCCCACCATCAACAGTGCGGTGGTCTGCGCGGCGCTGCCCATATCCTTGGCGTTCTTTGACAGTGGATGCTGTTCCAGGGAGATGCGATCAACCACCGCTTCGATCGCCGAGTTGAGCAGTTCCACCAGCAGGCTGATGAAGCAGACCGCAAGCACTATCGCGCGCTCGACCGCGCTGATGTCCAGTACGAACGCTGCAATGATCAACAGCGCGTGCAGAAGCAGCAGCTGGCGAAAGGCTGCCTCGCCGCGGAAGGTGGCGACGAATCCATCGCGCGAATGGATGAGGGTGTGGAAGATGCGGCTCAGGCCGGTCTTCCCGTGCGGGTACTTGCCGCTGTCCTTGGGGTGCTGCATGCGGTTTCCGCCGTGAAGTGAGCAATCCCCAGCATGTGCACGCGTGCGTCAGGAAATCGTCAGAGGGGCCACTCCAGGCTGAACCGGCATCCCTGCTGCGATGAATGCACCGTCATCCTCCAACCCAGGTGCTCGACGATGCGCTGCACGATCGACAACCCCAGCCCCTCGCCGCTGTGCACGCTACCGGGCACGAAGCGCTGGAACAGCTGTGGATCGATACTGGAGGGCAGGCCGGGCCCCGTGTCGGCGACGATGAGTGCGGCGTCGTGGAGGGTGATCCGGACTTCGCCGCTTTCGGTGTACTGGCAGGCGTTGCGCAGAAGGTTCCAGATCACGCTGTGCGCAAGATCCGCGTTGGTGTGCAGCACGGTGTCATGCAGGGCATCAAACGCAACGATCACCGGCTTGCCGGAAAGCCAGGGCTGGCACCGATCCATGCAGCATTCAACCAGCGCACGCAGGGCCACCTCGTTGCGTGGCACGGTGCTGGGGGCGCGAGAGAGCAGCAGCAGGCAGGTCAGCTGGCGCTGCATCTCCTGGGTGGTGCGCAGGATGCGCTCGGCACTGGGAACCAGGTGGCTGTCGGTCGGAAGCTGGCAGGCCAGCGTCTCGGCAGCACCACCGATGATGGCCAAGGGCGTGCGCAGCTCGTGGCTGGCATCGCCGCTGAAGCACTGTTCGCGATGCAGGAACCGTTCGAGCTCGTCACTATGGCGGGCAAAGGCGCGCGCGAGCACGCCGATCTCATCGCGTGCGTCCTGGTAGGGAAAGGGCTTGTGGCCGTCCTGCACCGCATCGGCCAATCGTGTGATGGGCGCGATGACGTGGGTCGCGACCTTGCGACCGATCAGGAAGGCGCCAAGCACGCAGATCGAAATGACCAGTGCCGCAAAGGCATTGATCAGGTATTCCAGATAGCCATAGGGGGCTGCGTCCTGCAGCAGGTAGTAACGTTGGCCGGCACTGTCGAACACGCGCAGGTGCCACTCGTTGGGTGCTGCTTCGCCGTGATATCCCGGGCCATATTGGCGCAGCACGACAGGCACGTCCTGGGCATCGAACAGTGCGCTGCCGGAGGGCAGGTCGGGACGCCGACCACGGGCGAGTTCGTCCTGCAGGCGGCGTACTTCATTGTCCTGGGTCCGCGCGACGACAGCGGCCCGGACCTGGTCGTAGTCCACCTGTTCCGCCAGTACGATGAAGCCCATGGCACCGGCCATCAACAGCACGAACGAGATCGTGATGCGGGTGCGCAGGCTCAGGCGGCGGTAGAGGGAGGCACGAGTCACGCCTGCATGCGCCAGCCGACGCTGTGCACCGTGGTGATCAGCGCGGTGTCGAAGCTGCGGTCCACCTGCAGGCGCAGCTCATGGATGTGGGTTCGCAGCGCGCCGCTGTCCGGTGGCTCGTCGCCCCAGACCAGGTACTCCATTTCCTGCTTGCGCACCACGGCCGGCGCCGCACGCACCAGGCACATCAGCAACTTGTGCGACGTGGGCGTCAGCGCAATGCAGCGGCCTTGCCGCCAGGCTTGTGGCGAGCGCGTGTCCACCTGCAGGTCCTTCCACGCCAGCACGCTCTGGACCTGGCGACCCTGCGCCCGTCGTACCAGGGCCTTGATCCGCGCATCCAGTTCCGTCAGCGAGAACGGTTTGACCAGGTAGTCATCCGCGCCCAGGGCCAGGCCCTGCACGCGGTCTTCGACCGGATCGCGCGCGGTCAGCATCAGGATCGGCACCGGGTTCTGGAACTCCTGGCGCAGCTTCTGGCACAGCGTCATGCCGTCCAGCCGCGGCAGCATCAGGTCCAGCAGGATGGCGTCGTAGTCGTGCTGCGTGGCCCGGCGCAGTCCGCTGGCGCCGTCGCGGGCGTCGTCCAGTACGTAACCCAGCGGTTCAAAGAAGGCATACAGGTTGGCAACCAGCTCGGGGTTGTCTTCGATGATCAGCAGGCGGGTCATGGCATGCGTCCTTGCGCGTGGCCGAACTCTGCCCGATCGCTGGCCGAATGCCAATGCCCTTGCTGAATGGATCGCGGCCTGGGTTCGGCCCCATCAAGCGACGTTCAATCGGCCGGGCTGCGAGAATCGCGGACCGAGTAGATCACCGAGAAGATCTTCCAGCCCTGTTCGGTGCGGATCAGCTGCCACATTTCCTTGCCCCAGTTGGTCTTCACCCCATCGTCGTGGAAGCTGTAGTCAAACGAGACCGAAGCCACATCACCATCCGTCTCGATCTTCGTGTTGGAGAACTTCTCCTCCTTCGGCTTCGGCGAGGCCACCGCCCCGTCGATCAGCGCGATGAAGTTGTTTGCAGGAATCTGCCGCGCCTTGATTGCATCGGGCTTGGCCTTGCGGATGTGCTGCAGGCGCACATCCTCGGAAACGAACTGCCAGCCGATGTCTTCTGGTTTGTCCGAGAAGAACAGGCCCATGTAGGTCGGCTTGTCCTTGTTGATCAGCGAGGTGCGGAACGCTTCGACCACCTGTTCGATCGCTTTTACATCCGCCGCTGATGGTTGCTGGCTAGCGTGGGCCGGCTGGCCTGCGATGAGGCCAACAATGAGAAACGCGCTCTGGAATCCGGTGGTTCGCATCATTCATGTCGGCCGCAGTGTGGTGGGAGCGCGCCAGGGCCACGGCTACAGGGCCCCGGCGCGCTCCGCATTCAACGATGCAGCGCGTCAACAATCAAGCCGGTGGCGATCTCCACCAACAGGTACTCGTTATCGGACTGGCGCACCCAACGCCGGTCGCGGCCCGGCTCGCGCAGGTCATAGCGCGCGTAGTCGTCTACCCAGTAGCGGCGGTCCACTTCGGCCCACGGCAGGCGCTCGCCACGTCGCCAGGCCTTCTTCTGCCAGCCCGGCGGCGGCGCATCGCGGTGGTGCGGGCCGCCTGCGTGCGGCGGCGGGCCGTTGCCTCGGGCGTGGTGCGGCGGATCGGCGAAGGCGGGGGCCGCGGCCAACGCGGTGGCTGCGCTCAATGCGATGGCAAGCAAACGTGTGGTCTTCATGGGGATGCCTCCGTCATGGCCGCAGCATGCGGCGCTGTGGCGGGAATATAGGGCAATCCATGTGAATGAATGCGGGTGTAGGCGGTGCTTTTCTGAACGGACGGCGCGGCCTGCAGTCGTCGCCAGGCAGCGGATCATTGGACCGCGCCCGGGGCCGAGTCCGTTGCGGCCCAGCCTCCGCCCAACGACAGAAAAAGATCCATTTGCCGGTCAATGCGCTCCGCGCGCGATGCAGCCAATGCGGACTCCGCATCTGCCAGCGCGGCCTGGGCCGAAAGCACGTCGAGAAAATCGATCCTGCCGAAACGGTAGAGTTGCTGTGCCTGCCCGGCGGCCCGCGCTGCGTCCATCCGCGCCTGCGCCAGGCTGTGCTCGCGTTCGAGCTCCTGTGTGCAGGCAGAAAGCGCGGTCTCGGTCTGGCGCAATGCTTGCAGCACGATGCCGTCAAAGGACGCGAGAACTGAATCTGCATTGGCACCGGCCGCTGCGATGCGGGCCTTGGCCGCGCGCCGGTTGGGCCAGTGCCATGACAGCACGGGGCCGATGCTCGCACCGAAGCCGTCAGCCGACAGCAGATGCGCCGGTGTGCCGGCCACGCCCGAAGAGGCGCCCAGGGTGATCTGCGGATAGAGACCCGCCGTCTCAGCGCCGATCATCGCAGTTGCGGCGGCCAGCCTGCGTTCGGCTGCGCGTATGTCAGGGCGCCGCTGGAGCAGTTGCCAGCCGTCACCGACCGGTAGCGCCTGCTCCAGCTCAGGGGGCTGCGGGCATGCTTCGGCCTCCCTGGGATAGTCTGCCGGGAGCCTGCCCATCAATGCGGCCAGTTCGAACAGTGCGGCCTGGCGTTCGGCCAGCAGGCGCGGTATCCCCGCCGCGCTGCGATTGACGGCTGCACCGGCACGGCTGACATCGAAGTCCGTTCCGCGCCCACCTGCAGCCAGGCGTCGGGTTGCCTCCAGCGTGGCGCGCTGTATCGCCAGCACTTGCCGGGTTGCGGCGAGCGTGTGATTGCGGGTGCACACCTGGAGATAGGCACGGGTGACGGCCGCAGCGACGACCACGCGGATTTGGTCCCGTGCCGCAGCGACGGCCTCCGCGTCTGCGTTGGCGGCTTCGATGCCGCGGCGGATGCCGCCTGCGAGATCCAGCGGATAGGAGAGGTGGAGGCCCAGCGCATAGGATTGCGGTGCGGCCGACGCCTGGGTGTAACCACCGGCATGGGTGAGCGTGCCCGACGCATCCACGTCGGCCTGTACGGCACCGCGCGCGCGATACTCCAGCACGGTAGCGCTGGCGCGCCGGAGGTTGGCATCGGCAGCGCGCAGGTCGGTGTTGGCCGCCAGTGCTTCGCGTACGTAGGCGTCAAGCTGAGGGTCGCCATACAGTTGCCACCACCGATCCGGTGGCGCGTCGTGGCTGAACGATGCCTCCCCGCCCGAGACGAATGCCCGCGCTGCCCGTGGCGTGGCGGCGACGGCATTCGCAGGCAGGTGATAGTCGGGGCCGGAGACGCAGGCCGTCATCGGCAGCAGCAGGGCAAGCAGCCCACCGCGTAGTGTTCGCAGGCTCACTTGCAGGCTCCCTGTGCCGAGGGCGTGATGGTCACGCTCGCAGTGCGACCCACGATCAGGCGGGTGTCCGACGGCGCATCATCGATGCGGATGCGTACCGGGATGCGCTGCGCCAGCCTCACCCAGGTGTAAGTTGGCGCCACGGCGGGCAGCAGGTTGTGTGTGCTTGAGCGCTGATCGTCGGCAATGCCGGCGGCGATGGTTTCCACGTGCCCGCGCACGTCGTGGTTGTCCCCCATCAGCCGCGCCACCGCGGCATCGCCCTCGGTGATGCAGGCCAGTTTGGTTTCCTCGAAGTAGCCCTCGATACGCAGGCTGCGGGTGTCGATCAGCGCCAGCGCCTGCGCACCGGGTTGCAGGTAGTCGCCCGCATGCAGGTCCAGGTTGGTGACGATGCCATCGGTGGTTGCGCGCACTTCGGTGCGTTGGACATTGAGCTGGGCAACGCGCTGTTCGGCCCGTGCCTGCGCCAGGGCAGCCAGCTCGGTATCGACCTTGGCGGCATTGCGTTCGCGCGTTTCCGAGGCGACCAGGTTGCCAAGTGCGTTGTCCCGGGTCGATTCGCGGCGGGCCAGTGCCAGCGTGGCATGCGCGCTCCTGACCGCCGCGTCTGCCTTCTCCAGCGTGGCGGCGAAGCGTGGCTGATCGAGCACCAGCAGCAGCTGGCCGGCACTGACCCGCTGGTTGTCGTGCACCAGCACCTGGGTGACCAGCCCCCCCATGTCCGATGCAACGCGCACCACATCGGCGCGCACCCGTCCATCACGCGTCCACGGGCGTGTTTCGTAACGCTTCCAGATGGACAGTGCGGCGACGACAGCAATCGCGAATACAACCAGCGTAGCGCTCCAGCGCCCGATGACGGCAAGCAGGTGTTTCATTTCATTTCTCGAGCAGGGGCGGGAGCCGGATCATCAGCTCCGCCAGGATCACGAACAGGGACAGGCCCACCAAGGGCCGCGCGGCGAACAGCCGGTACAGGCCGAGGCTGGCGAGCAGGCGCGAGGTCAGCATCGACAGCGCCAGCGCGGCGGCAGCCACGGCGAGCAGGCCGGGGATCAGTACGCCATCAATGGAAATATCAGAAAACATGGTCAGTGCCGATGGGTGAGCAGGGGGACCAGCAGATCGCGGCGCAACCCGCAGAGCAGGTGCAGCAGATACCCTCGATCGGCCTCGGCGCTGGCTGCCGCTGCCTCGCGCATGTGGTCCAGGAGTTCCAGAAGATGGGCGTCGACACTGCGTGGTGAGTGGGCGCGAACCCTGAAATGTGCGGCGACGCGTTCGATCAGCGCCGCATGAAGCGCCCGAACGTGCGGGGTGTCCAGGCACTTGTCCAGCGCGCGGAGTTGGCTGGATGCACGTGCCGCACGCACGTCCGCAAACAATGCCCGCAGGTCGTGTGCGGCGCTGGAACGGCCTTGCAACCTGGGAGCGAGCAGCCCGATTCGATCCAGCATGCGGCTGAGCCAGGCCCGGGTCACATCACCTTGACCGGCGGCGTGGCGTGCGATGTCCCGACGGATCGAACGCTCCAGCCGAGCGCGGTTGCGGCCCGCATCGGCGGTCTGGAACAGCTGCATGCTGCACAGTGCCACCGTCGTACCCACGAACAACGCAACGCTGTTGTTGAGTGCGCCGACGATGTTGACCGTATTGGTCGCGCCCAGGCCGGCGATGAGCGGAAACGTCAGCACCACGCCCAGGGCGGCCATGATGAAGGGTGGCCGGGCCAGGAACGATCCGCACAGCAGCAGCACCGGCGCGAGCGCGGCAATCAGGCCGGTGATATCGGACAACGCGGGGAAGATCAGCAGGCCGTAGAGCAGGCCGACGGCAACGCCGATCGACGACCCCACCAGATAGCGCATGACATGCGGCGCAGGCGCTTCGATCGTGCCGAACAGCACGCACGCCGTGCCGATGATGGACACCGCCGTGGCGCCCTCCGACCAGCCGGTAACGATCCACAGAACGCAGCTCAGCAGGATACCGACGAACGCGCCCAGCGCGCTACGCAGGGCAAGTCGATGGTCCCGGTGAAGTACCGCACCATGTGCACGTCGCGCAAGGCGGGCAGGTACATGCCGGCGCCAGTCGGGCCGGGCAGTGTGCAGTTGCGCCTGCAGCACGCGGCAGTCGGCGTGGGCGAGGTCGAGCTCGGCCTGTTGCGCGGCGAGGCCGGTCTGTATCAGCTCGCGCCAGCCAGGCGAATCCATCGCGCTGGCCTGTGGTGAGCGCAGCCGTGCGATGGAATCTTCCACCGCGCTGGACAGCATCAGTACGTCCAGCATCCGGTCATGCAGGGCACGCAGGATCTGCACCTGGGCCACGCCGTGGGCGCTGTCGAAGGGCAGGTGGATCGACAGCACATGCAGCTCAAGCAGGTCGGCGGCCACTTTCGAGCGGTCCGTCGCCAGTACCGCGTCCGATGCACCGGCGCGCATGTCCCGTGTCCATCGTTCCGCATCTTCCAGCACGGCAGCAACCCGTGCGTGCACGCGCATCGAGACCCGACGCGGCAGCACCAACCCATGTACCAGCGTGGCGGCCAGGATGCCGATGGCGATTTCCTGCACCCGCGTGATGGCAATGGTGAACACGTCTCCCGGCACCATCACCGCAGGAAACCCGATCAGGCTGGTGGTATAGCCGGCCAGCAGGAACGCATAGGCACGTGGCGTGCGGTCGAGCATCGCCAGGTACAGGCACAGCGCCATCCAGGTGGCGAGCGCGGCGCTCAGCACCAGGGGCGCATTGGCGAAACGGGGCACCAGCGCGACGGTGGCGATGGCCCCGCCGACGGTACCGAGCAGGCGGAACAGACCTCGGCTGAGCGTTGCGCCGGACAACGTTTGCGACACCAGATAGACCGTGCCGATCACCCAGAACGGGCGGTTCAAGCCGATCCGTAGAGAGACATACAGCCCAAGCGATGCGGCGAGCAGGCATTTGAGCGAGAACAGCACCGCCTCCTGGTCGGTCCTGAGGGTAGGGCTTTTGAACCGTGCAAATGCCTGGAGCACATGGGGGCGGAGCGGGCTGGGGGAGTGCATGCGGCTCATGCTAGTGACCGGCCGCACTGGCGAATTTCGCTACAATGACAACCAATCGCTAAAACCGGTCAATGTGAGAATGGCTCGCATTTCGCTCCCCGGCTTTGACCTGGACCCGGACGAGACCGATCGCCCGGCGGTTGCCAGCCGCCTTCAGGTGGCCGAGCACGACGCGGAAATTCCGGTGCATGAGCATCGAAAGGGTCAGCTCATTCTTGCGCTGCATGGGGCGGTGACCTGCGAAGTGGCCAATGCGCTGTGGATCGTGCCGCCCCAGTGTGGCGTCTGGATTCCGGGCGGCATGCCGCACAGCAACCGCGCCACCGCCAACGCGCGCCTGTGCTACCTGTTCGTCGAGCCCGGCATCGTCGACCTGCCGGCGCAGTGCGTGACGCTGGCCATCTCGCCGATGCTGCGCGAGATGATCCTGCATCTGGCCGACGCGCCGCTGGACTATCCGCATGGCAGCCACACCGACCGGCTGGCGCGGGTGTTGCTGGACGAGCTGGTACAGATGCCGGCTGAGCATCTGTCGCTGCCGGTCAGCCATCACCCGAAGGTGCGTGTGCTGGCTGCGGCGCTGTCGGCGGATCCGGCAGACCGCAGCACCATCGGCCAGTGGGCCGTGCGCCTGGCCCTGGGCGAGCGCACGTTGACCCGCCTCATCGAACGGGAAACGGGACTGTCCTTCGGGCGCTGGCGGCAGCAACTGCACCTGCTCATCGCCATTCGGGAACTCGCCGCCGGTGCACCCGTACAACGCGTTTCCGAGACGCTGGGCTATGAGTCGGTGACGGCCTTCATCACGATGTTCAAGAAAGCGCTTGGCCTTTCCCCGGCGCGGTACTTCGCGGTTCGCCTGCGCGGGCAGTAGCGGGGAACAACGGGGGAAGCCGTTGCCTGGAACGGCTACTTCGAGGTGCCGGAGACCGATTGAATCGCGGCCACCACCGCAGCAGGATCCTCGCGCTGGAGGGTATGCCCGGTCGCCAGGTAGCGATGCGTACCGCGCGTGAACCCTGAGAAGAGCAGGGCGTGCTGCGCCTTCCAGAGCGCCTTGCCCGCTGCGGTTTCCTCGAAGAACAGCGGTTCGGCAGCCAGCTGGGTTGCAGTCAGCAGCGCAACCGGCACGTCGGGCATCGTGCGCGGAGTCTCCGCACCGGGTGCATCCAGCTGTTCGGTCAGCACGGCGTAGTCGGCGGCCATGGCCGGCGGCAGCATTGCCCGCAGTTGGGCATCGTCTGCCTGCACGCGTGCACTGTCGGCCTGCTTGAACGCATGGCGCTGTCCCATCGTGGCCGGGTCCACCAGCACCAGGCCCTGCAGGCGCTCCGGATGGCGGCGTGCAAACTCCGTGGCCAGCAGGCCGCCATAGGAATGACCCACCAGCACAACGCGGCGACCGGGTGCGAGGGTATCGATCACGGCCGTGAGGTCGGCCAGATGCCCATCGATGCGCTTGGGGTGACCGTCGCTACCGGACTTGCCGAGTCCTGCACGGGCGTAGGTGATGCTGTGATAGTCGCGCCCCAGACCCGCAACCACCTCCTTCCAGGCGCCCGCGCCCTGCCCGAAACCGGATTCAAAGACCACGGTGATCGGGCCGGCCCCGGTCTCTTCGGCCTGCAGTGCGTAGGCGCCGCGATCCACCTGGATTTCCCCTGCGTGGGCGGTGCCTGCAGCGACCATCATCGCGGCCAGCACCCACAACGTCACTCGGCTGCTCTTCATTGCCATTCCCCTGGGCCGTGACGCGTGCCAGCCCTTCCGATGGGTCAGGTCTGCAGCGGAGCGCCGCAGCCTGCCGACCTCGCGACAGGTCGTGCTGGTAATGTAGTGAGGTATAACACCGACTCCCTGTGCAGGAAGTCATGGGGACGGGGCGTAGACCGCTGAATGGCGTTGGATGCTTGAATCTGTGATCGGTTACGCGGCTCCACACTTGAACGTGCAAGCGTCCTCAACGATAAAGGCGGCATTTGGCACTGCCGCATTCCGGACCAGGGACGATCCGAAGCATGACGCGGGGCACAGCTCCGCGTTCTCGTTCCCGCCGGCGCTGTGTTCGTCCAGGAAGGAGAACAGGGATGTTGGAACGACTGAAGACCATTTTGTGTGCCGTGCTGGCGATTGTTGCCGTCGGCGGCTTCGCCCCTGCCGTGGCACAGGCGCAGGAAAGCAGGATCACCTGGCGTATTTCGCAGCCCGGCGGCGATGCGACTCAATACAAGACCCAGCAGGCGGCGGTGGCTGCCATCAAGAACCTGCCCGCACCCAGCCCGTTCCCGCCGGAGTTCCAGTTCGGCTGGCAGTACGTCGACAAGATCAAGTCGAAAGTCGTGGACTTGAACGGCAACACGTCGATCACCTACTGGATGGGGAAGGCGCAACCCTCCGATCCGGACTGGTCCTACATTGGGCGTGACATATTCCCGACCGAAGAGGCGATGGTTGCTGATTTTCTTGCGGACCAACAAGCCAACAATCCCGTGTGCCCCGGGGCGGCGGTCACTCCGTCTGGCGATTGGTTTGCAGCCTCGCCCGATCAGGAAGGTGTCATGGAGTCACGCTACTACGATCTGACTTCAATGGCTGGTAACAATACGGCTGAATCACCCTGCACGCCGTACACCGGAACGGTGGCGGTCGCGCGTACCCGGCGCTTGAACTGCCCGATCCCATTCACGCAGTGGTCCAACAAGCACAACGCCTGCGTCAGCGAAGAATTCGTTGCTACCATCACCTCGAAGTCGCAGAAGTGCGACAAGGACAGCGCCGGTACGAATTGTCCCTCGGAAGAGGACAGCGAGGCGACGAATAAGGCACCTTGCGACGGCAATGTCGGCAATCCGTGTGACGTCAAAACCGGCGAGAAGTACGAAATCGCGCAGGACTTTGATCTGGGCTGGATCGCACTGACGCGTTTCTATCACTCCGGCATCTCCACCTCATCCGGTGGCTTCGGTTATGGCTGGACCCATTCGCTGGGCGCCCACCTGGCACTGGATGGCGTTGACAGTGTGGGCATCATTGAAAGCACTGGTTTCCAGCGTGCATTCAAGAAGATCGGGCAAGCCTATGAGGCGGACGACGACAGTGGCGATCGTCTGGTCCAGAACGGCAACTGGACACTGTACTCGGCAAATTCCATCTCTACCTTCGGCGCGGACGGGCGTCTTGCCGCCAAGCGCTTCCCGGATGGCACGTCGCTGACCTACATCTATGACGACAGCGACCGCCTTGCAGCCGTCACCCACAGCAGTGGCCGCACGCTCGAGTTCGTTTACCAGTCCAACGACTATGAGGCGTTGATCAGTTCGGTGCTGGTCGAAGGCGTTGCGCTCGCCACCTATACCTACTCGCCGCAGAACCAGGTCGCCACGGTGACCTATGCGGGTGGTGGTGTGCGGACGTATCACTACGAGAACCAGGACTTCCCCCAGCACTTGACCGGTATCACCGCCGAGGACGGTCGCCGCTACAGCACTTTCAGCTACGATTCCATCGGTCGTGTGATCTCCAGTCAGCATGCCGGCGGTGCCGATGGTGTGACACTGGCCTACAGCCCCAACGGCGGTGCAGTCGTGACCGACGCGCTGGGGCGGCAGACCGACTACACCCTGACGCCCGGCGGCGATACCGCCCCGTCGCGCAAGGTGACCGGCCTGACCGATTCGCAGGGAACCGTCAGCCGGACCTACTACGACCAGAGTGTCGACTTCCGCCGGCGCCTGGATACCTACACCGATCGCCGCGGTATCCAGACCAAGCACACCTATGCGCAGGGCACCGATCCGGTGAGCAGTCGCGCCGTCAGCATCCATACCGTGACCGAAGCGGTCGGCCTGCCCGAACAGCGTGTGGTGACCACCGCGCGCGACATCGAAACCAATGCGGTACTGACCACCCGGATTGGCAGCCGCGAAACCCGCACGGCCTTCAATGCCCGGCGCCAGCCAACGACCAACACGGTAACCGACACCGCGTCCGGCCAGACGCGCATTACCAGCTATACCTACTGCGAAGCCGCGGACGTGGCTGCCGCAGGCAGCTGCCCCGTGGAAGGGTTGCTGAAGAGCGTGGATGGCCCGCGCACGGATGTGGCCGATGCCGTTACCTATGCCTATTACTCGGCGGATGATGCAGGGTGCGCGACCGGAGGTGCCTGCAGCTATCGCAAGGGCGACCTGCGCAGCGTGACCAATGCGCTGGGCCAGACGGTCGAGACCTTGGCCTACGACGCTTTCGGGCGGCCGTTGTCGGTCAAGGACGCCAACGGCGTGGTGACTGATTACACCTACCATCCCCGCGGCTGGCCGACCTCCATCACCGTGCGCGGCGCGACCACTGCCGAGGATCGGGTCACCCAGCTGAGCTACTGGCCAACCGGCCAGGTGCAGAGAATCACCGAGCCGGATGGCAGCAGCGTGTCCTACGTCTACGATGCGGCGCTGCGCTTGACCGACATCGAGGACAACGCCGGCAACACGATTCACTACACGCTGGACAACGCCGGCAATCGCCTCAAGGAAGACACGCTCGATGCAGGCGGTACCCTGCGCCGTACCCTGGCACGGACGTTCAACACACTCGGCCAGCTGACCGCACTGAAGGACGCAGGCAACCACGCTACCGGCTTTGCCTACGATGCCAACGGCAACCCGCAGACCGTGACCGACGCCCTGCAGCGCGTGACCAGCCAGCAGTACGACCCGTTGAACCGCTTGGCGCAGACCCTGCAGGATGTCGGCGGCGTGGCGGCGGAGATCCGCAGCCAGTACAACGCGCTGGACCAGGTCACCCAGGTCACCGACCCGAAAGGCCTGCATACGACCTATGCCTACAACGGTTTCGGTGATCTGACCGGGCAGGTCAGCCCGGACAGTGGCGCCAGCAGCTTCACCGTGGATGCCGCCGGCAACCGCAAGACGGCTACCGATGCGCGTGGCGTCACCGCCACCTATCACTACGATGCACTCAACCGCCTGATCGGCATCGCCTACCCGGATCCCAATCTGGACGCGGGCTACAGCTATGACGTGGCGCCTGCCGCCTGTGCCGCCGACGAGCGCTTCGCCAAGGGACGGCTGGGGCAGGTGCTGCACGCCAATGGCAGTACCCAGTACTGCTATGACCGTTTCGGCCAGGTCACCCGCAAGGTACAGACCGTCAACGGCGTTGCCAGCACGCTGCGCTACGCCTATAGCAAGTCGGGCCGCCTGACCGCGTTGACCTACCCCGACGGCAGCGTGGCCGACTACGTACGCGACACCCAGGGCCGCATCAGCCAGATCGGCCTGACCCGGCCCGGCCAGGCACGCCAGATCGTGGTGAACAACGTGACCTATGCGGCCTTCGGCCCGGCGACGGGCTGGACCTATGGCAATGGCCGACAGCTGCAGCGTCCGCTGGACCTGGACTATCGCCCGCAGGCGGTACACGACCCGGCCGCAGGTGGCCTGTCGCTGGGCTATGGCTACGACCCGGTCGGTTCGATCACCGAGCTGAAGAACGGCACAGGCTCAACGGTACTCGCCAAGTACGCCTACGACACGCTGGGCCGCCTGACCCAGACCCAGGACGGCACGACCGGCACGCCGATCGAAACCTATGCCTACGACGCCACCGGTAATCGGACCGCGCTGACCACGTCGGCAGGCACCGCCAGCTACACCTATCCCACAACCAGCCATCGCCTGACTGCGGTGGATGGCGAAGCGCGCACCCATGACGCGGTGGGTAACACCGCCAGCATCGGCAGCAAGACGTTCACCTACAACGATGCCAACCGCATGAACGCGGTGAAGCAGGGCAATGCGGTGCTGGAAACCTATGGCTACAACCATCGTGGAGAGCGCGTGCTGCGCACCCCGGCCGGTGGCGCGGCGCAGATCACGCTGTACGACGAGGCAGGACAGTGGCTGGGCAACTACTCGGCCACGGGCCAGGCGCAGCAGCAGGCCATCTGGCTGGACAACTACCCGGTGGCGCTGATCAATGTGCAGAGTACCGGCGTGCCGGAACTGGCCTACGTCCAGCCGGATCACCTGGGCACACCGCGCGTGGTGATCGACCCGGTGCGGAATGTCTCGATCTGGGAGTGGAGCAACAAGAGCGAGGTGTTCGGCAACCAGATTCCCAATGCCGATCCGGATGGCGATGGTGTGGCATTCGAACTGGCGCTACGCTTCCCGGGCCAGCAGGCGACGGATGCGAGCGGGTTGTTCTACAACTACTTCCGTGACTATGACCCGGCGTCGGCTAGATACGTGGAGAGCGATCCCGTTGGGTTGAACGCGGGCGTCAGTACGTATGGCTACGTGATCTCGAACCCCGCCCGATTTACTGATCCGCTTGGGCTGACGACGACGCTAATAACGACATACGATTTCGGTATTGCAAGCCATTCGGCGATTCATGTTTCGATACCTGGCAAGCCTGATTTCCTCTACGACCCTTCCGGCAGCTACGCACCTGGTGGTCGTCGAGGAACCGGTGGGCTATTTGAGGGGCGCGATGCCAGCTTGGCCAGCTACAAAAAGTATCAGGTGGGAACTGGTAGTCGAGTTGAATTAACGGTGATCCCTCTGACTCCGGAGCAAGAGTTAACTCTCATTGCGAACGCGGAGGAGTGGGGGGATGCACGTGGCTTCTGGTGTGCGAGCCACGTGTCCGGCGCGTTGGATGGAATGTGTGGGATAAAGCAAACACTCTTCCCGGGTGTTCTTCAAAAGAGTACAAAGGCGGCAGAATGTCCAGTCAAGTGAAGGATAGGCTCATCTCATCATTGATATGCTTCACTCTATCTGTCTCTCTGAATTCTGCGGGATGGATATGGATATCCGCTTTCATGAAGATAGGGGCGATGCGAGTTCCATACGTACTGCTTCTCTCACTACTTCTTTCGATTACATTCTATGCGCTCTCTCGATGCGAAAGTATGCGCCGCATCCCGCGAAGTTTAGTGGTGGGGTTGATCGCTGGTCTTGTACTCGGGGTCGTGGCTGTAACTTCTTCCAATCTGGCAATTGATGGGGGGGGGCGCTTGCTTCTACAGAGCCTTGAGAGATTCGGAGCAACGGCGTTGGTCGCAGACCTTTGGCCGTCGCTATTACTTGGAAGCTGGCTTGTGGGGGCGGTCGCATTTTGCGGGGCGTCGGTTTACTTAAGGCGAGCGTTCCTGAGGACGCCCTGAATAATCGCCGTAGAGCCTTGGATTTCGACCGCGCTGAATTGATCCTATGCCTGCGGCGCCACCGGTAATGGCCGCGCTGATCACCTCGGCGGGAACTGCCGGCTACACCTATCCAGCATCCAGCCATCGACTGACTGCAGTGGATGGTGAAGCGGGCAGCCATGACGGGACCGGCAACACCACCAGCGTCGATAGCAATGCGTTCGCCTACAACTATGCCAAACGCATGAATGCACGGTGATGCGGTGCTAGAAAGCTATGCCTACCCCCTTCGCGGTGAACGCGTGCTGCGTACCCGACCGGTCACGTTGTACGACGAGGCTGTGCAGTAGTTGGGCAACTAGTCGCCACGGGCCAGGCGCAGCAGTGGGCCATCGCGCTGGACAACTATCCGGTGGCGATGATCAGCGTGCCAAGCGCAGGTGTGCCAGAGCTGGCCTACATCCAGCCGGATCATCTAGGCACGCCGCCGCGCGGTGATCGACCTGGTGCGGAATGTCGCGATCTGGGAGTGGAGCAACAAGAGCGAGGCGTTCGGCAAGCAGATTCCGAGGGCCGACCCGGATGGGGATGGTGTGGCGCTCAAACTTGCGCTGCGCTTCCTGGGGCAGCAGGCGACGGATGCGAGTGGGCTGTTCTACGACTACCAGGGCGAGTATGACCCGGCAGTGGGGCAGTACTCGCAGAGCGACCCACTCGGGCTGAGCGCGGGGATGACGACGTACGCATACGTATCGTCGGGTCCGCTTGGTACGGCTGATCCGTTTGGTCTGTGCGAGGATGATCACGTCTACCGCATTGATCGATTCAGCCTCTGCTCTCCGCAGTCCGCATTCAGAGCTGCGAGAGTGGTAAGTGCTCCAGGCGCGCCGCCGGCCCGAGAGGGGTTCACTCCGGACGTTGAGATTGTCGGGAACGGTGGACGAAACCCCATTACTCAGTGGGTGGACTCAACGAACATGACGATCGTAAATTCAACGCGTCCTGGCCATCAGTTCCATCCAGGCACGGTATCGTGGAAGGTGGCGCCTGGGCCGCTGGGAATCGGGTCGCAGATCACAATCGTGGGCGATGGCTCCGGGCCCAATCCGATACTCAACGATGCGCTTGGTTTCCTGATTTTTGGCCCTGCGGCGACGTTGGCCGCCACACTCTGCATACTTGGACCTCGATGATGGTGAGGCTCCTGACAGCGCTACTTCTGATTGGAGCGGGACTTGGATTCTCTGGCGGCGCATGGGCTGTAGGAAAACGGCCCTTCAAGATGATCCAGTTCTGCGTGCATGACCAAGAGGGCATGAAACGGTTCAAGCAGACCCTCAGCGCCATTGCCCAGGACGAAAAGATGCAGTTCTTTGATGGCAGCGCGGAATTGGATCGCCAGCTTGCCAGGTCAAAGGTGGACGTGAAGCGCCCTGTCGTCTACGTCGGAGTGAAGCGGGAAGATGGCTCGGGACTGGAGGCGGGGAACCTCGGATTGGATCGCTTCGAGATAGCCATCGGCTTCTCTGAAGGGAAGATGCCCGCCGAGGCACGGTCATTCTCTGTTCGCGTCGAACGCACCTTGGCCGAGCGCTGGAATGTACACGCGATTCCAGCAGACAAGGGCGCTACGCCGCTGGCATGTCGGGCGGGAAGGCCGCAATCGGTTGGGCCATGAAGGAGTCAATGTCGGATGATGGAAGGAGCAGTCTGATCGTCCACTGCCATCACGGGTCGACCTGCAACCGCCCCACCGCCTGCGCGCACAACGACTGGCAGGCCATGACCAATCCCTCCATCACCCGGTCGCCCACGTACTCTTCCGGTTCGCCGTTCTGCCGCGTGCGTTCCGCCGCCAGCAGCATTTCCAGCACCACCCGCAACCCGCTCAACGCACAATCGGCATCGGCCAGAGCCAGGCAGCGCCCGGGCAGCTGGTGCCGCTCCGGCCAGGGTTGTCCGTCGGCCGCCGCACCAGAGCCGATGCGGTTGAGGTTGGCAATGAAGGTGTTCCTGTCCACAGCCGGCGCAGCCTGTGGCGAACCGTCGCCGCGGGCGGTGCTGCGGTAGGCATGCAGATGCGGGAAGTCCGATTCGTTCATGGCAAGGCTCCGTGCAGGGCAATCGGTAGCCGCCACCCGAAAGGTGGCGGGCGGTACGTGGTTCGAATCCGGGTTGGCTTCAAGCCGGCGGGCGCGAACGCCCCCAACGCACCGCCCGCCATAGCCGGCAGACGGATTGCCAGCCGGCGCCACGCATGGTGACGCCGGCTGGCAAGCGCACTTACTCAAAGCCAACACGGGATTCGAAGCCCGGCCACCCTTTTCCGGTGGCACGCCATCTGAGCCCGTGGCGCTGTGCAATGCCAATCAGAAGAGTTGCAAAGATCACTCGATTGGAGACGCTTTCGGCATTCTCCCACGCTGTTAAGCACTGCCAGCACAGGCTGGCGCGGTGATCCGCCCGCACCGTGCAATCTGCGACAGGTGTCGAGGTTGGAAGGAGGAAGGGGGCGGGTGGGGAGGGGCGATGGCGACAGGGATAACAGGACCGGTAGCGCCGGGCCATGCCCGGCGGAATCCTCCATGTTCATGCGCCGTCGGCTCGCCGGGCGTGGCCCGGCGCTACCGATTCCGTTGTTCCTTGACGTTCCCAGCCACCAAGCGCAGGCTTGTTCAGCACGTTTCCTAAACAGAAGGAGACTTATGACCGCGACCGCTTCGCTGCACCCAACCCCCGACACTCAGGGCCGTTCCCGCCTTTGGAGTGTTTTCTGGCTGCAGGGCGTCATTCCCAGCAATATTCTGTGGGCGGTGGCCCTCTGGGCCCTGGCCAACCAGCGCACCCCGCTGCTGCTGGGGGTATTTGCCGTGCTGCTGCTCTATACCGGCTGGATCATCCCGGCGGTCTGGCGGGCGGCGCCCGCCGCGCACAACCCCAACCTGGGCGTGGCGGCGCGCGGGCTGACCGTGGCCTGGGGGCTGAACACTGTGCTGGTGATCTTCTTTCTGACCCTGCAGCTGGTGGCTCAATAGAACTGAACAGGCTCGCCGCCCCGGTCGAAGGCGGCGAAGCGGCTGATCTGACCGTCGTGGATGGCGTTGACCATCAGCTTCAGCGGGCGCGCGGCTTCGTCGCTGTTGGGTGCGAAACCACCTCTGCCATCCAGTGCCGCCACGAACACCAGGTCCCAGTCGATGCCGGTGGTGGTCGACTCGGCCGCCAGCGCCTGGAAGCTGGGCACCTCGTCCGGCAGCTTGTCCACGCACAGCACCGGCGACAGGGTGCCGCCCTCGCGGCGGTCATGCCGGTCGCGCTGGTCACCGGTGGGCGATTCGGGCAGCTCGGCGCGCACGAATACGAACAGCAAGCGTTGCGGTTCAGCCTGCTGGCCGGCGGCATGCAGCAGTTGCTGGAAATCGTTCATCATCATGAGGGTTGTCACACGCCCGCTGCACGGAAAGCCGCATGCTGCCATAACGCCTGCCGCGCGGGGCCGAAGACGATTGATTTAAGTCATGCCCATGGAACTGAAGGCCGCGTACTCTGGCAATCGTTCCAGCAGGCGAGGGTATCCGGGCCGTTCCGGGCACAGGCAAGACGGTGGAGCAACAAGGTGGACCAGCCATGAGCCAACTCACCGACGGTTTCGGACGCAGCTTTCCGTACCTGCGCCTGTCGTTGACCGAAGCCTGCAACTTCCGTTGCAGCTACTGCCTGCCCAACGGTTACCAGGCCGATGGCCGCCCGCGCTTCCTGCAGGTGGATGAAATCGCGCGTCTGGTGCGTGCGTTTGCCGCGCTGGGCATGAGCAAGATCCGCCTGACGGGTGGCGAGCCCAGCCTGCGCAAGGACCTGGATGAGATCATCGCCACCGTGGCGGCGGTGCCGGGCATCCGCAAGGTGGCCATCACCACCAACGGCACGCTGCTGCCGCGGCGCCTGCCGGGGTGGCACCGCGCCGGCCTGACCGCGCTGAACGTGAGCATGGACAGCCTGCAGCGCGAACGCTTCAGGACCATCACCGGGCATGACCGCCTGCCGGAGATCGAACAGGGCCTGGCCTTGGCGCAGGCGCTGGGCCTGCCGACGATCAAGCTCAACGCGGTGCTGCTGCGTGGCCTGAACGACGACGAGCTGCCGCAGTGGATGGACTACCTGCGCGATCGTCCCTTCAGCGTGCGCTTCATCGAACTGATGCGCACCGGCGACAACGAAGCCTATTTCCAGCGCCACCACCTGCGCGCCGACGTGGTGATCGAGCAGCTGCTGGCGGCTGGCTGGCACGAACGGCCGCGCGCCGCCGATGCCGGTCCGGCGCGCGAGTTCGGCCACCCTGACCATCGCGGCAGCATCGGCATCATCGCCCCGTATTCACGCGACTTCTGCAAGGGCTGCAACCGCCTGCGGGTGACCGCCAAGGGCGACCTGCGGCTGTGCCTGTTCGGCGAGTTCGGCGTGCCGCTGCGCCCGCTGCTGCAGAGCGACGATGACCATGACGCACTGCTGGCACGCATCACCACACAGCTTGGCCTGAAAGCGGCCGGGCATGGACTGCACCAGGGCCAGACCGGGCTGACCCCGCACCTGGCCTCCATCGGAGGATGAGCAACACGATGAGTGGGGAATTGAATGCGGCCTTCCATATGGCCGATGTCCGCAACAAGCGCATCACCCGCCGACGTGCGGTGGCGGTGGGCGAGCTGCATGCCGGTCCAGTGGCCTATCCGCTGATCGTCGAGCGCCGCCTGCCCAAGGGCGATGCGCTGGTGATGGCCGAGATTGCCGGCCTGCAGGGCGCCAAGATGGCCTCGATGCTGATGCCGCTGTGCCATCCGCTGCCGCTGGAACTGGTGCAGGTGTTCTGCGCGCCGGTACCGGAACGGCAGGCGATCCGCGTGTGGTGCGAGTGCGCCAGCGAGGCGCGCACCGGCGTGGAGATGGAGGCACTGGCCGGCGTCAACGCGGCGCTGCTTACCCTGTACGACCTGAGCAAGCCGGTGGAACCGGCCCTGCGCATCGAAGGCATCCGCCTGCTGTTCAAGGAAGGCGGCAAGCGCGGTGTCTGGCTGCACCCCGACGGCATGGACGATGCCGAGCGCACGCGTTTCAAGCCGCGTGCGCCGAAGGGCCTGGAGGGCGCGGCCTGCGCGGTGATCACGCTGAGCGATCGCGCCAGCGACGGTACCTATGAGGATATCTCTGGCCCGACCCTGGTGACCGGCCTGAAAAAGCTGGGCGGCGAGGTGGTGGCCGCTGAGGTGTTGCCCGATGGCATCGAGCCATTGGCGGGCCGCCTGCAGGCCTTGGCCGCCGAGGGCGTGCGCCTGTGCCTGTGTACCGGTGGTACCGGGCTGGGCCCGCGTGACCTGACCCCGGAGGCGCTGCGTTCCCTGAACGCGCGGCCGGTACATGGCCTGGCGCAGATGGTGCGGGCACTGAGTGCACAGCACACGCCGATGGCCTGGCTGAGCCGCGCCGAGGTGGTGCAGCTGGGCAACATGCTGGTGTTCGCACTGCCCGGCAGCCCGAAGGCGGCGGCGCAGTGCCTGGACATCCTGGCGCCGGTACTGGGCCATGCCCTGGCGATGGTCGAGGGTGGTGGCCACTGATGATTGCCTACAGCGAAGCCCTGCAGCACCTGCTGGACGCAGCCACGCCGCTGCCGGCCGAGCGCCTGCCGCTGCATGAGGCCGGCGGCCGTACCCTGGCCAGTGACATCCACAGCGGGCAGTCGTTGCCGCCGTTCGACAACTCGGCGATGGACGGCTTCGCGCTGCGCGCCAACGGCGCGGCGTTCGAGGCCGGTACCGAATTCGCGGTGCAGGGCTGGCAGGCGGCCGGCGATGCCGGCGCCGAAGGCGGCGAGGGTGCATGGGAAATCATGACCGGTGCACGTATGCCGTCCGGGCTGGATACGGTGGTGCCGGTCGAGAACGTGGAGATCCTCGCCAGCGAGGAGGGACGCCCGACCCGCATCGCCTTGAAGGCATCGGTGAAGCCGGGCCAGCATGTGCGCCTGCGCGGCCAGGACGTGAGCGAAGGCGAGCGCGTGCTGCAGGCCGGGCAGGTGCTGGATATCAATGCGCGCACCCTGCTGCATGCCATCGGCGTGGGCCAGGTGGCGGTGGTGGCGCGGCCGAAGGCGGCAGTGATCGCCACCGGCAAGGAGTTGGTGACCGAGGCGGCGCAGGCGCTGGAATCCGGCCAGATCCGTGACAGCAACCGGCCGTATCTGGTCGGCCGCCTGCAGGCCGCCGGTGCCGAGGTGGTCTGGCAGGGCGCGGTGGGCGACGACGTGGCCGCGTTCAATGCGGTGCTGGATGAAGCGCTGGCCGCTGGCGCGCAGGTGCTGATCAGCACCGGCGCGGTGTCGGCCGGGCGCTACGATTTCGTTCCCGATGCGCTGCGCGGCCGTGGTGCGCGCATCGTCTTCCACAAGGTGGCCATCCGCCCGGGCAAGCCGCTGCTGTTCGCGGTGCTGCCCAATGGCGCACTGTACTTTGGCCTGCCGGGCAACCCTGTGTCGGCGGCCGTGGGCCAGCGTTTCTTCGTCGAGCCGGTGCTGCGCCGCCTGTTGGGGCTGGCGCCGGAGCTCATGTTGCAGCTGCCGCTGCAGGCCGACGTGCGCAAGCCGCCGGGCCTGCGCTTCCACGCGCGTGCGCGGGTGGAAATGGATGGGCAGGGGCGCCTGAGCGCGCGCGTGCTGTCCGGGCAGGAGTCGTTCCGTTTGATGTCCATGCTGCAGGCCAACGCCTGGGTGGTGCTGGAGGCCGAGGGAGACCTGGCCAGCGCTGGCACCTTCGTGCGCGTGCAAGGCTGGGGTCACCACGAACCGGTGCAGCTGGTGAGCCAGGAGTCATGATGAAACAGGTGAATCTGCAGTTGTTCGGTGCGTTTTCCGATCTGGATGCCAGCCGCGAGATCGCCGTGGATGTGGCCGGTGGCACCGTGGCCGATCTGCGCCAGGCGCTGCGCGAGTTGCTGCCGGTGCGTTGGCCGGGTTTCCGTGCCGGCCTGCTGGATTATTCGGCGTTCGCCGACCAGCAACGCGTGCTGCGCGACCACGAGGCGCTGCCCGACGATGGCCGGGTGGCGATCCTGCCGCCGGTGAGCGGGGGCTGAGCGATGAGCGGGAAGATCATCGCGAAGGTGGTGGACCGCGCGCAGGCGGCGATCGATCCGGCCGAGGGCATCGCCGCGGTCTCCGATCCAGGCTTCGGTGGCATCGACGTGTTCATCGGCAAGGTGCGCGACGTCAACATCGGCCGGCCGGTGACCGGGATCACCTACGACCTGTTCGAGCCGCTGGTGTTGAACGAGTTCAAGCGCCTGGCCGCCGAGGTCGAGGCGACGTTTGGTCCGAAGCTGAAGCTGTATGTGGCCCACGCCAAGGGCCGGTTGGGCATTGGCGATGTGGCGGTGGTGGTGGCTGCCGGCAGCCCGCACCGGGACGAGGCGTTCCGGGCCTGCCGGCAGTTGATCGAGGTGGTCAAGCACCAGTGCCCGATCTGGAAGCAGGAGCATTACGAGGACGGCGACAGCGAGTGGAGCGAGGGCTGCAGCCTGTGTCACGTGGACAGCGAACCCGGACATGCCGATGACCATGCGCATGATCATCAACATTGATGCCGACGCAGCCACGCATGGCGTGGCTCTACTGCGATGAGCATCAACGGCATCGTACTGGCCGGTGGCCTGTCCAGCCGGATGGGTCGCGACAAGGCACTGCTGCCGTGGCAGGGCCGCACGCTGCTGGAACACATGCGTGGCCTGTTGATGCAGGCTGGCGCCGAATGGGTATGGGTAAGCGGTGACTATCCGACCTTCGGTGGCATCCCCGATCAGGTTGCGCGCTGCGGCCCACTGGGAGGGTTGCACAGCGTGATGCAGCAGATGCCCGACAGCCAGGCCTGGGTGGTGGCGGTGGACACGCCGTTGCTGGCACCGCGGCTGCTGCAACGGCTGGCTGGCGAGGGTCTGGGCGCATGCACGATCTTTGACGGGCATCCCTTTCCCATGCTGTTGAATGTGGACAATGCCACTCGTAGCGTGCTGGCCGCGATGCTGGATGATGCGGAAGGGCCGCGCTCTGTACAGGCGTTCCAGCGTCGCCTGCAGATGCACGTGCTGGCGCTTGAAAGCGTTGACGAAGCCTGCCTGGTCAACTGCAATACCCCCGAACAATGGGAGGATGTTGCGTCATGAAAGTGCAGTTGCAGGACCAATCGGTACGGCTTCGCCTGGACGAGGCCGAACTGGCTCGCCTGCTGGCCGGTGAATCGGTCGAGAACATGACCCGCTTCGGCGGCATTGAAGGTTGGGGCATGGCGGTCTCGCTGCATGGCGGCGAGCAACCGGTACTGCTCGATGGTGGCACCTTCTGCCGCCTGGTACTGCCGCGCTCGGCAGTTGAGGCCTTGGCGGCACGGCTGCCGTGCCGGGATGGCCTGCCATTCGACATTGCCCTGGAAGATGGCAGCCAGCTTCAGCTGCAGTTCGATGTGGACGTGCGCGATAGCGTGCGCCAGCGCGGAGTCACGCGCCGCAATACCGCTTCATCGGTTTGACATTTGTCAGGGGCAGGGTGGAAACCGGCTCCTGATTGATCCAGATCAACCCCGTCGTAGTTGCTGCACGGCCTAATGGCTGCATGACGACGGGTCACAACTTGAAAGCAGTACCCACGTCATTCCACAGCCTTGGAGCCATGTATGACCGTCGGTAGCGATCCTGTTGTCCGCAGCACTGCCCGTCCGGGTCGCGTCATCAGCGACTGGACGCCGGAGGACCCCGGCTATTGGGAGCGCACCGGCAAGCGGGTTGCCACCCGCAACCTGGTCATTTCGATCCCCTCGCTGCTGCTGGCCTTCTCGGTCTGGGTGCTGTTCTCGGCGGTGTCGATCAGCCTGCCGAAGATCGGCTTCAACTTCAGTACCGACCAGCTGTTCTGGCTGGTGGCGCTGCCCAGCCTGTCCGGCGCAACCCTGCGCATCTTCTATTCGTTCGTGATCCCGATCTTCGGCGGCCGCCGCTGGACCGCGCTGTCCACCGCGTCGCTGCTGGCGCCGACGCTCTGGCTCGGCTTTGCGGTGCAGGACCCGGCCACGCCGTACTGGGTGTTCGTGGCCATCGCGATCCTGTGTGGCTTCGGCGGCGCGAACTTCTCGTCGTCGATGTCCAACATCTCCTTCTTCTACCCCAAGCAGAAGCAGGGCCTGGCGCTGGGCCTGAACGCCGGCCTGGGCAATGTGGGCGTGTCGGTGGCGCAGGCGGTGATCCCGCTGGTCATCACCGTAGGCGTGTTCGGTGCGCTGGGTGGTGCACCGCAGCCCGCGGTGGAGGGTGGGGCACCGCTGTTCCTGCAGAACGCCGGCTTCATCTGGGTGCCGGCCATCGCGCTGTGCGCCATCGCGGCCTGGTTCGGCATGAACGACCTGACCAGCGCCCGCTCGTCGTTCTCCGAGCAGGCGGTGATCTTCCGCCGCAAGCACAACTGGCTGATGTGCTGGTTGTACATCGGCACCTTCGGTTCCTACATCGGTTTCTCGGCCGGCTTCCCGATGCTGGTGAAGAGCCAGTTCCCGGACGTGAACCCGCTGGCCTACGCCTTCATCGGCCCGCTGCTGGGCGCGCTGATGCGTTCGGTGGGCGGCAGCATGGCCGACCGCTGGGGTGGCGCCCGCCTGACCTTCTGGGTGTTCGCGCTGATGATCGCGGCGGTGTTCGGCGTGCTGCACTTCCTGCCCAGCCATGGCCAGGGCGGCAACTTCCATGGCTTCCTGCTCAGCTTCATGGCGCTGTTCGTGCTCAGTGGCATCGGCAACGGCACCACCTTCCGCATGATCCCGGTGATCTTCCGCACCCTGCATGAGCGCTGGTCGGCCAACGACAACGCCGAGGGCAAGGCCACGGCCGCACACCAGGCCAGCATCGAGTCGGCCGCGGTGGTCGGTTTCTCCGGTGCGATCGGTGCCTACGGCGGTTTCTTCATTCCCAAGAGCTACGGCTCGTCCATTACGTTGACCGGCAGCCCCGACATGGCGCTGTACGGATTCGTTGTTTTCTATGTCACCTGCCTGGCCGTGACCTGGTGGTGGTACTACCGGCGCGGTGCCGAGACACCCTGCTGACGACATGAAAACGCACCGCAGCCAGATGACACACACAGCCACGATGCCGATGTCCGCAAAGGGAGATCCCCGATGAGTTATTTCCTCGATCGCTTGCAGTTCTTCAAGCGTGACCCCCAGACCTTTGCCGATGGCCATGGTTTTGCCAAGAGCGAGGGCCGCGACTGGGAAAACAGTTACCGCGCCCGCTGGCAGTACGACAAGATCGTACGTTCCACACACGGCGTGAACTGCACCGGCTCCTGCAGCTGGAAGATCTACGTCAAGAACGGCCTGGTCACCTGGGAAACCCAGCAGACCGATTATCCGCGCACGCGCCCGGACCTGCCCAACCATGAACCACGTGGCTGCCCGCGTGGCGCCAGCTATTCCTGGTACCTGTACAGCGCCAACCGGCTGAAGTACCCGCTGATCCGCGGCACGCTGCTGCGCCTGTGGCGCGAAGCCCGCAAGAGCAAGGCCCCGGTCGATGCCTGGGCCAGCATCGTGGAGGACAAGGAGAAGGCGCGCTCGTACAAGACCCGCCGCGGCATGGGTGGCTTTGTGCGCCTGCAGTGGGAAGAGGCCAACGAGATCATCGCCGCCTCCAACCTGTATACGGTGAAGCAGTACGGCCCGGACCGCGTGGTCGGCTTCTCGCCGATTCCGGCGATGTCGATGGTGTCCTACGCTGCCGGTGCGCGATACCTGTCGCTGCTGGGTGGCGCCTGCCTGTCCTTCTACGACTGGTACTGCGACCTGCCGCCGGCCTCGCCGCAGATATGGGGCGAGCAGACCGACGTGCCCGAGTCGGCCGACTGGTACAACAGCCGCTACATCATCGCCTGGGGCTCGAACGTGCCGCAGACGCGTACGCCCGATGCACATTTCTTCACCGAGGCGCGCTACAACGGCACCAAGACGGTGGCGATCTGCCCGGACTATTCCGAGCTGGCCAAGCTGACCGACCACTGGCTGCACCCCAAGCAGGGCACCGACGCGGCGCTGGCCTTTGCCTTCGGCCATGTGATCCTGCGCGAGTTCCATGTCGATTCGCCCTCGCAGTATTTCCAGGACTACTGCCGCCAGTACTCGGACATGCCGATGCTGGTGCGCCTTGAGCGCCGCGACGATGGCCGCCTGGTGGCGGGCCGCTTCCTGCGTGCCAGTGAGCTGGGCGGACTGGGTGAAGCCAACAACCCGGACTGGAAGACCCTGGCCTACGACGAGAACAGTGGCCAGATCGTGGTGCCCAATGGCTCCATCGGTTTCCGCTGGGGTGAAAAGGGCCGCTGGAACATCGAAGAGAAGGCCAGCAATGGCGCCGACACACGCCTGCGCCTGAGCTTGTCCGACGCCAACGACGGCATCGAGGCGGTGAGCTTCCCGTACTTCGGTGGCATTGAAAGCGACGGCTGGACTGCCGCGCCGGCCGAAGACGTACTGGACCGCAACATTCCGGTGCGCCGGCTGGTCACGGTCGACGGCGGCGAGACGCTGGTGGCCACGGTCTACGACCTGCTGCTGGCCCAGTACGGCGTGGACCGTGGCTTTGGCGGCGGCAACGTGGCATCGAGCTTCGATGACATGGTGCCGGGCACGCCGGCGTGGCAGGAGCGCATCACCGGCGTGTCGCGCGCCGAGGTGATCGAGATCGCCCGCGAGTTCGCGCGTACCGCCGACAAGACCCATGGCCGTTCGATGATCATCGTCGGCGCGGGCATGAACCACTGGTTCCACAACGACATGAACTACCGCGGCCTGATCAACATGCTGATCATGTGCGGTTGCGTGGGCCAGACCGGTGGCGGCTGGGCGCATTACGTGGGCCAGGAAAAGCTGCGCCCGCAGACCGGCTGGCAGCCGCTCGCGTTCGGGCTGGACTGGAGCAAGCCGCCGCGCCACATGAACGGCACCTCGTTCTTCTACTTCAACACCGGGCAGTGGCGCTACGAGAAGCTGCAGGTGGACGAGCTGCTGTCGCCGCTGGCCGATGCCAGCAAGTACGGCGGCAGCCTGGCTGACCTGAACCTGCGCGCGGTGCGCATGGGCTGGCTGCCGAGCACCCCGCAGCTCGACCGCAACCCGCTGCAGCTGGTACGCGAGGCCGAAGCGGCCGGCGTGGCCCCGGCGGACTACGCGCTGGGCAAGTTCAAGGACGGCTCGCTGGACTTCGCCTTCGCCGACCCGGACGCCAGCCAGAACCACCCGCGCATGATGTTCATCTGGCGCTCGAACCTGCTCGGTTCCTCGGGCAAGGGCCATGAGTACATGCTGCGGCACCTGCTGGGTACGCGCCACGGGCTGCAGGGCAAGGACCTGGGCGAAATGGGCGCAGTGAAGCCGCAGGAGGTGAAGTGGCGCGACGAGGCGCCGGAAGGCAAGCTGGACCTGCTGGTCACGCTCGACTTCCGAATGTGCACCACCGCGCTGTACTCGGACATCGTGCTGCCGACCGCGACCTGGTACGAGAAGGACGATCTCAATACCTCGGACATGCACCCCTTCATCCACCCGCTGTCCAAGGCGGTGGACCCTGCGTGGGAATCGCGCAGTGACTGGGACATCTTCAAGGAGGTGGCCCGCACCGTGAGCGAGATGGCGCCGGGCGTGCTGGGTGTGGAGAAGGACCTGGTGCTGGTGCCGACCCTGCACGACACCCCCAACGAGCTGGGCATGCCGTTCGGCGTGGCCGACTGGAAGAAGGGCGAGTGCGAGGCCATTCCGGGCCAGACCATGCCGTCGATGACGGTGGTGGAGCGTGACTACCCGAACCTGTACCGCAAGTTCACCTCGCTCGGCCCGCTGCTGGACAAGCAGGGCAACGGCGGCAAGGGCATGAGCTGGGATACCAGGCACGAGGTCGAGTTCCTCGGCAAGTTGAACCACACCGTGCACGAAGAAGGCGTAAGCCAGGGCCGCCCGGCCATCTCGACCGCGATCGACGCGGCCGAAGTGATCCTGCATCTGGCGCCGGAAACCAACGGCCACGTGGCAGTGAAGGCGTGGGAATCGCTGGGCACCTTCACCGGCCGGGAGCACACTCACCTGGCAGTGGGCAAGGAGCACGAGGCGATCCGCTTCCGTGACATCCAGGCACAGCCGCGCAAGATCATTTCCTCGCCGATCTGGTCGGGCCTGGAAGATGACAACGTCAGCTACAACGCCGGCTATACCAACGTGCACGAGCTGATTCCGTGGCGCACGGTGACCGGTCGCCAGCAGTTCTACCAGGACCACGAGTGGATGATCGACTTCGGCGAGGCCTTCATGAGCTACCGGCCGCCGGTCAACACGCGCACGGTGGAGCCGCTGCTGAACCAGCGCCCGAACGGCAACAAGGAGATCGTGCTGAACTGGATCACCCCGCACCAGAAGTGGGGCATCCACAGCACCTACAGCGACAACCTGATCATGCAGACACTGTCGCGTGGCGGCCCGATCGTGTGGATCAGCGAGGACGACGCGCGCAGTGCCGGCATCGTCGACAACGACTGGATCGAGCTGTTCAACGTCAACGGCGCGATTGCCGCGCGTGCGGTGGTCAGCCAGCGCGTGATGCCGGGCATGGCGATGATGTACCACGCCCAGGAACGCATCATCAACGTGCCGGGCTCGGAGATTTCCGGCACCCGTGGTGGTATCCACAACTCGGTGACCCGCATCGTGCTCAAGCCGACCCACATGATCGGTGGCTACGCGCAGCTGGCCTATGGCTTCAACTACTACGGCACCTGCGGTACCAACCGCGATGAGTTCGTGATCGTGCGCAAGATGGACAAGGTGGATTGGCTAGATGGCGAGGCCGTACCGGCCGCCGCCAAGGAGGTGGTGTGATGAAGGTCCGTGCACAGATCGCGATGGTGCTGAACCTGGACAAGTGCATCGGCTGCCACACCTGCTCGATCACCTGCAAGAACGTCTGGACCTCGCGCGAGGGCGTCGAGTACGCCTGGTTCAACAACGTGGAAACCAAGCCGGGCATCGGTTACCCGAAGGAATGGGAAAACCAGGACAAGTGGAATGGCGGCTGGGTGCGCACCCGCGCCGGCAAGCTGGTGCCGCGTGCCGGTGGCCGCTGGCGCATGCTGGCCAAGATCTTCGCCAACCCGGACCTGCCGCAGATCGACGACTACTACGAGCCGTTCGATTTCGACTACCAGAACCTGCATACCGCCAAGGACAGCCAGCACCAGCCGACCGCGCGGCCGCGTTCGCTGATCAGTGGCGAGCGCATGCAGAAGATCGAGTGGGGCCCAAACTGGGAGGAGATCCTCGGTTCGGAGTTCAGCAAGCGCTCGCGCGACTACAACTTCGACCAGGTGCAGAAGGAGATCTACGGCGCCTTCGAGAAGACCTTCATGATGTACCTGCCGCGCCTGTGCGAGCACTGCCTGAACCCGGCGTGCGTGTCGGCGTGCCCGTCGGGTGCGATCTACAAGCGCGAGGAAGATGGCATCGTGCTGATCGACCAGGACAAGTGCCGCGGTTGGCGCATGTGCGTGTCGGCCTGCCCGTACAAGAAGATCTACTACAACTGGAAGAGCGGCAAGTCGGAGAAGTGCATCTTCTGCTATCCGCGCATCGAGATGGGTGAGCCGACCGTGTGCTCGGAAACCTGCGTGGGCCGCATCCGCTACCTGGGCGTGATGCTGTACGACGCCGATCGCATCGCCGAGGCCGCCTCGGTGCCGGCCGAGAAGGACCTGTACCAGGCCCACCTGGATATCTTCCTGGACCCGAACGATCCGGCGGTGATCGCTGCCGCGCGCAAGGAAGGCATCCCGGACAGCTGGCTGGATGCGGCCAAGCAGTCGCCGGTGTACAAGCTGGCCATCGACTGGAAGCTGGCGCTGCCGCTGCACCCGGAATACCGCACGTTGCCGATGGTCTGGTACGTGCCACCGCTGTCGCCGATCCAGTCCGCCGCCGAGCGTGGCCGTGTGGGCATGAGCGGCGAACTGCCGGACGTTGCGTCGCTGCGCATCCCGATGCGCTACCTGGCCAACCTGCTGACGGCCGGTGACGAGGCGCCGGTGGTACGCGCGCTGGAACGGCTGATGGCCATGCGTGCCTGGCGCCGGGCCAAGAACGTGGACGGCGTGGAAGACACCGCGGTACTGGAGCAGACCGGGCTGAGCATCGCCCAGGTGGAGGAGATGTACCGCTACCTGGCCATCGCCAACTACGAGGACCGTTTCGTGATTCCGACCGGCCACCGCGAGTACGCCAACGATGCCTTCGGCGAGCGCGGCGGCTGCGGCTTCACCTTCGGCAACGGCTGCAATGGTGACAGCCCGGCCGACCTGTTTGGCCAGCGCAAGAGCACCACCTTCGTGGTCGACAACGGTCCCAACCACCGCCGCAAGGAGGTGGTCTGATGAGCGTGCTCAAGCTGGTCGGGGTGCTGCTGGACTACCCCCGCGAGGAACTGTGGGAGCACGGCGAGGAACTGCTCGCCGCCTGTGACGACCCGGCGCTGAACGCCACCCGCCGCCAGCAGCTGCGCAGCTTCGTGCAGCAGCTGCTGGCCACCGATGCGCTGGATGCGCAGGCGGCGTGGCTGGCCAGTTTCGACCGCGGCCGCTCGATGAGCCTGCTGCTGTTCGAGCACATCCATGGCGAGTCGCGCGACCGCGGCCAGGCCATGGTCGACCTGGTCGAAACCTACCGCCGCAACGGCTTCGAACTGGATGCCCGCGAGCTGCCGGACTACCTGCCGCTGCTGCTGGAGTTCCTGGCCCATCGCCCCGGCAGCGAGGCCCGCGAGTGGCTGCACCACATCGGCCATATCGCCGGGATGCTGGCGGCGCGTGCCGCCGAGCGTGAGCTGCCGCACCGGGCGCTGTTCGAGATCCTGGTCGAAGCCGGTGATGGCAAGGCCGATCTGCAGGCGCTGCGCCAGCGTGCCAGCGAGGAAGTCCGCGACGATACCGCCGAGGCCATGGATCGCTTGTGGGAGGAGGAGGCGGTGCGCTTCGGCGCCGAAGCCCCCGCCGAAGACTGCAAGCCGCCCGTGCGTTCGCCGGCCCGTCCTTCGCATCGAGAGGTCCAGCCATGAGTTACTCCCTGCATCAATTCGCCTTCCAGTACTACCCGTACATCGCCGTGGCGGTGCTGCTGATCGGCAGCTGGGCCCGCTATGACAAGGCCATGTACACCTGGCGCACCGGCTCCAGCCAGATGCTGTCGGACAAGGGCATGCGGATCGGCAGCAACTGCTTCCACATCGGCATCCTGGCCATCCTCGGTGGCCATCTGGTCGGCCTGCTGACCCCGCACGCGGTGTACGAGCACTTCATCACCTCCTCGCAGAAGCAGATGCTGGCGATGGTGGTTGGTGGTGTGTTCGGCGCACTGTGCTTCATCGGCATCAGCATCCTGCTGGTACGCCGCCTGTTCAACGCGCGCGTGCGGGCCACCGGCAGCTTCGGTGACACCCTGGTACTGGTGCTGCTGTTCGCGCAGCTGTGCCTGGGCCTGTACAGCATCCGCATCTCGTCCGGGCACCTGGACGGCGGGGTGATGGTGCAGCTGGCCGAGTGGGCGCAGCACATCGTGACCTTCCGCGCCGGTGCCGCTGATTACATCGAGGGCGTCAGCTGGGTCTACAAGATGCATATCTTCCTGGGCCTGACCCTGTTCCTGATCGCGCCGTTCACCCGCCTGGTGCACGTGTGGAGCATTCCGATCAGCTACCTGTGGAGGCCCTACCAGGTGGTGCGCCGCCGCCAGGCCACGCTGCGCTACGGTCCGCGGGAGTAAGCCATGGGCAGCCTGCCGAAATTCCTGCCGATCACCGTGATCGACTCCGCCGCACCGGTTCCCGCCGAGGCGCATTCGCACCACCATGACGCGGCGGCACAGGGGCCGCGCTCGCTCGGGCAGCCGGCACCGTGCCGGCTGTTCGTGGACGAGACCGCGATCAGCGAGGCTGACATCGCCCGCGAGATGCAGCACCACCGGGCGATGCGCCCGGAGCAGTCTCGTGCTGAAGCGGCACGTGCACTGGTGGTGCGTGAGCTGCTGCGCCTGGAAGCGCAGCGGCTTGGGCTGCAGGCGCCGGAGGGCAACCGGGTAAGCGACGAGGAAGTGCTGATCCAGCAACTGCTGGAAGATGCGATCGAAGACCGCGTGCCGACCGATGAAGACTGCCGCCGCTACTTCGAGCAGAACCCGGAGCGCTTCCGCTCGCCCGACCGCGTGCGCCTGCGCCATATCCTGCTGGCCGCGCCGGCCGACGACGTGGCTGGGCGCTTCGCCGCACGTACCGAGGGCGAGCGGCTGGTCGGGCTGCTGAAGGAGTCGCCGCACCTGTTCGCCGATTTCGCCTTGCGCCATTCGCGTTGCCCATCCAGCAGCGAAGGCGGCGACCTGGGCTGGCTGCAGCGCGGGCAGACCACGCCGGAGTTCGACCGCCAGGTGTTCCGCCTGCGCGAGGGCCTGGCCGGTTTCCCGGTGGAATCACGCTGGGGCTACCACGTGGTCTGCGTCGATGCCCGCGAGCAAGGCCACCCGCAGCCGTTCGAAACGGTGCTGCCGCAGCTGCGTGACTACCTGGAGCTACAGGTACGGCAACGCGAGGTGCAGGCCTACCTGCTGCAGCTGCAGGAGCGCTACCCGGTGCGCGGGCTGGATGAGATCGAAGCCGAAGCGGATATCGGCTGAACCCCCTTGAACGAGGAAAATTCATGAACCAGGCCCTTGCCCCCGCCAGTGCCGGGCAGCAGCAACGTGCGCTGTGGCTGAGCACGTTCGCCTTCACCGTGTGCTTCGCGGTGTGGATGATCTTTTCGATCATCGGTATCCAGATCAGTCAACAGCTCGGATTGAATGACACCCAGTTCGGCCTGTTGATCGCCACGCCGGTGCTGACCGGCTCGGTCAGCCGCGTCTTCCTCGGCATCTGGTCCGACCAGTTCGGTGGCCGCAAGGTGATGGTGCTGGTGATGCTGTGTGGCGCAGTGGCCACCTGGATGCTGACCTACGCACAGACCTACACCCAGTTCCTGATTGCCGCGCTGTGCGTGGGCATCGCCGGCGGTAACTTCTCGGTGGGCGTGGCCTACGTCTCGAAGTGGTTCCCGGCCAGCAAGCAGGGCACCGCACTGGGCATCTTCGGTGCCGGCAACATTGGCTCGGCGGTGACCAAGCTGCTGGCGCCGCTGGTGATGGTGGCGGCCGGCTGGACCATGGTCGCCAAGGTCTGGGCCGTTGCGCTGGCAGTTACCGCGGTGCTGTTCTTCCTCTTCAGCAAGGAAGACCCGTCGCTGGAGCAGCGCCGCCGCGAGGGCGTGAAGCCGGTCCCGTTCGCCGAGCAGATGGCGCCGCTGAAGAACCTCCAGGTCTGGCGGTTCTCGCTGTACTACTTCTTCGTGTTCGGCGGCTTCGTGGCGCTGGCGCTGTGGCTGCCGCACTACCTGGTGGGCGCCTATGGCATGGACGTGGGCCACGCCGGCATGTTGGCGGCGTGCTATTCGATCCCGGCCAGCCTGTTCCGCGTGGTCGGTGGCTGGATGTCGGACCGGATGGGCGCGCGCCGGGTGATGTACTGGACCTTCGGCGTGTCGGCCATCTGCACCTTCCTGCTGGCCTACCCGGATACCGAGTATGTGGTGAAGGGCATCCATGGCCCGATCCACTTCCATCTGGCCATCGGGGTGGTGATGTTCACCGTGCTGGTGTTCGTGCTGGGCTTCTTCATGTCGTTGGGCAAGGCCGCGGTCTACAAGCATATTCCGGTGTACTACCCCAGGCACGTGGGTGCGGTGGGCGGCGTGGTCGGCATGATCGGTGGCCTGGGTGGCTTCATCCTGCCGATCGTGTTTGGCGCGCTGAATGACGCGGTGGGCATCTGGAGCAGCTGCTTCATGCTGCTGTTCGTGCTGGTGGCGGCTGCACTGGCGTGGATGCACTTTGCGATCCGTCGCATGGAACGCCGCCACTTCCCGCAGATCGACCGCGAAACCGATCTGCCCGAAGCCATCGATGCGGCCGCCGCCGAGCGGGTGCGCGGCGGGTGAAGGTGTTTGCCGGCCAGCGGCCGGCACTACCAAATGGTGGGTGAAGGGGTAGTGCCGGCCGCTGGCCGGCAGCCACCATCAGATGCGCCGCGCTTGATTTCAATCAGGGCCACGCGAAGAGGAACGCCCGAAGATGTCTGCCATGAGCTTCCACGTTGACGAGAGCGAGGACACTGCGCTGCAGGCGGCATTGCTGCGGCAGCCCCGGCACGTGCTGTTTCCGCCGGCTGACCAGTTCAGCACCGGCTTTGGCGAAAGCGGGTGGCGCGCCGCCGTGCGCGCCAGCAACGAGCACCTGATTCCGCGTGGCTTGACGCTCGGCTTCCAGGCCGGCCGTGGCGGACGCGATGCGCCACCGCAGGCGTATCTGGATACCCTGCTGCTGGCGCTGCGGCTGCAGGCCGACGCGCTGGCCGAGGACCGTGAAGTGGTGGCGATGGTGCTGCAGCTGGGGCTGGCCGAGACGTTGCCGCCGCCGCAGCTGGGCCAGCTGCTGGATGCGGTGCCGCAGCACCTGCGCACCGTGGCGCGGCCCCAGGTGGAGGTGCGGCTGGACGCAGGCAGCGCGCTGGCGCCGGCGCAGCTGCGTGCGGTGGGCTGCACCCGCTTGAACGTGATCGATCGTGCCGATGCACCGGGGCCGACCCTGCTGGCACAGGCGCGACAGGTGGGCTTCACCGCGCGCTACTACCAGTTGCGGGTACCCGGCAGCGAGGACGCCGGCTTCATTGAACGGCTGCACGAGGTGCTGGCCGAGGCGCCGGAGCGCATCCTGCTGCCGGCGCCGTGTGCGCTGCCGGAACATCCCTCGGCCGTCCATTGGCTGCAGGCCTGGCGCCTGCTGCGCGCTGCGGGTTATGAACCGATCGGTGGCGATCACTATCAGCGCGGCGATCTGCCGAACCCGCACGGTCCGGGCGATGGCCAGCGCCATTGCGATCTTGCCGGTGTGCCACGCCGCGACCGCAGCGATTTCATCGGCCTTGGGCTGTCCGCCTGCAGCCAGATCGGCGAGGTGTTCTACCGGCTGGAGGACGAACTGGGCGAATGGCGTGCGCGGCTGCAGGCCGGGCACATGGGCGTGTCTGCCGGGTTGATCCTGTCCGAGGACGAGCGGTTGGTGGCCGAAGTGGCGCAGAGCATCGCCTGTGACCACGCCCTCGATGCGGCTGCCTTCGAGTGGCGCAACGATGAACCGTTCGAGGAATGTTTTGCCGAACAGCTGCCCGCGTTGTCGCCGTTGCTGGCACGCGGCTGGGCGCAGTGGGATGCGCGCGTACTGCGCCTGGCCGAAGAAGGGCGCCTGCTGTGGCGTATGATGGCCGCATGCTTCCGGCCGGCGGCCGCCATCGCTTGAGTCTTGCCCCGATGTCTTCAATTCCGCCTTCGCAGGGCCGTCTCGGCCGGGCCACACCCAACCCCGCCGCCGCCGATGATGGCGACGCACTGCACTTCTGCAGCACCTGTGCGTTCTCCGACGCATGCATGTCGCAGGGTTACGACAAGACAGCACTGGGCGATCTGCACGTGCTGGTGGACCATGTCGGTCCGTTCCATGCGGGTGACTACATTTTCCGCGCTGGCGAATCGTTCGATTCGATTGCTGCAGTGCGCGCTGGCATGGTCAAGACCTTCGTCGATGACAGCCAGGGCAACGAGCAGGTGCTGGGCTTCAGCCTGCCGGGTGAAGTGATCGGCCTCAACGCGATCCACGGTTCACGCTTTCCCTGCAATGCGGTGGCGCTGGACACCGTGCACCTGTGCCGCATCTCGTTCCCCAAGCTCAGCCTGTTGGCCACCCGCATGCCGGGGCTACAGGCCAAGCTGTTCAGCCTGCTCAGCGCGGAGATCGGCAAGGTCGCGACCCTGGCCGCCAACCACCGTACCGAAGAACGCATGGCTGCGTTCCTGCTGGACATGTCCGAGCGCTACGCGCGGCGCGGCTTTTCCGCCACGCGCTTCAACCTGACGATGGCGCGTACCGAGATCGCCAATTACCTGCGGATGGCGCCGGAAACCGCCAGCCGCGTGCTGCGCCGCCTGAGCGATGATGGGATCATCGCGGTGAAGCAGCGCGAGATCCTGTTGCTGCAGCCCGAGCGCCTGGCAGCGCTGGCGGTGGCCGACGAATCCGATCCGAACTGAACCTGGCCGGGAGCCGACGATGAAGCGAGCTGGACTGTTGTTGCTGGGCCTGCTGGCCACGGTACCGGCCTGGACGGCTGAGCTGACGGTGTCGGCGGCGTCGAGCCTGACCGAGAGCTTCCGTGAACTGGGCGCGGCCTACGAAAAGGCGCACCCGGGAACCAAGGTGGATTTCAACTTCGCCGCCTCCGGCGTGCTGCTGCAGCAGATCAGCCGCGGCGCACCGGTGGATGTGTTCGCGTCGGCCGATGAAACCACGATGGACCAGGCCGAACAGCAGGATCTGCTGGCGGCCGGCACCCGCGAGGTGTTCGCGGTGAACGCGCTGTGGGTGGTGGTGCCGCCGCAGGCCAAGGCGGCGCCGCGTACCTTGAAGGACCTGGCCGGTGCCGGTGTGCAGCGCATCGCACTGGGCAACCCGGACAGCGTGCCGGTCGGCCGCTATGCCAAGGGCGCGCTGGAAGCGGCGGGCCTGTGGCCGTCGGTGCAGGGCAGGATCATCACGACGCAGAACGTGCGCCAGTCGCTGGATTACGTGGCGCGGGGTGAAGTGGATGCCGGCTTCGTCTATGCCACCGATGCGCAGGCGATGCCCAACCGCGTGCGCCGTGCCTTCGCGGTGCCGGTGCCCGGGCGCATTGCCTATCCGCTGGCCGTGATCAAGGCCAGCCCACAGCAGGCGGAAGCCAGGCGCTTCACCGCCTTCTTGCGTTCGGCACAGGGCCAGGCGATCCTGGCCAAACACGGGTTCGGCAAGCCCTGAGGCATGGATCTGGACTGGAGCGCACTGTGGTTGTCGCTGAAGGTGGCCGGCTGGGCCACCGCGATCAATCTGGTGCTGGGCGTGGCACTGGGCGCATTGCTGGCGCGGCGGCGATTTCCCGGCCGTGAGCTGCTGGATTCGCTGCTGACCTTGCCGATGGTGCTGCCGCCGACGGTGCTGGGCTACTACCTGCTGGTGCTGATCGGCCGCAATGGCCCGATCGGCGCGTGGCTGCAGTCGTGGTTCGGTATCAACCTGGTGTTCACCTGGCAGGCTGCAGTGATCGCGGCGGCGGTGGCTTCGCTTCCGCTGGTGTTCAAGCCTGCGCGCGCGGCGTTCGAGGAAGTGGACGGGCAGTTGGAACAAGCCGCACGCACGCTCGGTGTGTCCGAAGCCGCGGTGTTCTTCCGCATCACGTTGCCGCTGGCTTGGCGTGGCATTCTTGCCGGGCTGCTGCTGGCATTCGCACGCGCCATGGGCGAGTTCGGTGCCACGCTGATGGTGGCGGGCAGCATTCCGGGTCGCACGCAGACGCTGTCGATCGCCATCTACGAGGCGGTGCAGGCCGGTCAGGATGGCAAGGCCAATGCGCTGGTGATCCTGACCTCGGTGGTCTGCATCGTGATCCTGTTGCTGGCTGCGCGGCTGGTGGGCGGACGTCGCCGGGAGCTGCGTGATGTGGCTTGACCTGCAGGTGCAGCGCCGCCTGCGGGCGGCCGGCCAGGATTTCGTGTTGGACGTATCGCTGCAGTGCACGCAGCGGCAGGTAGTGCTGTTCGGACCCTCGGGTGCCGGCAAGAGCCTGACGCTGAAGGCGGTGGCCGGGCTGCTGCGGCCCGGGCAGGGACATGTGCGCGTGCAGGGGCAGACCTTGTTCGATGCGGCCAACGGCGTGGATCTGCCGCCGCAGCGCCGCCGGCTGGGCTACGTGTTCCAGGATTACGCGTTGTTCCCGCACCTTAGCGTGCGCCAGAACGTGGCGTTCGGGCTGGAGCGCGGGTGGTTGAATCCGCGCGCGCGCCAGCGCTTCGATGCGGTGGAGCAGTGGCTGCACGCATTCCGCATCGACACGGTGGGCGATCTGCTGCCCGCGCAGGTCTCCGGTGGCCAGCGCCAGCGCACTGCATTGGCGCGCGCCCTGGTGACGCAGCCGCAGGCGCTGCTGCTGGATGAGCCGTTCTCCGCACTGGACCACGACCTGCGGCAGCACCTGCGCCAGGAGCTGGAAACCGTGTTGGACCGGACCGGCATCCCGTTGTTGCTGATCAGCCACGACCCGCAGGACGTGGCCATGTTCGGCCAGCAGGTGGCGCGCGTGGTCGACGGCCGCATCGTCGGCGATTGACCTGCACCTGTAGAGCCGAGCCCATGCTCGGCTGCTCTGCGCGACACCGCCAACAGCAGCCGAGCGTGGGCTCGGCTCTACAGGATCAACGGATCAATACAGTTCACAGTGCGTGCGGCCTTCGCCCCGCAGTGTGTCCCAGTGTCCTTCACCACCGATGGCATCGATGGCCTCGCGCACCGCGCCTTCCAGGTGGCGCTTGCTGCCGCACAGGTACAGATGCCCACCGCGGGCCAGGACGTCGCGCACTTCGCTGGCGCGCTGCTGCAGCACATGCTGCACATAGACCTTTTCGGTGCCATCGCGCGAGAACGCGGTATGCAGGCCGGCCAGCACGCCACGCGTGTGCCAGTCCTGCAGCTGGTCGCGGTACAGGTAGTCGTGCTGGCGATGCTTCTCGCCGAACACCAGGTGCACTTCACGTTCGCAGGCGTTGGCCTGCAGCTCCTGCATCAGGCCCATCAGCGGTGCGATGCCGGTGCCGGTGCCGACCAGCAGCAGCGGCGCTTCGCCGGTGTCAGGTAGATGGAATCCGGGGTTGGAGCGGCAGTACACACGGGCATGGTCGCCGCCATGCAGCAGGCTGCCGGTGGCAGTGCCGAAGCGTTCGCGGCCGCGCAGGGTGTAGCGCACTTCGCGCACGCATAGGCTCAGCTGGTCGTCGCACGGGTGCGAGGCGATGGAATAGGCGCGCGGCAGCCGCGGTGACAGCAGTTCGCGCAACCGGGCCAGCGGCACGCTGTCCGGCGTGGCGTGGTCCTGCAGCACATCCAGCAGGTCCAGGCCGTGCAGGTAGGCGTCCAGTTCACGCTTCTGGCTGACCTTCAACAGGTCCTTCAGCAATTCGCTGCCACTGAGCCGGGCCAATTCGCGCAGCACCCCCTTGCTCAGCAGGCGCAGCTCGCGGTCATGCAGGGCGGCCACGGCGGTGGTGTCGCCGTACCAGGTGGCCAATGCCTGCAGCAGGGCAGGATCGTTCTCGGGTACTACGTGCAGGGTGTCGCCCGCGCGATAGGCCATGCCACTGCCGGCAATGTCCAGTTGCAGGTGCCACGCGGCCGGGTCGCTGCTGTTCAGGCGGCGACGCTCGAGAATGGGGGCGGCAAAGGCATTGTCTTCGCCATAGGCGGTGACCTGCAGGCGCAGGTCCTGGCCAGCGCTGAGGTCACCCTCCAGCACCTGGCCCAGCACCGGCTGCCATTGCTGGAAGAACTGCTCGTAGCCCAGATCGGCGTCCACGCGGTGCAGCAGCGGCTGGGCCTGGCGCTCGCTTAGTGCTACATCCAGCGCCTTGGTGAAGCCGCAGAAACTGGGGTAGCCGGTGTCACCCAGGCCGAACACCGCATAGCGCAGGCCGCGCAGCGTCGGGGTCTGGCGCAGTGTTTCGAAGAACTGCTCGCCATTGGCCGGCGGTTCGCCATCGCCGAACGAGCTGGAGATCGCCAGCAGCACATCGCCGTGGCCGAGACTGGCCACGTCGATGTCGTTGAACGGGAGCACCTGCGGCCCGTGCGGCTGCAGGTCCGCGCCCAGGCGCTGGGCCAGGGCGCGGGCGTTGCCCGACTCGGACGCGAAACCCACCAGCAGGCGGCTGAAGGGCGTACTGGCCGGGAGGGCGTTCACGCGGCCTCGTAGAAGTCGTCGAACTTTTCCTTGCTGAACTCGACCAGGTCGTAGTTCTGCATCAGGTCGTTCACCACGCGGCGGATGCTGATGTACGAGGTGATGTTGCCGTCGGCGTCGAACAGCGGCTGCACGGTGGTGTCTACCACGTAGAGCACGCCGCCCTTGCCGAGGTTGGGCACGATGCCGGTCCAGGTCTTGCCGGCCTTGATGGTGTCCCACATGTCCTTGTAGACCGCCTTGGGCACATCCGGGTGGCGCACGATGCTGTGCGGCTGGCCGATCAGTTCCTCGCGGGCGAAGCCGGTGAGCGTGCAGAACAGGTCGTTGGCATAGGTGATATTGCCCTGCAGGTCGGTGGTGGAGATCACCATGACGTTCTGCATGGCGTTCAGAAGCTGGACGTTGTCGGGGGTGTAGCTCATCGCAGGGTCCTTGTGGATGCCGGCAGCGCCGGCGTGTTCGGGTCCTGCATAGAAATACGCCCGCGCGGCGGCGGGCGGTTTGACATTGATCAAGTGGGTGATGCGATGGCCTGCGACCGGGTGTCGCAGGGAGATGCCATGTAGAACCGAGCCCACGCCAGAGCGAGCGCCTCAGCCCATCAGATAGCGCAGCACCCCGGCCGAGACCACGCCGATCAGCACCGTCGGCAGCATCGACAGCCGCGTGGCGGCCAGCAGGGTGATCGCCAGCGCGGCGAGGTCGGCGGGCTTGTCGGCGACGAAGTCCGGGGCGATCACCGAGATCAGCACGCAGCCCGGCGCAGCTTCCATCACCGTCACGGCGCGCCTGCTCAACGTGCGGTTGCGCAGCGCGAGGAAGCCGACGATGCGGGTCAGGTAAGTGGCGGCGGCCATCAGCACGATGGTCAGCACCGAGGTCCAGTGGATCAGTCCATTGAAGATCATTCCGCGTCCTCCGCCAGCAGCCAGGCGGCCGCCAGGCCGGCCAGTGCGCCGCTGGCCACGTACCACGCGCCCGGGATCAGCAGGTAGGTGGCGGCGGCCACGATCAGGCTGACCAGCCACGGCCGTGCTGCCTTCATGCCCTGCCACATGCCGCGCAGCAGCACCAGGAATACCGCAGGGAAGGCCATGTCGAAACCGTAGGCATGGATGTCGCCCAACATCGGGCCGACGATCGCGCCCAGTGCCGTGCAGGCCACCCAGACCGTGTACAGCCCTGCCGAAACGCCCAGGTAATAGGCCAGGCTGAAGCCGAGCGCACGGCGGCGCGCATCGGCAACCCCCATCGCCCAGCTTTCGTCGCACATGAAGAACAGCGCCGGCAGCACCCGGCGGCGCGGCAGATGCTGCAGCAGCGGAGCCAGGCTGGCGCCCATCAGCAGGTGGCGGCTGTTGACCAGCGCGGTGATCGCCACGATCAGTGCGATATGCGGCGGCGAGGTCCACAGTTCGACGGCGGCGAACTCCGAGCCGCCAGCGAAGTTGAGGCCGGTCATCAGTGGCACTTCCAGTGCGCTCAGGCCTTTCTGGGCCGCCTGCGCGCCGAGCACCAGGGCGAACGGAATGAAGCCGATCATCACCGGCACGGCGGCACGCAGGCCGCGCAGGAATTCGGCACGCGGGGCGGTATCGCAGGTGTCGGGCAGGGGGAGGGTGGTACGGGCGTCCATCGAACGGCACAACAAGGTGGGGGTGGCCCATGCTAGCGGTCCAATCGCGAAATCGGGTTGCGTTGATGCCACTGGATTCCGGATGATTGATATTTCATGCGGCCAGAAGTGACAAGGGCGAAATTGCATGCAGTATCAACTCGACAACCTCGATCGGCGCATCCTCGACGCCCTGCAGCGCGACGGCCGCCTGCAGAACCTGGAGCTGGCCCGGCTGGTCGGGCTGTCGCCGTCGGCCTGCCTGCGGCGGGTACGGCTGCTGGAGGAGGGCGGCTACATCGACCGCTACGTTGCCCTGCTGAATGAGGCCAAGGTGGGCCGTGGCTTCACGGTGTTCGTGCGGGTCTGGCTGCGCGGGCAGGACGAGGACACCACCAACCACTTCATCAACAGCATCAAGTCTTTCCCGGAAGTGCTTGAATGCCATCTGATGGCGGGCGACTGCGATTTCCTGCTGCGGGTGGCGGTGGCGGACCTTGATGCCTACCGGCAGTTCCAGATGCAGCACCTGAACCGGATTGCCGGGGTGCAGAACACCAAGACCGAGATTCCGATGCAGCGGATCAAGCAGACGACCCAGCTGCCGCTTTGAGGGATGGGTGGTTGCGGCCGGGTTGCACCCGGCACCCGCGGGTAGTGCCGGCCGCTGGCCGGCAACCTCAGGAGCAACAGCAACAGCAACAGCAACAGCGATGCTCCGTGGGGCGGCGGGGCGGTGTGGCCAGGCAGGACACGCCGTAAACCCTTCCTTGGGGGCTCGATGGCGCCATCCATGGCGCCAACGGTCCTGCCTGGCCACACCGCCCCGCTGCCTGACAGTTCCCCGCGATCTGTCGGGGTTGGATCCCGTTGCTTCGCAATGGGCTCTGACCCCCATGCGGAGATGGCGTGGTCTGTTCGATTCATTGATTCCTGATGCGTGACTGGCTCTACGGAGCCTGGCTCGACGCCAGGCTGTGGGCGGCGGTCATCGCAATGACATGTGCCCCCGGTACGGTTTGAGCCCGCTTGCGGGTCGCGCGCGGGCCGGGGTTCCGGTCGTGGTGCGCGTCCACTGCAGCTGCTGTCGCTGCCGAGGGTCATGTGTTCTACGTCAGGGGGCTGAATGGACACCATGCGGTCAGAACTTGGAAGGTGGCCATCGCCGCATGGCTGCTGCTGTCCTTTGCCGCTGTCGCGCAGGACGCTGTTCATGCCTACGACATCCCTGCGCAGCCGCTGGAACAGGCGGTCGAGCGCTTCAGCGTCATCAGCGGGTGGTCGGTGATGTACCCGGGCGATCTTGCCGCGGGTCGCAGCAGCCATGCGCTGCGCGCCAGCCTGCCGCCGCTGCCCGCCCTGCAGGCGCTGCTGCAGGACTCCGGCGTCGAGGCCGAGGTGATCGGCGAGCAGCGCGTGGTGCTGCGTCGGGGCATGCCCTCGGCCGCCGAACCCGGTGTTGGTGCCGAACTTCCCGAGGCCGAACGTCGGCGTCGTTATGGCGGCCTGCAACAGCGGCTGCGCGCGGCGTTCTGCGACGACCCCGAGATCGCGCCCGGCCGCTATGCCGCGACGCTGCGCTTCCGCATCGACGGCGCGGGCAAGGTGAGCGAGCCCGAGCTGCTGTCCGGCAGTGGCAGCGATCGCCGCGATGCTCACCTGCTGCAGGCAATGCAGGGCCTGGTGCTGGCGACCGAGACCGCCGCGCTGCCACAGCCGGTGACGCTGCAGATCCGTCCTTCCGGCACCGACCACGACTGTGGCGGGCGCGCGCCCCTTCCATGACTTCAAGGATTCGAACATGAGCAACGGTACGGCTGGGGCAGTTGACCTGATGGACCACCTTCTGGGTGCCTACGATGAGTTGAAGCGCCGGCTGGTGCGCAAGCTGGGCTCGGAAGAGCTGGCTGGCGACGCGTTGCAGGACACCTGGATGCGCCTGAGTGCGCGGCCTGACCGCCTGGACGCGGTGCAGAACCCCGCGGCCTACCTGCTGCGCATGGCGATGAACACCGTGATCGACCGCCAACGTGCTGACCACCGCCTGCTGAGCCTGGAGGAGGTGGATACGCTGATGGACATGGCCGACCCTGCACCTGGTCCAGCACAGGCGGCCGAGCTGGACTTCGCGCTGGAAGACATGGTCGGCCTGCTGCAGCGCATGCCCGAGCGCCGTCGCCGCATCCTGCTGGCAATCCGCGTCGATGGCCTGCAGCAGCGCGACGTGGCCGACCACCTCGGTGTGTCGCTGCGGCTGGTGCAGCGTGAGCTGAAGGCGGCCCAGGACTACCTGGCCGAGCGCAGCGGGCAGGGGCGCCAGGTGCGGTTCTGAGCGACGGCATCCGTCTACACTTTGACGCCGAGCAGAACCCCGCAGCGTGCGGGTCCGGCATGAGCCCCCATGGATCCTGACGATCGCCCGCAACGCCCGTTGGATGCCGTTGAGCGTCAGGCGCACGCGTGGGTGGTGCGGCTGACCTCGGGCGAGGCGACCGCCGCCGACGGGCGCCGGTTCCGCGCGTGGTGCGAGTCCGACCCGCGTCATCGTGAAGCGTTCGGACGTGCGCGCCGGCAGTGGGAGCAGGTGCGGCTGGCCGGCGAGCAGCTGCCCGCCGCCGCGCGCCAACCGGTCGCGCCGTCGCCGGCCCAGCGCTGGAGCCGGCGTGCCTTCCTGGGCGCGGCGATTGCCGCGCCGGCCAGTCTGGTGGTGGTGGCGGCGATCCGTCCGCCGCTGGGATTATGGCCCTCGGTGACGGCGATGGCGGCCGATTTCCACACCGGCACCGGTGAACGGCTGCAGATTGCACCCTTGCCGCAGCTGAAGATCGAACTGGATACGCAGAGCAGCCTGCGCCGCCGCGCGGACACGCAGGGCGAAGGCTTCGAGCTGGTGCAGGGCCAGGCCGCGATCGAGACCCAGGCCGGCCTGCGCCTGGCGTTGTTCGCGGGCCCGGGCTGCGTGATTGCCGATGAGGGAGCGGTGCGCCTGGACGTACGCAACACCCATGGCCAGGTGCGGGTGACCTGCCTGCAGGGCAGTGCCCGCATCGAGCATCCGCAGGGCCGGCTGCAGCTGCAGACGGGCCAGCAGACCCAGTACGACGAGCGCCTCAGTGGTGTGGTGACCGAGGCCGTGGCGTCGGAAGTGAGTGCGTGGACCGAGGGCATGCTGGTGTTCCGCCGCGCACCGCTGCGTGAGGTGGTGGAGGAGATCAACCGTTACCGCCGCGGCAAGGTACTGCTGGGCGAATCGGCATTGGCGCGCGCACCGGTCAGCGGTCGCTTCCGCATCGATGATCCGGACGCGGCACTTGAGCAGCTGCGACTGACGATGTCGCTGGATCTGCGTCGCTTTCCGGGTGGCATTGCCGTCCTTGGATAGATGAAGACGCTGGCCGTGCGCACCGCGCAGGGCTGTTGCAAGCAAGGAGAAGCCAAGGATGCGCAACGAGACCATCGGCGTGCTGGATCTGCGTCGCAATCTGTCGGCGTTGCTGGAAACCACGCAGCGACGGCCGTTGATGGTGCACCGCTACGGCTCGCCATGGGTGTGTGTGGTGTCCGACGCGCAGTGGCAGGAAAAGGCTGTGCTGCTGGACTTCGATCCGCAGTCGCACCCGCTGGCGATGCTGTTGCGCCTGCAGCAGCAGGTGTTGCCACTGGCTGAAACCGGTGCGTTGCCGCCTGCGGCGCTTGCTCGTGCGCTGTTGCTGATGGACATGCATGGCATCGGGGATCTGGCGCAGCTGCATGAGCAGGTGCTGCACCATCGGCTGTGGCACTGGTTCGTGGCCGGTACCCACGGTGTGATGGACAGCTGGCAATTGCCGGCGCTGCGCGTTGCGATGGGGTCATGGTGCGATGACGCGGAGATGACCGATGCGCTGGCCGCGTTCGCCGCGCGCAGCGATGTGGCGATACTGGCGCGCCGTTGCGGGGGCGACGCACCGCGACTGGAGCGCGAAGCCTGCAGGCAGATGACGCTGCGATGACGTTGGCGATGAAGCGCCACGCAGCGCACAGAGCTGCATGTGCGCTGTCGCTTCACCTGCCTTGCTGACGTCTTCTCCAGAGTACGGCGCACCACGCGTCGCGGAGCACGGGCGGCGCCGATGGCAGACAGTCGCAGGATCAGCATGCTGGAGCTGGATCGTCACCTGAGCCAGTCACTGGAGCAGGCGCGGCATACGCCATTGAACGTGCAGCGCTATGGGCACTCCTGGGTCTGGGTGCTGTCCAGTGACGCCTGGGCAGATGCGGCGCGCTGGGCGGCATTGGATGGTAGTGCGCACCCACTGGTGGCGCTGCGAAAAGCCATCGATCTGCAGCTGCGGCCCTGGCCCGAAGTGGCCATGAGCCTGCTGCCGCTTGATGGAGGCGATGCGCGGCTGCTGCAACGCGCGGCCCTGCTGGTGGTCATGCGCGATCTGAATAGTGCCCAGCGCGTGTACGACGACCTGCGCTATCACCAGGCCTATCGGATGTTCATCGGCCTCGATCATGGAACAGCGTGGTCGCCGATGCAGTGCGTGCGGCTGCTGCAGGCCTGTGCGCACCCATTGCTGCGCGGCTGCATCGACGATGCGCTGGCCGGCGTGCCGCGGCACCTGCTCGAGTCTGCATGTGCGCCGGCTGCGCGTGTTGCGCCCGTACAGGCACACGCGCAGCGAATTACCGGCGGATGTTTATCGTACTGACACATGCACCGCTGACCATGGCGCAGCGGTCTCTTCCAGGATGACGAGGGCGGAACAATGGCAAGGCAGGTTCGTGGTCGCAAAGCTCGGCAGAAGGGTTTCAGCCTGATCGAGATCATGGTGGTGGTGGTGATCATCGGCATCCTCGCCGCGCTGATCGTGCCGCGGTTGATGGACCGTCCCGACCAGGCACGCGTGGTGGCGGCGCGCCAGGACATCGCCGCATTGATGCAGGCCTTGAAGCTGTTCAAGCTGGACAACGGTCGCTATCCCAGTGCCGAGCAGGGCCTGCAGGCACTGGTGAAGCCCCCGCAGGGCGGTGGCACGATGCCGGTCACGCCCTATCTGGATCGCCTGCCCAATGACCCGTGGGGCCATCCGTACCAGTACCAGATTCCCGGAACCCATGGCGACATCGATGTGTTCTCGCTAGGCGCGGACAGCAAGCCCGGCGGCGACGCCGGGAACGCGGACATCGGCTCCTGGCAGCTGTGAGGCAGGCCGATGTCAGCCCGGATGCGTTCTGTTTCGAGTGTCCGTCAACGTGGCATGGCGGTGATCGTCGCCCTGCTTGTGGTGGCACTGGTGGCGGTGATTGCCACGGCACTGCTGACCCGGCAGTCGGCGCAGCTGCGTGCGTTGCGTGGTGACCAGCTACGCGCGCAGGTGCGCATGGCGGTGGACGTCACGCTGGAGCGTGCGGCGCAGCAGCTGCGTGAGGATGTAAAGGAACAGCTGACCACGGTGCGCAGCGGGCGCTGGGCGCGCCCGTTGGAACTGCAGGCGCCGTTGCCGGTGCAGCTGCAACTGGTCGATGCGCAGTCGATGTTCAACCTGCGCAACCTGCTGGCACATGGCAGGCCGGACCCCGAGGCGCGGCACGCGTTCATCGCGTTGTGTGCTGCACAGGGGCTGGGCCAGGGTGCCTGCGCATCCGCGGCGGACCACATCCAGGCGCGCCTGCGCGACGGTGACATCCAGGCACAGGCCCCACTGCCGCGCGAATCACTGATCGCGCAGGCACTGGCCGGTGCCGATCCGGTGGCACTGCAGGCGCTGGCGCGACGCACCGTGGTGCTGCCGGCGCAGACCCTGGTCAACGCCAATACCAGCGACCTGAGCGTTCTGCAGGCGGTGACGCCTGCGGTCGAGCCCGCACGGCTGCAGGCGCTGCTCGGTGAGCGCGACGGCGGTCATTGGCTGCTCAACCGCGGCGACATCGCCAATCGACTTCAACTGAGCAACGAACAGATGGCCGTGCTTCCCCTGGGTATCCATAGCGAGTGGTTCCTGGCCGTCGGCCAGGTGCAGGCTGACGGCAGCGCGGTTGATTTTCGCGCGCTGCTCTGGCGCGAGTACCGCGACGATGGCGTGCGTGTGCAACGCGTGTGGACGAGGATCGGCGCATGACCGTGCAGCTTCGGGTGCGCTTGCCGGCGCTTGAGCGTCTGCGCGCCGACAGCGCGGTGGACTGGGCGCAGCTGCACAAGGGCGAGGTGCTGGCTCACGGCCGCGACACGCTGGCGGCGCTGGGCCTGCGCCATCCGCAGGCTGCGGTGCATGCCTGCCTCGATCCGAACGACCTGATCCTGCTGGAACTGCAGTTGCCACCGTTGTCCGGGCGCCGTCTGCAGTCGGCGCTGCAGGGTGAGGTGGAGGCGATGCTGCTGGATGACCTGCAGGAGGTAGCGCTGGCCCACGGTGTGCAGGCGACGGACGGCACGGTTCCTGTGGCCTGGCTGGGCCAGCAGGCGCTCCTGCAGGCGCAGCAGCTGCTGGCTTCGTGTGCACTGCGGTTGCAGGCACTGTATCCGACGCCGCTGCTGCTGCCCTGGCAGGACGGTCATGCCACGCTGCAGGTCAGCGGCGAGCACCTGCTGGTACGCAGCGGGCGCGACCGGGGTTTCGTTCAATGGTATGGCGGACGTGATGCCTGTGCGGTGATGCATGCGTTGGCAGTGCGCCTGCAACAGGCCGGCATGCAGGCCGTGCAGTGGATCGATGGTGTGCCGCCCACGTGGCCGGACAGCCTGCCGGCCACCGCCATCCCCCATGAACGGCAGGCCTCTGGCCCCTTGCCAGGCTGGTCATTGCCGCTGCCCGGGGCGAGCCAGAAAGCGCCGCGGCTTGCGATCGGGCTGGCATTGGCGGCGATGTTGCTGGCCGCGCTCGGTCTGCAGCTGCAGGTCTCGCGGTGGCGAAGTGAGGGCGAGGCCCTGCAACAGGACATGGCACGCCAGTTCAGCGCACGCTTCCCGGAGGTCACCGATGTGGTGGACCCGGTGTTGCAGGCGAGGCGAGCACTTGCGGTGCCACCGCCGGCGCCGCCATTGCCGCCGCTGCAGCGCCAGGTTGCCAGCACGCTGCAGGCGGTCCCGGAGCTGGCGGGGCAGGTGCGCAGCCTGCATTACCAACCGGGCCAGCTGGACATGGAGCTGGATGCCGATGCCCAGGCATTGGCCGATGATCCACAGCGACTTGAGCGCTGGCAGCAGGCAGTGCAGGCGCAGGGCCTGCAGCTGGCGCGCGAAGCCGGTGGACGCCTGCGGGTGAACGGGGCTGGACAGTGACCACCCGAATCTTGCGACTGGGCGAGGGACTGGCAGGCCTGCAGCAACGCTGGCAACGCCTGCCACCGCGCGACCGGCTGATGCTGTGGGTGATGGTGGTGGCGCTGCTGGTGGCGGGTCTGTGGTCGTTGTGGCTGGAGCCCCTGCTGAAGCAGCGCACGCACTGGCAGGCCGAGCTACCGCGGCTGCAGGCACAGGCGCGTGTACTGGCACCACTGCTGCAGGCACGCGAGCGCCAGCAGCAGACGCAGGGGCAGCGCCCGACGATGGCCGGGTTGCGTGATGGAATCAAGTCAGCCGGCCTCGCCGACGGACTGCATATCGAAGCGCGCGACGGGCGTTGGCACCTGCAGGTGCACGCGGTGCCCGCTGACGCGCTGTGGAACTGGCTGCTGCCCGTGCTGGCCGATCCGGCCATCGAACTGCAGCAGCTGCAACTGACACGCACAGGGGATGCGAACATGCCGGCGGCGCGGATTTCCGGAAACATCGTGATGGCGCTCAACGTGGGTGCCCATCCATGAGGGCGATGCGCAGCCTTGCCTGCAGTACCGCACTGGCCTTGATCGTGTGCATGGCCCACGCACCGGCGTCGGTGCTGGCGCAGGACGCTCGCGATGAGCCGGTGCAGTTGAACCTGGTCGACACCGATATCGGTGGCGTGTTGCGCATGGCCGCACGCTTCACCGGCCGCCAGTTCCTGGTCGACCCACGGGTGACCGGCAAGATGACAGTGGTTTCCGATGGCCCGGTCAGCCGTACCCAGGCCTACCAGTTGCTGCTGGGCGCACTGCGCATGCGTGGCTTCGCCGTGGTAGAGAACGGCGGCATCAGCCGGGTGGTGCCGCAGGCCGATGCCAAGCTGTTGGGAGGACGCGTCGGCACTGGTGGTGCCGGCGGTGAGGTGACCACCCGCACCTTCGCGCTGCGCTACGAGAACGCAGCCGCGCTGGTGGCGGTGCTGCGGCCGATGATCAGTCCGGACAATCCGATCACCGCCAATCCGGGCAACAACACCCTGGTGATCACCGACTACGCCGACAACCTGGAGCGCATCGCACGGGTGATCGCAAGCGTCGATACACCGGCCGGCATGGATACCGATGTGGTGAAGCTGCAGCAAGGTATTGCCGTTGACGTCGCGGCGATGGTCGCGCCGCTGCTGGATGCGCAGGGCGCCGAGCCCACCCAGAAGGTGGTGGTGATGGCCGACCCGCGCAGCAACAGCGTGCTGCTGCGTTCCAGCAGCCCCGGGCGCACCCGCCTGGCGCGTCAGCTGGTGGAGAAGCTGGACCGTGCCCAGGATGAATCCGGCAACCTGCATGTGGTCTACCTGCGCAATGCCCAGGCCAACCAGCTGGCCGGTGTGCTGCGAGGCGTGGTGGCGGGTCAGAGCGATGCAGCGGCGATGGGCAGCAATGAAGGCATCACACCACTGCCGGGTGACGCCAACCGTTCCGCGCCCGCGCAGCCGTCGCAGCCGCAGCAGGCCAAGACCGGAGGCAATGCGCTGGAATCGCAGCGGCTGGACCCGAGCCGGCGTGACCCGATCGACGCAGGAAGCACCGGCTTCAGCCAGAACGGCATCTCGGTGCAGGCGGACGTGGCCACCAATACGCTGCTGATCTCGGCACCGGAGCCGGTGTACCGCAACCTGCGGCGTGTGATCGACCAGCTCGACCAGCGCCGTGCACAGGTGCTGGTGGAAAGCCTGATCGTGGAGGTCAACCAGACCGACGCGGCTGAGCTGGGCGTGCAGTGGATGCTGGGCAATGGACGCACCTTTGGTGGCACCCACTTCGGTGGTGCCACCGGCGGCAGCGGGCTCAATACCGGCGCGCGTACCACGCTGGACGTGCTGCCCAAGGATGGCCTGAAGATCGGCGTGATCGACGGCACCATCAACCTGCCCGGTGTCGGCCAGATCCTCAACATGAAAGCGCTGGCCACTGCGCTGCAGAGCAAGGGCGGTGCCAACATCCTGTCCACGCCGAACCTGATGACGCTGGACAACGAGGCGGCCAGCATCATGGTCGGCCAGACCGTGCCGTTCGTCAGCGGCCGCTACGTCACCGACGGCGGTGGCGGCAGCAACAACCCGTTCCAGACCATCGTGCGCGAGGACGTGGGCCTGAAGCTGCGCGTACGCCCGCAGATTTCCGAGGGCGGCACGGTGAAGCTGGACATCTACCAGGAAGTCAGCAGCATCGATGCGCAGAGTGCCAACAGTGCCGCCGGCATCATCACCAACAAGCGTGCGCTGGATACCAGTGTGCTGCTGGATGATGGCCAGATCATGGTGCTCGGTGGCCTGCTGGAGGACAACGTCAGCCATGGCCGTGATGCGGTGCCGGGCCTGGGTAGGATCCCGGTGCTGGGGGCGCTGTTCCGCAGTGATACGCGCAAGCGCTCCAAGACCAACCTGATGGTGTTCCTGCGCCCGCACGTGGTGCGTGACCCCGCCGCCGGCCAGCGTTTGACCCGCGACCGCTACGACTACATGCGCAATGCGCAGGCCGGTGCGCAACCCGTGCAGAGCTGGGCGTTGCCGGCGCTGTCGGCACCGCAGTTGCCGCCGCAGGACCTGTCTGTGCTCGGCCAGAGCAATGCGCGCGATGGCCAGGGCCAGCCGTTGCAGAACACCAGCCTGGCAGCGCTGTATCCGGCCGGTGACGGCGATGCTCAGCTGGTGCAGTTCGCACAGGGGCTGGACCCGGCGCGTGCCAGCCAGGGCGTGGCGCAGGTGCGGGCACTGGGCTTGCAGGCCTATGCCGAAGCGACGCCGGGCGAGAGCGGGCAGCGCCTGCGCGTGCGATTGCCGCGCGATCCGGCAACGCTGGACCCGGCACTGCAGCAGCTGCGTGGGCTGGGCTACACGCCGGAACTGGTGATTGGGCCGTGAGCGCCGCCGCGCCGCTGCCGTACGCCTGGGTGCGCAGCCATGGCGTGATGCTGTCCGAGGCCGGCGGCGAGCCGGTGCTGCTTGGCACCGCCGACACCGCGGCGTGGGCCGTGGCCGAGCTGCGCCGCCGGCATGGACCGCTGCCGTTCCAGACACTGGATGCCGCGACCTGGCAGCAGCGGCTGGGTGAGCAGTACCGTGACGGCGGTGATGCCGCTGCCGTGGTCGGTGCCGCCGAAAGCGAAGTCGACCTGGACCGGCTGATGCAGGACATGCCGGAGGTCACCGATCTGCTGGATGCGCAGGACGATGCGCCGGTGATCCGCATGATCAATGCGCTGCTGGCACAGGCTGCACGCGATGGCGCCAGCGATCTGCACATCGAGCCGTTCGAGACCCATTCGGTGGTGCGCTACCGGGTGGACGGCACGCTGCGCGACATGGTGCAGCCCCGGCGCGCACTGCATGCGGCGCTGGTGTCGCGCATCAAGATCATGGCCCACCTGGACATCGCCGAGAAGCGCCTGCCGCAGGACGGGCGCATCGCGATCCGTGTGGGCGGCCGGCCACTGGATATCCGTGTCTCCACGGTGCCGACGGGGCATGGTGAGCGTGCTGTGCTGCGCCTGCTGGAGAAGGATGCCGGCCGGCTGCAGCTGCAGCGACTCGGCATGGCCGATGACACCCTGGCCACGTTTACCGGGTTGATCCGGCAGCCGCACGGCATCGTGCTGGTCACCGGGCCGACCGGCAGCGGCAAGACCACGTCGCTGTACGCCGCACTGGGCCAACTCGACAGCAGCACCAGCAACATCCTCACCGTGGAAGACCCGGTGGAGTACGACTTCGCCGGCATCGGCCAGATCCAGGTCAACGCGCGCATCGGCATGAGCTTTGGCACCGCGCTGCGCGCGATTCTGCGTCAGGATCCGGACACGATCATGATTGGTGAGATCCGCGACCTGGAAACCGCACAGATTGCGGTGCAGTCGTCGCTGACCGGGCATGGCGTGCTGGCCTCGCTGCACACCAACGATGCGATCTCGGCGGTGACCCGCCTGGCCGACATGGGCGTGGAGCCGTTCCTGCTGGCTTCGTCGTTGCGCGGCGTACTGGCGCAGCGGCTGGTGCGGCGGCTGTGCACGCAGTGCCGTCGTGCCGAGGTGGACGGCGAGGGTCGCACCGTATGGCGCGCGGTGGGCTGCGCGGCCTGCGCCAACAGCGGCTATCGCGGACGCACCGGCATCCATGAGTTGTTCGTGGTGGACGACCGCGCGCGCGCGTTGATCCATGAAGGGCAGGGCGAACCTGCGCTACGCGAGGCGGCACGGCGTGCCGGCATGCGGACGTTGCGGCAGGACGGCCAGCGCTGGGTCGACAGCGGGGTGACCACGCTGGAAGAGATCCTGCGCGTCACCGGCGACGATTGAGACGACGATGGCACTGTTCGATTATCAGGCCGCCAACGCGCAGGGCCGCATCGAGAAGGGTCAGCTGGATGCCGACAGCCCGCGCGGTGCGCGCCAGCTGTTGCGCGGGCGTGGGCTGACGCCTGTGCAGGTCAGCGCGGCGCGCAGTGCCGGCAGTGGCTGGGGCGCTCGGCGGCTGTCCGCCAGCGAGCTGGCCTGGGCCACGCGCCAGCTGGCCAGTCTGCTGGCCGCCAGCCTGCCGTTGGAAGGCGCATTGAGTGCGGTGATCGAGCAGGCCGAGCGCCCGCACGTGGCCCAGGCACTCACCGCGGTACGCGCCGACGTGCGTGCCGGCCAGCGCCTGACCGTGGCATTGACCGCGCGGCCGCGCGATTTCCCACCGATTTATCGGGCACTGGTGGGGGCAGGTGAAGACTCCGGCGACCTGGCGCGAGTGATGGAGCGCTTGGCCGACTACATCGAAGAACGCAACGCGCTGCAGGCCAAGGTGCTGACCGCCTTCATCTACCCGGCGGCGATCAGCCTGGTATCGGTGGCGATCGTGATTTTCCTGCTCAGCTACGTGGTGCCGCAGGTGGTGACTGCGTTCGTGCAGGCGCGGCAGACGCTGCCGATGCTGACCCAGGTGATGCTGGCGGCCAGCGCCTTCGTGCGCAGCTGGGGCGTGTGGGTGGGTCTCGGCATCGCTGCGCTGGTGGTGGCCTGGCGGTTGGCCCTGCGCAGGCCCGAGTTGCGCCTGCGCTGGGACGCGATGCTGCTGCGGCTGCCGATGATCGGGCGCTTCGTGCTGGGGGTGAACAGTGCGCGCTTCGCCTCGACACTGGCGATCCTGCTGGATGCGGGCGTGCCGCTGCTGCGCGCGCTCGAAGCTGCCCGGCAGACGCTGAGCAATGCACTGCTGGCGCGCTGTGCCGATGATGTGTCCGCACGCGTGCGCGAAGGTGCGGCGCTTGGCTCTGCGCTGAAGGTGCAGAAGGTGTATCCGCCGATCCTGGTGCATCTGGTAGCCAGTGGCGAAAAAACCGGTTCGCTGGCGCCGTTGCTGGATCGCGCCGCACAGACCATCTCGCGCGAGATCGAGCGTCGCGCGATGGCACTGACCGCGCTGCTGGAGCCGACCATGATCCTGGTGATGGGCGGCGTGGTGCTGACGATCGTGCTGGCGGTGCTGATGCCGATCATGGAGATGAATCAGCTGGTGCAGTGATGCGCAAAGCGCAACACGGGTAGCGCCGGGCCATGCCCGGCGAGCGCGCAGCACGGCGTGCCTTCGATTCTCCACACAATCCTCCACACCTTTTTCCGATCTTCCACAGGTTTCTTAAGCGGCCTGTCATCGGCGCGGACCAGCATGGACACGTCGCCGCAGAGTGGGCTGGGAGGCCCTCGGCGGCAGCAGGCGTGTAGTGACCGTTCCTCCCTTGGTGTTTCCCTTCGCAGTAAACCCTTCAGGAGAAGATCATGAACAAGTACAAGACCCTGGCCGCGCTGGTTGCCACCGCGCTGCTGGCCACTGCCGGTGCCGCTTCGGCCCAGACCGCCGTCACCGGCGGCGGCGCCTCGCTGCCGGCCGACCTCTACAAGGGTTCGGCTGACAGCATCCTGCCGGCCAACTTCAGCTACGCCGTGACCGGCTCGGGTACCGGCAAGAAGGCCTTCCTGGAAAACAACTCGGCGCTGTTCTCCACCACCGGTACCGTGCACTTCGCCGGTAGCGATTCGGTGCTGAGCAGCACCGAGCTGAACACCTACAACAGCACCTACAACGTGTCCGGCGATGCCAACCGCTACGGCGCCCTGGTGCAGATCCCGTCGGTAGCCACCTCGGTCACGATTCCGTTCAACAAGGCCGGTTCGGCCGTTGACCTGTCGGTGACCCAGATCTGCGGCATCTTCTCCGGCAAGATCACCAGCTGGTCGAGCATCGACAGCGCCCGCAGCGGTGCCATCCAGGTGGTCTACCGTGGCGAGAGCAGCGGTACCACCGAGCTGCTGGCCCGCTTCCTGACCAGCGCCTGCAAGCCGGCCGACGTCTCCGGTACCGCGCTGAAGCTGACCAATGGCGTGCCGGCTTTCTCGGTGCAGTCGACCTTCGCCAACCTGTTCACCACGGTTCCGTCGAACTTCGTCGCTGCCCCGGCCACCGGCGGCACCTCGGTGTACAACGCCGTGTACGCTGCCGATGGCCGCATCGGCTACGTCGGCCCGGACGTGATCCCGAGCCTGACCGACGCCACCAAGGTCGCCAAGGTCAAGGGTTTCTCGCCGGACGAAGTGAGCGTGCAGGCGACCTTGGAAACCGTCGCTCCGCCGACCGATGCCGCCGCTGAGAACCCGGCCAACTGGGTGCCGGTGTTCGGCAACCCGAACGCGGGCTACCCGATCGCGGGCTACACCAACTTCGTGTTCGGCCAGTGCTACAAGAACGGCACCGTGGGCGCCAACATCCGCGGCTTCCTGACCCGCCACTACGGCAGCACGGTGATCAACGGCGTGGAGCAGGGCCCGAACGACGCCGCCATCCGCGCGCACAAGTTCATCCCGCTGACCAAGGCTTGGCGTGATGCGATCCGCACCCGCTTTGCGACCGCCACCAACGCCGGGGCCGTGAACAACCCCAGCACCTGCTCGGGCATCGGCCGTCCGCTGTAACTGCGATTGCTTTGGTAGTTGCAGGAAACGTACAAGGGCGCCGGCAGCAATGCCGGCGCCTTCTGCGTATGTCCGCTGCATGACAGTGATGCGCCTGTCGCCTTCACGCCGCCGCCACCGTCTATGAGGTGCAGGGCGTGCCTTGTGCAGGCCCATCCGTACACGCCGCCGCCAGCGCGGCCCATCAGGTTGACGAGGTCCCCGATGTCGCACCCGCATTCGCCCACCGCCCGTTTCCCTGCTGCCCTGTGGCGCAGCCACCCGATGGCCTGGGCCGTCGCAGTGGCCCTGGGCAGCGTGGTGGCTCCGGCCACTCAGGCCCAACAGGCGTTCAGCCCCGGCTGGTTCGCCGAGCGCGGTGCGGCGCAGGGCGCGGCCGCACAGAGCGGGCGCATGCCCAATGGTGTGCCGATCCAGTTCCAGCTACCCGCGCAGCAGCAGGATGCGGCACGGCAGAAGCTGCAGCAGTCGATCGACAACCTTGGTACGGCCGCGCAGGCCATCGCCCTGCAGCAGCGCCTGCAGGAACAGGCACGGCAGGCGCGCCGCGAGGCGGGATTCGTAGTGGCCGATGGCCTGGGCAAGGATGGCCTGAAGGTTGACGAGAATCCGTTGACGCGTGGCTGGATCAATGCGCGCGACGCGATCCAGTCGCAGGCGGCCGACGGGCGGGTGCTGGTCAACATCGAGCAGACCGCCGACCAGGCGATCCTGAACTGGGAAACCTTCAACATTGGTGGCAACACCACACTGAATTTCCTGCAGAACCCCGACTGGGCCGTGTTGAACCGGGTCAATGATCCCGCCGCAAGGCCCAGCCAGATCCTTGGCCAGCTGAAGGCCAATGGCACGGTGTTCGTGGCCAACCGCAACGGTGTGGTGTTCGGCAACAACAGCCAGGTCAATGTCCGCAATCTGGTGGCAGCGGCCGCACGCATCAGCGATGCGCAGTTCCGCGAGCAGGGCCTGTACAGTGCCGACGCGAACACCTCGGTGCTGACCGACGCCGTGGGCAAGGTCATGGTCGAACGCGGTGCGCGCATCACCACGCACGAACCGACCACGGCTACACGGGGCGGCGGTTATGTGCTGCTGGCTGGCCACAGCGTGGAAAACGCGGGCCAGATTGAAACCCGCAAGGGACAGACCCAGCTGGCCGCCGGTGACAGTTTCGTGATCCGTCGCGGCGTGGGAACCGCCCAGAACACCGCGTCCACCACCCGCGGCAATGAGATTGCCCCGCGCTTCGTCGCTGACAGCACGGCGGGCAGTGTTCGCAACAGTGGTCTGATCCAGGCGCGCGAAGGCGATGTCACGCTGGCCGGCCGCACCGTCGAGCAGGCCGGCGTTGCGGTTGCGACCACCACGTTGAACCAGCGCGGTACGGTGCACCTGTTGAACTCGGCGTCCGATGCGGCCGGCAGCGTGACCCTGGCCGCCGGCTCGACCACGGCAGTACTGCTGGAAGACGATGGCAAGAGCACGGCGCTGGACAGCCAGCGCAACGCGCTCATCAAGGAATCGGCCGAGCAGGACAAGCTGCGCGGTTCCAGCAACAGTGGCACCTTCGACAATCTCTCGCGCCTGCAGGACCGCCGTGAGCAATCCCGCATCGAAGTCGTCTCCGGCGGCGATGTGAACTTCCAGGCCGGTTCGCTGGCGGTGGCCACCGGCGGCCAGGTGATCGCCGACGCCAGCCGGCGCAGCTATCTGGATGATGGCGCGCGCGTGGACGTCTCCGGTGCGGTGGGTGTGCAGGTGGCGATGGAAAGCAACAACGTCAAGGTGAAGGTGCAGGGCAATGAGTTGCGCGATTCGCCGGACAACCGTGACAGCGGCAAGCTGATCAGCAGCGAGGTGTGGATCGACCGCCGCCAGTTGACCGAAGTTGCCGCCGGTACCGGCGGTTATGAAGGCACGCGCTGGTATGCCGGCGGCGGCCTGCTGGAAGTGGGTGGCTACCTGGACAATCAGGGGCATTCGATCAGCGAATGGGCGGCGCAGGGCGGCACCGTCCAGCTGGCAGGCAAGGAAGTGGTCAGCCACGCCGGTTCGCGCATCAATCTGGCCGGTGGCAGCCTGGATGTGCAGTCCGGCGTGGTGCAGCAGAGCTGGCTGCGGGGCCGCGACGGGCAGTTGTACCGGCTTGATGATGCACCGGCCGAGATGCTGTACGACGGTCTGTACCAGGGCTATGAAGTGAAGCAGGAGCGGTGGGGGGTGACCGAATCGTTCCGCAATCCGCTGGTGGCACCCACCCAGCGTTTCGACAATGGCTATACCGTGGGACGCGATGCTGGCCGCCTGTTGATCTCGGCGCCCACGGCCGTTCTGCAGGGCCAGGTGGATACGGTGGCCTTCCAGGGCGCACAGCAGACGCGCCGGCCCGATCAGGAGCAGGAGGGCTACGCGCAGGCACAGACGGCGGTGGCCCGCAACGCCCAGCTCTGGCTCGGGCGTTTCGACAACAGCGGGCGCAGCGCGGTGTTCGACTCGAATGTCCGCATTGGAGCGCTCCAGGCCGACACCCGGCCGTGGACGCTGCAGGCGCCAGTCGGGGAAGCACAGCGCAATACCGTGTGGTTGGACAGTGAGGTGCTGAGCGCCCAGCGATGGGGGCAGGTGGACCTCGCATCGGCCGGTCGTATCGACCTCGATGGCACGCTCAGGTTGCAGGAGGGCGGCCGGCTTGGACTCACCGCAAGCCGCGTCAACTTTGGTGGAACGGTGCAGATTGCCGGCGGGCAGGTGGAAGCCGGAAATCTGCTTGCGGCGCTTGGCGGGCCCACGGCATTGCTGACGTCCGGACGTGGTGCGGTGGATGTTGCGGCTGGCGCACGGATCGATCTTGGCGGCGGTTGGGGCAACGCGCTTGCTGCGCCGGATGGCGGTCCCGCACAGGCGTGGATCGACGGCGGACAGGTGCGCTTCAACAGCAGCCACGATATCCATGTGGGCGAGCGGGCCGCGATTCTGGTCGATGGCGGCGGCGCGATCGATGCCAGTGGCAAGGGGCGCGTAGGCAAGGGTGGCAGTGTCAGCCTGCTCGCGGCCAGCACCGAGGTTGGCACTGACGGCAGCGGACGGATCCGTATCGGCGAGGACGCACGCTTCAGCGCGCTCGGCAATGGCAGCGGCAACTTCACGTTGGCAACCGGCGGTGTGGTGTCCATCGGCGCGCCTGGCACGGATGCATCGGCGGCGTCGCTGCGACTGCAGCCAGCACTGTTCAGGAGTGGGTTTGCCGGCTATGACATCGCCGGTCACAACGGATTGACGGTTGAAGAAGGTACCCAGCTGCAGGTGGAACGACCGGCGCTGCGGCTGGCCGAAGGCGCACAGCAGGCACTGACCCGCGAGCTGGGCGTGCAGGCCTGGACGCCGTCGCTGTATGAGGCCGATCCGAGCAGCGGGCGTGTGTCGCAGCGCGGCGGTGCGCGCCTGACACTGCGCGCCGGGCATCTGCTGTCCACGGCCGATCTGCGCGTTGGCAAGGGCGCCAGGATCGAGGTCGACCCGGGCCAGTCGATCGAACTGTTCAGCGCCGGCAACGTGAAGGTGGCCGGCAACCTGAAGGCGGCCGGCGGCCGCATCCGCCTGGACGAGGCATTCGATCCGTCGGGCGTACGCGGCGATGCACGCCGCGAGCGCCAGTGGACGATCGCCGATGGCGCACTGCTTGACGTGAGCGGCGATAGCGTTTCCCTGCCCGACGCGCGCCGGACATTGCGCGGCCAGGTGCGCAAGGGCGGAGCGATCGAGATCGGCGGGGCGCTGGACTGGGAAGACCGGGACAACGTACGCCACCTGCCGCCCGATACCTTCGTGGTGGTGGAGCGCGGTGCGCGGCTGGACGCGTCCGGTGCTTCGGCGCTGCTGGACATTGATGGCAGCGGGCGCACCCGGGTGGACAGCGATGGCGGCAGCATCGTGCTGCGCGCGGGCAATGCGCTGTACCTGCAGGGCGAACTGGACGCAGCAGCGGGCGGCGACGGCGCGCGCGGCGGCACCCTCGGTGTTGCCTTTGGGGGCGGCACCTACGGCAGAACGGCAGTGGGCAAGGACGTGCTGGCGCCGCGGGTGATCTCGCTGACCCAGCACGCCGCGCAGACGGCGGACCTGCCTGCACGCCTTGAGTACGGCCATGCGGCACTGTCGGTGGAGCAGATCGAGGCCGGTGGTTTCGATCATCTGGCCCTGTTCGGCGACTTCCGCGTCCAGGGAGATGTCAATCTGCGCCTGGACCAGAGCCTGCGCATCCATGGCATGAATGAGCGCGCCCTGGGGTTTGCGGAAGGCAACAGCGAGGGCAGCCGCCTGTTGCTGAGCGCGCCCTACGTGCGCCTTGCGCAGGGACGCTGGTGGCAGCCGGCGGGGGAGGGCACGCTGCGGCCGGTCGAGGCGCGGTTCGACGAAGGGAAGCAACATCGTTTCGATGTGAAGGCGAACCTGATCGACCTGCGCGACGTTAGCTGGCTGGCGGGCTTCGACCATGTCAACCTGGACAGCCGTGGCGACATCCGCCTGCTGGCACCGGGAGCCAGCAGCGCCCAGGAAACTTCGTTGTCGTCCCCGGGTTCGATCGATATCAGTGCAGCCCGTCTGTACCCGGCGGCCCGGGCGCGCGGGCGCATCGTCGCTGGCGTTGCGGACATCGGTCCGTCGGGACAGCCTGCCTGGCAGAACCCGGAGGCTGTATTGCGCATCCACGGCGTTGGCAGTGCCACGCAACCGGCACCGGATTCGGCATTCGGCCGCCTGGAACTGGTCGCGGCGACGGTGGTGCAGGGCGGCAACGTGCAGGCGCCGTGGGGCCGCGTCCAACTGGGTGGCGGTGAAAGAAACACCAATCGCGCCAGCCGCGTCGACCTGCTGGGTGGCAGCGTGACCTCGATCAGTGGCGCCGGCCTGGCGCTTCCGTTTGGCGGTACCGTGGACGGTGTGACATGGCGCCGGAACGGCGCCGAGTTCGATGTGCTGGTTCCTGGATCGATCGATGCCCCGATCGGTGTGGACATCGTCGCCAACGCCTTCAACGGTGCCGCAGGCAGCATCGTGGATGTCTCCGGCGGAGGTGAGTTGACCGGCGCTGCGTTCGTCGCCGGGCGCGGTGGCTCGGTCGATGTCCTGCGGCATTCGTTGGCGGATGCCAATCCACGCTATGGCTTCAGTCGCGCGGGCAATGCGGTCTACGCAATCGTGCCGGGCCGAGCGGACGTGCAGGCACCGCTGGCGACCGGTGACGGCAGCGTCGATCCCCGTGTCGGCCAGGAGATCGTCATTCCGGACGGCGTGCCTGGACTCCCGGCGGGAAACTACACGTTGCTGCCGGCGAACTACGCATTGCAGAAGGGCGCATTCCGCGTCGAGATCGGCGCCGAGAGCGCGCTGGGCAACGTCTCGCCGGTGGCGACCGGCACCGGCTCCTGGCGCATCAGCGGGCACCGCGCGCAGGGCCTGGGCGGGGCGGTGTCGCCGTTGCTCACCGACCTGGTGCTGACACCAGCGGAGGCGGTTCGCCGCCACGCCGGCTACAACGAAACCTCCTACAACGCGTTCGTGCAGGGCGTGGCCGAGCGGCGTGGCGAAGCGCTGCGCTGGCGGACGGTGGATGCCGGGAGCCTCAACCTGGTGTTCGGTGAAGGCGCAGGACGGTCGGGTACCCCGGCGGCAACCTTCCTCGGCCTGTCCCGCTTTGGCGCCGGCAGCAGTGACGGGCTCGGCGGCACGCTCTCGGTCAATCTGCGTGTCTCCAATGGTGCAACGCTGGAGATCGCCAGCGAGGGCGCCGATGCCGCCAGCGGGCGCGGCGCTACCGTCTCCGATACCACGCTCAATGCATTCCGTCCGGTAACGATGCTGATCGGCGGCACGCTGCGGCGCGATGCAACCACCTATGCGCTGGAGGGCGGCGCACAGCACATCGTGGTGCGCAACGGCGTCAACCTGACGGCGCAGGAAGTGCTGCTGTCGGCCGCGTTCGGAGGCAGGGGTATCCTGGTCGAGCAGGGCGTTTCGATCGACACCCTGTCCCAGTCGGGCCCGTCGAGCGTGGCGCAGCCCACGGCGCCCTACCTGGTCGCGGGCGGCCTGCTTGCCGTGTCCAACCAGCGCCTGACGGCGCTCAGTGCACAGGGCGGAAGTGCCGGCGGGCCGGTAGCGATCGACATCGGCGGTTGCGAGGCGGACTGCAGTGGGCAGACCCGCTTGCTGTCGGCGGGCAGCATCAACGTGGTCACCGACGGCGCCTTGAACATGGGTGACTCGCTGAGCTATGGCACGCGCCAGCTCGGCCTGGGCATGTCCGCACTCAACCTGGGCAGCACCGAGGCCATTGCGATGGCGTCGGCGGCCGGCGGCCTGCCCACGGGCATGACCATGAACCAGGAGGTGCTGCAGCGGTTGCTGCGCGGAAACACCGCCATCGGCGCTCCCGCACTGGAGGCGCTCAGCCTGACCGCGCGTGATGCCATCAACGTGTTCGGCAGTGTCGACCTGGATACGCGCGATGGCGCGACCGGTCGCAGCAGCCTGCGCAATCTGGTGCTGGGTGCGCCGGCCATCCACGGCTATGCTGCCGCCACCGACCGCGCGCGCATCTTCGCCGACACGCTGGTCTGGGATGGGACATTGGCCGGCACCGACCTGCCCGGCGGCGAGCTGGCACAACCGCCCGGCGAGGCGATGGTGGGCCGGCTCGGCCAAGGGCAGCTGGAGATCAATACACGGGTGCTGGAACTGGGGCGTGCGCCGTTCACCCGCCCCAACTCGTCTGTGGCGGCCGGTCGCCAGGTGCTCGGCTTTGCCGGCGTTACCCTGGCAGCGTCGGACCGCATGCTGTTCTCGGGCAAGGGCAGCCTCGATGTGTTCCAGCAGCAGGGCGACTATCTGCCAGGCAGCGGCTGGCAGTTCAGTGGCGGCGCGCTGGACATCGTCACTCCCCTGCTGACCGGTGATGCCGGTGCGCAGCTGGCAATCCGCAATGGCGGTACGGTGCAGCTGCGCGGCGCCGCGGCGACCGCGGGCAGCGATGCGTTGGGTGCCGAGTTGTCCATCACGGCCGAACGCGTTGTGATCGACAGCAGGGTGGCGCTGGCGTCCGGCAGGTTCGAGGCCAACGCACGCCAGGGCGTGGTGCTTGGCAGCAATGCAGTGCTGGACATGGCAGGGCGCAAGGTCAGCCTGTTCGACGTGGACAAGTACAGCTGGGGCGGTGACGTGGCGCTGTCGAGCCGCGAAGGTGACATCGTTGCCGACGCGGCGTCGCGGATCGATCTTTCCGCCCGCAACAACCGCGGCGGCCGCTTGACCGTTGCTGCGCTGGGCCCGCAGGGCGGCCGTGTCGATCTGGCAGGTTCGTTGCTTGGCGGTGCCAGCGGCCGCTACGACGCCGGTGGCACCGAAGTGCCCTATGACGGTGGCGAAGTGGTGGTGCGCGCACGCCAGTTGCAGGACTTCTCCGGGCTCAATACACGGCTTACCGCCGGTGGTATTACCGGTGGCCGGACCTTCCAGTTGAGCGAAGGCGACCTGGTGATCGGCGATGAGGTGAAGGCCCGCAACGTTGATATCAGCGTCGATGGCGGCAGCCTGCAGGTCAATGGCCGCGTTGATGCCAGTGGCGAACAGGTCGGCAGCATCCGCCTGTCCGCCCGCGACGTGCTGCGTATCGATGGCACATTGGACGCGCATGGCAGCGCCTTGCGCGTGGACAGCTACGGCAAGATCATCGACAGCCCGAACCGGGCCATGATCGAACTGACCTCGGCCAACGGCAGCCTGCAGTTGGGTGCGGCTGCCTCGATGGACCTGCGCGCCGGCACGTCGGTGGCGACCGGTAGCGGCCCGGGCCAGAACGACGCCCGCGCGCGCGGCAGCGTCAAGCTCAACGTGCCCCGCGTGGGCAGCAACGATGCAGCAATCGAAGTGGCCAGCGGCATCCGCATTGCCGGCGCCGGCGACCTCCAGGTCAACGCCTTCCGCAGCTATGATTCGGCGCCTTTGGCCAGCGCTCCGGACGTGCATGGCCATCGTCCGCAGGTGATCAACCAGCAATGGTTGGATACGGTGGTGGATCCGGACAACAGCCAGTGGATGAACGCCGCGCTGGCCAATACCGTATTGCAGCAGCGCATCTCCGCACTGGGCAGCTATCGCCTGCGCCCCGGTGTGCAGATCATGGCGCGAACCAGCAGTGACAACCCGCGCGGTGATCTGGTCGTGGCCGGTGATATCGATCTGTCCGGCTACCGCTACGGACCGCAGTCGAACCGGGCCGATCCTGCGCGCCGTGGCTTCGGTGAGTCGGCCGCGCTGGTACTGCGTGCCGAGGGCGACGTCAATGTCTACGGCAGCATCAACGATGGGTTCGCGCCACCGCCTGCCAATCCCGATGAAGACGGCTGGGTGTTGCTGGAAGGACGCAGTACGGGTTCACCGAACACCGCGTTTGGCGGTGACCTGATCGTGCCGGGCGAGGGTGTCCAGCTCCAGGGCGGCACCGAGTTCCGCGCCGGTGCCACGCTGAATTATGCGCTGCCCTTCGAGGCGGTAACCCTGCCGGCCGGAACCGTGCTACCGGCGGAGATGGTGTTGTCCGGGCCGCTGCTGCTGCCGGCCGGTACCGTGCTGGGCGCGGTAGTGACCACAGACAGCGGACAGGTGATGGTGGCCGGCACCGTGCTGGCACAGGCGCTGGCGTTGCAGCCCGGTGCCCGACTGGGTGCCGGTTTCCGCCTGCGCACGCCGGCGCCGTTGGCCGCACAGGTGTGGCCGGCCGGCGTCGCCCTGCCCATGGCGATGAAGCTTTCAGGCGCGCTGAACCTGCATGCCGGTGCGATCATCCCGTCGATGACCAAGGTGGAGCTGCCAGGCGATGCACCGGTGAAGCTGCGGGCGGCCGATGCCAGCGGACGCCAGGGCCGCAACTGGGCGCTGGCGGCCATGCTGCCCGAAGGCACCACCTCGTGGGACCTGACCGCGGTGGCCGGTGCTGATACGACCGCCGCCGATCCGCGTACCCGGCGCTGGGGGAGTGACGGCAGCATCGTGCTGGCCGACAGCCACTACAGCACCATCGGTACGGTGACCACGACGACGGAATGGAAGGGCGACCGCGTGATCACCGTGGATGGCTCGCTGGATCTATGGGGCGATGAGTCGTGGGTCGGAAAACCCGTAGCGGATCTCGCTCGGGAGCTTGGCATGACCGAGAGCGATGTCTGTGATTCCGGACCCTACTGCGGTCCGGCCCCGCGCCTGGTCGACAAGGAAGGCTCGCTGGCATGGTGGGGCGATGAATCGTGGGTCGGCCGCCCGGCTACGGAGCTCGGGGCCGAGATGGGCATGTCGGAGGAAGAAATCTGCGCGGCGATGGGCTACTGCTATGGCGGCGGCACGTTGACTGAAGTCACGACCTATGGCAAGCGCCTGGGTGCACCGGCCTGGAGCGTCCTGCGCACCGGCAAGGGTGACCTGGCGCTGCTGGCCGCGCAGGATGTGCGCATGAAGTCCGGTTTCGGTGTGTACACCGCAGGTGCGCCGACGGCGCTGGGTGATGGCCGTGACACGCAGTTCACCCCGGGGCGGGCCCCAGTGCCCAGGAACACCGCGCTGCTGGGCCCGGTCCAGGCGTCCGGCCGCTACGATGCCGCCATCGCCACTTACCAGGCGTGGTATCCCGACCAGGGTGGCAATCTGCACGTGCAAGCGGGCCGCGATATCACCGGTGATACCTGGAGCGCGCGCGCAGAGGCGGGCACGCCGCAGCGCGACCAGGCCGGGCATTCCAGCGCCGCGGTGGGCAACTGGTTGTGGCGCCAGGGATCGGGCACGACTGCTGGTGTAGTGCAGAGCGCAACCAGCTGGTGGATCAATTTCGGTACCTACAGCACGGTGGGCCCTGAGCTGGATGCGACGCCTCGCCTGGTCGGCTTTACCGGTTTCGGCACGCTGGGCGGCGGTAATCTGTCCCTGGAAGCAGGCCGCCACTCGGGCGTGATCGCGCCGATGGGCAATGCTCTGGGATTGTTGACGGCGCCCCATTCCAGCGCGATCGTCGCGGCGGTCGGGTCGACCGGACGGGTCAGCAACGGTGAATTGCATCTGACGGGGGGCGGAGACCTGACGCTGCGAAGCGGCGGAGCGGTCAACCCCGGCCTGCGCGCAAGCGCGCAGCAGCCCGAGGGTTTCCAGCAGGATCTGGATCTCAACGGCACCGTGACCAATCTACGCGGCAGCACGCTGCTGCAGGCGGCGCGCATCGGCGGTCTCAGCGCGATACAAAGCAGCTACGGCACGTTGGGCCTGCACAATCCGTTCGTGGCCGACGCACCCGTTGCGATGGCCGGGCCGGTGCTGGTGCTGGGCGATTCCACCGCCCAGGTGCAGGCGCGCGGCGATGTGGTACTGGGTAGTGCCGCCGATCCCGGCCGGGTTCCCGTGGCCAACTTCAACGATATCCTGCTGGAAGGGGGCGGCCACGCGTCGGGCACAAGCTGGTTCTCGCTGTGGACGCCGCGCACCGCGCTCGACCTGTTCTCCGCAGGCGGAAATCTCTCGCCGGGCCTGGTTGGCACGCAGCACACGACCGGCAGCAACCAGGGTAGGGAGGTGATCAGGATCAACCCCAGCAATGGCGATGCCTATCTCAACTACTGGTTGTATCCCTCCCGGTTCACGGCCATCGCGGCCTCCGGGAACATCAATCTCGCCAGTCTGCGCAGTGGCAGCGTGCCCGATGCCCAGGACGTCATCGTGCTGGCGCCCTCGGCGTCGGGTCGGCTGGAGGTATTGGCGGGAGGATCGATCCTGGCTACCGACCGGGCCACTCAGATTGTGCGCTCAAGCAGTGATGCCCGTGTCCCCGGCCCATTCAATCCCGGCTTCATCGCGCAAGGCCCCGGAAACGCAGGAACCGTGCGCAGCAATGTACCCGCGGACGGGAACGGCGCCAGTCCTGGCACTACGCTGCCGTACTTTGCCTTCGGTCCCAATACCGCGCTCGGCGTGCTGTTGCCAACCACACCGACCGTGGCCAGCCGGTTCTATGCAGTGGCCGGCGATATCATCGGGCTGGGAAGCGGCGACAGGCGGCAACTGTCGCGCAATGCCGAGAACGGCGCGCGTACCGTATTCGACTGGTACGAAGCGGGCTCGGCGGTACAGCTGCGCGCCGGTCGCGATGTGATCGGCGCGGATGTCACCGCGCTCAACACCAGCGGTACCGATATCAGCGGGATCGAAGCGGGCCGGGACATCATCCGCAGCAACCTGACGGTTGCCGGCCCCGGCAACGTCGAAGTGAGTGCGGGCCGGCAGCTGCGCCAGGAAGAGGCCGGAAGCATCGTGAGCCTGGGCGGCGTCGTGCAAGGCGATGCCCGTCCCGGCGCCAGCATCGCAGTGACTGCCGGCAACCAGGGCATTGATTTCGATGCACTGCGCACGCACTACCTGGATCCGGCCAACCTCGCCGATTCCTCGCAGTCGTTGGCTGCGCAGCCGGGCAAGGCGGTGAAGATCTACGACAAGGAGTTGAGGGAGTGGCTGCAGCAGCGCTTCGGTCTGGCGGTTGATGGCGCCGAGGCCCTGGCAGCATTCGACCGGCTGCCGAAGGAACAGCAGCGCATCTTCCTGCGCCAGATCTACTACGCCGAGCTGCGCGAAGGCGGACGCGAGTACACCGATGCCGAAGGGCCGCGCTTCGGTTCGTACCTCCGTGGGCGCGAGGCCATCGCCACGCTGATGCCGGACAAGGATGCGACGGGGGCGACGATCCAGCGCACCGGCGACATCCTGATGTACGGAGGCTCCGGCGTGCGTACCGAAGCCGGCGGCAACATCGAGCTGATGGCGCCGGGCGGACAGATCGTGGTGGGTGTGCAGGGCGTGGTGCCGCCGGCCAGTGCCGGGCTGGTGACCCAGGGGCAGGGTGACATCCGTCTGTTCAGCCAGGACAGCGTTCTGCTGGGGCTGTCTCGGGTGATGACAACGTTCGGCGGAGACATCCTGGCCTGGTCGGAGCAGGGTGACATCAACGCCGGTCGTGGTTCGCAGACCACGTTGTTGTACACGCCACCGCGTCGCGTCTATGACGGCTGGGGCAACGTGATCCTGTCGCCGCAGGCCCCGGCCAGTGGTGCAGGTATCGCAACGTTGAACCCCATTGCCGAAGTACGACCGGGCGACGTCGACCTGATCGCGCCGCTGGGCACCATCGATGCGGGCGAGGCTGGCATCCGCGTCTCGGGCAACATCAACCTGGCCGCGCTGCAGGTGCTCAACGCCGCCAACATCCAGGTACAGGGTGAAAGCAAGGGCCTGCCCGTGCTGGCCACGGTGAACGTCAACGCGCTGGCCTCGGCCAGTGCAGCAGCCAACAGCGCCAGCCAAGCGGCACAGGATGTGATGCGCAAGAGCCAGGATGATGCGCGGCGCAACCAGCCATCGGTGATCAGTGTGCAGATCCTCGGCTTCGGCAGCGGCACCAGCAGCATCAACCCGCCGGCGCGTGGCAATACTGCCAACGCTGGCTATGACGCCAACAGTGCCTTCCAGTTCCCGCAGGCAAGTCGCGACGAGGGCACACAGCGCCGGTAGGCCTCTTGCAAGCGTGCCGACCAACGGTCGGCACCAAGGTAGATCCACGCCTTGCGTGGATGCGATCGGGCCGGAAGAGCGGACAGCATCGGGCCAGCCGCCACGGAGCGGTGGCGGCCCCAGCCAGGACGGCACGGAGGGCAGGGAGCGGCCATCAGCGGTGAGGACCACCGACACAACGCCGCCGGGTGCAGGAGAGTGCCCGGCGGCAGGCGGGGGGATCCATGCAATGCGCGGATTCCGGAGCCAACAACAATGCCGACCAACGGTCGGCACCCACCAAGGCACGGTCGGCACCCACCGTAGATCCACGCCGTGCGTGGATGCTTTGCCTGGGAAGAATCCTAAAGCTCCAGCACCCGCCGGTAACTCAGCGGCCCACGCCCATCGCGCAGGCCCAACCGCAGTTCAAGTCCGGTGGCCGGCATTACCTCGCCTTCGCTCGGCAACACGGCCCATCCCGTTCCTGGCTGCCAGGCCCGCACCTCGAACCGCTGTACCTCGCGCGCCACGGCAATGCCCTTCGACAGATCCGGCGCCGGCAGGGGATACCGATCCGTCGCTGCGCCGCTGGCCCGCCAAAGCGTACTTCCCTGCCGCCACCAGCGCACCCGCTGCCAGCGCAGCCCATCGCTGCCGACACTGCGGGTGATCTCCAGCGCGAAGCTCCCATCCGGATGCCGCTCGCTCACCAGCGAAGGCGGCAGCAGCCGCTGCGGTTGATCGGCCGGCCGCACTGCACCATTCATCAACGCATCGTCTGCGCGCATTTCGATATCACGCTGGAACTGCTGCAGCACGCGCAGCGCCGTCGTGGTCTCGGCATCGGCCTGGCGCAGACGCTGGTCGCTGCTGGCCACGCTGTCGAGCGTCCGCCAGCAGATCAGCGCCAGTACGCCCATGATGGTGATCGCAATCATCACCTCGATCAGGGTGAAGCCGCGGACGGCGCGCCTCATTGCGCCGCCGTCCACGGCAACTGCATCCGCGCCAGCGACTGCCGAGGAGCGTCCTCGGCAACCACACTCAGTTCCAGCTGCGGCTGGCCATCGTTGCCCGTGCCCAGATGCTGAAGCACCAGGAAGCTGCTGCGCCCCTGCACACAGCGTTGCCGGGCATCCTGCGGTGCCTGTCCGCTCAGGCGCAGTTCCTGCCAGCGATCCTGCGCACACATCAATGCCAGGCGACGGTCACGCAGCCGTGACTGATCGTCAGTCGCCACTGCCACCGAGCGCATCACCGCCGCCAGTGCAATCGATACGATCGCCAATGCGATCAGCACTTCGATCAGGGTGAATCCGCGCGCCGCCTGCTTCATTGCACGACCTGCAACTGTCCGCTGCCATCATCACGAAGACGCAGTTTGCGACCCTCCAGCGACAATCCAAGCTCCCAAGCGATACCGATCCACTCCGGGCTCAGCTCAATGGGGTTGGCGGGCTGCACCGCAATGCCCGTTGCCTGCCACTTCTGCGGACGCAGCAGATCATCGTGTTCAACGGTCACCCAACCGCTGCCTTCGCGGCGGCTGAAACGATAGCCGTTGGCGTCGGCCTGCCAACGCAGGGGGCGGCCATCGATGCGCGCCTCATCGCGCGCCACCTGCAGGCGCTGCGCCAACCGCTCGGCTTCCTGCCGCAGCTGCCGGCCCGGGTCGAGCAGGCTGCCCAGGCCCAGCCCGATTCCGGCCGTGCAGATGCCGATGATCACCAGCACCACCATCAGTTCCAGCAGGGTGAAACCACGCGGCACGCGCTGCATCGACGTTGCCTCCTGTCCGGGTCGATACCTGCCAGCGTAGGCCGGCATGATGAAACAAAAGCGTCAGCCACAGCTGCTAGCGTGGGCGGACACGAACGTGGCGGTGGTGCGGAACATGGATGGCAGGCGCTGGGATCGCAATCGCATACTGACCCTGCTGGCGGCGACGCTGCTGCTGGCCGTGGTGGCCTATTGGGGTGTCACCCTGTCTGCCGTGGCGCCAGCGGCCGCGGCCAGCGAGGCGAAGGCCGTGGCGCCGGTACGGCCGATGTTCGATGCAGTGGCTAGCCTGCCGCTGGTGCGGCTGCTGTCCCCCGGTGCAGTGCAGACCGAGGTGGTGGTGCTGGGCGTGATGGCCGGTGACCATGCGCCATTGGCCCTGCTCTCGGTGGATGGACGCCCGGCGGAAGCGTATGCGCCCGGCCAACGGCTCGGACCTTGCACGGTGCTGGCCAGCATCAGTGCCAGCGCGGTGGAACTGAACCAGGCCGGGCAATCGCGCAGCTTGCCGGTGCCTGAGCTGCCGCCGGTGCCGATCGATGGCATCGTGCCGGCCGCACTGTAGAGCCGAGCCTACGCTCGGCTGCGCCTGGAAGAACAGTCGAGCATGGCTCGACGCTACAGAATCCTGCCGGGCTGGGGCTTTGCACCGCGACTGTGCAGGCTCAGCGCGCCGGGCGCTGCGGTACCACCGAACGACCAAAGGCCTCGCCCATGCGCTGTCGTGTGCCTTCCAGGTTGTACTGCATCAGTTGGTTGCCGGGCTGCCGCATCAGGCGTTCGGCTTCAGGTAGAGCCGGTGACTTCGCCGATTTCGGCGCCGGGGCCAGTTTGCGTTGCAGACACTCCCAGGCGGGGATGCGCTCGCCGTTGACCTGTACTTCGATGCAAGGTGCGGCATCGTCCTGCTTCTTCGCCTCTCCGGCGAGAACCGGGGCCAACGCCAGCAGCAACGCAAGGGTGAGGGCAGCGCGCAGTTCCACCATCAATGATTCACGCATCTCGAATCTCCCGCAGCAATCGACGTTCTGCAATGAAGACGTGTGGCGAAGGCAGGGTCCGCCTGCGTGCGTTGCGGCGCTGTCAAAAGATGACAGTGCTGTCATAAAACTGTTGGCGGTTTTGACGCGACGTGCACGTCCTGTTGGTAGACCCACGCGCCGCTCCATGGCCATTACCTTCGATACGACGCGATGCCTTCGATGACTCCTGTTCCGTGCCGAGCCGTTCGCCTTCCCTTGCGCCTGCATCCCTTGGTGCTGGCCCTGGCCGCGATGCCGCTGCCGTTGTTCGCGCAGGAGGCAGCGCCTGCGCCCAGCGTGAACATCAATGAATACATCGTGCGCGGCAATACCGTGCTCGATCCGCGCCAGATCGAGCGCGCGGTCGAGCCCTTCCTCGGCCCGGGAAAGACCCTGGCCGATGTCGAGAACGCACGCGATGCAGTCAATGCGCTGTACCAGCAGGCGGGCTACCAGTCGGTCTACGTGGAGCTTCCCGAGCAGCAGGTCAGTGGTGGCGTAGTGCTGCTGAAGGTACAGCAGACACCGATCGGCCAGCTGCGGGTCGTGGGAACGAAGCACGAATCGCCCGAGCGCATCCGCGAACGCGTACCAGCGCTGGCGGAAGGCAAGGTGCCGGACTTCGACCAGGCCCAGAAAGAACTGACCGCGCTGAATGAGGGCGGGCGTCGCCAGGTGATGCCGCTGGTGCGCGAAGGCCAGGTGCCGGGCACGATGGATGTGGACCTGCAGGTCGAAGAAAAGTCGCCGTGGCGTGCCAGCGCGTCACTCAACAATGACCACAGCGCCGACACCGAGAAGCTGCGCCTGAGTGCATCGCTGGCCTACGACAACCTGTGGAAGCGCGGGCACAGCGCCAACATCGGCGTGTATCTGGCACCGGAAGACACCAAACAGGCCAAGGTGTTCTCGGCCTCGTACACGATGCCGTTCGAAGGCACGCCGTGGAGCCTGGAAGCGTCCGGCTACAAATCCGACAGCCGCGTGCTGAACGCGGGTGGGCAGGTGGGTACCGGCACCGGTACCAACGTGATCGGCAACGGTCACTCGATCGGCCTCAAGCTCAACTATCGACTGGCCGGCAGCAGTCAGTGGTGGCGCCAGCTCAGCCTTGGTGTGGATTTCAAGGACACCGAGGAAGATACCCAGATGGGCAAGGACAGCCTGAAGACGCCGCTGAAGTACGCGCCTATCACGCTGGCCTTCGTGGGCGTGCGCCAGGGCGAGCAGGATCAGCTGAGCATCAACACACAGCTGGTGGCCGGCACCCGCCGCCTGTTCGGCTACGGCAGCGACGCCACCGCCTTCGGCCAGAAGCGCTATTGGGCCGACCCGAGCTTCGTGGCCTTCAAGGCCGACGTGGCCAACACCCACACCTTCGGCAACGACTGGCAGTGGTACGCACGTGGCTCACTGCAGGTGACCGACGCGCCGCTGGTGTCGGCCGAGCAGTTTGCCGCCGGTGGCATGTACACCGTGCGCGGCTATCTGTCGGCCGAGGCGATCGGCGACTACGGCGGCCTGGCCAGCCTGGAATGGCGCACCCCGGCGTGGTCGCTGTGGAGCGGCACTGATCTGCGCGTCTACAGTTTTGCCGACGCGGCCTACCTGCGCCTGCGCCAGCCGCTGCCCGAACAGCGTGACAAGTACAACCTGGCCTCGGTCGGCCTGGGCGCGCAGATGCGCCTCGGCGAACACCTGCAACTGCGCCTGGACTACGCCTGGCCTTATGCCGATGGCCCGGTCACGCGCAAGGACGACCCGCGCCTGCATTTCAACATCAGCACCAGTTACTGACCCTTCCCTTGAACATGCGTTCTCCGGAGACCCTTCGCATGGACCGTTTGCTTTCCCGAGTGTTGTTGCTGCTGGCCGCGCTGGTTGCGCTGCCGGTCGCTGCAGCCGATGCCAATTGGTGGCAGGCCGAATGGAAATACCGCAAGCCGATCACCGTCGACGCCGGCCCGCAGGGCGCGGGCCTGGCCGGTGACCCGGGTCGCACGCCGCTGCTGCTGCGCCTGCATACTGGCAACTTCGGTTTCGACGGCACCCAGGACGCGGGCAACGACCTGCGCTTCGTCTCGGGTGATGGCCGCACCGTGCTGGCCCACCAGATCGAACAGTTCGATCCCAAGCTGGGCCTGGCCTTGGTCTGGGTGGACGTACCGGCGGTCAGCGCCGCAGCACCGCAGACGATCTGGATGTACTACGGCAACGAGAAGGCCCCGGCCAGCGGCAATGGCCAGCAGGTGTTCGACCCGGACTACACGCTGGTCTACCACTTTGCCGAGGCCAATGCGCCGGCACGCGACACCACCGCCTATGGAAACAACGCCGGGGCCGTGGCGCCGCCGTCGGAAGGCTCGGTGATCGGCCGCGGCGTTCAGTTGGGCGCAGCCCCGCTGCCGCTGCCGGCCAGCGCATCGCTTGCGCAGGAGGCGGGCGCGCCGCTCACCGTCTCGGCCTGGATCAAGCCGGGCAGCAACAACGCCGCACAGGCGATCTACGCCCGTCGTGACGGTGCTTCCGAACTGGTGCTGGGCATCGAGAACAGGGTGCCGTTCGTGCAGCTCAATGGCCAGCGCAGCACGCCGGCACAGCCGATTCCAGAAGGGCAGTGGGCGCATGTGGCGCTGACTGCGGAGAAGGGCGCTCTGCAGCTGTACCTCAATGGCCGCGTGGTCGCACAGCTGAGCGGCGAATTGCCGGCGCTGGGCACCGCTCCGGTGGTGGGCGCCGATGCTCCTGGCGCGGTGCAGCCGCTGGCCAATTTCGAGGGCGCACTGGATGAGCTGCGTATCTCGCGCGTAGCACGACCGGCGGCACTGCTGCTGGCCGATGCCACCGCACAGGGCGCCGACTCGCGCCTGATCAGCTATGGCGCCGACGAGCAGTCGGCCGGGCAGAGCCACTTCGCCTTCATCCTCAAGGCGATGCCGTTCGATGCCTGGGTGGTGGTGGCGATCCTCGGCCTGATGATGCTGCTGTCGTGGGCGATCATGATCGCCAAGGGGCGCCACTTCGGCCGCACCAGCAAGGCCAACGCGGTGTTCACCGAGAGCTTCGGAAAGTTGTCCGGCGTGCCGCTGCGCACCCTGTCCGACATGGACCGCCAGGGCAAGGCGCCGACCGCGATGCACGACGGTTCGCTGTGGCGGATCTACCAGGTGGCCATCGATGAAATGCAGCAGCGCCACCAGCGCGATGGCAACAGCGGTTACCTCAGTGGCGCCACCATCGCCGCGATCCGCGCCTCGATGGATGCGGTGATGGTGCGCGAGCAGGAAGCGATGGCACGGCGCATGAACTGGCTGTCGACCACCATCGAAGGCGCGCCGTACGTGGGCCTGTTCGGTACCGTGATCGGCATCATGCTGGTGTTCGTGGTGGCGGCGATGGCCGGCGCGGTGGACATCAATTCGGTGGCACCGGGCATGGCCGCGGCGCTGCTGTGTACCGCAGCCGGCCTCGGCGTCGCGATTCCGGCGCTGTTCGGCTACAACTACCTGGGTGCACGTGCCGAGGCGATCGGCGCCGACATGGCGGTGTTCATCGACGAGTTCGCCGCGCGCCTGGCCGAAGAGCAGGACGGGCGCGGCCCGGCCGCGGTCCAGGGCTGAGGGGCGCGCCATGGGCCAGAAGGCGAAGTTCGGCATCAAGAAGCGCGAGAAGGGCATCAACGTAACGCCCTTCGTCGACGTGCTGCTGGTGGTGCTGGTGATCTTCATCCTGACCAGCAACGCCTCCATCCCCGGCATCGAGGTCAACCTGCCGAAGGCCAGCAACAGCGTGGCGCTGGAGAAGCCGAAGACCAAGGCGATCACCATCGACCCCAGTGGTCAGGTGTTCCTGGATGCCTATCCGGTGACGATGGCCGAGCTGGAAGACCGCCTGCGCACCGAGCGCGCGACCACGCCGGATTTTCCGGTGATCGTGCGCGGTGATGCGCAGGTGCAGTACGCCCGTGTGGTCGAGGTGCTGGACCTGCTGCGGCGGCTGGAGCTGGCCCAGGTCGGGCTGGTCACCGGCAAGGCGCAGGGCTGAGGCATGACGGCCCATCAATCCCCTCGGCCGGAGCCCGGCATGCGCGGTCGTCAGTTGCTGGTGACCGTCGCGCTGGTGCTGGCCGCCTTGCTGGTGCTCGGCATCGCCGTATGGTGGATGCTGTTCAAGGACACCGCCAGCACCCGCAGGCCGGTGGTGCAGCCGCCGATGCTGGCATTGCCGCCCCCCCCTCCGCCGCCGCCACCGCCGCCGGAAAAGCCACCGGAGCCGGAGACGCCGCCGGAAGAGACCATTCCCGAGCCGGAGCCGCTGGATCAACCGACGCCGGCGGAAGAGCCGACGCCGACCCCGGACAACGCCGACCCGGTGACGATGAATGCCGATGCGCAGGCCGGTGGTGACAACTTCGGCATCCAGTCCGGCAGTGGCGGCGGTTCATCCGGCGTGGGCCGTGGCGGCGCCGGCAATGCCACCTATGGGCGCTATCTCGGCTACCTGATGCAGCAGGCGATCTCGCGCGACGACAAGGTCAAACGCCTGGCGTTCCAGCTGCAGGTGAATGTGTGGCTGTCCAACGATGGCCGCCTGGAAAAGGTCGAGCTGGTGCGTGGCAGTGGCAACGAGGAGGCCGACGCGGCCGTGCTCGATGCGCTGCGACGCATCGGCAAGGTCGACCAGGCACCGCCGCCGTCGCTCGATTTCCCCGCCCGCGTGCTGATCCAGGGCCGCCGGCCCGGGGCCTGATTCCCGACCTCCGTGATTTCCCTTCTTTCGATGAGAACCGTGATGAACGACCACGTCCGCGCACGAACCGACTCCCGCCGCCCGCGGCCGGCCCGACGGGCGCTGCTGTGCTGCGCCGTGCTGCTCAGCCTGGCCGCCCCGGCCGGTGCGATGGCCGCAGAAACCACCATGGTCAAGCTGATCAAGGGCCTGATCGCCAGCGGCGCGCTGAAGCCAGAAGACGGCCAGGCACTGCTGGTGCAGGCCGAGGCTGAAGCAGCGGCCGCATCGCGCACTACGACCACCGCACCTTCGGCCGCCAGCGGTGGCGTGGCCCTGGAGGCCGGCGACGTGCGCGTGCCCTACGTGCCGCAGAGCGTGCGCGACGGCATTCGTGACGAAGTACGCCAGGACGTGATGGCGCAGGCCAGGTCCGAGGGCTGGGCGGCACCGAACGAAGTGGCTGAGTGGACCAAGCGCATCAAGGTGACCGGTGACATGCGCGTGCGCAGCGAGTCGCGCTTCTATTCCGAGCGCAACAGCGACATCGTGAGCAACTGGTCGTCGATCAATTCCGGCAACGGCTTCGACACCAACACCAACACCAACCTGCAGCTGCCGCCGCTGCTGAACACCCGCCAGGACCGCCGCAACCTGTGGCGCATCCGCGCCCGCCTGGGCATCGAGGCCACCATCGGCCAGCACACCACGGCCGGCGTGCGCCTGGCCAGCGGCAGCAGCAATGGCCCGGTGTCGACCACCGAGCAGCTGGGCGGTGGCCTGAGCAAGAAGGACGTGTGGCTGGACCAGGCCTGGCTGGCCTACAGCCCGGCCGACTGGGTGACGGTGCGCGGCGGCCGCTTCGGCAATCCGTTCTGGACCAGCGACACGCTGTTCTCCAACGACCTGAACTTCGACGGCCTGGCCGCCAACCTGCAGCATGACTTTGACGGTGGTGACCTCGGCCTGTTCGCCAACCTGGCCGTGGTACCGCTGGAGTACACCTCCGACAGCGCGCCCAGCCAGAGCCGGGTCAAGACCCCGAACGAGAACAAGTGGCTGTCCGGTGCACAGGTCGGCATGAACTGGCGCTTCAACGACGACAATGCGCTGCGTGCCGCACTGGGCTACTACGATTTCAAGAACATCAGCGGCCGCCTGTCCTCGCCGTGCGCGCTATATGCGGGCGCGGTGGGCTGCGATACCGACTGGTCGCGCCCAGCGTTCATGCAGAAGGGCAATACCCTGATGCTGATCCGCGACATCGCGCGCAATCCGCTGGACCCGGCCAACACGCCGACCCCGCAGTATGTCGGCCTGGCCTCGGCATTCCGCCTGGCCACGCTCAACCTGCGCTGGGATACGCAGCTGGCCCAGGGCATCGGCCTGCGCCTGGATGGCGACTACATCCGCAACCTGGCCTACGACAAGCAGGCCATGTTCAGCCGCGCCAACAACGGCATCGTCAACAACTACGGTGCCGGTGGCGCCGCCAGCATCGATACCTTCCGCAGTGGCGACACCGCCTGGATGGTGCAGGCCACCTTCGGCGCCACTGACCTGAAGGAGAAGGGCCAGTGGCAGGCGCTGCTGGGCTACAAGCATATCGAGGCCGATGCGCTGCCGGACGCGTACAACGACCCGAACTTCCACCTCGGCGGCACCAACGCCCGTGGCTACTACGTGGGCGGCGCCTACGCGCTGGATGCGCGCAGCTGGATCAGCGGCAAGTGGATGGCGGCCAAGGAAGTGTCCGGTGCGCCGTTGTCGATCGACGTGTTCCAGCTGGAGTTCAATACCGGGTTCTGAGTGGCGGGCGTGATGCGGATCACGTCGTGCGTGGCGGGGGCGCAGCGATGCGCCCGTCTAAGGAAGGGAGACCACGCGTTGTTCAAAAGGAGGAGTGGATGAGCCGTCGCAAGCTGTTCGAGAGTCCCGAACCGTCCAGCCAGGTGCTGGGTGTTGGACCGGCCTATGTTTCAGTGGAGGGCCTGCGCCAGCACCTGGCCGAGTTCCTGCTGTATGCGGGCCGGCCGGTGGTGATCATGCGCGGTCGCAGCGAAGTGGGCTATTTCCTGCCGGCGCGCTGCTGGCGCCAGCGCGACGATGATCCGCTGGCGGCCGCCGCCGCCGACCAGCTGCTGGATGCGGCCGGGTTCCAGGCCGAAGACATCCAGCAGGTGGAGCAGGAATTCAACGCGATGCGCCAGCGCACCGTGCTGCATTCGCGGCGCTGAGTGGCCGCCGGGCATGGCCCGGCGCTACCCGATGGCCCCGCGCCGCTCCGGTAGCGCCGGGCCATGCCCGGCGAGCGTCGTCTGTAGATCCACGCCAGGCGTGGATGGGGTTACGCTGCAGCCCCACGCTCACTGGAGATGCGTGCACCTTCGCGCATCACCAGGGTCACCGGGGTCTTTTCCACCACCTCCAGCAACCGCTGCCACTGCGCATCGCTCAGCTCGGCGCTGGCATGCAGCACGCGGTGCACGTGGAAGCGTCCATCCGCGTCACGTTCCGAGCGCAGCTCGGCATGGAATTCGCCCAGCTCCCAGCCCTTGCGCTGCGCGTACATGCGCAGGGTGATGGCGGTGCATGCCGCCAGCGAGGCCAGGTACAGGTCGAACGGTGCGAAACCCTTGCCCTGGCCGCCCAGCGAGGCGGGCTCGTCCGCATCCACATCGAACCTGCCATTGCTGATGTGGTGCAGGTAGTTGTCGGCGGTCGAAACAATGCGTGCGTAGGCCATCGGGATCTCCTGTTGTCTGTAGGGCCGAGTCATGTTCGGCCAATCCCACTGTGGCGTCGAGCCATGCTCGGATCTGCCCTGCATGGATGATGTGGGCGGCGGCGGCTTGCCGCCTGCGGCCCGGCAGCCCACAATCCACGTCCGGACCGTCGCCATCACGCCCATCATTCCCCGGTCCGGCCTTGGCACCTATGTCCCCCAATGCCCTGGCGCTGGTCGAACTGCTGATCCGCGAGCGCCGTGCGCTGTCTCGCTTCATCGCGCGCTACCTCGACCCGGCCAGTACCGAGGACACGCTGCAGAACCTGTACCTGAAGGCCAGCAGCGTACCCGGCGATCCGCCCATCCTGGAGCCGCGCGGCTATCTGTACCGGATGGCCTATCACCACGCGCTCAACCGCAGTCAGGCCGACGCCCGCGAGCGGCGCGCAATGGCCGCGTACGCCACCGACATGGCCGATGCAGGCCACGACGGTGAGGCACAGGCGCTGGACCAGGCACAGCTGCGCGAGATCACCCAGACCATCCTTGCCTTGCCGGCGCAGGTGCGCGAGTGCTTTGTGCTCAATCGATACCTGGGCCTTAGTGAGCGCGAGATCGCCACCCGCCTCGGCATCTCCAAGAGCGTGGTGGGCAAATACGTGCTGCGCGCGGCGCTGCTGATCCAGCAGCACCAGCAGGGAACACGCCGATGAGCTGCGATTGCCGTGGGCAGATCGCGCCCGCCGTTGTCACAACAGGAAAGCGCACCCGTTCGCGGTGCGGCAGGCCACAACCATGACCACGTCCGAACCCTCGCCGCGTCGGGCCAGGCAGGCGTTGCGCTGGGTGATCCGGTGCAGTGCAGGCCCGCTGCCGGAACGCCAGCAACGAACCCTGCAGCGCTGGCTGCGGGCCGATCCGCAGCATGTGCTGGCCTGGCGCCAGCAGCAGGCATTCTGGCGGGGGCTGGATGCCGCCGGGCCGGAGGTGCTGGCCGCGCTGCCCGAACTGACCGAAGACCGCCAGGGGCTGCGCCCGATCGCGCCACGCCGCCGACTGCCGTGGCTGCTGGCCAGTGCTGCCGCCGTGGTCCTGATGGTTGCCGCTGCGCCGCACGCGCTGCTGCTGGCACGCAGTGACCTGCACAGCACCGATGCACCGCGCATGGTGCAGTTGGAGGACGGCAGCATCGCGGTACTCGACGCCGGCACCGCACTGGCGATTGAATTCGATGGCCAGCAGCGCCACCTTCGTCTGCTGCGCGGCCAGGCCTGGTTCCAGGTAGCGCACGAGGCGCGCCCGTTCCAGGTGGAGGCGGCGGGCGGCGAGATCCGTGACATCGGCACGGCCTTCAGCGTGTCGATGCAGGACACCACGGTCCTGACCCAGGTCAGCGAGGGCGGGGTCGATGTGCGCCCGGGTGATGGCAGTGTGCAGCGCCTGCATGCCGGGCAGGCACGTGTGTTCCGTGACGGTCGCTGGCTGCAGCCGGTGCAGCTGGAAGATACCGCGACCATGGCGCCGTGGCGGCGTGGCGAGGTAGTGATCGACGATCAGCCGGCCGCGCAGGCCATCGCCGACCTGGCGCGCTACCGGCGTGCCCCGGTCTGGGTACTGGGCGGGCAGGGCGCGAGCGTGCGGGTCAGTGGCCTGTTCCACCTGCAGCAATCGGAGACCGCCATCAATGCGGTGGCCGCGCAGGCAGGACTGCGTGTGCAGCGCTTGCCCGGCGGAGCGCTGGTGGTGTGGTGAGGTGCCTGCGGCACAGCGCACAGCGCGCCACATGGAAAAAAGCATGAAAAAACCGTGGGCACTCGCTGTGCCCTGCTGTCTATAGAGGTATAGCCAGAGCGAAACACCGTTTCTCCTCAAGCCAGACATGCCACCGGCACTGGATGTGCCCGTGGTTCCGCCACGCTTGAGGAGTTCCTGTCCATGCCGTCCACTGCATCCGCCTGTCATCGTCGCGCCACCGTCCTGGCTCTTGCCATCTCCACCGCATTGCTGCCGCTGGCCTGGGTGCCGGCCGTGCAGGCGCAACCGGTGGTCGTCGCACCGTTGCGCCAGTACACCATTCCGGAACAGCCCCTGGCCGACGCCGTGCGTGCCTTTGGCCGCCAGGCCGATGTGCAGGTGGTGTTCCGCAGTGACCTGGTGGAGGGCCGCCGCTCCAGTGCAGTGAGTGGTGAGTACAGCCAGATGCAGGCACTGCAGCAGCTGTTGCGCGGCAGCGGCGTGCGTGCACAGCGCGGCATGGACGGTACCTGGAGCCTGCGGGCCGCAGCGGAGGCGGGTGAGGGGGAAGGGGTGCGGGTGACCAAAACACTGGACGTGGCCGGCCGCCTGCAGTCGGAAGGGGGCGAGGCGCGTGATCGGCGCGGCTACGATGATGTGTTCGCGCTGGACCTGACCACGGCGTATTCGGGGCGCGACCGGGTGGAGCGCTATCGCGGCTCCAACCCGGCCGACGTGGTAAAGGATCTGGTCGGTGTGCTCAGTGGCGATGCGCGCAACAGCGGCGCGCTGGACATCAACATCCGCGGCATCCAGGGGCCGGGGCGGGTGCCGGTCAGCATCGACGGTGGCGAACAGGCGCTCACGGTCTGGCGCGGCTACAACGGCGTCAGCAACCGCAATTACATCGATCCCAACCTGATGGGTGGCATCCAGGTCATCAAGGGGCCAGGGCTGGTGCGCGATGTGCACAGCGGGATCGGTGGCGCGCTGGTGATCAAGACCATCGACGTCGATGACATCGTGGAAGCGGGTGAGCGCTTCGGCGGGGAGCTGAAGATCGAAGGCAGCAGCAATGCGGTGGCGCCACGCCTGCCGCGGCTGCACACCGGCGAGGATTACCGCACCGTGCCGGGGTTTCCGCAGGGCTCGCCGAACTCGCCCTACGACGACCGCACCCTGGTGGTGCCGGTGAAGTCGCGCAGTGGCAACAACCCCCTCGATGGCGAGGACCAGGCCTGGCGCCTGGCGCTGGGCGTGCGTGGCGACAACGTCGACCTGATGGCCGCCTACGCCTGGCGCAAGCGCGGCAACTACTTCTCCGGGACCCAGGGCAGCGCCTACTACGACCAGGACCGGCGCGAGCAGTTCGAGTACCAGGGCATCGACTACATCACCACGCTGGCGCGCTACTTCAAGCCCGGCGATGAAGTGCCCAATACTTCCAGCGAACAGGAGTCCTGGCTGGTCAAGGGCAGCTGGCAGATCAACGATGACCAGCAGTTGAAGGCGACCTGGCGGCGAACGCTGTCGCACTACGGCGAGATCATGCCGTCGCGCATCCTGTCGGCACCGGACTATGGGCGCATCCAGTGGCCGCTCAGCCGGGTTGCGTCCGATGCCTGGAACCTGGAGTACCGCTTCCAGCCGGCCGGCAGCCGCTGGCTGGACCTCTACGCCAACCTGTGGCGCACAGAGACGGACAGCGATACCTACACCGCAGGCGGCTTTCCGAACTTCGCCCCGGGCAATCCGGACTGGAATGCCGGCGCCAGCCCGATTCTGCGCAACACCGCGCTGGCAAATGCGAGCAACGACCGGACCGGCCTGACCCTGAGCAACCGCTTCGCCCTGCATTCGACCCTGGACCTGACCGTGGGCGGCAACTGGCAATACGAGAAGCTCGGTTCGCGTGACCCGTATTTCGGCCCGTCCGACGGCTGGCGCATGTACCCGCGTGCCGGCCGTCGCCAGGAGGGCGAGGGCTACCTCACGCTGGAATGGCGTCCGGTCGACTTCCTGACCCTCAATGCCGGCGTGCGTTACAGCCGTTACTGGGCGTTCGACGACTTCCTGCAGGCCCACCCGGAACTGCAGACGACCTCGATCGTGCCGCGCGAAGCGCAGTACCGGGTGAATGAACTGCCGCCGCGGCCGGACAGCCTGCAGGGCGAGATCGACGCACTCGAGAGCGAGCGGGAATTCTGGGACAGCATCGGCATGGGCTGGATCGTCGATCAGTCGCTGGCCGACCTGCTGCGCAAGTACGAGACACCCAGGGAGGTCCAGCACGGCATTCCCTGGTTGCCCGATGCAAACGGCAACTACAGCCGGGCCACCAATCCCTGCCTCAACGGTCAGGTCGCCGCCATCCCCGGGCTGCTGCCGATGGTCCTCGGCACCGACATCCGCTGCAGGATCGGGGGCGGGGCGATGCAGTCGGTGGCCGGGCGCAACGAACGGCACCGCGATCACGCCTGGTTGCCGACGTTCTCGGCGACGGTGCGTTTCTCCCCGGCCGCTCGTGCCTATCTGCGCTACAGCGAGGCGGTGCGCTTCCCCAGCATGTTCGAAAGCACCATTGCGTTCTCCAGCAGCCTCAATCCGCTGTATCCACTCAAGCCGGAGCATGCCTACAACTACGAGCTGGGGTACGTGCACAACCTTTCCGGGCTGTTCGGCAACACCGCCGATGCCGACGTCAAGCTGGCCTATTACGTGCACAAGACCCGCAATGTCATCGAGCGTGATGCGTACTTCATGTTCGACAACATCGACAAGCAGACCATCCGCGGCATCGAGCTGCAGGCGCGCTTCGACAACCGGCGCTTCTTCACCGATCTGGGCATCAGCCGCATCCTTGAAAACGAAGTCTGCGATGAAAGCTCGGCGGTACGGCTGGATGCGGACCAGGGGCGGGTGCCCAACTGCGTCCAGGATGGCTTCGTCAGCGGCTATCTGCTGACCCAGGCCACGCCGAAGCTGTCGGTGAACTGGTCACTCGGCACCCGCCTGTTCGATGAGCGCCTGGAGCTGGGCAGCCGCATCGTGCACTACCAGCGGCACGACAATCCGGACCTGCAGGCCTACCGCGACCGCCTGATCGCCGGGGGCAGCAGCCTGCTCTGGCAGAACGTGCCCTTCACCTGGGGAAACATCACCACGGTGGATGCCTACGCCCGCTGGCGCTTCAACCAGCACGCCAGCGTCGAGCTGGTCGGCAGCAATCTCGGCAACCGCTATTACGTCGACCCGGCAACACGCTCAACGCTTCCGGCACCGGGCCGCACGATCAAGCTTGGCATCACCGCGCGCTTCTGAGTCCGCATTCGACAGGGAGAATCAACCGTGAAACAGCCCCGCACCCTTGTACTTTCGATCGGCCTGCTGGCTTCCATGCCGGTCATGGCTGCCGACATCGCTGGCGGGCAGAGCCCGGCCCAGGACGGCGTCCATTACATCAACGCAGGCGAATCGACACTCAATGCCGGTCCGCACCGTTCCGGTCGCGCAGGCGTTTCGTTGGGGCCGTATGCCAACGCGGCGCGAGTGGACGTGGCCAGCCTGGTGCCCTACGCCACCACGGTGGTGCGTGGCGCAACCACGGTCCGCACGCTGGGCCCGGACGCAGGCCTGCCGTTCGCCACCGCTGGCGTGGGCCACTTCAGCTTCGTGCAGGTGGGCAATGCAGATGTCTGGTTCGGTGAATGGTCATCCAGCGGCGCGCAGGCGGGCTTCAATCACCGCCAGGTGTTCTTCGTCGGTGACCGTGCCGGTACTTCGCTGCCAGCAGGCATCGTGACCTACACCTTGGCTGGCATCAACCGCTTTGATGGCAGCGGCGTGCTGGAAGGTGCACTGCGGGCGAATTTCGATACCGGCACCGTTATCGCCGGCCTGGTCGGGACCGGATACAGGCTCGCCGCGAGCGGCACGCTGGATCGCGCCACCGGTGCGTTCAGCGGTTCGGCCATCGCCAATGGTTCGATCATCGGTACCAGCAGCGGCCAGTTCTTCGGCGCCGGTGCCAGTGCGGTGACCGGCATCGCAACCTTTGCCGGCAACAGCCAGTTCGATACGTCCTTCGGCGGTCAGCGCAACTGATCCGCCGCCGTTCCTTTTTGTGTTGTACCCGTAGTTCCCTCAACCCAAGGAGCAATACCATGAAAATGATCAACCGTTCCCTGTTGGCCGTCGCCGCTGCACTGGCCCTGGCCGGCACTGCGCAGGCGGCCGACATCGTCGGCGCTGCCAGCCCGGCGACCGATGCGCAGCTGTACGTCAAGGTGGGTGCGTCGGAAGTCAACGGCGGCCCGCACTCGGCCGGCAAGGCCGGTATCGGCGTTGGCACCGTGTCCAATGCCAAGCCGGTCGATTTCCAGGGCCTGGCGGCCTACTCGGCCCCGACCACCGTCAATGGTGTCACCGTACGCACACTGGCCATGCCGATCACCGGTACCCCGGGCAGCCATTCCGGCATGGGCCACTTCAACTTCGTCAAGGTCGGCAGCGGCGATGTGTGGTTCGGTGAGTGGTCCAAGGATGGCGCCGCTGGTGGCTTCAACAACCGCCAGGTCTATTTCGTCGGTGACCGTGCCGGCACCACGCTGCCGGCCGGCGTGGCCACCTACAGCGTGGCAGGCCTGAACAAGTTCAATGGCAGCAACCTGCTGTCGGGTACCTTCCGCGCCAACTTCGGCAATGGCACCCTGCTCGGTGGCCTGAGCGGTGGCGGCCTGTCGATCAACGTCAACGCCAACATCAACAGCGCCAACGCCTCGTTCGCCGGCACCGCCACCGCCAACGGCAGCGTTGCCGGCACCACCCAGGGCCAGTTCTTCGGCGCCAACGCGGCCACCCTGGCCGGTATCGCCACCTTCAGCGGCAACAGCCAGTACGACACCGCCTTCGGCGGCAGCAAGAACTGATCGCCACGCCCCTGACGGGGCAGGGCAGGGACAAGCCGCGATCCGCCAGTCCCTGCTTCGGCCCGCTGCATGCACCACCACGGATCGACCATGCGCCATTCCATCTTCCTTGTCGTACTGCTGTTGGCTGCCACCGAGGTGCGCGCCCAGCAGGACGATCTTCGTCGTGTGCTTGAACAGGGCACCGAACTGCGCCACCAGCAGCAGGACCAGCAGCGCCTGCAGCAGGCCGAGTCGGAGCGGCCGACCATCACCATCGACGGCCAGACGCTGCGCGTGGAGCGCACCGTCGATGATCTTGGCCAGGCCCTTTACCTCTCTCTGCAGCATCAGCAATGGCAGGCCGCCGCTGCGTTCCTCGATGAGTACATCGAACTGCCGGGGCATGACCCCCTGCTGCGCCACTATGCGCAGGGGGCGCTGGCGCGGGTGGCAGGCGACCATCGTCGCGCGGCGATGGAGTACGAAGCGCTGCTGGCGGCGCAGCCGGATTTCCTGCCGGCCCGCCTCGAGCTGGCACGTGTCTATGCGGAAGACCAGCGCGATCGCGATGCGGCCGCGCTGTTCACAGCCATCGCTGCAGGCATCAATGCCGATGATCCGGCCACGGCCGGCGTCCGCGCGCGCGTGGACGGTTACCTGAGTGCCCTGCAGGCGCGCCAGCGCTGGAAAGGCGCGCTGTCCGCCGGCCCGGCATGGAGTGACAACATCAACCGCAGTTCGGCCAGTCGCACCTGCCTGTTCGGCGTGGGCGACGCCTGCATCATCGAACGGAAACTGCCGGACGCCCAGCGCGCGGCGGGCCTCGACTACGACGCCAGCCTGGAACGGCGCTGGGTGCTCGGCGGGCATCATGGGCTGTACGTGCGCGGTCTCGCCTTCGGCCAGGCATGGCGCGGGCACAGTGCGTACAACGAGCTCAATGCCAACGTGCAGGCGGGTTACAGCTGGCGTAGTGCACGGCAGACCGTGATGCTCGCCCCCAGCTATGACTACCAGGCCCTGGGCAACCATGCGCTGCAGGGCGGCAGCGGCGTGCACGCGGAATGGCAGTACGCCCTGGATGCACGCAGCCTGCTCAAGCTGGAGGCTGACTGGAAGCGCCAGCGCTATCGCCAGCAGGGCCTTGCCAGCAACTACGACGGCGAGCTGGCATCGCTGTACGCCACCTGGTTCCGCGCGCTCAATCCACGCTGGACGGTCTTCGCCGGGCTGGATGTCACCGACAGCAGCGCAGCCGACGCGGCCAACGGCTTCCGCCAGCGCGGCCTGCGGCTGGGCGCGGCGCGGCAGTGGAGTGGCACCACGGCCACCGTATTCGTGTCGCTCCGCCAGCGCGACTACGACACCTGGAGTCCGTTGCTGGAGGCGCGCAGGCAGGACGACGAACAGAACCTGATCGCCATCGTGCGCAGCGAGCGCCTGGCCGTGGCCGGGCTGGTACCCAGCCTGAGCCTGCGCTACGCGCGCATCGACAGCAACGTCGGCTGGCTGTACAGCCACGACCGCAGCCTGCTCAGCCTGAAGTGGGAACGGGCCTTCTGAACGCGGCGTTGCAATGCCGCGGTGAACGCGCCGTGGCCGCGACCTTCATCCATCATCACGCGCTCTTGTAGCCCGGTTCGCGCATCCTGCGGGCGTTGCGGCAGAGGTGGGCCGCGTGTATCGAGGAGCGCCGGTCGTGCTGGAAGCGGGTAACAAACCAGAGGGCCTGAAAGGGCTGCGTGTACTGGTGGCGGAGGATGAATTCGCCATCGCGATGTTCCTGGTCGACTATCTGGAGCTGAAAGGCGCACAGGTGGTGGGGCCTGCCGGTGACCTGCAGGCGTTGGGGCAGCTGGTCGATACCCATCCCATCGATGTGGCGTTGCTGGACATCAACCTGGGCGGTGAGCAGGTCTATCCGCTGGCCGATCGGCTGGCCGAGGCGGGTACCCCCTTCCTGCTGACCTCCGGTTACGACGACAACCTGCCCAGCCGCTTCGCCAGCGCGCCGCGCTGTACCAAGCCTTATCACATCGAAACCCTGGTACAGCAGCTGGCCGGGCTGGTGGCGGCGCCGCAGGTCTCTGCGGGCATCGCCTGATTGCGCGGCATGTCGCGCCGTCCTGAAGGCATCCACGCCGCCACGCTGCGTGGCGGGATGCCACCTGCGCCGCGCCTGCATGCGCGCCACGATGGCATGGCCGCGCGTATCGCCCGCCATGACTGGTCATCCACGCCCTTGGGTGCCTGCGCGCAGTGGCCGCCCCACCTGCGCGCCACCGTCGACCTGATGCTGGCCCATGGCTTCCCGATGATCGTGCTGTGGGGCGAGCAGCTGGTGCAGCTCTACAACGATGGCTATGCCGAGATCCTGGCCGACAAGCATCCCGGTGGACTCGGCCAGCCGACCCGCGAGTGCTGGCCCGAGGTCTGGCACATCAACGGGCCGCTCTATACCCGGGTTTGGCAGGGCGAGACGCTCACCTTCGAGGACAAGCTGTATCCGCTGGTCCGCCGGGGGCGTCTGGAGGACATCTGGTTCACCATCACCTACAGCCCGATCCGTGGTGAGGAAGGGCGCATCAACGGCGTGCTGGTGACCATGTTCGAGACCACCGCCGCGCATCTGGCGCGGGCCGCGCGCGAGCGCGAGGAACTACGGCGGCGCGAGAGCGAGCGACGCCTGGAGCTGGCCTTCAGGATGCTGCCGGTCGGCCTGTGCATCGTCGATCTGCAGGGTCGCATGCTGCTGTCCAACGACCAGATGCGTGCCTACCTGCCCAGCGGCAAGGTGCCTTCCACCGATGAGGCCAACCTGCATCGCTGGCGTGGCTGGCATGCCGACGGTAGCGCCATCGGGCCGGAGGATTTCGCCATCGCCCGTGCGATGCGCGGCGAGACCGTGGTGCCGGGGCTGGAGTTCCAGTACCTGCACGACGATGGCCGCGCGCGCTGGACCCGGGTCGCGGCCGCGCCCCTGCGCGATGGCGATGGTGAGGTCAGCGGGGTGTTCGCCATCGCCGTGGACATCGACGATCTCAAGCGTGCCGCCGAGCGCCAGTCGGTGTTGCTGGCGGAGCTGCAGCACCGGGTGCGCAACATCATGTCGACCATCCATGCCATTGCCTGGCGGACCCGCGAGTCGGTCAGCAGTGTGGATGAATACGCCGAACGGTTGTGCGGGCGACTGATGTCGCTGGCACGCACGCAGAGCCTGCTGACCCGTGGCGCCAATGCCGGGGTCTGCCTGCGTGGCATGATCGATGAGGAGATCGCGGCGCAGACGCCAGCAGCGGCCGCCTGCCGCCTGCAGGGCGAGGACGTGCTGCTGCCGCCGAAGGCGGCCGAAGTGCTGTCCTTGGCGATCCACGAATTGGCGACCAACGCCCTGCGGCATGGTGCGCTGACCCATGAGAACGGCCGGATCGACGTGTCCTGGCACCTGCAGGTGCAGGACGGGCAGCCGTGGTTGGGGCTGCACTGGTGTGAACGCCATGCCACCGTGGAGGACTGGGAGCTGCCCCGGCAGCGTGGCCTTGGCCGGGCGCTGATCGAGCAGCGCGTGCCGTACGAGCTCGCCGGCAGCGGCGAGCTGCGCTTTGGCCCACAAGGCCTGGATGCCTGGATCCGCTTCCCGCTGCGCGAGCGTGACAGCCTGCTGCAGACCGATGCTCCGGACGCGGCGGCGGACGGTTCCGGCAGGTAAAGGTCCATTTATCCCCAATTGGGCCAAATTGGGTATAGTGGCCATTATCCACCCTGCCCGGAGCCGTGCCATGACCCTGCCGCTGGATCTGCCTGGCCTCGAGAAGGCCCCAGCCTCGTCGGTGAAGACCCGGGGCTGGCCGAGCCTGATGCGTACCGTGCGCGAGAAGCAGGCGCTGGTCATCACCAACCACAACCACCCCGAAGCGGTGATCGTGGACATCCGCACCTACCAGGAGCTGCTGGCCAAGGCCGCCGGCAGCGATGCCGGTGAGCGCAGTGAAGAGCTGCTGCGCCTGCGCGGCGAATTCGACCAGACTCTGGCTGGCCTGCAGCGCGGTGAGGGGCTGGGCAAGGTGCTGGGCCAGCCGATCCGCCGCGGCCGCAAGGTCACCCTCGGCCGTCCGCTCTGACCGATGGGGCGGATCCTGGTGCTGGCCGGCGTCAACGGCGCCGGCAAGAGTTCGCTGCTGGGAACCTGGCTGGAAGCCGAAGGGCTGGGCTGGTTCAACCCCGATTCGTTCACCCGCCGCCTGGTAGAGGCGGGCTGGCCGCTGCCCGACGCCAATGCCGAGGCCTGGCAGGAAGGCACCCGCCGCCTGCGCCAGGCCATGGCTGATGGCACGGACTTCGCCTTCGAGACCACGCTGGGCGGCAACACCATTCCGCGCCTGCTGCGCGAGGCCTGCGAGCACCATCACGTCGCGATCTGGTTCTGTGGCCTGGCCACGGTGGACCTGCACATTGCCCGTGTTGCAGCGCGGGTGGCCGCCGGCGGCCATGACATTCCGGTGGAGAAGATCCACGCCCGCTTCGATTCGGCACGCGAGAACCTGCTGGAACTGCTGCCACACCTGGCCGAGCTGCATGTCTACGACAACAGCGCTCCCGCCGACGCCGACGGCTGCGTCGAGCCGCTGCCGGTGCTGGCGATGGCGCACGGCCAGCTGCAGTACCCGGTCTCGGTGGCCGAGCTGCTGCACACGCCGGACTGGGCCAAACCCATCGTGATGCGTGCGATGGAGTTGAACGCTGCGCGCGATTGAGGGCGCGTACGTTGTAGAGCCGAGCCCACGCTCGGCTGATCCCTCGAAAGGCAGCCGCGCGCGGGCTTGGCCGTACAACAACGCCGGCTTCGCCGAGCCTCAGGCGGGCTTTACCTGCTCAGGCTCCGCAGTCTCCGGCAGTGGCGGCAGGCTCGGGTCCACCGTCACCGGCACATCGCTCTTCAGCAGTGCGGCGGCTTCCTTGTCGCTGCCGACCGCCGGCGGTGAACCGCGCAGCGGCAGGCCAGCGGTCTCCTTCACGAACAGCATGGTGACCAGGCCGATCACTGCCGCGCCCATCAGGTAGTAGGCCGGCACCAGCGGATCGCCGGTACGTTCCACCAGCCATGCGGTCACCAGTGGCGTGGTGCCACCGAACAGCGACACCGACACATTGAAGGCGATCGACAGTGCGCTGTAGCGCACCGGGGTATAGAACAGCGCCGGCAGCGTGGACGGCATCGAGCTGGTGAAGCACACCAGTGCCAGGCCCAGCAGCATCAGGCCGAGGAAGATCAGCCAGTCGTTGCCGCTGCCGATCAGCAGCAGGCAGGGCACGGCCAGCACCAGCAGCGCGATGCAGGCACCGATGATCATCGGGCGGCGGCCAAGCTTGTCACTGAGCAATCCGCCGACGATGTTCAGCGGCATCATCACCAGCATCACGATGATGATCAGCAGCAGGCCCTTGCTCTCGGCATAGCCCATGGTGACGCTGAGGTAGCTGGGCATGTAGGTCAGCAGCATGTAGTCGGTCACGTTGAATACCAGCACCAGGCCCATGCAGACCAGCAACTGGCGGCCATGTACCTGGAACAGCGCGGCGAGCCCGGGCCGGTCGTGCTCGCGCTTCTCGGCTTCCTCGGCGAAGGCGCGGAAGGCCGGCGTTTCCTCCAGTTTCATGCGCATGTACAGGCCGAGCAGGCCCAGCGGGCCGGCCACCAGGAATGGAATGCGCCAGCCCCAGTCCAGCATCTGTCCGCTGCTCAACAGCATGTGCAGCGCGGTCACGGTTCCGGCGCCGGCGATGTAGCCGCCCAGCGTGCCGAACTCCAGCCAGCTGCCCATCAGGCCGCGGTTGCGGTCGGTGGAATACTCGGCGATGAAGGTGGCCGCACCGCCGTACTCGCCGCCGGTGGAGAATCCCTGCACCACACGTGCCAGCAGCAACAGCACCGGTGCCCAGATGCCGATGCGCTCGTAGGAGGGAATCAAGCCGATCGAGAACGTGCCCAGCGCCATCAGGATCATGGTGAACGCCAGCACTTTCTGGCGCCCATAACGGTCGCCGAGCGGGCCGAACACCAGGCCGCCGAGTGGACGCACCAGGAATGCCACGGTGAAGGTGGCGAAGGCGGCGATCACCTGTGCCGTGGGGTTGCTGGACGGGAAGAACACCTGGCCGATGGTGACGGCCAGATAGCCGTAGACACCGAAGTCGAACCACTCCATGGCATTGCCAAGTGCGGCGGCGCCCACGGCGCGCTTGAGCATGGGCTTGTCGACGACGGTGATCTCATCGACCTTCAGGTGGCGGCGGCGTTTGAACCAGCCGAAGTGGGCATGGGAATCGGGCGTGTCCTGCATAGGGGCTCCCTTGTAGGTATGGAATAGGGGAATGGGTGCTGTGGTGTGTCCCGGAAATCGGAAACGGCGATGCAGGCGCAAGTGGCGCAGGGGCATCGAAAGGCGGCGTGGGGGCCGGGGAATGTGTGCAGGCGCAACGCCACGCGCACGGCAAAGCACCGCCGCAGGGGCGGAGACGCGAAAACGGGATCACAGCGGCCGCGCAGTCAGCGGCCAGGTATCACATCAGCGTAGGGGGTGCAGGCAGAGCGCCTGCGGGCGTCATCCGCCGGGATCCAGCGCGAGGGGATGGAAATGCAGGGCGGGAGCATTCGTGGCAAGCGAAGCGCCGGTCGGCAGTGCTTCCCACGTAACAGGTGCGCCCGTCACGTAGTGGGTCGTGTCGATCATCCGTTCATCATAACGGCATCGGCGTGAGCATGCAGCGAAGCAGGCTGATCTGCACGCTGTGTTCCACCTCGCCTGTTCAGAAGGCTCAGGCCGACTTCGCCACCAAACCGAACACCGTGCAGGCCATCGCCAAGGCGCCCGGCAGTGCCAGTTTCCGCGTGACCAGTGCGGCGCCGATCATGGTGAGCACCGAGAGCATGATGGCCAGGGCGAAGAACGGTTGGCCCTGCAGGAACTGGTGAATGCAACCGGCACAGCCGGCAATGGCCAGGCTGGTGGCAAAGCAGACGTGGAACAGTGAGCCAGCGTACACAGAGGTTCCTCGCGATGATGGAGGCCATAGCGGCAGGCAGGCGGACAAATTTAGCGCTGATTGCAGATTGCGATGACGGGATCACATCCTGTACCCGCTCTGGTGACATCGGCGTGCATAAGGTGGAGCGCACACCCACTTTTCGGATTGATGGAGGATGCAATGGCGCGGACGATTCCCGAAGGAACTCTGATCGTGGTAGCCGACGGTGGTTCGGCGCGGGTGTTCACCAACGTGGGCAGCAACCACCAGTTGACCCTGAAGCAGGAAGGCGAACTGCGCCTGCAGGACATCAGCGAGCAGGGTGTATCCGGGCAGGGGCCTGCGGGTGCCGTGCCGAAGGACATGTCGGTCTCGCAGCTCAATGAGGCCACGTTCGCCAAGCAGGTGGCCGAACAGCTCAACGAAGATGCCTTGAAGAACCGCTATGCGCACCTGGTATTGATCGCCGACCCGACCACGCTGGGTCGCATTCGTCCCCTGCTGCATAAAGAGGTCCAGGCGCGATTGCTCGGGGATATTGCCAAGGATCTGACCAACGCGCCGCTGGAAGACATCCAGAAGGCACTGGCGGCGTAGCGCTCATGCCGTTCATGCGTGATCACCTTGCGAACGGGCCCACCTCTGCGGAGGTGGCGGCGCAGCCTGGCTGGCAGGTGCTGGAGTTCGGTGCGCCCTGGTGTGGTCATTGCCAGGCCGCGCAGCCCGCGTTGCAGGCCTTTGTCGAAGCGAACGATCTGCCGCATTGGAAGATCGAGGATGGCAAGGGAAGGCCATTGGGGCGAGCGTTCAAGGTGAAGCTGTGGCCGACGGTGGTGCTGCTGCGCGATGGAGAGGAGATCGCGCGGGTGGTAAGGCCGTTGGACAGCGCGGATCTCATGTCGTTGCAGAGCGCACTTCCCGGTTGAAGAGTAAACCCGGTGCGGGACACCGGGCAGTCGCACTGCAGCATGCGGCGTGACAGGCCCGGTGCTAGGATCCCGCTATCACCTGAATCGATCCAAATGCCGATGCCCACGCTGGACCGTCGTCTCCTGATCGCTGTCGCCGCCACGGCGATGTTCGCTTCCGGCCTGGCGTCGGCCGCGCCTGCCAGAACCGCCGCCGACAAGGCCTATGCCTCGGTCGACCCGTTCATTGGTACGGGTGGTGAAGGCCACACTTACCCGGGTGCCACGGTGCCGTTCGGCATGGTCCAGCTCAGCCCGGACACACGCATCCAGCCACGCGAAAAGGCCTATGGCTGGGCAGCCGGCTACCGCTACGACGACAGCAGCATCGTCGGCTTCTCGCACACGCATTTTTCCGGCACTGGCCATTCCGATCTGGGCGACATCCTACTGATGCCGTTCACCGGCAGTCCCGGCCTGGAGCGTGGCGATCCTGAGAAGCCGGGCAGCGGCTATGCCTCTCGCTTCCGCCATGATGATGAGAAGGCCGAGCCGGGCTACTACGCCGTCACCCTGGACGACTACAAGGTGCGCGCCGAGCTGACCACCAGTGCGCGCGTGGGCGTGCATCGCTACGCCTTCCCCAAGGGCGCCGACGCCAAGGTGCTGCTGGACATGCGCACCAGCATGTACGACTACCCGGGCAAGGTGCTGTGGTCGCGGGTGCGGGTGCGCGCCGATGGTACCGTGACCGGCTTCCGGGAGACGCGCGGCTGGGCGCCAGGTCGCCAGCTGTACTTCGCGATGCGTTTCTCGCGGCCGCTTTCCGGGCATGAGCTGCACAACACCGAGCAGGACATCGTCTACAAGGGCTTCCCGCCGCCGGGCGAGAAGGATCCAGCGCAGCGCGCACAGGTCGAAGGCCGCCAGCTGGTCGGTACCTTCGCATTCGGCAAGCTGGATGCACCGCTGGTGGTCAAGGTCGCGATCTCGCCGGTCAGCGAAGTCGGCGCCATTGCCAACCTCGACGCGGAAGTGGCCGACTTTGATTTCGATCGCGTGCGTGCGCAGGCGAAACAGGAATGGACGCAGGCGCTGTCGGTGCTCGATATCGATGCGCCCGAGCACGCCCGCCGCAGTGCCTATACCGCGCTGTACCACACCCTGCTGGGGCCGACGCTGTTCATGGATGCCGATGGCCAGTACCGCGGGCCGGACAATGCCCTACACAAGGCCGAGGGCTACACGAACTATTCCACGTTCTCGCTGTGGGACACATACCGGGCGCTGCACCCGTTGCTGACGCTGGTGCAGCCGGAGAAGCGCAACAGCGACTTCGTCAATTCGATGCTGGCCCACCACGAGCACAGCCCCTACGGCATGCTGCCGGTGTGGTCGTTCCATGGCCTGGAAGACTGGTGCATGATCGGGTACCACGCGGTGCCGGTGATTGCCGATGCCTACGTGAAGGGCATTCGTGGCTTCGACGCCGACAAGGCACTGAAGGCGATGATCGAGACTGCCAACTACGGCCCCTATGACGGCATCGCGCAATACCGCGAGCTGGGCTATGTGCCGATCGACGAGGAAGGCGAGGCCGCCAGCAAGACGCTGGAGTACGCCTTCGATGACTGGACCATCGCGCGCATGGCGCAGGCGATGGGCAAGACCGATGTGGCGGCGACCTTCGACAAGCGCGCCGGCAACTGGCGCAATGCCTTCGACAAGGACACCGGCTTCATGCGTGCGCGCAAGCGCGATGGCAGCTTCCGCACTCCGTTCGACCCCAGCGCCAGCGGCTATGGCACCGACTACACCGAAGGCAACGCCTGGCAGTATTCGTGGTACGTGCCGCAGGATGTTGCCGGACTGGCAGCAGCGCACGGTGGCAGCGACAAGCTGCTCGCGCGCCTGGACGATGTATTCAACGCCAAGGTGGATCCGTCCATCTTCGAGCACATGGAAGACATCACCGGCCTGATCGGCTGGTATGCGCATGGCAACGAGCCCAGTCACCATGTGGCCTACCTGTATTCGTACGCTGGCCAGCCGTGGCGCACCCAGGCGCGCCTGAAGCAGATCATGGACACCCAGTACGCCGATCGCCCCGATGGCCTGGCCGGCAACGATGATGTCGGCCAGATGTCGGCGTGGTACGTGTTCACCGCCCTGGGCTTCTATCCGGTGGCCCCGGGCTCGGGCGAGTACATCCTCGGCCGCCCGTTCCTGCCGAAGACCGCGATGCGCCTGCCGAACGGCAAGGCGTTCACCATCGTGGCCGATGGGCTGGATGACGGGCACACCTACGTCGGCAACGTGAGCCTCAACGGCAAGCCGCTGCAGCGCACCTTCCTGCGCCATGACGAGATCCTGGCAGGTGGCGAGCTGCGTTTCACCATGCAGGCCGAGCCGAACAAGGATTGGCCGGGGCAGGGCGCGCAGGCGCCCTATTCGATGACGGCGCCGTAACGGAAACGCCGGGCCATGCCCGGCGGAGTGCATTGATGCGCCCTGGGTAGGTGCCAACCTTGGTTGGCACGCAGGAGGTCAGCGGGAACGAAACCGCAACCCCACCCGCGCACCGCCGATCGGGGCGGTATCAATCATCAGGGTCGCCCCATGTCGCTGCGCGATCTCGGCCACGATCGCCAGTCCCAGGCCGCAGCCATCGCCCTCGCTGCTGGCCCGGTAGAAGCGTTCCGTGACGCGCGAGCGCTCGGTTTCGGCAATGCCGGCGCCGTTATCGTCCACCCATACCTGCATGCCTTCGACCTCCTGCCGAACGCCGAGGGTGATCACACCGCGCGAGGCGCCATAGCGAAGCGCGTTGTCCAGCAGGTTGCCCAGTGCCTCGCGCAGCAGCTGTGGATCGCCCTGCACCTGCACGCCGTCGTCGGGTCCGTCGTAACCCAGGTCCACGCGCGCAGCCAACGCGCGATCGGCGTAACGCTCGACCACGCCGCGCGCCAGCGCGGCCAGATCCAACGGCTGCAGCGGCAGTGCACTGCCATGTGGATCTTCCGATCGGCTGAGCATCAGCAGCTGGTTGACCAGGTGCTGCAGCCGCGCCAGCCCGGCCAGCGTGCCGGACAGCGCCAGTTGCTGGGCCTGCGGATCGTGCTGGCGCAATGAACTCTCAAGCTCCACCTGCATCGCTGCCAGCGGCGTGCGCAGCTGGTGCGCGGCATTGCTGACGAAGCGCCGCTGTGCATCCTGCATCGCGTCCAGGCGCTGCAGCAGCGCGTTGTAGGCCTCCACCGCCGGCCACAGTTCGCGCGGAGCTTCCTGCGCCGGATCCAGCGGCGCCAATGGATCCGGCCGCGGGCTGGCCAGCTTCCGCGCAACCAGGTTGGCATGGCGTGCGGCAGCGCCTGTACCGGACCAGGCCAGCCATGCCGCCAGTGCCAGGATCGCAGCCTGGAACGGAACGCTGGTCAGCAGCAGCTTGCGCTCCAGCCGGTGCCGCTTGCGCAGTGTCTCGGCCACGCGCAGCCGGATGTCATGACCCGGCCCGGCGCTGACCACCACTTCGACCATGCGCACGGCCTGCCCACGCAGCCGCGCATCATAGTAGACTGGGTCGTCGCTGCCGGCGGACATCGACGGGCATGGCAATGCCTCGGGCAGGTCGCCATACAGGCGCCCACCCGCGGCGTCGACCACCTCGCCATGCACTTCGTCGGCGGTGTCCCAGGTGAACATGCGCGACACCGCCGGGGTGATCTCGATGGACGCGCGGCCGTCCTGCACCGTCACCAGCTCGGACAACGACATCGCCGAATCCAGCAGCCAGCGGTCGTAGACCTGGCCGGCGTAGAAGCGCGCCAAGGCGAATGAACCCACTGCGCTGCACAACAGCAGTACCAGCAGTGGCAGCCACAGGCGTCTCAGCAGCAGGCCACGCAGGCTGTGCACGCGCTCAGTCACCCACGGCCTCCAACCGGTATCCAAGCCCACGCAGCATGCGGATGCCGACGCCGGCGTGGGTCTGTTCCAGTTTGCGGCGCAGGCGGCTGACATGCACTTCGATCACCGACAGGTTGGCCTCGTGGTCCCAGCTGTACAGCGCGTCGAACAGGCGCTGCTTGGTAACCGTGCGGCCGGGATGCTGCATCAGTGCCTCGACCAGCGACAGCTCGCGCGCGGTCAGCTCGATGCGCTGACCTTCCACCTGCACTTCATTGCGGACGCTGTCGAAGCACAACCGGCCCAGCCGCTTCTGCGCCGGTGCATCGCTGCGGCGGCGCGACAGCGCACGCAGGCGCGCTTCCAGTTCTCCCAGGGCGAAGGGCTTGGCCAGGTAGTCGTCGCCACCGCGGTCGAGGCCGAGGATGCGGTCCTCCACACCATCGCGTGCGGTCAGGATCAGCACCGGCAGGGTGATGCCGTCGTTGCGCAGGCGTGAGAGCAGGTCCAGGCCATCGACGTCAGGCAATGAAAGGTCCAGCACCATCACGTCATACGGTGCGCTGGCCAGTGCCGCCGGCGCGTGCAGCCCACGCGAGAGGTGGTCGCACAGATGGCCGGCGCCCTGCAGGGCGCGGATCAGTCCATCGGCCAGCGCGGCGTCGTCTTCGATCAGCAGGATTCGCATTGCAAGCTTCGTGCAAGGTTGGGGCAAGTTTGGCGCAAGTGCATCACCTTACCGTGACGTGCATGAATTTCTCCCCTCGTTTTGCGGCCGTGCTGGCCACTCTTCTGTGCGCGCCCACCGCTTCGGCGCTGTCCCTGCAGGAAGCGCAGCGCGCCATGGAAGCACACAACCCGGACCTGCGTGCGGCGGCACTGGCGCTGCGCGGCGTGCAGGGCGATGTGCAGACGGCGGCGTTGCGCCCGGCCACCGAGTTGTCGATCGGCACCAGCAAGATCAGCCCCAAGCATGGCATCGGCTCCGGACGCTGGCAGGACAAGCGGGTGGACAGCACCGTGGGCCTGAGCTGGACCTGGGAGCGCGGTGGCAAGCGTGCGTTGCGTATCCGCCAGGCCGATGCGCTGCTGGAAGTGGCCGGGCTGGAGATGCTCGATGCGCGGCGCCGCCAGCAGGTGGCGCTGCATGAAACCTATTTCGCTCTGAAGGGCGCACAGGAGCGGGCGCAGATTGCCGATGCCAACCGCCAGAGCTCGGCCGATCAGATGGCGGCGGCGGACAAGCAGGTTGCCACCGGGGCGATGGCGCCGGTCGACCGCGCGCGGCTGGCAGTGGACGACCTGGCGGTGGCCGACGCGGCGCGCGAGGCGTCGCTGGATCTGCGCGATGCGCAGCATGCGTTGGGGCTGCTGCTCGGCCGCGACGACAGCCATGACCTCAGCGCCGATGATCCTTGGCCGGAGGCCAGCAGCGTGGCCAGCGTGCGTGCGTTCGATCCGCAGCAGCGTGCCGATCTGCGCGCGGCACGTTCGCGCCTGGCCGCGGCCGACGCCGGTGTGGCACTGGCGCGCAGTGAGCGCCACCGCGACATCGAGTTGGGCGTGGAGGCCGAGCGCGAGCCGGCTGACATCAGCGGCGTCACGTGGGGTGTGTCATTGACCATTCCGCTCGGCGGCCCGTCACGTGCACGCGGCGCGATCCAGCGTGCCGAGGCCGACCGTGACAGTGCCGCGCTGGAGCTGCAGGTGCTGCAGCGCGAAGCGCACGCCGAACTGGACCAGTTGCAGGCCAGCGCGCAGTCCGCCGCGCAGCGTCGCAGCGACTACGAAGGACTGCAGTCCGATGCCGCACGCAAGGCGGTGCAGGGCATTGAACTGGCCTACCGCCGCGGCGCCGCCAGCCTGACCGATCTGCTGGATGCGCGCCGCAGCTGGCGCGAGTTCGAGGCTGCGTTGATTGAAGCGCGTGCCGACCATGCCATTGCTTTGGCGCGCTGGGAAGCGGCCACATCCATTGCTGAAGGAGAGTTCCGATGAAGTCCACCGTCGCCTATCGGCCGCAGGCGCGACACGCCGTGCTGCCGGCCCTGCTGGCGCTGGCTCTGCTGGGTGGCTGCGGCCGCGAGCCGGCGTCCTATACCGAGGACGCGCCGAAGGTCAGCGCCGGCCAGATCCAGTTTCCTGCCGGTAGCCGCCAGCTGGACGTGCTGCGCAGCGAGGCGGTCACCGCCGGCGCCAGCGCCAGCCTGCAGCTGCCGGGCCGGGTGGTCTGGGACGAGACGCGCTCCAGCGCGCTGCGTACGCCGTTGGCGGGGCAGGTGGCGCGCATCGAGGCACAGCCGGGGCAGAAAGTGAAGGTGGGCCAGGTGATCGCCTGGATCACTTCGCCCGAATTCGGCCAGGCCCAGGCGGAGGGCGTGCGCGGCCGTGCCCAGCTGCAGCAGGCGCGCAAGGAGCTGGAGCGCACCCGCGAGTTGCATGCGGCAGGTGTGGCGTCGGGCCGCGAACTGGACGAGGCCGAGGCCAATTTCGCCGGCAGCCAAGCCGATCACGCGCGTGCGACCGCCTTCGCCAAGGCCTATGGCAATGGCCAGCACGTCGACCAGCGCCTGCCGTTGCGCGCGCCGATCGATGGCGTGCTGGTGGAGCGGCGGATGAGCCCGGGCATGGCGGTCAGCCCCGACAGCGAACAACCGTTGGCGGTGATTGGCGATCCGGACCGCCTGTGGCTGCTGCTGGATGTTCCCGAGAGCCTGGCCGGACGCTTGAAGGCGGGCATGCAGGTGAGCGTGCCCGGGGCCGATGGACAGCCGCTGCAGGCGACCCTGCAGCACGTGGATGACTTCGTCGACAGCGAACGCCGCGTGGTGCAGGCGCGCGCCGAGCTGGACAACCGCGCACGCGGTTTCAAGGCGGGGCAGTACGTGCGCGCCCAGGTGGCATTGCCGGCCGAGGGCGGTGTCTCGCTGCCCGATGCGGCCGTGTTGTTGATCGACGGCAAGCAGGTGGTGTTCGTGGAGGAGGGCAAGGGCCGCTTCGTGCGTCACGCGGTGCATGCCGAGGAACTGGGCGATGGCCGGCTGTGGGTCCGTGAAGGCCTGGCCGCAGGCGCCAGGGTGGTGGTCGAGGGCGGCCTGCTGCTGCAGCAGCTGGCGGACAGCGCACCGGCCGCCGCCAGCAGCGGCACGGGGCACGCCGCCCCATGATCGATCGCCTGATTGCCTACTGCCTGCGCCAGCCGCTGATGGTCATGCTGGCACTGCTGCTGTTCATCGGCGCTGGCATTGCCGCGTTCCGCGTGCTGCCGGTGGAAGCCTTCCCGGATGTGTCCGACACCCAGGTGACAGTGGTGTCGCTGCACCCGGGCCGTGCCGCGGAAGAGGTCGAGCGCGAGGTGACGATGCCACTGGAAGTGGCGTTGTCCGGTATCCCGCATTCGGTGCGGGTGTTCTCGCATACACAGTTCGGCCTGTCGATGATCATCCTGACCTTCGACGACAAGGCCGATGACTACTTCGCGCGCCAGCAGGTGCTGGAACGCCTGCAGGGCGTGGAACTGCCGGAAGGGGTAACGCCGGAACTGGAGGCGATGAGCTCGGCGGTAGGTGAGATCTACCGTTATGTGCTGAAAGGCCCGCACATGACGCCGACCCAGCTGCGCACCGTGCAGGAATGGACAATGGAACGCAGCCTGCGCACCGTGCCGGGCGTGGCCGATGTGATCAGCTTCGGTGGCTTCGCGCGCACCTTCCAGGTCAAGCCGGACCTGGACAAGCTGCGTGACCGTGGCATCAGCCTCGGTGAGTTCGCCGAGGCGCTGGAGAAGGGCAGCTCGAATGCGGGCGGCGGCTACGTGGAGCGTGGGCAGCAGCAGTTCCTGATCCGTGGCGTGGGCCTGATGCGTTCGCCGGCGGACATCGGCAACGTGGTGGTGGCGCAGCGCGGGGGCACGCCTATCCTGGTGCGCGACCTGGCCGGCATCGCCGACACCGGCCTGCCGCGCCAGGGCCTGGTCGGCCAGGACTACAATGACGATGCGGTGTTCGGCATGGTCCTGATGCGCAAGGGCGAGAACCCGTCCGACGTGCTCGACGCCCTGCATGCGCGCATCGCGGAGATCGAGGCCAACCAGTTGCCGGCCGGCGTCAGCATCGAGCCGTTCTACGACCGCTCGTGGCTGGTCACGACCACGCTGAAGACGGTCTTCCGCAACCTGCTGGAAGGCGCAGTGCTCGTGTTCCTGGTGCTGTGGCTGTTCCTGTACAACGCCCGGGCCGCGCTGATCGTGGCGGCGATGATGCCGCTGGCCCTGCTGTCGACCTTCCTCGGCCTGCATCTGTGGGGTGTGCCGGCGAACCTGCTGTCGCTGGGTGCGATGGATTTCGGCATCATCATCGATGGCGCGGTGATCGTGACCGAACACATCGTCTCGCGACTGTCGAAGCTGCCGTCCACCGCCGACCGGAAGACACGGTTCTCGACCATTCTTTCAGCTGCATCGGAAGTGGGTCGACCGACGTTCTTCTCGATGCTGATCATCATCGCCGCGCATATCCCGATCTTCACCCTGCAGCGCCAGGAAGGCCGCATGTTCGCGCCGATGGCGTACTCGGTGACCTCGGCATTGATCGGCGCGCTGATCCTGGCGCTGACCGTGGTGCCGTTGTTCTGCTACTGGTGGCTGCGGCGCGACCGCATGCGCGACGGCAATCCGCTGATGGACCGCCTGACCGGCTGGTATCGGCCGGTACTGGAGCGCGCACTGGCTCGCCCGCGTGCGGTGGTGCTGACCGCGGTTGCGCTGCTGGTCGGCACGCTGGCACTGGGTACCCGGTTGGGTTCGGAGTTCCTGCCCGAGCTGGACGAAGGCTCGATCTGGCTGACCGCCACGCTCGACCCGAGCACCAGCCTGGTCGAAGCGCAGCAGCAGTCGCGGCGCATCCGTGAGCTGGTCGGCACCTTCCCGCAGGTGTCGACGGTGGTGGCCAAGCTTGGCCGCCCGGAAGACGGCTCCGACGCCAAGGGCGCCAACCAGATCGAGGCGCTGGTGGCGTTGAGGCCGGAGAAGGAGTGGCCGAAGGGCGTGGACAAGCGGCAACTGGTGAGCGACCTGCAGCGCACGCTGGAGCAGCGCATCCCGGGGCCTGAGTTCTCGATCTCGCAGCCGGTGCGCGACAATATCCTGGAGAGCATCTCGCAGATCAAAGGCCAGGTGGTGATCAAGGTCAGCGGCTCGGACCTGGACGTGCTGAATCAGCAGGCGCAGGCGATCCTGGGTCAGGTGCGTGGTGTGGAGGGCGTGGAGAGCGCCTTCATTGACCGTGACGGGTCGTTGCCGCAGCTGCAGATCGAGATCGACCGCGACCGTGCCGCGCGCTATGGCCTCAATGTGCGCGACATCGACGAGGTGATCGAGACCGCACTGGGCGGGCGCCAGGTCGGTGAACTGTGGGAGGGCGACCGCAGGTTCCCGATCACGCTGCGCCTGGATGACGCCGACCGCGACCTGCAGCGGCTGCGCACGGTGCCGGTGGGCATCGGCGATGGCCACACCGTGACGCTGGCCGACGTGGCCGACTTCCGCATGGCCAGCGGCGCGATCAACATCTCGCGCGAGAACGCACAGCGGGTAAAGGCGGTGAGCATCTTCATCGCCGGGCGTGACATGGGCAGCGTGGTGGCCGACATGCGCAAGCGCGTGGAGGCCAGCGTGCAGCTGCCGGAAGGCTACCGGCTGGAGTGGTCCGGCGAGTTCGAGAACCAGCAACGTGCGATGAAGCGTCTGGGCTGGGTGATCCCGCTGTCGGTGCTGATCATCTTCGTACTGCTGTTCGATGCCTTCAAGGACGTCAGCAGCGCCGCGCTGATCCTGGCCAACGTGCCACTGGCGATGATCGGCGGCATCCTCGCCCTGTGGTTGACCGGCATTCCACTGTCGGTGTCGGCGGCGATCGGCTTCATTGCATTGTTCGGGCAGGCGGTGCTGAACGGGGTGGTGATGCTCAGTCGCTTCGCGCAGCTGCGCGAGCAGGGCATGGACCTGCTGCAGTCGGTCGTGCAGGGCTCGCTGCAGCGCCTGCGCACCGTACTGATGACCGCACTGCTAGCGATGTTCGGCCTGCTGCCGATGGCCACCTCGCATGCGATTGGTGCCGAGACCCAGAAGCCGCTGGCGGTGGTGGTGATCGGTGGCCTGCTGTCGGCGATGCTGCTGACCCTGCTGGTGTTGCCTACGCTGTACTACTGGGTACACCGGCGCCGCGAGGCCCGCGCCGGATGATCCGCACGGTAGATCCACGCCATGCGTGGATGCCGTTCGCGCGATCTACACCATCCCGCCGTTGGCGCGCAGGACCTGGCCGTTGACCCACCCGCCATCGGTGCCTGCCAGGAAGGCGACCGCACCGGCGATGTCCTCCGGCGTACCCAACCGCTCCAGGGGGTTCATCTTCGCCAACCGCTCGATCAGTTCCGGTGACTTGCCGTCCAGGAACAGGTCGGTAGCGGTCGGGCCTGGGGCCACTGCGTTCACGGTGATGTTGCGCCCGCGCAGCTCCTTGCTGAGGATGGCGCCCATCGTCTCCACCGCTGCCTTGCTGGCCGCGTACACGCTGTAGTTCTCCAGCTTGATGCCGACCACGCTGGTGGACAAGGTGATCAGCCGGCCACCGTCGCGCACCCGTCGTGCGCTTTCGCGCAGCACGTTGAAGGCACCCTTGAGGTTGATGCCGATCACCCGCTCGAACAGGGCGTCGTCGGTGTCGGCGAGCGGCGCCAGCTGCAGCACGTCGGCGCTGTTGACCACCACGTCGATGCCGCCGAAACGCGCCTCGATGGCATCGAAAAGCTGCCGCACCGCCTGCGGATCGGCGACATCGGCCTGCAGCGCGATCGCCTGCGCGCCGGCTGCGTTGAGTTCGGCCGCCAAGGCTTCGGCGTCGTCGCGGCGGCCCGCATAGTTGATCGCGACCGCGTGGCCATCGGCGGCGAGCCGGCGGGAGATGGCGGCGCCGATGCCACGGGAGCCGCCGGTGACCAGGGCGACAGTGCGGGCGGGGGAGAGGGTCATGGTCGGTTCCAGCGGAGCGCGCCGGAATGGCGCAGGGCCATCTTCGTCATCTCTCCCGCCCGGATAATCATGCATAATCCGCCAACATCATTCGGGTAGCCGAACAATGGACCGCTTCACGGCCATGCGCGCCTTCGTCCGTATCGTCGAGCGCCGCAGCTTCACCCGGGCCTCCGAGGACCTGGACCTGCCGCGGGCCACGGTGACCGACGCGATCAAAGCGCTCGAACAGCGGCTGGGCGTGCGCCTGCTGCACCGGACCACGCGGCTGGTGGTGCCGACGCTGGAAGGCGAGGCTTTCTATGGTCGTTGCCTGCGCTTGATCGCCGACATGGATGATGCCGAGGCTGCGTTCCGTGACGCGCCGCCACGCGGCCCGTTGCGTATCGAAGTGCATGGCACGCTGGGCCGGCACCTGCTGTTTCCGCACCTGCCGGGATTCCTGCAGCGCTACCCGGAGATCGAACTGGACGTCAGCGAGGGTGACCGCTATGTCGACCTGCTGCGTGAAGGCGTGGATGCGGCGTTGCGGGTGGGGACGCTGGCCGACAGCGATCTGGCGGCGCGACGGTTGACCATGCTGCGCGAGGTCACGGTGGCCTCGCCGGGCTATGTGCAGGCGCACGGCCTGCCCGATACCATCGAATCGCTGCAGGACGGCCACCAGATGGTCGGCTACCGCTCCAGTGCCACCGGCCAGCTGATTCCCCTGGAGTTCCAGCAGGGCGGGCAGGTGCGCTACGTGCCGCTGCCGGTGCGGGTGCGTGTGTCCGGTGCGGATGCGTTCCTCGGCGCCGCGCTGGCGGGCCTGGGCATCATCCAGGCGCCGCGCTACCGGATGGACCCGTATATCGCGCGCGGGCAGCTGGTGGAGCTGTTGCCGGACGCGCCGCCGACCCCAAGCCCGTTGAGCCTGGTCTACCCGCGCAACCGCACGCCGTCACCGCGCTTGCGGGTGTTCATCGATTGGGTGGCCGGGGTGTTTGAGCAGACCGGGGTTGCCGGCCAGCGGCCGGGACTACCGGGCTGAGGTGCTCGGCAGCACCAGCTCGAACAGGGTGCCGGTGTCATCCGAGACAACACTCACGCTGCCGCCGTGCGCCTGTGCGATCGCGCATGTGATCGCCAGGCCCAGTCCGGCACCTTCGTGGCGGCCACGCTCGCCGCGGTAGAAACGATCGAACAGGCGCGGCAGCGCCTCGCTGGCGATCGGCGTGCCAAGGTTGTGCACGCTGACCCTGCACACGCCTTCGGCCTCGACCAGCCGCACCCGCACTTCGCTGCCCACGGCTGCGTACTTCAACGCGTTGGACAGCAGGTTGGCAATCGCCCGGTGCAGCATCAAGAGGTTGCCTTCCACGCTCGCCACACCTTCGCGGCGCAGGGTCAACTGTCGGTCCTCGGCCAGAAGCTCGTAGAACTCCAGCAGCGAATCCACTACCGCATCCAGCGCCACTGGCTCGCGCGAGGGCAGTGCACCCGGCGCTTCGGCCTGCGCCAGGTACAGCAGGTCACCCACGGTCTGCGCCAGCTGCTGCAGTTCCTCGGCGCAGGACGCCAGCGTCTCGCGATAGGCCTCATTGCTGCGCGGGTGCGCCAGCACCACCTGCACCTGGGTCAGCATGTTGGTGATCGGTGTGCGCAGTTCATGGGCGAGATCACCGGAGAACTCGGTCAGCCGCGCGAAGTCCTGCTGCAGGCGCGCCAGCATGCCGTTGAGCGTCTGCGCCAGCTGCTCCAGTTCGGCCGGTGCGCTGCGTGCACTCAGTCGGCGCTGCAGCCGGCCGGCGGTGATCTGCCGGGCCTCATCGGCCAGCGTGCGCAGCGGCCGCAGCGTGCGCCGCACCACGTAGCCGCCGAGCAGGCTGCTGGCCGCGGCGGCGCCGATGATGGCGATCGCCAGCAGATGGCGGAAGCGCTGCAGGAAATCGGCGTGGCGGTCGTCATCGATGGCCAGCAGGGTGACCAGCTCGCTGCCGTCGGCCAGGGTCTGGCGCAGGTGCAGGGCATGCATGCAGCGACCATCGGCGAGGATCCAGTCGTGCCGCCGTGGCGCGGCGTCGATCGGCTGGCTGCGTGCATGCTCGCGCAGCAGTGCCGGTGCGGTCGAGAAGAGCACTGCGCCGCTCCCATCAACAATGTGGAAGGCGATATCCGGATGGTGGCCCAGTGCGTCCGCCAAGCGCTGCCCGCGTGCGGACGCAGGTCCGTTGCCGGCCAGGTCACGGATCAACGCAACCTTGTTCTCCAGTTCGCTGAAGTCCTGGGCCACCAGGTCGTGGCGGGCGCTGACATAGATCGCCACGCCCAATGCGGCCAGCACCAGCGTAGCCACGATGGCGAACAGCAGCGTCAGCCGTACCGCGATGGAGCGACGCAGGCTCATCCGCTGTGCAATGCACCGTCGTCCGGCGCCTCCAGCACATAGCCCATGCCGCGCACGGTGACGATCAGCTTGGCGTCGAAGTCATCGTCGATCTTCGCGCGCAGGCGGCGGATCGCCACGTCGATCACGTTGGTGTCGCTGTCGAAGTTCATGTCCCATACCTGCGAGGCGATCAACGAGCGCGGCAGCACTTCACCGCGTCGGCGCGCCAGCAGTTCCAGCAGGGTGTATTCCTTCTGGCTGAGGGCGATGCGCTGGCCGCCGCGTTCGACCCGGCGGCGCAGGGTATCCACCACCAGGTCGGCGATGACGATGCGCTCGGCCTGCGGCAATGCCTGGCCGCGGCGCAGCAGGGTACGCACGCGCGCCAGCAGTTCGGCGAAGGCGAACGGCTTGGCCAGGTAATCGTCGGCGCCCAGCTCCAGGCCCTGAACGCGGTCGGCGATGCTGCTGCGCGCGGTGAGGAACAGCACCGGCACCTGCCATCCGGCCTCGCGCAGCCGCGACAGCACGTTCCAGCCATCCAGGCCGGGCAGCATCACGTCGAGGATGACCAGCTGGTACTCGCCGCTGCCGGCCAGATGCAGCCCGTCGATGCCGTTGCAGGCGAGATCGACCACGTAGCCGGCCTCGATCAGGCCCTGGCGCAGGTAGTTGCCGGTCTTGGGTTCGTCTTCGACGATCAGCAGTTTCATGGTGTGCCCATCATCGCAGCTTGGGCCCGTGCTGGAACGGATGAGTCATGCCAATGGGTCCAGAGTGCCGAGCACCGCCACGCAGGCCAGCACCAGCAGCGCCAGCACCGATTCGCAGGCCAGGCTGTGGCGAAGTGAGCGCAGCGGCCTGGGTTGCCAGCCGCCGCGGATGGAGACCGCCAGCGCCGGCACCAGCCGCCAGCGATGCAGCGCGGCAAGCCCCAGCATGCCACCGACCAGCGCCAGCTTGAGCAGCAGCCAACGCCCATGTGCGGCGCCGGTCAGGGTCTGTATGGAACCGCCGAGATCGACATAGGTATAGGTGCCGGTCATTGCCAGCAGGGCGACGATGATCGTGCCCGGCACGGCGAAGCTGTGCGCGGCCTGCCACAGTTCGCGGGTACGTTCGTGCAGGCGCAGGCCCTGTGGACGCAGCGCCAGCTGCAGGATGGCGGCGATCGCGCCGGCCCAGGCACCGGCGGCCAGCAGGTGCACGATGCCGGCCACGAGCCGCAACGTCCCGCCGAATCCATCACCGGCGGCGGCGTGACCATTCCAGGCGAGGCTGGCCAGAGCTACCGCCGTGAGTATCAGCAGCGCCAGACGGCGCAGGCCCAGCACCGGGCGATTGACTGCCAGCAGCGGCAGCATTGCCAGCAGGGCCAGGATGCGCAGCAGCCCCGCCTCACCCACCGGCGTACCGGTGAGGAACCAGTGCGCCGTTGCTGGGTCGATATCGGCTGCCGGGATGCCGAGCACGCCCGACAACCGGTTCACGGCATCGATGACGACCAGGATCAGCGCAACCACGGCGAGCGCCAGCGAGATGCCGCGTGGCAGCCCGGGGCGGACGAACAGCAGCCGCCCGAACAGCAGCATCAGTACCAGGTACAGCGCCAGCCGCAGCGCATACGGCGAGAGCTCGGCCATGGCGGCAGCCTTACTTCACGGTGAAGCGGTAGCTGCCGGTCATCGGATGACTGTCCTGACCGACCGCGCGCCATTGCAGTGCGTAGCTGCCGGCGGGCAGCGGCTTGGCGAAACGCGCGCGTAGCGTGTGGCCATCTTCGGAAACGTCCTGCGCGACGGTAGGCATGGCCATCTTCATGCGGCCATGGTCCATGCTCAGTTCGATGCGGGTGGCACGCGGCATCACCTTCTCACTGAACTGCAGCATGATCTCGGTCGCCGGGGCTACGGTGGCGTCGGCGGCCGGCGTCGAACGCACCAGACTGGGATGGGCCAGGGCCAGCGGCGCAACCGCCAGGCCGGACAGGAGAAGAGCAAGGGAGGCGGGGCGGAGCAGGGGACGGATCATGCGCGGAACGCCTGTGGGAGAACTGGCCCTCAGGGTGAAGAGTGGCGCCTTTCGCTGTTCTGACGCGGACATTACCGTCTTGTAATGTTGGTTGGCTGCCGGCCAGCGGCCGGCACTACCGGGTACGTGACTGCGCGATCCATGCAGACGGCGAACAGCCGAGCACGCGGCGGAATGCCGCGCTGAACTTGCTGGGATTGGCATACCCGCTGGCCAGGGCAACATCGGTGACACGGCGGCCCTGCGCGAGTTCGGTGCGCGCCCAGTGCATGCGGCGCTGGGTGAGGAACGCGTAGGGTGGCAGGCCTGTGGCCGCGCGTAGCGCCCGACTGAACGTTGCGGCCTCCATCTGCACTGCAGCAGCCAGCTGTGGGACCGTCAGCGCCCGACCGTGCTGCGCGTCGATGTAGGCCTCCAATTGTCGCAGCCGTCGTGCCGACAGCGCGGACGTGGTGCCGCGTGCCTCGCGAGGTTGGCCGGCAAGCTGGCCCAGGCGGTGCAGCAGCACCTGCGCGCCATGCTCAAGGAAGCCGGGCAGGCAGGCATCGGCCTGCGTGCTGCACCACAACGCGCTCAGCACCGCGGACACCACCGGATCGCGGTGCAGCCGCGCCGCCAGCGGCTGCAGGTGATGCAGCGTCTGCACGTTGTGCGGCAGCATGCGGGTATCGATGGCGATCCCGATCAGATCCACTGACGGGCTGACATAGGTGCCGGTGTCTGCGGGCAGCACCAGGTTGAACTGGCCAGGTCGCCAGGATGCCTGCAGAAGACCGTTGAGGGTGTGCTGCTGCAGTCGTCCGCCGCCGCCCACGGCCATGCCCAGGCGAAGCTGGTGCGGATGCCCCATCTCACCTTCACCTGCGTCGAAGTGGTGGCGCAGCAGCACCACCGCGCCATCATTGCTGGCGTGAACCGCAGGGGGCTGCGGGCCGGCTTCCTGCAACAGCTGGTCGGCGAGGGTTGGCATTTCGGATCCGGGAATGGAGCAGTGCCGCCCGGAATGGAGTGGCAGCGCGGCGCGGGTGTTGCATGATAACACTCTAGTCCCGCGCTGCCGCCGCTCGCGCGTCCTCCAGTCCAGCCCGTCGAGGTCTCCCCGTTGAAGTCGTCCACGCCTGCCGCCGCCCTCGTTGCGGCATCCCTGCTCATTCCCGCAATGCCCGTGCTGGCCCAGCAGGCCGACCCGGCCACGCTCGACGGTGTACGCGTCACCGGTTCAAAGCGCGATACCCCCTACCTGAAGAGCGACCTGTCGGTGACGGTACTCGACAGGCAGGCGCTGAAGGAGGCCGGTGTCACCGAGTTCCGTGACCTGGACAAGCTGGCGCCGAACGTGAAGTTCAACGCGATGGGCCAGCTCAGCAACATGTTCATCTCAATCCGTGGCATCGAGTCCAATCCGTTCCTGGTCAACCGGGCCTCGGTCTACATCGACGGCATTCCGTTCCGTGAGCTGAGCAATGCCGTGCTCAACCAGGTAGAGTCGGTGGAGGTGCTGCGCGGGCCGCAGGGCACGCTGTACGGTGCCAACAGCGAGTCGGGGCTGGTGCTGGTGCGTACACGCGGCCCGGCCGATGCGCGAGAGGGCGAGGTCAATGTGCGCAGCACCTGGTTCGGCAACGGCAATGGCACCGCTCTCGATGGCTTCCTGACAGGGCCGTTGAACAAGACGGGCAGCCTGTCCGGCTCGGTGGCGTTCATGGGCTCGGATGAGGACGCCTACCTGAAGAACCTCACGCCGTCCGGTGCGCGCGGCAGGGTGGGCGAAGGCTACCTGCAGGGCAAGCTGCGCTGGCGGCCAAGCGACTATGTTTCGGTGAACGCGCTGGCCTATCACCTGCGCACCCGCGCGCCCGGCATGTTCGAGTACGAGTACCTGCCGCTGGACACCGGCCTGTACAACCGCACCTACGGCACGTCGCTCAACGGTGGCCGTCGTGCCGGTGATTTCACCTACATCAACGACGCACCCAAGCGCACCGAAAAGGATGAGTCGGTTGCGGGCCTGAGCGCGCAATGGCAGCTGCAGGCAGGCACGCTGGACGTGGCCGCCTCCTGGCGAAGCGAGGAAGTGACCTCCGCCGGCTATGACTTTGACATGACCCAGAGCCCAGCATTGGCAGGCCGCATCTACGACAGGAAGCGCGAGTGGACGGCCGAGGCGCGCTTCAGTTCGCCCAGTGACCAGGCCCTGACCTGGATGGCCGGTGTGTCCACCTACCGCAACAGCAAGGATTCGATCCTTGGCACGTTCGTCGGCCCGGCGCTGCATGGGCTGGACAGTTACAACCTGGCGCCGCGGCAGACCTCGAAGGGCGAGGATTACAGTGTGTTTGCTACCGCAAGCTACACCTTCCCCGCGCTGCCCAAGCTGACCGCCAGTGCCGGCCTGCGCCATGAGCAGGCACGGCGTTCCACCGAGCAGCGTGCCGGTGCGCTGGATCTGGGCGCCGGTGGCCGCGTGCTGTACCGCGACGCCGCGCTGGCGCATACCTTCACGGCGACGCTGCCGCGGGTGTCGCTGCGCTACGACGCCACTGACGACCTGTCGTTCTATGCCGCCTCGGCCAAGGGCTACATTCCAGGTGGCTTCAACCTGGCCGCAGCACAGAGCGATGTGGTCAACGACAAGGTGCTGCGCTACGAATCCGAACGCATGTGGAGCCACGAGCTGGGGTTCAAGATGAATCTGGCTGGCGGTCGTGGCCACATCGGCGGGGCACTTTTCCACATCACCTCGGACAACTGGCAGGAGATCCAGGTGGCCACCGATGCCAACGGCCGCCCGATTTCGTCGGACTACGTGGGATCGGACGCCTCGATCCGGTCACGGGGTGCAGAACTGGAGGGGGTGTTCGAAGTAGTGCCTGGCTTCACGCTGATGGCGAATGTGGGCTACGTCGACGCGAAGTACACCAAACTGTGGGTCACCGTCGACCAGAACCTGGATGGCAAGCGGGTCAAGTTGACGCCGCATTACACCGGCTACCTGGCCGCACGCTACCAGTTTGAATCCGGGCTTTACGCGCGGCTGGAGTCGCAGTTCACCGGCTCCAGCGCACTTGACGAGCGCAACCGCGCCTTCCAGCCGACCGTCGCCGTGCTGGGGGCGCAGCTGGGCTACGAAACCGGGCCGTGGAGTGCACGGGTATTCGTGCAGAACCTGACCAACAAGCGTCGCATCAACGGCCTGATCTTCGACAATCTGGCTTTTGGGCGTGATGGCAACTACTACGGCCCGGTCGACAGCCCGCGCATCTTCGGGGCGGAAGTGGGCTACCGCTTCTGATGATAGGTAGTGCCGGCCGCTGGCCGGCATCTTCGGGGCGTCGGTCAACGGCCGGCGCTACCGGCGGTTACGCAACGCCCGTCGATTGCCGACGTGCGCCGCCGCCAACAACACGCCACCACATGCCGTGGCCACACCATGCCAGAGCAGCGATTCCTTCAGCGGCAGATACAGAGAGGCTGACAGCAGCAGGATGGCGCCAACGCAGGCCAATCTTGCAGGCCGCCAGCGCCCATGCCGGTGCACCCCGGCCGAGGTACTCGCCAAGGCCAACGAGGAGGCCAGCAGCGCGAACAGCCATTCCCAGCGCGACATCATCAGCAGCAATGTCATCGCGCCATGGCCGGGATGCTGGAACGAGCGCAGCGCCATCATCGCTGCCGGCACGAAGGCCAGCAGCAGGGGCAGGGCGATGCAGTGGGCGGCGCAGGCCAGGGACAGCCAGGCACCGGCAAGATCGAAGCGGGGGTGCCAGCGTGCCGAAGTTGGCGGCTGGGCCAGGGCCCTTGCGGTCGTCGTGGGGATATGGTCCATAATGTTACATAGTAACAATTTGAGACTCCCCCATGAAGCTTCCTGCTGCTCTTTTCCTGCTGCTGGCTGCCAGCGCCGCACAGGCCCATGACATCCGCCAGCACGCACCGCACGTGCATGGCCAGGCGACCGTTGATGTTGCGCTTGACCAGCAAACTCTGGAATTCGCCCTTCAGGCCCCCGGCATAGGCATCCTCGATTACGAGCGGCCGCCGGCCAATGCAGCCGAGCAGGCCGCGCTGGCACGGGCGACGTCGTTGCTGAAGGGCGGCAGCTGGGTCACCTTGCCCACCGCTGCAGAGTGCCGTCTGGCCACCAGTAACGCCGATGCAGAGGGCTTCGACGCGACGGCCGCCGCGCCGCCGCCGGGACAGCACCGGCACGCAGGTTTCAGCGCAACGCTGCAGTACCACTGTGCCAAACCTGCCGAGCTGCGGGCGATCGTCGTGCGCCTGCCTGTGCTGTTCCCCGGCCTGCACGAAGTCATCGTCAACAGCGCAACCGCCCATGGCCAGAATCGCAGCGTGCTCACGCCCGACAACCTGCGTGTGGTGCTGGCACCGTGAGCGCGGCACCGGTGATCTCGCTGGAAAACGTGCAGTTCGGCTACGGCATGCAGCTGGTGCTGGACATTCCGCGGTTATGGGTCGAGCAGGGCAGCAGCGTGTTGCTGCGCGGAATCAGTGGTGGCGGCAAAAGCACCCTGCTGGGCCTGCTGGCGGGCGTGCTGCTGCCCGGCAAGGGCCGCATCGAAGTCGCCGGTCACGCGCTGCAGGCGATGCGCGGTGCCGCGCGGGACCGCTTCCGCGCCGACCACCTGGGCGTGATCTTCCAGCAGTTCAACCTGCTGCCGTTCCTCAGCGTGCGCGACAACATCGCGCTGGGCCTGCGCTTTTCGCGCCTGCGCAGCGCGCGCATCAGTGGGCCGCTGGATGCCGAGATCGCCCGCCTGCTGCAGGCCCTGCAGCTCAACCCTGAGCTTATGCAGCGGCCCGCGGGTACGCTCAGTGTCGGCCAGCAACAACGCGTGGCGGCAGCACGTGCCCTGATCGGTCGTCCGGCATTGCTGCTGGCCGATGAGCCCACCTCGGCGCTTGACCGTGAAGCGGCAACCGCGTTCCTGAAGCTGATGTCGGCGCAGTGCCAAGCAGCTGGCACCACGGTGCTGGTGGTCAGCCATGACGACAGCCTGCAGCCCTTGTTCGACCGCACCATTTCACTGTCCGAGATCAACCACGCAGGTGCCGGCCATGCTTGAGCTTGCCTGGGCCAGCCTGCGCAGCCGTGCGTTGAGCGTGGGCCTGACCGTGCTGGTCATCACCCTCAGCGTGGTGTTGCTGCTGGGCGTCGAGCGTGTACGCACGCAGGCGCACGAGGGGTTCGCCAGCACCGTATCGGGCACCGACCTGATCGTCGGTGCGCGTTCGGGACCGGTGAACCTGCTGCTGTACTCGGTGTTCCATATCGGTGACCCGACCAACAACGTGTCCTGGCAGTCCTACCAGGAGCTGTCCGCATTGCCGCAGGTGAAGTGGTCGGTGCCACTGTCGCTGGGCGATTCCTGGCGCGGCTACCGTGTAGTGGGTACCACTGGCGGCTACTTTGAACACTATCGCTATGGTTCCGGCCACGAGCTGGCCTTTGCACAGGGGCGGCCCTTTGATGATCTGTACGACGCGGTAATCGGTGCGGAGGTGGCACGCGCGCAGAAGGTCGGCCTCGGCGATGAGATCGTGCTGGCGCACGGCACCGGCGCGGTCACCCTGGCCACGCATGCCGACAAGCCGTTCCGCGTTGCGGGCATCCTGCAGCGCACCGGCACGCCGGTGGATTCGTCGCTGCTGGTCTCGCTGCCGGCCATCGAGGCGATCCATGTCGACTGGCGATCGGGCGTGCAGCTACGCAGCCAGAGCGTCAGCGCCGAGCAGGCGCGCCACCTGGACCTGACCCCGACCAGCATCACCGGCTTCATGCTCGGCCTGAATTCGCGCATCGCCACGTTCTCGGTACAGCGCAGGATCAACGAGTATCCGGACGAGGCGATGCTGGCGATCCTGCCCGGCGTGACCCTGCAGCAGCTGTGGCAGACGCTGGGCACGGCCGAGCGGGCGTTGCAGCTGATCAGTGCGATGGTGGTGCTGCTGGGCATGGTCTCGCTGGTGGCGCTGCTGGTCTCGACCCTGCAGGAGCGGCGGCGTGAGATGGCCATCCTGCGCGCGACCGGCGCACGGCCGGGTTACATCGCCGGCCTGCTGGTGGTGGAAGCGGTGGCGACCAGTGCGGTGGCCTGTGTGCTGGCCCTGTCGCTGCTGGTGGTCGCAAGCATTGCCGGGCGCGGCTGGGTACTGGCCACCTTCGGCCTGTCGATCACCCATGTCTGGCCGGATGGCCGCGAGCTGGCGTGGGTGGCAGGCGTGCTGGCGATCAGTGCGGTGGCTGGGCTGGTGCCGGCATTGCTGGCCTACCGGCGAACGCTGGTCGATGGCCTGTCGCCGGGAGGCTGAGCATGCGCTGGATGCTGTCGCTGCCGATGGTGCTGGCCCTGGTTGCCTGCGAGCGGCCGGTGGATACCGGTGTGCAGGCCCTGCCACCCGCGCCGGTTGTTGACCGCGATGACCCTGCAGACGTTGCAGAGCAGGAACTGGACTGGCTGCAGATGATGCCCAAGGACGAGCTGGCCGCGTTGGAACGCGGCGAGGGCCCGGAAGTCGAGCACAACGGCAACCGGCGCATGCCGCAGTTCGGCACCTTCCGCACCGTGGACACGGTACTGCAGCGGCCGGTGCGCCTGCCAGGCTACGTGGTACCACTGGCCAACGCTCAGGACGGGCGGTTGACCGAATTCCTGTTCGTGCCGTACTACGGCGCCTGCATCCACGTGCCACCACCACCGCCGAACCAGATCGTGCACGTGGTGCTGCCGCGCCCGATCGAGATGCCGGACATGTATTCGCCGTTCTTCCTGGCCGGCACCCTGCGGGCCGAACGCTTGGACGACGATCTGGCCGGTTCGGCCTACACCATGCGTGACGCACAGTTGAGGCCCTATGAACCGTAGTCACCTGTTGCTGGCGTTGGGATGCCTGTGGTTGGCGGGCTGTACCGCGCCGGGCGGCGATGCCGTGGTGGTCACGCTGCAGGACAAACCGGCGCCCTCCGCCACGGCCGAAGCCCCCATCGACCGTTGGGATGCGTTGCGGCCCGACGAGGTCACCTATCAGCGCCCGCCGCCGCAGATCGGCCTGTCACGCGGTGGCATGGATGATGTGGGCGGGCTGATCGACGACACCGGCTCAGGCACGCCACCGGGGCAGGAAATCGACCATTCCAGCCCGGATCGCGCCAAGCAGTTCGGCTCTTCGCGCGTGGTCGATGCTGTTGATGGTCGCGCGGTGGATCTGGATGGCTACGTGGTACCGCTCGGTACCAACGATGCAGGATTGGTGGATGAACTGCTGTTCGTGCCGTTCTACGGCGCCTGCATCCATGTGCCACCACCGCCGCCCAACCAGATCATCCATGTGACCCTGGCGACACCGATCGCACTGGGCAATCTGTGGGATCCGTACCGCCTTGCCGGCCGCCTGCAGGTGAAGCGCTTCGACGCGGACATCGCCAGCGCGTCCTACGATGCCGCGGCAGCCACGCTGACGGTAATCCGCAACTGATGCGCAGGCGATGGATCATGGCTGCCGGGGTGCTGCTGGGCGGGGTGGTGCTGCTGGTGTGGTGGCAGCGGCAGCGCGCACCCACCGCGCCGCCGGCGGTTGCGTTTCCAGCACCGGCGTCCGATGCCAGCCAGCGCATCGAACAGCGCCTGGGTGACGATCACGCGTTCCGCAACGACGTATTGTTCCTGCTCGCGGCAACATTGCGCGACCGCTGCCAGCCCGCGCAGGCGGGCCTGCTGGCGCGCATGGCCAATCGTGCGTCGCTGCCGGTGCTGGCGGCGGTGAGTGCGGTGACCCAGCAGGATCCATCGCTGGACCGGCCGATCTACCAGTACATCCAGCACCGCGCCGACGCGACGCAGTGCGGCCAGCCGCTGCAGATGCCGCAGGCCGGTGGGCGCAGCATGGCGGTGGACATCGAACAGTACGCGCGCACGTTCCCGGACAGCTACTTCGACCCGCAGCGCAGCAGCGTGCCGCGGGATTTCGGTGGACTGCCACTGCAGCAGCGTGCCGGCAATGCCTGCAACAGCGTGGTGTATTCGGTGCTGCCGCTGGGTGGCACCGACTGGCGGTGCAGCAGCCTGCGCGCGAATGCCCGTGCGCGCGTGCGCGGGCTGTGCGAGGACGAACTGCGGCGCCAGCATGGTGACATTGGTGGCGAGCTGGACGCCGCCGTAGGGCAGGGGATGCAGGCGGCGGTGGTATCGGCCATCGCCGCGCTGCCGGAAGACTGCCGGTGAGCGTCTACCAGTAGAGCCAGGCCACGCCTGGCTGGCGGTTCCGACGAGCAGGCTCGCCTCTACAAAAGCTGAATCGGCTGGCTCTCAAGGTCATAACTATACAGGACATCCTGTATAGTTATGATCGTACTCCACCCCCATCAGGTTCTCCCATGGCTTTGTCCCAGCCCTTGGCCGGTGCTCCGGCCCTGTCGCGTGCCCGTCGCTGGGCACTGTTGTTCACCGTCGCCGCCGGCCTGCTGCTGGTCACGCTCGACAACTCCGTGCTCTACACCGCGCTGCCGACGCTGACCGAGGAACTCTCGGCCAGTGCCGGACAGGCGCTGTGGATCATCAACGCCTATCCGCTGGTGATGGCCGGCCTGCTGCTGGGTGCGGGCACGCTGGGCGACCGCATCGGCCATCGCCGCATGTTCCTGATCGGCCTGGTGGTGTTCGGCGTCGCTTCGCTGGCAGCGGCGTTCGCCGACACCGCAGCGCAGCTGATTGCCGCACGCGCGTTCCTGGCGGTCGGTGCCGCAGCGATGATGCCGGCCACGCTGGCGCTGATCGGCCTGAGCTTCCACGAAGAGCGCGAACGCAACATCGCCATCGCGATCTGGGGTTCGGTGGCCATCGTCGGCGCGGCGCTCGGACCGATCATTGGCGGCTGGCTGCTGCAGCACTTCTGGTGGGGCTCGGTGTTCCTGATCAACGTGCCGGTGGTGGTGGTCGCGTTCGTGGCCACGCTGCTGTTGGCGCCGGAAGGCCAGCGCGACACCTCGCGGCCATGGGACCTTGTGTCCTCGGTGCTGGCATTGGCGGCACTGTCCGGCCTGGTGCTGGCGATCAAGTCGCTGATCGCTACGCCGCCGTCGTATGCGCTGGGCGCGGGCGCGCTGCTGCTGGCCGTCATCAGCGGTGCGGCGTTCGCGCGCCGCCAGCAGCAGCTGCCGTACCCGCTGCTGGACTTTGCGATCTTCCGCAATCCTGCGTTCCTGGCCGGCACGCTGTCGGCGGTGTTCACCCTGTTCGCGATGGCTGGCCTGCAGCTGGTCACCACCCAGCGCTTCCAGCTGGTTGCAGGCTTCACGCCGCTGCAGGCGGGCCTGCTGGTCTCGGTGGCGGCACTGGGCAGCCTGCCCAGCGCGCTGCTGGGCGGCAGCATCCTGCACCGGGTGGGCCTGCGCCCGCTGATCTGTGGTGGCCTGGCCGCAGGTGCGCTGGGCGTCGGCGTGGTGGCGTTCGGCTTCCCGCAAGGCCTTGGCTGGGTGGTGGCTGGTATGGCCATCACCGGCTTCGGCATGGGTTCGGCCATCTCGGTGGCATCCACCGCCATCCTCAACAATGTGCCGGCACACCGCGCAGGCATGGCCTCGTCGGTGGAAGAAGTGTCCTATGAGTTCGGTGGCCTGCTGGCGGTGGCGATGCTGGGCAGCCTGAGCGCCGCGATGTACAGCGCGTTCCTGCCGGTCTCGGCAGACATGCCGGCACTGGCCCGTGAAGGCTTCACCCAGGCGCTGCATGCCGCGCGCGAGAGCGGGCAGGGCGAGTGGTTCGCATTGACTGCGGCGGCGTATGACCGTGGCTACCAGATCGTGCTGCTGGTGATCACGGCGGTGCTGGCGCTGGGCGCGACGATCCTGGCGCGCCTGCTGCGCGGCCGCGTCGGCAGCCGCGAGGGTGCGGCCGATCGCGTAAAATGAGGCAATGAGAACCAGCAAGCGCGACCGCATCCTCGACGCCGCCGTCAACGTGATCAATCGTGATGGCGTGCGAGGGGTGACCTTCGAGTCAGTGGCGGCCGAGGCCAAGCTGACCCGCGGCGGCCTGCTGTACCACTTCCCGTCGCGCGAGGCGCTGCTGCGCGGCATCGACGAGCACCTGGTGCAGGCCTGGGAAACATCGATGGAAACGCTGCTGGGCAAGCGCGCGGATGAAGCGACGGCACTGGAGCGTTACCAGACCTTCGTGCGTGTCTCGGCGCAGAGTGCCACCCGTGCCGAACTGATGTTCATGCTGGAATCGGCCGACCCGGAGGCGGGCGAGCGTCCATGGGGACCGGCGGTACGGCGCTGGGCACCATCCGCGCCGGAGGCCGGGAATGTCGATCCGACGACGCTCGACAATTTCGTGGCGCGCCTGGCCGCCGATGGCCTGTGGATCTACGAGGCGATGTACGAAGGCCAGCTGGACGAAGGCGTGCGCGCCCGTGTTGCCGAGCGCATCGCCGGGTTGTTGGCGAAGTCTGAAGGAACGTCCAGTTGAGCGGCCCGCCGGCGCGCAGACATCACCCGTGGTAGAGCCGACCGCTGGTCGGCTGCCCTTCGGTCAGGCCACGAAAATGCGCTTCGGTAGAGTCGACTGTCAGTCGACTGCTCTTCGGTCAGACAACGAAAACCCCGCGCTTCGCGCGTTAGTCGACTGACAGTCGACTCTACCCCTCGCGCGTCTGCCCAGCTGGCCCCCAGCCGCTTGCGGAACGCCTTCGACAGCGAGAATGACGGAACGTCCAGTTGAGCGGCCAGCCGGCGCGCAGACATCGCCCGTGGTAGAGCCGACCGCTGGTCGGCTGCCCTTCGGTCAGGCCACGGAAATGCCGCTTCGGTAGAGTCGACTGTCAGTCGACTGCTCTTCGGTCAGACAGCGAAAACCCGCGCTTCGCGCGTTAGTCGACTGACAGTCGACTCTACCCTCGCGCGTCTGCCCAGCCTGCGCGGCGCCCGAGGCCAGCCACGCCCTCGGCGATACCCCCAGCCGCTTGCGGAACGCCTTCGACAGCGAGAATGACGGAACGTCCAGTTGAGCAGCCAGCCGGCGCGCAGACATCGCCCGTGGTAGAGCCGACCGCTGGTCGGCTGCCCTTCGGTCAGGCCACGAAAATGCGCTTCGGTAGAGTCGACTGTCAGTCGACTGCCCTTCGGTCAGACAACGAAAACCCGCGCTTCGCGCGCTAGTCGACTGACAGTCGACGCTACCCCTCGCGCGTCTGCCCAGCCTGGCCCCCAACCGCTTGCGGAACGCCTTCGACAGCGAGAATGACGGGACGTCCAGTTGAGCGGCCAGCCGGCGCGCAGACATCGCCCGTGGTAGAGCCGACCGTTAGTCGGCTGCCCTTCGGTCAGGCCACGAAAATGCGCTTCGGTAGAGTTGACTGTTAGTCGACTGCTCTTCAATCAGAGAACGAAACCCCGCGCTTCGCGCGCTGGTCGACTGTCAGTCGACTCTACCCCTCGCGCGTCTGCCCAGTCTGGCCCCCAGCCGCTTGCGGAACGCCTTCGACAGCGAGAATGACGGAACGTCCAGTTGAGCGGCCGGCCGGCGCGCAGACATCGCCCGTGGTAGAGCCGACCGCTGGTCGGCTGCCCTTCGGTCAGGCCACGAAAATGCGCTTCGGTAGAGTCGACTGTCAGTCGACTGCCCCTCGGTCAGATCACGAAAACCCCGCGCTTCGCGCGTTAGTCGACTGACAGTCGACTCTACTCCTCGCGCGTCTGCCCAGCCTGCGCGGCGCTCGCGGCCAGCCACGCCCTCGGCGATACCCCCAGCCGCTTGCGGAACGCCTTCGACAGCGAGGCGGTATCGGCAAACCCCACCTCGATCGCCACCTGCTTGACCGCCACGCCTGCCCGCAGCTGCGCGCAGGCCAGGCTCAGCCGCCAGTCCAGCAGATAAGCGGCCGGCGTCGCCTGCATCACCTCCTTGAACACGGCCGCGAACGCGCTGCGCGACATGCCGGCAGTCGCAGCCATGCGCGGCAGCGTCCATTCGTCCTGCGGCGCCTGGTGCATCGCCACCAGCGTACGGGCCAGCCGCGCATCGGACAGCCCGCGCATCAGCCCATGGCTGACGCCCGCCGCATCCGGGTGGTCCACCACCCAGCGCAGGATCTGGATCAGCGCCACCTCGAACAGGCGGTTGGTCAGCAGCCGGGAACCGCAGCGCTGGCGATCGGCCTCGGCGAACAGCAGGTGCAGGGTGTCATCCAGTTCGCGGATCGCCGCCAGCGGCACCACCATCACCGGTGGCAGCGACTGCACGATCGGATTGCGCGCGCCGCCATCGAAGTCCAGCGTGGCGCAGGTGAAATCCGGGCCATCCAGCGGTGCGTTGAAGAACACATGGTGCAGCGGCTGCGGATACAGCAGCAGGCTGGGTGTGTCGATCTTCAACCGGGGCAGCGCGATATCGCCCCCGGGATGACGGACCTCCATTTCACCCTGGCGCAGGATGTGCAGGAAGGCACGACCGGGCTGCGGCTCGAAGACGTGGCGCCCGCACAGCGGACCACTGTGGAACAGCGCGGCCTGCACCCGGAAGCGTTCCAGCAGAGAGGAGAGGCGGTCGGGTGCGGAAGTGTCGGCGGACACGTTCATGGCTGAATGGACAACATGTGTGGCTTATTGCGCCTGATTCGTCCAGGAAGTCTACCTAGGATGAGCGGGTCGTCCAATCCCGGGCGCTTTCCCAAGGAGATCCACCATGTCCCGTGTCCCCCTGATCGATGCCGCCAACACCACCGCCGACCGTCAGGCCCTGCTGGGCCAGGTCCACGCCGCCTTCGGCGCCACCCCGGCCATGTTCCGTGCCGTGGCCAACTCGCCGGCTGCCCTGAAGAGCATGTGGGGTGCGTTCGGCGCGCTGGGCGGCGGTCGCCTGTCGCCGCTGCTGGGCGAGCAGATCGCCGTGGCCATCGCCAACCGCAATGCCTGCGAGTACTGCCTCGCCGCGCACACCGCGCTGGGCCGCAAGGCCGGCGCCAGCGGCGAGCAGATGGCCGCCGCGCAGATCGGCCAGTCCAGCGATCCGGCCACCTCGGCGGCATTGGACTTCGCGCTGAAGGTGGTTGAGCAGCGTGCGCAGATCGCCGACGGCGACGTGCAGGCGCTGCGCGCGGCTGGCTTCGATGATGAGCAGATCGTTGAGATCCTCGCCCACGTCGCGCTCAACCTGTTCACCAACTACATCAACGTAGCATTCGACGTCCCGGTGGACTTCCCGAAGGTCGCGCTGCGCTGAGATCTGGCCTGGCCCGGGTGGCAGTGGTCGCCCGGACCGGTCTGAATGGAGCCGACCGGGTAGAGTCGACTGTCAGTCGACTATCGCGCGCAGCGCGGGGTTTTCGGGGCTACTTGTCGTCTGCCTGCAGCCGTTCGGGATGGGTATACACATTGAACCCGCTTTCCCGCGCGAACCCGACCAGGCACAGGCCGGCGCTGCGCGCCAGATCGATCGCCAGCGCGGTCGGCGCGGACACCGCTGCCAGCACGCTGGCGCCGGCGCGCACTGCCTTGCTGACCATCTCGTAGCTGGCCCGGCTGGAAATCACCAGCAGACCACCCTCGATCGTGTGTTCATTGTGATGCAGGGCGCCGATCAGCTTGTCCAGTGCGTTGTGGCGGCCGACGTCTTCGCGTACCCAGCCGATGCGCCCACTGGCGTCGGCCCAGGCCGCGGCGTGGATCGAACCGCTTGCCGCATTCATCGGCTGGTGCTGCGCCAAGGTGGCCACCGCCCGCTGCAGGGCGGTGGCGGAATAGCTGCGTCGCTCGCGGATCTGCGGGAGTGGGCGCAGCACTTCTTCCAGCTGGCGCGTGCCGCACAGGCCGCAGCCACCACGGCCGGGCAGCAGGCGCCCATTGGCGGGGTCCAGGCCGGCACCGGGTGCCTCCTCGGCCACGGTCATCTGCAGTTCGATGCCTTCCAGCTGTGGGCGGATGTCGATCGACAGCAGCTGCGAGGGCGTGGCAATCAGTCCCTCGCTGAGCGAGAACCCAAGCGCAAAGTCCTCCAGGTCGCAGGGCGTGGCCATCATCACCGCGAAGGCGGCGCCGTTGTAACGCAGCGCCACCGGCACTTCCTCGGCCACCACGTCGACCAGGGGCTGTCGCCCCTCGCTGCGCCAGCGCTGCAACGGGCGCTGCGCCGTGCCGGCAGGCGGGGTGTGCGGTGGGGTCGAATCAGGCATGCAGCGCGTCCGGACAGGGGAGATGCGCAGGTGGTGGACCACCCACGCCATCGAGAATAGCGTAGTGGCCATGCGCTGACGCAGGTGTAACCGTTGTCATGGCAGGCTGCGCCGAAAACAGCGCGCACCCACTGGCGAAGCCGTGCAGGCCGTGTTTGACTGTGGGGCTGGCTGTGCATCCGAAAGCGCCGCCGGACCGCGTTGTGCCCATGGTTGCCGCGTTCCTCCCGTCAGGTTCCCGAACATGTCCGAGCAGAAGCCGCCGCGTTACAAGCCCTACAATCAGCCCGCAGGTGGTTGGGGTGCCGCCGGAGCCACCGCCAAGGTGCTGCTGCAGCAGAGTGTGATCGGCAAGGGGTCGAAGGCGTTGCTGGCGATGAACCAGCCCGGTGGCTTCAAGTGCCCCAGCTGCGCGTTCCCCGATGCCGACGAACGCAAGAAGCTGGAGTTCTGCGAGAACGGCGCGAAGGCACTGGCCTGGGAAGCCACCCAGTTCCGTGCCGGTCGTGAGCTGTTCGCCCGGCATACCGTTACCGAGCTGATGGCGCAGACCGACTACTGGCTGGAGATGCAGGGCCGGTTGACCGAGCCGATGCGCTACGACGCGGCCACCGATCACTACGTGCCGTGCAGCTGGGACGATGCCTTCGCACTGATCGGCCGCCACCTGCAGGCGCTGGACAGCCCGCACCAGGCCGAGTTCTATACCTCCGGACGCACGCCCAACGAAGCGGCGTTCCTGTATTCGATCTTCGTGCGCGAGTTCGGCACCAATAATTTTCCGGACTGCTCGAACATGTGCCACGAGCCGACCAGCCGCGGCCTGCCGCCGGCCATTGGGGTAGGCAAGGGCACCATCGTGCTGCAGGATTTCGAGCACGCCGAGGCGATCTTCGTGATCGGCCAGAACACCGGCACCAATTCACCGCGGATGATGAGCAACCTGGTCGAGGCGCGCAAACGCGGCATTCCGATCGTGGCGGTCAACCCGATGCCCGAGCGCGCGCTGATCCGCTTCGCCGAGCCGCAGGACATGGTGCAGATGGCCACGTTCGGTTCGACCGAGATCACCAGCGAGTTCGTGCACACCCGCATCGGCGGCGACCTGGCCCTGATCAAGGGCATGATGAAGGTGATGTTCGAGCGCGAGGCGCAGGGTGAGCGTGTGCTCGACCATGCATTCCTCGCCGAACACACGGTGGGCCTGGAGGCGCTGCGCGAAGACGTGATGGCGCAGGACTGGGACGAGATCGTGCAGGTGTCCGGCATTTCGCAGGCGCAGATCCGTCGCTGTGCGGAGATCTACATCCGCTCCAATGCCACCGTGATCTGCTACGGCATGGGGCTGACCCAGCACCAGTACGGCTCGCGCCTGCTGCAGCAGGTCGCCAACCTGCTGTTGCTGCGTGGCAACTTCGGCAAGCCCGGTGCTGGCATCGGGCCGATCCGGGGCCATTCCAATGTGCAGGGCGACCGCACCGTCGGCATCGACGAGAAGCCCAAGCCGGCCTATCTGGACCGCGTGCAGCAGGTGTTCGGTTTCGACCCGCCGCGCGAGCATGGGCACCATGTGGTCGAATCCATCGAGGCGATGCTGGACGGCAGCGCCAAAGTGTTCGTCGGCCTGGGTGGCAACTTCATCCATGCGGTGCCCGATACGCCGCGCGCGTACGAGGCAATGCGTGGCCTGGACCTGACCGTGGGGATCGCCACCAAGCTCAACCGTGGGCACCTGGTTCATGGCCGCGATGCGCTGATCCTGCCGGTGGTGGCGCGCTCGGAGCGCATCGTCACGCCGGCCGGCGAGCAGTTCGTCACCATCGAGGACGCGATGTCCAATGTGACCGCCTCGCGCGGCGTGCTCGAACCGGTCAGCGCCGATGTGTTGCCCGAGGTCGAGATCGTCTGCCGCATGGCGCTGGCCACGCTGCCCGACAGCAGGGTTGACTGGGCCAGCTGCATGCACGACTACGCACCCATCCGCGAGCTGATTGCTGCGGTGTATCCGGAGATCTACACCGGCTTCAACGAGCGCATCCAGCAGCCACACGGTTTCCATCTGGACATTCCGCCGCGCCGCCGGGTGTGGCCCACGCCGAATGGCAAGGCCAACATCCTGGTGATGCCTGGGCTGGACGTGGACGATCCCGTACATGATCCGGACATGCTGCGGTTGGCCACCGTGCGCTCGCACGATCAGTACAACACCACCATCTACAGCTACAACGACCGCTATCGCGGCGTGTACAACGATCGCATGGTGCTGTTCATGAACATCGAGGACCGGCTGGCGCGCGGGCTGGACAAGGAAGCGCGGGTCAGCCTGGAGACGATCAGCGGTGATGGCGTGCAGCGGCGCATCGAAGGCCTGACCGTGCTGGATTACCCGATGCCGCGCGGCGCGCTGGCCGGCTACTACCCCGAACTGAACCCGTTGTTGCCGCTGGACTACTACGATCGGGTCAGCGGTACCCCAGCGGCCAAGTCGATCCCGGTGCGGATGAGTGCAATGGCGGCGGTCGCATAGCAGTGGATGAATCCAGTCCTATGGGCCTTCGGCATGTGGGTTGGGTTCATCCAGAGCAAAGGAGCAACGGAAATAGTTGGCCGTATCCCGCCAAGCGCCAACGATCGGTTCCTGGATCTGCGCCAGCAGTTCACGGGCCTTGACGGGATCATTGGCCTGGCAGGCGAAGTACGCGAATGATTGCAGGTTCCATGGCGAGGGATAACGTGACAGCACGTCTTCGAAGCCGCGTTTCATGGTCGGCCAGTTCACTTTCGAATCGGTGAACAAACGGTCCTCGTACTCCCGCTGCGAGGCGACCCAGTAGATACGGGCGTACAGCATGTATTGGTCCTGCGGTGGGGCCGCGGCCATGACCCTGCGAGCATAGGCTTCCAGGCCAGCCGGATCGCCGCCCCACTTCGGAGCGAAGTAGCGTACGGCAGCAAAGTAGAGCGGGAAGTAGCCCGGGTAGCGCGCGATGCCTTCGTCATGCAATGCGAAGAAGCGGTCTGCATCCCAACTCTGTTCGATCGCCCGGTGTTCCATCGACTCGTACCAGTACGGGTCCGTGCTGGCGATGTCCTTGTACTTCAGCAGGTAGTCAACGGCCTGCTGCTGCAGCGCCTTGAACGGTGCCCAGTCCTCTTCCTTCACCGTATTTGCATAGCCGGGGCCGCGGATGCTCCAGCCTTGGCGGCTGAGCATCTCAGCCATGGCCAGGCGCGCCGACGGCGACCTGGGGTAGCGCGAGATCCACGCCTGCACGAGCTTCTCGCGACCCTGCCAGTAGGCCGGCTCACGGTTGCGCATGCTGAAGGCATAGCCGATGCCTACGTAGTACGCCGAAAGCTTCCAGACACCACTGCTGAAGTAGCGATCCGTATCCCGGTAACGACTGGCAAGTTGTTCCAGTCTGGCAAAGTCCTGCTTCTCCAGCAGTTGCTGTGCCTGCCGGGAGACTTCAGCGCGTTCGCTTGCTTCATCTTCGCTTGGTTCTTCGGCGTGGGTGATGGTCGCGCACGACAACAGCAGCACCACAAGCAGTGTTCGCATGAATCCTTTCATGAGGGGGACTCCGTGTCGGGGACAGAGGTAGGGGCGTGGCAAGGCAGGGTGGCACGATTGCCATCTCGCCATAGCAAGGGGCATCGCGCAAGTCGGCCGCGTGGTTGTCAAGCTGTCAGGGTCGTTGCCCCCCCAACGTTCAGGGCGCCTGCATCGGCTATCATCGGCCGGTGAACCTGCCTGGCCTGCTGCTGCGATGGATGTTGCTTGTCGCCCTGGTGCTGAATGCACCGGCGCTGGCGCTCGCTGCGTCTTCGTACAGCGGCCCGTCCAGCCAGGGGCATTGCGCTGCACCGCACTCGGCCGCGATGGCTGCAGCCGGCTGCTGCGATGATGCAGCCCCGGCGGCCTGCCAGAGTGGTGAGTGCGAATGCCCACCGGCCTGTCTTGGCATGCTGGCGACATTGAACGGAACACCGGCCTCGCCGTGGCGCGAGGCGCCTGTTCCGGCCAATGCCCAGCAACGCGCACCGCCGCCGAGACTCGACCCGCTGCGGCCCCCCATCGCGTGATTCCCTGCAGGCCCTACGCGCCTGCCGTAGCTGCTCGACTTCTTCTCGACTCTGCCCGCGGCTTCGATGCGCGGGCGGCGGGCTACGTTGCCCGCCTCTGCAAAGGAATCACTCAATGAGCCGTACTCTCTCCCTCGGCCTGCTGCTGGGCACCGTGCTGGCCACGACCGCCTGCGCTCGTGCCGCCGAAGAATCCTCCGCGGCACCGGTCGCCAGCGAAGCACCGGCACCGGCCCAGGCCAGCCCGGCCAAGATCGATCCAGCCTTGCCGATCGCCATCGTGCACAAGACCGCCAGCTGCGGTTGCTGCGGCATCTGGGTCGACCACCTGAAGGCCGCCGGCTTCCAGGTCGATGTGCGCGACACCGATGACATGAATCCAATCAAGGTCCGCTTGGGCGTGCCGGTCGGCAAGGCCTCCTGCCATACCGCCGAGATCGGCGGTTACGTGGTCGAGGGTCACATCCCGGCCGAGGACATCAAGCGCCTGCTGGCCGAACGCCCGGCCGCGCGCGGGCTGGTGCTGCCCGGCATGCCGGCCGGTTCGCCGGGCATGGAAATGCCGGACGGCTACGTGCAGCCGTACACCGTCGAGCTGGTGCGCACCGACGGCAGCACCGAGCCGTTTGCCCAGCACGGGCAAGGTGGCTGACAGCCAGTGGTGGTGCCGGTCGGTCTGACCGGCACCTTTCCTCGCGGCCGACTTGCTCTCTGCAGAGTCGAGCCGTGCTCGACTGCTCTGCGGCTCCGTCGAGCAAGCTCGACGCTACAGAATCAGCGGGTCCCGGCCGTTTCCCTGGCCAACTGCGCGTCGAACTTCTCCTCGGCCGCATCTGCGTAGGCGTTGCAGGTCAGTGCCTCGGCGCTGGCCTTGCTGCCGGCGGCATAGTTCCAGTTGCTGGCGCCCGGATGCGGGGTGAGCAGCAGATCGCAGGGCAGCGCCCGTACCGTTGCGAAGCTGCGCTTGTAGTCCTCGATCAGGCGCGGATAACGGGGATTGCCCTTCAGCTGGTAACCCGGTGCACTCAGGCTGTCGGCGTAGGCGATGCGCACCGGCTTGCCATTGCGGGTGTCGGTCCAGGTCCAGGCGGTGCTGCCCGGGGTGTGCCCTGGCATGAAGTGCGCGGTGAATGCGATGCCGCCCACCGTGACCACTTCGCCATCCATGATGATGCGGTCGGCGCTGGCCGGCGGATAGGTGATGCCGTCGCCAAAGTGCAGGTCGTTGCTGCCGCCGCGCGCCAGCAGCACCGCCGTTTCTGCATTGGCCGCCACATGCGCGCCGGTGCGACGCTTGAGCTCGGCGACCGGGCCGGCGTGGTCGGCATGCGCATGGCTGAGCAGGATCAATCGCAGGTCCTGCGGGGCCACGCCGCGCAGCTTCATGTTGTCCAGCAGGTGACCGGCCATCTGTGGCATGCCGCCATCCAGCAGTACTGCGCCCTCGGCGGTCTGCACCAGCAGCGCGGTCAGGTCCTCGGTGCCGATCTGCCAGGTGTGGTCGGCAACCTGCAGCGGCGCCATCGGCTGCAGCCAGGACGCATCCACGGTATAGGCCCGCAGTTGTGGCAGCGGTGCCTCGGCGGCGCTGGCGTGGGCGGCCGGAAGAGCGACGGCCAGGGCGAAGGCGAGCAGGGTAAAACGCATGATCCACGTCCGCTTGAAGGAGGCCCAGAAACTAGCATGGGCCTCCTTCATCGCGTCTCGCATAGATTTCATGGCTCCCATAAGGACGCCATGGATCAGTACCGGTACTGCCATCCCAGCGTCAGCACCCGGCCGCGGCCGGAGAAATAGCTCGGGTTCGACGGCGTGGTCTGCGAGTAGTAGCTGATGTACTGCCTGTCCGCCAGATTCTGCGCGCCCAGCGTGAAGGCATGCTTGTCCAGCGTATAGCGCGCGACCAGATCCACGGTGGTGTAACCCTTGAACTCGGCCACCCGCGCGCCACGCAGGTCGAAGTCGCGGTCGAAGGCGTGACTGGCCTGCAGGCGGGTGCTCAGCTGCGGCGTCCAGCTCTGTTCCCAGAACGCAGTCAGCCGGTTCGGCGCGATGTTCACACCAGCCAGGTCGCTGTCGAGGCGACCGTCAACGTCGGCGTCGTAGCGGCCGTTGGCGCGTGCATAGCCCAGTCCGAGGCGGCTGTTGCCCAACCGCAGGCGAAGGTTGCTTTCAAAGCCTTCCACGCGGGTGGCCTGGCGCTGTACCGCATAGGCATCGATGCCCGGATCGTAGATCAGTACCGAGCCGAGCCCGGATTCGGAGGTGTAGTAGGCAATGTCACCGCTGAAGCGGCCATCGTCGTACTCCAGTCCGATCTCGCGGTTGTCCGACACCACCGGTGACAGGTCGATGAGGCTGTCCACGCGCTGGCCGTCGCGGTTGATCGCGCGCAGCACGCGGCCGACGTCGGCCACGGTGTAGCCTTCCGAGTATGAGGCATAGGCGTTGAGGCGATCGTTGATGTACCAGACCGCGCCGAAGTTGGGCAGGGTCTCGCTCATGGTCGGCTTGCCACCGGCCACCTTGCGTGCGCCGTAACGGGGCAGGGTGGTGTAGTCGCCTACTTCCAGCTCGCCCTTTTCGTAGCGCAGGCCGCCGGACAGCATCAGGTGATCGGTCGGCCACCAGTGCAGCTGCAGCAGCGGTGACAGGCTCTGGTAGGTGGTCTGCGGCACCCAGTTCATGCCACTGGCCAGCAGCACCTGGTGGGTGCGGTCGCGCAGGCCGTCCAGGCCCAGGGTCACGTCCAGCGTGATGTCGGCGACGCGTGTCCAGCTCTGGGTCAGCTTGAAGCCGCGCTTGTCCGATTCGTTCTGGGTCTGGTCCCAGGCGGCATTGGCGCCGGTGTTGCCCCACGGGTCCCATTGGCTGGCACCGTAGCGGCCTTCGAAATCGACCGCGAAGGCCTGCGCCTGGAAACGGCCGCCGAGCAGGTCGGCGGCGCTGTAGTCCACCGTCAGCGAACGCGAGCGGTTCATCGGCGGGTCGAGCGGCGTATCGCCGGGGACCGAAATGGTCGGGCGACCGGTCCGGTAGTCACCATTGATGGCCAGGTAGTTGTCCAGCCCGCGCAGTTCGTAGCGGTTGGCCACGACCTGCAGGCGGTGGCCGTCGGCGATGTTCCAGCCCAGCTTGGCGAATACGTTCGATGAGGTCGAGTCCATCAGCTCGCCCTGCGCGTTGGTGCCGATCGATCGGCCCTCGCCGTCGTGATACAGGCCCTGCTTCTCATAGGCCAGACCGGCGACCAGGTCGAACTGCCCGCCACGCACGCCCACCAGGGCCGAGCCGCGCTGGCCGTTGTCGTCGTGGCGGCTGGGCACGGCAGCGCTGTAGCTGACATTGGTGTCGAGCAGGAACGCGCCCGGCTCACTGGGCGCACTGCGGGTGATGATGTTGACGATGCCGCCGGTACCGCCGATGCCCTGCAGCGCGTTGGCACCGTGGATGACCTCGATGCGTTCGATCATCGCCGGGTCGATGGTGTGCGAATCACGGGAGCCATCTCGCAGCGGCGTGGACTGCGGCACGCCGTCGACCATGTACAGGATGCCGCGGCCGCGCATGGTTTCGCCGTAGTTGGACATCTTCTCGCGCGCCGGGGCAAACGCCGGGATCTGCGACGACAGCACCCGCGACACATCCGAGCCCAATGCCAGCTGCTGGGCGATGTCCTCGCGGGTCAGCACCGTGATGGTATTGGGCATGGCGGTCTCGCCCTGCGGCATGCGCGCGGTCGAGGCCGAGACCGTGACGCGGGCCAGCGACGTCGTCGAGGCGGATGACGGCGCCGATGATGCGGCCCGGGCCGGGGTGCGCGGCTTCGCCGGCGCTGGCGCGGCACTCACCACGAACACCCCTGGCGAACGTTCCTGCATCGCCAGGCCTTGGCCTGCCAGCAGCCGCTGCAGGGCCTCACGCGGGGTGTAGCGGCCATCAACAGCCGGGGCGCTGCGGCCGCTCACGCTGTCGGCGGCGAACAACAGCTGGATGCCACTCTGCCGCGCCAACGCAGTGAGCGAGGCCTGCAACGGGCCGGCCGGCAGGTGCAGCTCGACGGGCGCGGATGCAGCGGTCTGCGCCGTGGCGGGCAGGGCCGCACAGAGGCAGGCAGCGAGCAGGGTAGGGGCCAGCCGGCGCAGGGCGGCAGGCGGAACAGGGCGGGTCATGCGGGGGTCCTTCGGAAGGGTTCAAGCACTTGCCGGATGGGACGACGCGCAACCCACCCTCGGTGTGGCATTCAATCGCGGGCGCGCAGATGCAGGCTGCCATCGGAAGCGGTGTGCACCTGTACCGGCAGGATCTCGGGCAGCAGCGCGAGTACGGTTTCGGCGCGGTCGGCATCGAAGACGCCTGACACCTGCAGCGGCCCCAGTGTCGGGTCGTCCAGCACGATGGGACGGTCGTGATAACGCTGCAGGATGCGCAGGACCTCGCTCAGTGGCATGCGGTCGAACTGCAGGCGCCCGCTGGTCCAGTCCGCCTGCTCTGGATCGATGGCCTCCGGGGGTGACAGCGAACCGCGTTGTGCCAGCAGGCGCTGCCCTGGCTTCAGCCGCTGTTCGCTGCCGCCCTCGTCGACGCGTACGCCGACCTCGCCGCGCCACAGTGTCACCTCGCTCAGTTCACCCTGGCGGTCGACGTCGAACACCGTGCCGTAGTTGCGCACGTGGACCGCGCCGGCATCCACCTCGAAGCGCCGCCAGGCCGAGTGCTGCACCTCGAAGCGTGCCCGCCCTTGGTCCAGCAGTACCTGCCGGGAGCGCAGATGGCGGCGCACCTGCACGTGGGTGCCCGCATCCAGTTGTAGCCGACTGCCATCGGCCAGGACGAGTTCGCGGCGTTCGCCCACGCCGGTCTGGTAGTCGCGGACCTGCCAGGCCGGGTCGGCCACGAATACGGCACCGGCCAGCACCAGCAACATGGGCAGGACCCGCTTCGTGCCGCCACCGCGGCGGCGCAGCGTTTCCGGCTCGGGCAGCGGGAAGCGTTGCTTCAGGGCGTCCCGATGCTGGTCCAGGACCTGGTCGGTGGTGGGGACCTCGGGCGGCGGTGGTGGTGCAGGTGCATCGCTCATTGCGGCGTGCCCTGCTGGCGGCAATCGGCCATGGCAAGCCGCAGGTGACGCTCCACCGCCTTCAGACCGATGCCCATGCGCTGCGCGACGTCGGCCTGCGGCAGCTCGTGGATCTTGTGCAGGATGAAGACCTGCTGGCGCCGGCAGGGCATGCGCTCGATGGTAGCGCTCAGGCGTTGCAAGGCCTGCTGTCCCTGCGCCTGCTGCTCGGGGCCCGGGCGTGGGCAGGCGTCATCGGGCAATTCGGCACGCGCCTCCACCCAGTGCCGGCGCAGATCCTCGGCGCGGCAGCGGTCCACCGCCGCATCATGGGCGATGCGCCGCAGCAGCGCGATGGGTTGCCGAGCATCGTAGGCGGCTGGACGTTCCAGCAGCCGCACGCAGACATCGTGCACCACTTCACGGGCCAGCCCTGGCGACCGGAACCGGCAGCGCAGGTACTCCACCAGTTCCTCGTAGTGGCGCACCAGCGAGGACACCAGCGGCAGCGCAGGAGGGGGCAGGGAAGGCAGCTGGGACATCCGGACTGGAAGCAAGGGCAAGGGGCGGGCGCGGGGAGGGCATCCCTGCGCGATGACGCAATACTAATGGGAACCGTTCGCGTTTGCTATGTCGCGCGGGGGTCGGGATTGTTCGACGGGGCTGGAAAGTGAAACCACGATCATCGTCTGGAGCGCAGAATCGGCCGCGGCTAGCCTGCCAGCAGGCTCAAGGAGATGGACCATGCATGTGCTTCTGGTGATGGTGGGTGGTGTGGTGCTGCTGGGCGTTTTCCTGCTGTTCGGGCGGCTGTGGAGCGTAGGCCAGTCACAGCTGCCCACGGCCCTGATCGCGTTCATCGCCACCTGGCTGCTGGTGACGGTGGCCAACATGTGGGTGGGCGTAAGCAAGGCCGGTTACGCCGTCCGGGAGGAGCTGCCGATCCTGCTGCTGGTGTTTGCCGTGCCGGCGTTGCTGGCTGGTCTGCTGTACTGGCGCCTGGCGCGCTGAAGGACGGCCATGAGCACACGACTGAGACTGCCTGCCCTGCGCCAGCGCGATGGCCACCACGCTCGCGTGACCTACGAAGAGCTGTTCTTCGACCTCGTCTACGTCTTTGCGGTTACCCAGCTCAGCCACCATCTGCTGCATCACCTGGACCTGGTCGGGGTGATGCAGACGCTGGTGCTGTGGTTCGCGGTCTGGTTGGGCTGGCAGTACGCCTGCTGGGTCAGCAACTGGTTCGATCCGGAGGCGCCACGCATCCGCAGCCTGCTGTTCGTCACCATGCTGCTGGCGCTGCTGATGTCCTCGTCCATTCCCGAGGCCTTCGCTGAACGCGCCTGGGTCTTCGCGGGGGCCTACGCCACCATGCAGGTCGGGCGCACGGTGTTCGTGCTGCTGGAGGTCGGTCGCAGCCATCCGCTGGCGCCCAACTTCCGCCGCATGCTGGCGTGGGTAAGTGTATCGGCCTGTTTCTGGCTGGCCGGCGCTGCGGCCGAGGGCAATCTGCGGCTGGCACTGTGGGCGATGGCGGTGGCCTGCGAATACATCTCGCCGATGTTCGGCTTCGCGTTCCCGGGCATGGGCCGGTCGCACACCCGTGACTGGACCATCGAAGGCGGGCACCTGGCCGAGCGTTGCCAGTTGTTCGTCATCGTCGCCCTGGGTGAGACGCTGCTGGCCACTGGCGGCGTGCTCAGCGAGGTCGAGCATTGGAGCGGCGATGTGGTCTCGGCGGTGCTCGCCACCTTCGCCGGCACCATCGCCATGTGGTGGCTGTATTTCGGTATCTCCAGCCGCGACGCCACTGCGGCGATCACCCATTCCGAGGACCCCGGGCGGATGGGCGCCAACTTCCACTACGTGCATGCGCTGCTGATCGCCGGCATCATCGCCACCGCGGTCGGCAACGATCTGGTCATGGACCATCCTGGCGCAGCGGTGACCCCGGTCTACGCCACGGTGCTGGTAGCGGGGCCGTTGATCTACCTGCTGGGCAGTGCCTTGTACAAGCGCATCGTGTACGGGCGCGCCCCGTATTCGCATCTGGTCGGTGCAGTGGCGTTGGTCGTGTTGGGGGTGGTTTTGCCGCACACCCATCTGCTGGGCGCCGGCTGGCTGACCAGCGCGGTGCTGCTGGCGGTGGGCTTGATGGATACGCAGTTGAAGCGTCGCCTGCGGCGCGCATGATCCGCACGCGCCGTTGCCGCATTATCGACGAGGGAGAGCAGGATGCAGGGCGAAGCGCGCAGAACCTTTGAAGTGAAGCTGCTGCCGATCGGTGGCAACGACGGCCCGATCGGGGTGATGTCGATCGACAAGGTCTTCCATGGTGACCTGCAGGGCAGCAGTGTCGGCCAGATGCTGGCCTTCCGCAGCCCGGTGCAGGGCTCAGCGGGCTATGTGGCGATGGAACGGGTAACGGCCACGCTGGCTGGGCGTCAGGGCGCTTTTACCTTGCAGCACAACGGTCTGATGACTCGGGGAACGCCGGAGCTGAACGTGGTGGTGGTGCCCGATTCGGGCAGTGAAGGACTGCTCGGTCTGAGCGGCACACTGGAGATCTCCATCAGTGAAGGCCGCCACGACTACCGGTTGGTCTATGTGTTGCCGGAGCCGGAATAGACCGTTCCCGGAGTCACGCGCTGCCGGCCTGCAGGCGGTCATACATCCGCACCAGGTCGACCAGGGTGCGTGCGCCCATCTTGCGCATCACCTGCGCACGACGCACCTTCACCGTGATCTCGCTGACGCCGAGGTCGCCGGCGATCTGCTTGTTGAGGCGGCCGCGTACCACGCCGTCGACCACCTCGCGCTCGCCCGCGTTCAGCGAATCCCAGCGTTGCTGGAGCGCGCCGAGCACGTCGCCCTCGCGGCGGCGCTGGCGGTCGATCTCGATGCCCTTGTGGATGGCATCCAGCAGTTCCTGGTCGCGGAAGGGTTTGGTCAGGAACTCGATGGCGCCGTCCTTGATCGCGTTGACGCCCATCGCGATGTCGCCGTGGCCGGTGATGAACACCACCGGCAGCTGCAGGCCGTGACTGCCCATCGTGCGATGGAACTCCAGCCCACTCTGGCCGGGCATGCGCACGTCCAGCACCAGGCAGGCCGGTGCATCTTCCAGTTCGTGTTCGAGGAAGGCCTGGGTGGAAGCGAACGCCCGCACCTGCAGGCCCATCGAGGCCAGCAGGTCTTCCAGTGCCGCGCGCACCGACGGGTCGTCGTCGATTACGTAGACGATGGGTGCTGAATCAATGGCTGGGGCAGCGGGCTTACGCATGTTGAACGTCCGTGGCGATGGGCAGGTCGAAGACGAAGCAGGCACCGCCGCCTGCTGGTCGTTCGGCGCGGATCTGGCCGTCGTTGGCCTCGATCATCGAACGGCTCAGGCTGAGGCCCAGTCCCAGCCCGTGTGACTTGGTGGTCCAGAAGGCATCGAATACACGCTCGGGATGATCGGCGGGCAGGCCGACGCCGCGGTCGCGCACGCTGAGACTGACCCGCTGACCGTCACGTCGGGTCAGCAGCGACAGGCGTCGGTCGGCGGGAGGCAGGGTTTCCATTGCGTCCACCGCATTGAGAATCAGGTTGCCGATCACCTGCTGCACCTGCACACGATCGGCCTGCACCGGGGGCAGGTCGGCATCCAGCAGCAGGGCCACGGCCACGCCGTGCTGATCCAGTTCGCTGCGTGACAGCGCCAGCATTTCCTCCACCGCGTGGTTCAGGTCGAAGGCGTGCCGTTCCGGAGCGGCGCCTTGGGTAAGTCCGCGGATGCGGGCGATCACGTCACCGGCACGGTGCGCGTCGGCCAGGATGCGGGCCACGGTCTGGCGTGCCTTGTCCACGTTCGGCGGATCCTGTGCCAGCCAACGCTGGCAGGCTTCGGCACTGCTGGCAATAGCCGCCAGCGGCTGGTTCACTTCATGCGCGATGGAGGTGGTCAATTCGCCCACGGTCGAGGCGCGCGCCACCCGCAGCAGGCGGCCCTGCGCTTCCTGCACGGCGGCCTTGGCCGCTTCCATGTTCAGGGCGAGGTAGGTGGTGATGCCGATCACCAGCATGCCGATCACAGAATTGACCAGGCCGATGCGATAGGTGCCGAAGCGGGTCAGGAAGAAGCTCAGCCCGGTGAGTGCGATGCAGGCGACGGCCAGGGTGATCAGCCCGCGCGCGCTCAGTACGCGCGCTGCGGCGAGGATGACCGCCGCGTAGAAGCAGGCTGCCGCGACCGCGTAATCGGTGACGGTATCGATCAGGAAGATCGCCGCCATCACGACGATCAGGGCCAGCAGCATCAGCGGGCGGCGGGGCGACAGCGATGGCATCGGGATGGCTCCCTGGCGTGGGCGGAAAGGATAGCAAAGCCGCCATCGGTGGATGCCGACCCTGGTCGGCAGGCTCTAGTGCCGTGGGTGCCGGCTCATGGTAGGTGTCGACCGTTGGTCGGCACAGCACTTGAACGGCGGGGTGATGAGGGTTTGTGCCGACCAACGGTCGGCACCCACCAAAGCGATGCACGGTGCGTCCGGAGTTCATGAGGTTGCCGGCCCGCGGCCGGCACTACTCTTCCAGGCTGGCGTTCCAGAACCCCTGCAGTACGCCGGGCGTGGTCGCCAGCGTGGCCAGTACCGCATCCAGTTCGCCGGCATCCACCGTGGTGGCATACAACACCGCTTCGATCTCCACGTCACGCTCGCCGAATGGCCGCTGGTCCACCGCGCGCACCGGGTACTGCGCCTGCTCAAGCAGCAGCAACAACCGGTCCAGTACCTCGGCCTGCTGCTCGCGCTGGCAGACCACGTTGATCGCATAGGTCGCCTCGCTGAACGCTTCCGGCAGCGGCTGCCGCTGGATGCGGTTCACCACCGGCCGCAGCAGGGTGTTGGCAGCCAGCACGAACACTGCCGCCAGCACCGCTTCGGGCAGCAGCTTGATACCGGCACACGCACCCACCGCCGCCGAGCCCCACAGGGTGGCGGCGGTGTTCAGGCCGGACACCTGGGCGCCGTCCTTCATGATCGCGCCGGCGCCGAGGAAGCCGACGCCGGAGATCACATAGGCCACCACATGCAGCGGCGAGGGTGGACCGCCGTACAGGTCATGGAAGCGCACCGCCAGATCGACGAACACTGCCGCGCCCACCGCTACCAGCGTATTGGTGCGCAGGCCGGCGGTGCGTTGGCGCAGCTGCCGCTCCAGGCCGATGATCGTGCCCAGCACGAACGCCACCGACAGGCTGATCAGCGAGCTCAAGGTCGCGCCGGCGTTGAAGGCCGGCAGGTTGGGATTGATGTCCATTGTGCTTCTCCCTGGACAAGCGGCGGACGTTTACTGCCAGCCGTACCGGCGGATGTAGAACTTCTTCAGCGCGGTGGTCAGCACCGCATAGCCGAACAGGATCGCCACCAGGAACGGCCAGTAGCCAGCCGGAAGCGCCTGCAGCTTGAAGTAGCCGGCCAGCGGACTCATCGGCAGGGCCACGCCAATGGTCATGATCAGGCCGGTCATCAGCAGCAGTGGCGGCGCGGCAATGCTCTGCAGGAACGGCACCTTCGGCGTACGGATCATGTGCACGATCAGGGTCTGGGTCAGCAGTCCGACCACGAACCAGCCGGACTGGAACAGGCCCTGGTCGGCCGGCGTGCGTGCATCGAACACGTACCACATCAGCGCGAAGCAACTCAGGTCGAAGATCGAGCTGATCGGCCCGAAGAACACCATGAAGCGGCCGATGTCCGCCGGATTCCATTTCAGTGGCTTGCGCACCAGCTCCTCGTCAACGTTGTCGAACGGGATGGCGATCTGCGAGACGTCGTACAGCAGGTTCTGCACCAGCAGCTGCAGCGGCAGCATCGGCAGGAACGGCAGGAAGGCCGAGGCCACCAGCACCGAGAACACATTGCCGAAGTTGGAGCTGGCGGTCATGCGGATGTACTTCAGCATGTTGTTGAACGTGCGCCGGCCCTCGATGACACCTTCCTCCAGCACCATCAGGTTCTTTTCCAGCAGGATGATGTCGGCGGCCTCCTTGGCGATGTCCACCGCACTGTCCACGCTGATGCCGATGTCGGCCGCGCGCAGCGCCGGTGCATCGTTGATGCCGTCGCCGAGGAAGCCGACCACCTTGCCCTGTGCGCGCAGCTCGCGCACCAGGCGCTCCTTGTGCAGCGGCGTCAGCCGGGCGAATACGCGGTGGTGGTGCAGGGCGCGTGAGAGTGCACCGTCATCCATGCGCTCGATCTGCGGGCCGGTCAGTATGGTGTCGGCGTCCAGCCCCACCTGTGCGCAGACGCGGGCGGTCACCAGTTCGTTGTCACCGGTGAAGACCTTGACCTCCACGCCATGCGCGGCCAGCGCCTGCAGCGCCTGCGCTGCCGATTCCTTGGGCGGGTCCAGGAAGGCCACGTAGCCGACCAGGGTCAGGTCGCACTCGTCGGCCTGAGAATAGGTGGTCTGGCTGGCAGCGGTCTCCTTCATCGCCACCGCCACCACGCGCAGACCCTGCTCGTTCAGTTCCTCGGTGGTCTGCCGCACGCGGGCCAAGCGGTGCTCGTCCAGTGGCATGTCCTGGCCGTTCTCGCGAACGGTACTGCACACCGCCAGCATTTCTTCCACCGCGCCCTTGCAGATCAGCTCATGATGGTCCTCGCGCTCGGACACCACCACCGACATGCGGCGGCGCTCGAAGTCGAACGGAATCTCGTCCACCTTGTGGTAGTCCTGCGACAGCCGCAGCGAACTCTGCAGCTCCACGTGCTCCAGCACCGCGCGATCCAGGAGGTTGATCAGCCCGGTCTGGAAGTGGCTGTTGAGATAGGCGAACTTCAGTACGTCTTCCGAATCGTGGCCGAACACATCGGTGTGGCGCTCCAGCGCGATCCTGTCCTGGGTGAGCGTGCCGGTCTTGTCGGTGCACAGCACTTCCATGGCGCCGAAGTTCTGGATCGCATCCAGGCGCTTGACGATCACCTTGCGCCGCGACAGCAGCACCGCACCCTTGGCCAGGGTGGAGGTGACGATCATCGGCAGCATCTCCGGCGTCAGGCCCACTGCCACCGACAGCGCGAACAGAAACGCCTCGGTCCAGTCACCCTTGGTCCAGCCGTTGATCAGCAGCACGAACGGCACCATCACCAGCGCGAAGCGGATCAGCAGCCAGCTGACACTGTTGACGCCGGCCTGGAATGCGGTCGGCGCACGGTCGGTGGCGGTGCTGCGCTGGGCCAACGTGCCGAAGTAGGTGCGGTTGCCGGTGGCCAGCACCACGGCGGTGGCCGTGCCGGACACCACATTGGTGCCCATGAACAGCAGGTTGTGCTGTTCCAGCAGGCCGGCCAGGCCGTCGCCCGGGTGCGCGAACTTCTCTACCGGCAGCGATTCGCCGGTCATCGCGGCCTGGGCGACGAACAGGTCCTTGGCGGTCAGCACGCGGCAATCGGCCGGAATCATGTCGCCTGCCGACAGCACGATGTGGTCGCCGGGCACCAGCTCACGGATCGGCAGGTCCAGCAGGCGCGCCGGACGGCGGCTGTGCAGGTGCGCACCGAAGTACTGGTCAGCCACATCGGCGGCTTCGGTACCCGGATTGCGGCGCAGCACGCGTGCGGTATTACCGACCAGTGCCTTCAGTCGTTCGGCGGCACGGTTCGAACGCCCCTCCTGCACGAAGCGGATCAGCGTGGACAGCAGCACCATCGCACCGATCACCACGGTGGCCTTGATGTCCTCGGTCAGCCAGGACACCGCCGCCAGCACGGTCAGCAGCAGATTGAACGGATTGCGGTAGCACTGCCACAGGTGCCGCCACCACGGCAGCGGCTTTTCGTGATCCACCTCGTTGGGGCCGAGCGCGGCCAGCCGCTCCTCGGCTTCATGCGGGCTGAGGCCGTCGGCGTGCGATTCCAGCGTGGCCAGCAGCTCGGCTTCCTCCTGCTGGGCGAGGGTGACCAGGCCGGTGGTAAGCGCGAACGGCGCAGCTTCGGCGCTGCCCGGGCCGAATCCAGCTTCGGGCATCGCACGGCGGCGGAACAGGTTGCCTGCGCGACGGCTGCGCAGGAAGGCATTGAACCAGGCGTTGAGCAGGCTCATGGGACTCTCCTCGAATTTCAGAGCCGGCCGCGGCCGGAACACGAACGGAACGGTTGGAACAGGTCAGGCGTGGCGCATCGCCAGCACCGCCGGCGACCACGGCTGCATGTGCAGGCGCTGGCTGCCGCCGATGCACAGCGGCTTCATGGCATCGCGCAGGGGGTAGGGCAGATGACGCAGCACGGTGATGCGCTCGCTGATCGGCAGCAGCGACAGCGCGTCAGCCACCACGCGTGGCGAACCGAGCGACAGGGAACGGGCGAACATCACCGGGCCGTGCTGCAGCAGCTGGCTGCGCAGGGCGGCGACATCGCGCTCGCCGATCAGGCGGCGCAGGGTGATGTAGAGGATCTTGTAGGACATGGGGGCGATCTCCAGGCAGGCGGCACCTGGCGATCCCCCGTCACTCAGGCAGGCAGGGACCGGCGGGCAGGCGCCAGGAACAGGCAACAAGCGGTCATCCGGGGCGCGTCGCGCCCGGCAGGGTCGGGGTCCATCTGCGTCTCCATGAGGGGAGGGTGCCGGCCAGGGTTGCCCTGGCCAGTGGCGCTATTGTCCGCCCCTGAATGGGGCAGGCCTAGAGGCTCGTGGGTTAGCCCGGCTATACCTTGGTATAGCCGGGTACCCGTAGCGCCAATCGAGGGTTCAGTGATGGATCAATGCGAAGCGCTGGTCTGCTTGCACACGTCGTACTCGCCACGGCTCAGCGTCTTGTTGCGGTCTGTGTCGCAGGAGTGCAGTCGTTCGGCCCAGTCCGGTGCCACGGCATCCACCTCGGCCAGCGTGACGATGCCGTCCTTGTCCTTGTCCAGCGATTCGTAGGCAGGGATGAGCCTTACTTCGGTCACGTCCTCGGCGGCCGTTGCCTTGCTGGCCTCCTGGGTCTTGGAACAGGCGCCCAGCAGCAGACCCGCACACAGCGAGAGAGCGATGGGAAGGCAGCGGTAACCGGTCATGGCGTGCTCCTGGGGAAAGGGCGAACCACCGGTGTGGTGGCCACGGCCGGATCTTCTGCGCGGGGCTGTAAGCGGGCTGCGAAGAATGGGGCCTGTGGACCGTTGCCGGTGGGCCGCCATTCACCGGGCCGCGCAGCAGCGATTGCACGGAGCTGGCCCTACCCTCGAACGGTGGGATGCCGGCCAGCGGCCGGCACTCCCCATCTGCTCAGAAACGGTCGGCAAACGCATCCGTCGCCCGCACCAGCGCATCGACCGTGGCCGGCTCGTTGGCGCTGTGGCCGGAGGTCACCATCTCCAGCCGCGCTTCCGGCCAGGCCTTGGCCAGGTCCCACGCGCTGCGCGCCGGGCAGATGATGTCGTAGCGCCCCTGCACGATCACACCCGGGAGGTGGCGGATGCGATCGATATCGCGCAGCAGCTGGTCGGGTTCCAGGAAGATGCCGTTGCGGAAGTAGTGCGCTTCAATACGGGCCTTCGCCAGCGTATCCAGCGGATCATCGGTGGATTCGGCATCCACGTCGTGCTGCAGGGTGGCGGCGTTGTCTTCCCAGCCCAGCCAGGCCTGCGCGGCTTCGATGCGGGTCGCTTCATCCGGGCCGTCCATGCGGTTCCAGTAGGCGGCGATCATGTCGCCGCGCTCGGCTTCTGGAATGTAGGCCTCATAGCGGTCCCAGCGCTCCGGGAAGATCCAGCGCGCACCGCCGTTGGCCTCGGCAAACCAGCGGTTCTCGATCTCACGACCGAGGAACACACCACGCACGATCAGGCCAGTAGCGCGCTCGGGATGTGCCTGTGCATAGGCCAGCGACAGCGTCGAACCCCAGGAGCCGCCGTAGACCAACCAACGTTCGATGCCGAGGTGCTCGCGCACCTTCTCGATGTCGGCCACCAGATCCTGCGTGGTGTTGTCGCGCAGTTCGCCAAACGGTGTGGAGCGGCCGCTGCCACGCTGGTCGATCAGCACGATGCGGTAGCGCGCTGGGTCGAAGAAGCGGCGATGGGTCGGCGAGATGCCAGCACCCGGGCCGCCGTGCAGGTACACCACCGGAATGCCCTCCGGCGTGCCGCACTCTTCGATGTGCAGCGTGTGCAGATCGCTCACCGGCAGGGTGAACTCGCGATAGGGCTCGATGGCGGGGTACAGGGTGCGCATGGCGGGGGCCTCACAAGCAGGGGCGGCCAGCATACCCCCACCCGTGGCACCCGGCAGCGCTGGCTGCCTGCCCGGTGATGGAAATGCGCTTGCCGATGCGCATAAGCTTCGATGATGCAAGCAACCCCGACACGGATGTTCACCTTCGACCCCGGCCTCAGCAGTGGCGCTCGCGAGCTGCTGAAGTGGATCGCACTGCTGGCCATGACCGGCGATCATGTGGCCAAGGTGGTCTTCGGCGGCTACGTGCCGGTGGTCAGCGAACTGGGGCGTATCGCGTTCCCGCTGTTCGCGCTGGTGATGGCCTGCAACCTGGCCCAGCCCGGCGCCGACCTGCGCAAGTCGATGCGCAGACTGGCCTTATGGGGCGTGATCGCGCAGCCGTTGCATGCACTGGCGTTCGGTTCCTGGCTGCCGCTCAACATCCTGCTCACCTTTGCTTTTGCTGCAGTGGCCGTGCATGCGCTGGCGAACAATCGGCCGGTGCAGCTGTTGCTTGCCGCCGGCGTGTTGCCGATGTTCGTGGATTACCAATGGGCCGGTGTGGGCTGCGTGCTGCTGGCCTGGATCGCGTTCCGGCATCGGGCGTGGTGGCTGTTGCTGGTTGGGCTTGCAGCGGTGTGCTGGGCCAACCACAACGGCTGGGCGCTGCTGGCCGTTCCGGTGGTGCTGTTGGCCACGCGGGTGCCGTGGCAACTGCCGCGCTGGCGCTGGATGTTCTATGGGTACTACGTAGGGCATCTGGCGGTGCTGGCGTTGATTGCCCATCTGCTTGCGTAATGTCGGAACCGGCATGTCGCATGTCTCGAATGCCAGACGCAGTCAAAGAATGCGCGTCGCAGGCATGGGTGAAGCATGCCGCCATTGGCGTGGTGCAAGTTATTGAATTTTCGGCGCGATTGTCGATATGCGACAATGCTGCCACTGCGTGAACGTTGCTGTCTTTGCACTTGGGTTGTTGGCGCCTGCCACCCCGTTGTGCACATGATGGGGTGCCATCGAAAAAGGATGGCCGGGGGCTGGAATCCCCGTTGGTTGTGTTGTTCGCGCTTGTCAGCCGGCGTCGCCTTGTGCGGCGCCGGCTGACAACCCGTCCGCGCCTTATGGCGGGCGGTGCGTGGAGGTGCGCGCAAGCGTGCCTACCGGACTGTCTTCACACAACCACCGGATTCCAGCCACGTACCGTCCGCCGCCTTTGTTAAGGGCGGTGGTCCCGCATGCCTTGCACGGAGACCTGCCATGAACGCATCGGAGTTCCCCCATCAGCGCGCCCCGGCCAATGCCGATGAGGGGCACGGCATTCCATTCGACCCCAACAGCCTGATGACCCTGCTGCATCGCATCGGGCTGGGCGCTGCCGCCGACGGCCAGCCTTGGCCCGAGCGCCATCAGCTACCGGGCCGTTGCCTGGCGTTGGCTGATGCTGATGGTGCACTGGCCGGGCTGCGCATCGTGCAGGAAATCCTGCTGGCGGCCGAGCGCGCCCGTCAGAATGGCGGCCCGGACCAGTACGTGGGCGATCGCGTGATGGAAGGGCTGAAGCTGGCTGCATTGGCGTTGACCAGCCATGCCATCTATTGCCTGCACCCGGAATGAAACGTAGATCCACGCCATGCGTGGATGCTGTTGGTGGATCGATATGGCGTCAGCCAGGCATGGCCTGGCTCTACTGATGGATTTCCAGTAGATCCACGCCATGCGTGGATGTCTTTCAGAAATCCATCGTCGCCGACACCAGCACCGTTCTCGGTGCACCCAGCGCCAAGCTCGACAGCAGCGGCATGCCCCAGTACGACTTGTTGGTCACGTTGTTGACGGTGGCGCGCAGCGCAAGTGGTCGCCCGGCCAGCGTCGTGCTGTAGCGCGCCCCCACATCGAACAACGTGCGCCCCGGCACAGACAGGCTGTTGTCGGCACTGATGTACTGCTTCGACATCGCCGTGGCATTGCCGGTCAGGGTGAGGCCCTGCAAGGTCGGCACATCCCATTCCACACCCAGCTTGGCCTGCCGTTGCGCTACGGCAGTGGCGATACGCCCCTCATTCACACCGCCTGCCGTGCGGGTCAGCTTTGGTTGCACGTAGGCCACGCCACCCAGCAAACGCACGTCATCCAGCGGCGTACCGAAGAAGCCCCATTCCACGCCACGGTTACGTTGTTCGCCGCCAAACGAGAAGATATTCGTGATCGGGTCGGTGTAGCTGCTCGGTCGCTTGATCTCGTACACGCTCAAGGTGTGCGCGAAGCTGCCCAGGTCCAGCTTCAGGCCCAGCTCCTTCTGCTTGGTACGGAACGGTGCGAACACATCACCGGCATTGGCAGCGGTCATCGGCGCGGTGGCGCCCTGGCTGAGGCCTTCGATGTAGTTGGTATAGAGGGAGACCGTGTCGGTGGCCTTCACCAGCAGGGCCGCGGCCGGCGTTGTGGCGCTCTCGTCGTAGCGCGAGGTGCGCGCACCACTGGCGACATTGAAGGTCTCACTGACCACCTGCTGGCGCCGCACGCCCAGCGTCAACTGCACGCGCTCATCGGCGAAGGCGAGGGTGTCGGCGAAACCGAGGCTGTCCAGCTTCAGCTCGGTATGCGAAATATGCGGCGCGACGAACGGTGCCGCCGGGCCCCATATCGGGTTATACAGATTGGTGGTCCAGTCCCAGCCCGGTACGCTGCGGCGGCCGTAGTCGTTCTGGGTGTGCTGGTAGTGGGTGACGTTGGCGGCCCACTGGTGGCCGACGCTGCCGGTGTGGAACGAGCCGCGCAGGCCGGCATCTGCGGATTGCTTCTTGATATCGAAGGCGAGCTGGCCGATCACCGTGCTGAAGTCGCCAGCCGGATTGAGGATCTGCGCGCTGATCGAACCGTTGTAGCGGTAGTCGGTTTTGCTGGTGCCGTAGGCCAGGTAGGCCATCAGGCTATCGTTGATGTCCAGTTCGCCGCGCAGCATCGCACCCTTGTCCTGGCTGTCCACGTAGGCCCAGTCCGGGTTGATCAGCGTATCGCCGCGTGGCGGCCGCGGAATGGCGACGCCCGGTGCCAGGCCGACGCCACGCGCGGGGCCGTCCACGCGGTCATCGGCGCTGTACAGATCGGCCGACAGCCGCGCACGTTCGCCGCGCCAGTCCAATGCCAGCGAACCGAGCTGTACCTTCTTGCTCTGCTTGCCCACGGCGCCATCTCCGTCACGGTACGCGCCGTTGAAGCGGATGCCGAACTGCTTGTCGGCGCCCAGGCGACGGCCCATATCCACATGGGTGCCGAACTGCGCATCGGAGGCAAAGTTGGCACTGACGCGCAGCAGCGGTTGATCGCCGGCACGCTTGGGGACCAGGTTGACGCTGCCACCAACCGAACCGCCCGGCGGCATGCCGTTGAGCAGCGCGGAGGGACCCTTCAGCACCTCGATGCGTTCGAACATCTCCGGGGAAGTGCGGTAGTACGGCGCCATGCCGCTGAGGCCATTGAAGGTGGTGTCGCTGGTGTTGGAGGCGAAGCCGCGGATCGCGTAGTTCTCGCTCCACGAACCGGTGACGCCATTGCTGAACACCGTGGGGTCGGTGGCGGCGATGACGTCGGTCAGGTCCATGGCCTGGCGGTCGCGGATGAACGACTCGGTGTAGCTGACCGTGCTGAACGGCGTGTCCATGAAGTCCTTGTCGCCGAGCAGGCCGACGCGGCTGCCGGCGGCCACTTGCCCGCCCGCATAGTCCGCAGTGACCCGGCGCTGTTCCTGCACCTGCACCGAGGGCAGGGTGGACGGTGCGGTGTCGGCCAGCGCGGCAAACGAGGCCAGCAGCCCCAGCGCGAGGGCTGACATCCGGTAGCGCATGGGCATGCCCGGCGGATGCATCAGGCCGGAGAATGCGGCCGCAGCGCGAAGCTGCGCAGAAGTGAAGTTGTAAACGGTCATGCCAGAGTCCTGTGAATCGCAGGCGCGAGCGCGCCTGGCGCGCTGCCGACGGCAAGCACGGGGGTAGGGCGCAGCGCAGGGTTGTTGGCTGGGTGGGGACCTGGCGAGAGGTGAGCCATGGGCTCGATTACGGGCAGCGTGCTGGACGCATTCCTAATTAGTTGAGTAAAGTAAACTAAATCAATCCAAGCGGACAAGAGGGTCCCTTTGCTGGCACCCTCAGCAGGGTATGAACACCCACCCCGATCCAACGGCGCCGACCCGTGGCCGCCCGCCCACCATCACCCCGGAGCGCCTGGCCGACATCGGCATCCGCCTGGGCTTGCCCAACCTGACCATGGCCAACGTGGCCGCCGAACTGGCGGTGACCCAGGCAGCGCTGTACAAGCGCGTGGCCAACCTGGAGGCGTTGAAGCGCCTGGTGGCGGAGGCGGTGTTCCAGCGCTGGCAGATTCCGCGCGCGTCGATTGACGCACCGGGTGGGCTGGAGGCCTACCTGATGGGGTTCGTGGAGTCACTGTGCGAGGTGGTGAAGGCGCATCCCGGGCTGCCGCCGTACCTGCTTCGGCGCACGGTGGCGACCGCGCCGATGCTGGAGAAGATCGCCTCGCACCAGGCGCACGTGGCCGAGGTGTTCGGCCTGCCGGTGGACAAGGCGCGCTGGCTGCTGGCCACGATCGCGTTCTACTGCATCGCCGGCGCCGACACCATCTACGCGATTGCGGATGACGAGGAGGGGCAGGTGATCACCGAGTTCAAGCAGGGCATGCGGGCGCTGGTGATCGGTTCGCTGGAGGTATCGCGGCTTCGGTAGATCCACGCCATGCGTGGATGCCGTTGCACGGTTCGCCACGGCCCCACCTACGCATGGCGTGGATCTACAATGCGGCCATGCCTGCCACGCCTACTCTCGATGACCTTCGCCGCTACGCGGTGGCGCGCACCCTGTTCAAGCCGACCACGCTGCTGACCGCGATACGGCGGCTGGGCTTCGTGCAGGCCGACCCGATCCGGGCACCGGCACGCGCACAGGACCTGACCCTGCGCCACCGGGTGAAGGACTACCGCGCTGGTGACCTGGAGCGCCGCTACACGCGTCTGCCGGTGGAAGAGGATTGCCTGGTGAATTACGGCTTCCTGCCGCGTGAGCATCTGGCACTGATGCACCCGCGTGTCTCCAAACGCGAGTGGGACGCCGAGACCCATCGCCGTGCGGCCGACGTGTTGGCCTTCGTGCGCGAGCGCGGCAGCGTGCACCCACGCGAGGTCGACCAGGCGTTCGCGCATGGGCGGGTGATCAACTACTGGGGCGGCACCAGCAATGCCAGTACCCATCTGCTGGACGGCATGCACTACCGCGGCCTGCTGCGCGTGCAACGGCGCGATAGCGGTACGCGCATCTACGCGGTGGCCGATCATGCCGAGCCCGATTCCAGCGAACAGGCGCAGATCAAACGTGCCGCCGCCCTGATCGATCTGGTGGTGCGCAAGTACGCACCGCTGCCTTCGGCCAGCCTGACCTATCTGGTGCGCCTGCTGGGCTATGGCGCACCACATCTGGCCGAGCAGACCCGCAAGGCATTGGCGTTGGCCAAGCAGCAGCTGGCCAGCTGCACGTTGGAGGGCACCACCTGGTACTGGCCGGAAGACGAAAATCCGCGCTGGCGCCGCCATGCGCCGGACGAACAGGTGCGCCTGCTGGCGCCATTCGACCCGGTGGTGTGGGACCGCCGCCGTTTCGAGTTGCTGTGGGATTGGGTCTACAAGTTCGAGGCCTACACGCCTGCACCGAAGCGTCAATACGGCTACTACGCGTTGCCGGTACTGTGGCACGACCAGGTGGTGGGCTGGGCCAACCTCAGCATGCGCGAGGGTGAGTTGGTGTCGAACGTGGGCTATGCCGGCAGGTCGCTGGCCCGCGACAAGGTATTTCGTGGCGCGCTGGACGACGAACTGCAGCGGATGGCGGGGTTCCTGTAGCGCTAAGCGGCGCATGGGTACCCATCGCGCCCGGTAGTCGCCAACCTTGGTTGGCGCGGGCTCCCGCCGGTGCCCACCAAGGTGGGCATCTACCAGAGCAACGCCGCTCAGGCCTGGTAGCCGCCAACCTTGGTTGGCGCTGGCTTCCATCGGTGCCCACCAAGGTGGGCATCTACCGGTCAAGCGGCGTCCTTGTGGTCTGCATCGTCCATGCCGGGGCTGACTCGCCGGCCGATGTCCTTCAGCCGCGCGAGCTGATCCACCATCGACGGTGCATCGTCCAGGCTGCCGGCGAAGGTCCACAGATAGGTCATCACCGCATAGACGTGACCGGGGGTAACGCCATCGGTGGTGGCAAGGCGGCCGATGGTCAGTGCGAACAGGGCTGCTGCCGTCGCGCCGACGGCCAGCACGGCGCCGGCTTCGCGATCGGAGAGCAGGATGCGCAGGCGTGACAGCGTGGTGTAGTGACGGCGCAAAACCGAGTGACTGACCCGGTCCACCAGTCGGATTTCCTGTTCCAGGCGGTTGTTGAGGCGCCCATGCAACTGCTCGTTGCGACGCGCGAACGACGGCAGCAGCAGGAGAGCACCGAACAGCGCGAGGAGAGCGGCTCCACCGACCAGCGGTTCAATTGCGAGCAGCATGACCGCAGCGCCAAACATGGATACCAGTGCGGTGGCGATGATCGGCACGTGCTTTTCAAAGAAGTCGACGAACTCGCGGGCCAGCACCACGCGTGCCGCCGAGGTGGACGTGGCCTGGCCCAGGCGGCGCTGCGCCTGCACCACGCTCACTGCTAGATCGGCATAGATGCGGGTGAAGGTGCGCGTATCGACCGCTCGACGGGCGGCACCTACCAGCCAGAACAGCAGTACCACGCCGGCATAGGAGACGGCATGGCCGATGTTGCCGTTGATGATCGCGTCCACCGCGAAGCCGGCGAACAACGGATAGGCCAGCAGCAGGGTGTTCTCCAGCGCCACCAGCGAGAACGTGCCGGTGAGCTGCCAGGGATAGGTGCGCAGGATCGCCTTCAGGGTGGCGGCCGCATTCTGCTGGCCGATGCTGCCGGCGGCGGCCGCTGGATCGTGGGTGTGTTGCATGGGATGCCTGGGTGGGTCGGGGGTAGAGTCGACTGTTGGTCGACTGCTCTTTGCGAACTGCTGGAAGAACCCGCGCTTGCGCGCGCAAGTCGACTGACAGTCGACTCTACCCAGGCAGTTCCGGCATTTCGGGCTTTCCAGGGCAGCGATGGCCCTCAACGACGCGCGTGCACCGGCCAGCGGATCTCGAACGCGCTACCACCGCGTTCGGTCGCCCTGCATCGCGCCGTTCCGTGATGGGCCACGGCAATCGCGCGCACCACCGCCAAGCCAAGCCCGGAGCCACCACTCTGCCGCGAGCGCGACACATCGGTGCGCTGGAAGGCTTCGAAAATGCTGTCGCGAAGCTCGTCCGGCACACCGGGGCCACCATCCTCAACGGTCACGGTGCAATGGCGCTCGGCCAGCGTCACGTGCACTCGCAGCGGGCAGGGAATGGCATGGCGGCGCGCGTTTTCCAGCAGCGCCAGCACCGCCTGGCGGATGCGTGCCGGATCGCAGTCGGCCAGCGACGGCCGCGCGCCCAAGGTCACCGAGAAACCACTTTCGGTCAACGCCCCGGACATCGCTTCGACCACCGCCGCCACCTGCACGCTGACATCGCTGCGCTGTAGGCGCAAATCCAGGTGACCGCTTTCGGCCAGGCTGACCACGCGCAGGTCCTCGATGATGCGGGTCAGGCCCTCCAGCTGGGTGAGCATGCTGTTGAACTGCTCCGGCCCCGGCTCGAACACGCCTTCGGCGATGCCCTGCAGGCGGCCACGCAGGATGGTCATTGGTGTGCGCAGTTCGTGTGCGATCGCCGCGTTCCAGAACACGCGGTTCTCCGACATCCGGCTCAATCGCTCGGCCATCGAATTGAAGTCGCTGACCAGTGTGGCGGCCTCGGTCATCGAGCTGTCGCCGCCGCGCGCACGCGCCTCCAGATCACCGCTGGCCACGCGACGCAGGCTTTCGGCCACCGAGTTCAGTGGGGTGATGATGCGCCGGGTCAGGCGCGAGGCGATCAATGTGGCCAGCGCAACGACGACGGTTGCGGTCAGGCCGATCCACAGCCATTCAAGGCCCGACGGCATGATGGTTTCCGGTTCGTCGTACCAGCGTGGATAGAACACCTCCATCAGGTAATAGAACAGGTAGAAACCACTGATCGACAGTACGGTCGAGCACAGCGACGCGACCGTGATGGACAGCGTGATCTGGCGCCCGATGCTCTTGCCTTTGGGGTTCATCGGTTCAGTCCAGGAAGCGGTAGCCGACACCGCGGATGGTGGCGGGAATGCCGATGACGCCTACGTCCTCCAGCTTGCGGCGCAGCTTGCTGACGTGGCTGTCCACGGTGCGCTCCTGCGCATCGCCTTCCGGCAGGCAGCTCTGGAGAAGATCCAGCCGGCTGTGCACCATGCGCGGTGCGCGCGCCATGTGCACCAGCAAACGGAACTCGGTGAGTGTGAAATTCAAAGCGTGCACATGGTCATCGGTGCGCACGGTGACCTCATGGCTGCGCAGGTCGATCTCGAACGGGCCCTGCCGGATCAGCCCGTTGGGTTCTTCTGCCATGGGCTTCGCGCTACGGCGCAGCACCGCCTGGATGCGGGCGACGATCTCGGCCGGATTGAAGGGCTTGGCCACATAGTCGTCGGCGCCGACGCGCAGGCCGGTGAGCTTGTCCACGTCCTGGTCCAGTGCGGTGAGCATGATCACCGGGGTGTTGCCGCGCCGGCGCAGCTCACTCAGGACCTGCCAGCCATCCAACTTCGGCATCTGCACGTCCAGCAGCACCAGGTCGGGGCGCAGCTGGCGGTGGCTGGCGAGGGCGGCTTCGCCATCGGCGGCGCGGGCGCTGCGCAACCCGGAGCGGGCCAGGTAGGCGCCGAGAATGTCAGCAATTTCGCCTTCATCCTCGGCAATCAGCACCAGGGGCGCCTGGTGCGTGCGTGCATCGGTCTTCATTGAACGCTGCAGTTTCAAGTGCGAGATGGGGAGTGCCGGCGGCGGTGTCATCGTGGCCGTTCCAGGGTCTGTGCTTCTTCGTGGGCGGCCCAGGCGAGGGTGGCCAGCACCAGCGTGTGCTGCAGGGCGGGCGCAGCGTTGCGGTCCCGCGCAGGTGCTGTGCGAGCAGGGCCGATACGGCCGCAGGCAGCTTGCTCCACCGTGATTGCATGCCCGTTGCGTCCACCCGGTCCTGCAAGCGGCGGGCCATGCGGACCAGGGCCCACAGGCGCCGGGCAAGCAACGCAGCCACCAGGACCGCCGCTATCCCTGCAGGCATGAGACTCAGGCCAGCGCTGGAGGCGGACCAGGCCGCGAAGCCGATCAGCACCAGCGACGCCAGGGTGCCCGTGCGCGCCGAATGGGCGGGGCCTTCGCTGCGGAAGCACACCAGCGCGGCGGCACCGGCGCCCGCCAGCAGGGGCGGCGCCGGGTTCGCGCTGGCAAGCATCCAGGCGCTGGTCGACGCCATTACCAGTGCAAGCAGCCACGGCGAAGGCGCGCACCAGGCGAGGTAGGCGCGGCGGACATCGATGGGAGGCAGGTCAGGAAACGGGAGGGACACGGCGGGAACGCAGTCGGCGAGGCCGACAAGGCTAGGGGCCGTTGATGGAGACTTGGTCGAGATTGTGTCGAGATTTCATGGACGCGATCCGTGCCGTTCAGGAGCGGATGCCGTGCCTGAACGGATGTGCGGCCTCCATGCAATCTCCACAGTGGCTCCAAGAAACATCCACCACCACCTCCCAGACTGCGGCTTCTGCGGTCACATCCGGTGGCTGCGTGCATGCGAGCCTTCCGATGAACAACCGCAGGACCTGGATCATTGCCGCAATCGTTGCGCTTCTTGCAGGCGGCACCGGCTGGTGGCTGTTCGCCGAAAGTGATGATGCCGCGCTGATCACGGCCCCGGCAAGGGTGGCGGACCTGGAAAAGACCGTGCAGGCCGTTGGCCGGGTCAACCCCAAGGAACTGGTGGCGGTGGGTGCGCAGGTATCGGGCCAGGTCAAGCGCCTGCATGTGGTGTTGGGCCAGCGTGTGCACGCTGGTGATCTGATTGCCGAAGTGGATTCGCAGCCGCAGCGCATCGCCCTGCGCAGCGCCGAAGCGGCTGCCAATGCGCTGCGTGCCCAGCATGCCGCCAGCCTGGCGCGCTACGCCCAGGCCATCCGCGTGCATGAGCGCCAGTCGCAGCTGGTGGCGTCTCGGCTGGTCTCGCAGGAAGGTTTCGAGTCCGCGCGGGTGGCGCGCGAAGCGGCGCGCTCTGACGTCGCAGCGCTGCAGGCCCAGATCGAGCAGGCGCTGACCCAGGTGGAAACGGCGCGGATCAACCTGGGCTACACCCGCATCGTCTCACCTTCCGATGGCTACATCGTGGCCATCGTCACCAAGGCCGGGCAGACGCTGAACTCGATGCAGACCACGCCGACCATCGTAATGCTGGCACAGATGGACACGATGACGGTTCGCACCGAGATCGCGGAGGCCGACGTGGAGCTGATCGCGCCTGGCCAACCCCTGTGGTTCTCTACGCTGGGGCCGGGCGGACGCCGCTACGAATCGCATCTGCAGCAGCTTGAACCTGCGCCATCGTCGATTGCCGATGTGGCCACTGGCAACACGGGTGGATCGGCGCAGACGCCGAAGGCGGTGTACTACGCCGGGCTGTTTGACGTACCCAATCCAGGCCTGAAACTGAAGCCGTCGATGACGGTGAAGGTGACGATCCAGCTGGCGCGCGCCGCCAATGCGCTGCAGGTGCCGTTGACGGCAGTTTCCGAGAGCGACGACAAGGCGGGCAACCGCGCGACCGTACAGGTGGTCGATGCCAAGGGCCGTGTCCACGAGCGCGCGGTGACGACCGGCCTGCGCACCGCTACTGCGGTGCAGATCCTGTCCGGCCTCAAGGCGGGCGAGAACGTGGTGGTCGGGCAGGCGCCCAGCGGCGCGGAAGCCGAGCCCACCAGCCTGCTGGGGATGTGAGCATGGCTGACGCGCTGCTGGAACTGCATGGCGTATCGCGCGCCTACCGCTCGGCCGCTGGCGAGGTGGTGGTGTTGAAGGACGTGTCGCTGCGCATCGCGGCGGGCGAGTTCATCGCCATCATCGGCCCGTCCGGTTCGGGAAAATCCACGCTGATGAACATCCTGGGCTGCCTCGACCGGCCAACCGAAGGCAGCTACCGCGTGCACGGCGCCGCAACCGAGCAGATGTCGCCCGATGAACTGGCGCACCTGCGTCGCGAGCATTTCGGCTTCATCTTCCAGCGCTACAACCTGATGGAGAACCTGAGCGCTACCGAGAACGTGGCCCTGCCCGCCGTCTATGCCGGGGTGGAGGCCGATGCGCGCACCACGCGTGCCCGCCTGCTGCTGGAAACGCTTGGCCTGGGCGAGCGGACCGCGAACCGGCCCAGCCAGCTGTCCGGCGGCCAGCAGCAGCGCGTTTCCATTGCGCGTTCGCTGATGAACGGCGGCGCCATCGTGCTGGCCGACGAGCCGACCGGTGCGCTGGATCATGCCAGCGGCAGGCAGGTGATGGTCGAACTCAAGCGCCTGCATGCGCAAGGCCATACCGTGATCCTGGTGACCCATGATGCGGCGATTGCCGCGCACGCTTCACGCGTGATCGAGATCGCAGACGGCCGGGTCGTATCCGACCGTGGTACGGGTGATCCTGCGGTCGCACGCAAGGCCGTCGCGCCCGAGCGCAGCACGGAACCGGGCGCCGAGCGCCGCGCGCGCCTGGATGCGACCAGGGAAGCGGCACGGATGGCGGTACGTTCGATGCTGGCCCATCGCCTGCGCACCTTGCTGACCATGCTGGGCATCATCATCGGCGTGGCTGCGGTGGTGACCGTGGTTGCGTTGGGCAAGGGCGCACAGGCGCAGGTCGAGTCACAGATCAACGAACTGGGTGCCAGTACGCTGGAGATCTTCCCGGGTGCGGATTTCGGCGACCCGCGCTCGGCCGAGATCGAATCGCTGGTCGTGGACGATGCCGATCACCTGGCCGCATTGAGTTACGTAGACAGCGTAAGCCCCAACCTGAGCAGCTCGGTGGCCGCTCTGCAGGGCAACCGGCGCGCCAATACACAGGTCCTTGGCGTGGGCGCTGATCTACCCCGAGTGCGCGGGCTGCGCCTGAAGGCGGGCCGGTTCTTCACCGATGCCGAGGTGGAGGCGCATCGCGCAGTGGGCGTGGTCGACCAGAAGGCGGCCAAGGCATTGTTCAACGGCAATCCGATCGGCGGCACGCTGCTGCTGGGCGGCATGCCGGTGGACGTGATCGGGGTGGTGGGTGCCAGTGCATTCGCAGGCGGCGCGACGCCCACGGTCTACGTGCCTTACACCTCGGCGGCCTCGCGCCTGCTTGGCAGCCAGCGGCTGGAGAGCATCACCGTACGCGTGCGCGATGACGTACCAACCCGTGCAGCTGAGTCCTCGCTGGGTGCGGAACTGCAGCGGCTGCATGGGCGCCGCGATTTCTTCATCTACAACTCGGACCAGATCCGCAAGGCGGTGATGAAGTCCAGCCAGACGATGGCGGCACTGGTTTCGGCGATTGCGGCGGTGGCGCTGGTGGTCGGCGGCGTGGGCGTGATGAACATCATGCTGGTGTCGGTGAAGGAGCGCGTGCGCGAGATCGGTGTGCGGTTGGCGGTGGGGGCTCGGCAGGGCGACATCCTGCGCCAGTTCCTGATCGAGGCCGTATTGATCTGCCTGTTCGGTGGGGTGCTGGGCGTGTTGTCCGCGTTGGGCGTAGGGGCCTTGTCCAGTCTGCTGTCACTGGGCGTGCCGTTCCTGTTCACGCCTGGGCCGGTGCTCGCCGCGCTGGCATGTTCGTCTGCAATCGGGCTGGGTTTCGGCTACTTCCCGGCCCGCAATGCCGCACAGCTGGACCCGATCCAGGCATTGGCGGCGGAGTAGGCTCGCCTGCTATGGCACGTGTAAAGCCGAGCCCACGCTCGGCTACTCTCCGTTCAGACCGCGCTGCGCCCTGCGCCGCGCGCAGCGAGCCGAGCATGGGTTCGGCGCTACAGCGACTCAGCGCGCCTTGCCTTTGATCGCCACGCTTCCTGGCAGCTGCGAATAGCCGCTGTCGCCCCAGTGTCGGGTGATGCGCTGGAAGAACAACGAGTTGGGCACGCGCAGCAGGCAACCGCGCGCACCTTCGCCACGATCACTCAGCGTGGTGTAGATCAGGTTGATGTCCACCACCTGACCACACAGGCCCGGCTTGTCCACGCTTTCCAGCACTTCGATGGTGTCATTGATGCGGAACGGGCGCGTGGCGACGATCAGGAACGAACAGAACAGATTGGACAACACGCTCCATGCGGCGAAGAACGCCACCGCACCGACCGCCATGAACCCGGTCAGCGCGGTCCACAGCACCGAGCGCGAAACGCCCAACCGCTCCAGTATCAGCAGCGCGGCCGCCAGATACAGCAGCAAGGCACCGCCGCGGCGCAGGCCCACATGAAGCTCTGGAGCCAGCCTGCCGCGCTGCCGGGCCTGCACCAGCAGCCACGCCAGCGCACGCACCATCACCCATGCGACGCCGAGAATGGCCAGCACCTCCGCCACCGGCACAACCACGGTCAGCCAGTCCTCGATCCAGGCAGGCAATCCGGTCATGGAGGCTACAGCGTCGCCGCGCCGCCAGAAATGGTCAGCAGTGCACCAGAGGTATAACTGGCACTGTCCGAAGCCAGCATCACATAGGCCGATGCCAGTTCGGCTGGCTGCCCGGGGCGGCCGAACGGCGTCTGCGAGCCGAACTGCTCGACCTCCTCGGCGGCCATGCCTGCCGGAATGAACGGCGTCCAGATCGGGCCGGGCAGCACCGCATTGACGCGGATCTGATGCTCGGCCAGCAGGCCCGCCAGCCCCAGCGTCAGGTTGGCCACCGCGCCCTTGGTCGCCGAGTACGGAAGGATGTTCGGGGTCGGCCGCTTGGAATTGACCGATGCGGTGTTGATGATCGCGCCGCCACCGCGCAGGTGCGGGACGCACAACCGGGTCAGATTGAACACGGCATGGACATTGGTATCGAACGTCCGCTTCCAGTCATCCAGGGTGATGTCATCGAAGTGCTCGTAGTAGCGCTGGTAGGCCGCGTTGTTGACCAGGATGTCGAGGCCGTCCAGTTCGCTGGCCACGCGGTCCACGAGCGAGCGCGCCTGTGCCGGGTCGCTGATGTCACAAGGCACCAGCACGGCCTTGCGCCCGGCCTGTTCGATCTGCTGCTGCACATGGCGGGCATCGTCCTGCTCACCATCGAGGAACGCGATGGCAACGTCGGCGCCTTCGCGCGCAAAGGCGATGGCCACGGCTGCGCCGATGCCGCTGTCACCGCCGGTGATCAGTGCCTTCTTGCCCTGCAGCAAGCCATGGCCGCGATAGCTGTTCTCGCCGTGGTCCGGCCGCGGCTGCATCTGCGCGGTCTTGCCGGGGAAGGATTGCTGTTGGGCGGGGAAGGGCGGGCGTGGGTAGTCGGGCAGGGCCATCGTCACTCTCCGTAAGGAAACCGGCGCCAGTCTCCCCCTATACGGGTAAACGGCCGGAGGGCGCGGTGTCGTTGCAGCGTGGACGCCTGCGCGGAGGACTTCACAACGGATGGGCGATCGTGGTCATGATGCTGTTGGCCGGTTGCCGTGAATCCAGCCGCGTGTGCTGCACGATGATCGGCTGGTCGGATTCAACGAGGGTGGCAAAGCCGGTGCCGCGCGGCACCGGCGCCGGATCCTGCAGGTCGTTGAAGCGCAGGTGACAGGTGCGTCGCGCCGGCACGGTGACCCGGTAGGGGCCCACCGGATCACGGTCTTCGAAGTACAGGGTGAGCGTGACATGCGCGGGCTCGTCGCCGGCATTGAGTACGCAGCAGGTTTCGTGACTCTGCATCTCCGGTGACGGGCCGTTGCTCCAGGCTGGAATGTAGCCCTCGGCGATAGCCCAGCGTCGATGCCCGATGCAGGAAGCGTTCGTTTCCATGACGCCGTTTTAGCTGGAGGGGTGTTGCCATCGTGTCCAGTCCCCGCACGGAATCCGTGATGACCATCGGCTACCACGCATCGCATGAGCAGTTCCCGCCCGCCACCTTGCTGGGCCTGGCGCTGCGCGCCGAACAGGCGGGATTCGAGGCCGTGATGTGCTCGGACCATTTCCACCCATGGACGACTGCGCAAGGGCAGTCCGGCCACAGCTGGGTGTGGGCCGGCGCGCTGGCGGTGCATAGCGCATTGACCCTGGGCATGGTGACCTGCCCGATGCTGCGCCAGCACCCGGCATTGGTGGCACAGGCAGCGGCGACGCTGGAGCAGCTGGCGCCGGGACGGATCTGGCTGGCGCTGGGTACCGGCGAGGCCCTGAACGAGCGCATCACCGGCCAGCCGTGGCCAGCCAAGCGGGAGCGGCAGAAGGCACTGCGCGATGCGGCCGAGGTGATGCGGCGGCTGTGGGGTGGCGAGCAGGTCGACCACGACGGTGGCTTCCAGGTGCGCAAGGCACGCCTGTACAGCCGACCGGCGCTTCCCCTGCCGCTGCTGGGGGCGGCCGTCACCGAGGAAACCGCACGCTGGATGGGGGGCTGGGCCGATGGCCTGATCACCATCAGCCAACCGCTGGCGCAGTTGCGGCGTGTGGTTGCGGCGTTCGAGGAAGGCGGTGGCAGGGGCAAGCCGATGTACCTGCAGGCCAAGCTCTCCTACGCGCGCGCCGAACAGGCGGCGCTGGAAGGTGCGATGGAGCAGTGGAGTGCCAATGTGCTGTCGCCGGAACTGGCCGAAGGCCTGGACCAGCCCGAACAGTTCGAAGCACAGGCCCGATCGGTCAGCGCCGAGATGGTGCGCCAGCACGTGCATGTCTCGGCAGACCTGGGCCAGCTTCGGGCCTGGCTGCAGGAGCTGCAGGGAATGGGGTTCGATCGCATCTACCTGCACAACGTGAACCGCGAGCAGGAACGCTTCATCGATGACTTCGCCGAACACGTGCTGCCCGCGCTGCGCACTCAGGCACCTTCGGCAGCCAGCCACGTATAGCCGTGGCCCTCCAGGTAACAGCGGCGACCCTGCAACTTGGCGCCGTGGCCCACCAGCGTGTTCAGCGGACCGCGCAGGGGTACGTCCACCTCGACCGGCTCGTCGCCGAAGTTGATCAGTGCCAGTGCCTGATGGGGTGCCTCACCGTAGCGGAGCATCAGCAGCGCAGGTGAGGGCGGGTCGAGCGTGTGAGGACCCTGCTGCAGCACGGGATGTGCATTGCGCTGCTGCAGCAGCTCGCGCACCCGCAGCAGCAGTGAACCTGGCGTCGCGCGTTGCGCCTCGACGTTCACCGTGCGGTAACCGTAGGGGCCGTCTGCCGGTGGCGCGCGCCAGGCATGCCGCGGTTCGTCGGTGAACCCAGCCCCTGGGCCATTATGCCAGTGCATCGGCATGCGCACGGCATTGCGTTCGGGCAGTTCCAGGCAATCACCGAGGCCGATCTCTTCGCCATAGCGGATCACCGGCACCTGGCCCAGCGACAGCAGCGCCGCCCAGGCCATGGCCTGCCATGCGATGTCGCCCTCCAGCATCGGTGCCAGCCGGCGGCGGATGCCACGGCCATAGATGCGCATGCCACGCTCAGGGGCGAAGCGTTCCATCACCGCTTCGCGCTCATCCGGCTCCAACTGCTCAAGGTCCAGTTCATCATTGTTGCGCAGCCAGGCAATGCGTGTGTCCGGCGGCGCGTGCGGGCCGTACTCGGCCATGACCCGCGCCACTTCGCTGGCATCGCCACGTGCCAGTGCCAGGAAGAAATGATTGTTGAGGTGGAAATCCAGCAGGTGCGAAAGCCGCCGCCCGTGGCACAGGAAGTCACCGTAGTGGGACGCGCGGACATCCGCTTCGCCGATCAGTGGCAGCCCTGGTTGCTGCGCGTCTGCCGTGGCGCGCATCGCCTCCAGCAGCCACAGCCCACCGTCGCGCGGGTCGGCGTGGCGGGCGCGCTCGACCATGTACGGAACGGCGTCCACGCGGAAGCCGGCCACGCCGCGCTGCAGCCAGAACGTCATTACCCGCAGCAGTTCCACGCGTACCGGCGCATGGGCCAGGTCGAGGTCTGGCTCGTGCCGGTAGAACATGTGCCGGTTGAACGCGCCGGCCGTGGCATCCCATGTCCAGACAGAGGCCTCGATCGGCGGGAACATCGGCTGCAGGCCGTCGTCAGGCATGTGGTCGCTCCACAGGTACCAGCGGCGCCAGGCCGGGTCGCCCTGCTGTGCGGCGACGAACCACGGGTGCGCGCTGGCGGTGTGCTGCATCACCAGTTCGACGATGATGCCGATGCCGCGCGCGTCGGCCGCATCGACCAGGCGCTGGAAGGCGGTCTCGTCGCCCAGGCGTGGATCGATGCGGTAGTGATCGGTGACATCGTAGCCGCCATCACGGCCGGCGTTGCAGTAGAACGGCAGCAGCCACACATGGCTGATGCCGAGCCACTGCAGGTAGTCCAGCTTTTCGGTGATGCCATCCAGGGTGCCCCAGCCGCGGCCTTGGCTGTCGCGGAACAGATACGGGTCGACCTGGTAGATCGCGCGCAGCGGACGCACCGCCATGGGGCTTCTCCGGCACTGTTCACGGGTGACCAGCCTGCTGTGCGCCGTGGCAGCGGTTCGTGAACCGAATGGCACCGCATCATGACGTGGCATCCACGGCCCATGCATGCCCGGGCGCGCAGAGTGAATGCTCGTCCCGCTGCGCCGAGGAGCCTTTATCCATGCCCCGCCGCAAAACGCTTCGTATTGCGACGTTCAACGTCAACGGCATCGGCACGCGCCTGCCGCAGTTGCTGGACTGGCTGCACAGGGAATCGCCGGACGTGGTTGCCCTGCAGGAACTGAAGGCCACCGACGCCGCGTTTCCCGCTGCGGCATTGGAAGAGGCCGGCTACGGTGCGCTCTGGCAGGGTGAGGCGCGCTGGAACGGCGTGGCGCTGCTGGCTCGGGGAACCATGCCGGTCGAGAGCCGCCGCCGATTGCCGGGCGAACCCAAGGATACGCAGAGTCGCTACCTGGAGGCGGCGGTGCACGGCGTCATCGTGGGTGCCCTCTACCTGCCCAACGGCAACCCGCAGCCCGGGCCCAAGTTCGACTACAAGCTGCGCTGGATGGAACGCCTGATCCGGCATGCACACAGCCTGGTCGAGCTGCCGCACCCGGCGCTGCTGCTGGGTGATTTCAACGTGATTCCCACAGACGCCGATGTCTATGATCCCAAGGCCTGGCGGCGCGATGCATTGTTCCAGCCAGAGGTGCGCGAAGCCTTTGAACGACTGCTGGCGCAGGGCTGGACCGATGCGCTGCGGAAGGTGCACGGCGATGCCACGATCTATACCTTCTGGGACTATTTCCGCCAGCACGCCGAGCGCGACCGTGGGCTGCGCATCGATCATCTGCTGTTGAATCCCGTACTGGCGCAGCGACTGAAGGATGCTGGCGTCGACCGTTGGGTGCGGCTGCAGGAAAAGGCCAGCGACCACGCGCCGGCTTGGGTGGCGGTACGGGCGTGATCAACGCGCGGCAGGGTCTTCGCGTCGCTCCCGACGCACGCGCGCGCGGGTTCGGTACAGGCGGCTGTCCGCCTTCTGGATGGTGTCGGCCACGGGCTCACCGGCCGTGTTGATGGCCGCACCCATCGAGAACGCGCTGGGCGAAAGCGCGGCGTGGTCCTGGTACCAGTGCTCGAGTTCGCTCAGGCGGCCATTCGCTGGCGCGACCAGCACTACCATGAACTCGTCGCCACCCAGCCGTACCACGGTCTCGTCCTTGCCCAGCGGCGAGCGCAGGAAGGTGGCGAACTCGACCAGCACGGCATCGCCACGGCGGTGGCCCTGGGTGTCGTTGATGTGCTTGAAATGGTCCAGATCGAACATCACGCAGGCCCAGCGCTCGTCAATCAGTTCATCCAGCCGGTGCAGGTAACGCCGGTTGTAGCACTGCGTGAGCGGATCCTTGAAGGACATGTCGCGCAGCTGCTGCTCCTGCATCCTCAGCGCGGTGACGTCCTGTGCATGCCCCAGCACGTAGGGCGGGCTGGCTTCGTTGTCGAGCACGTTGTGGTACGCCCAGTAGTGGCGCGTACCATCGGCGGCAATCAGCTCGATCACGCCAGCGTCGGTGTGGTTTGCCTGGATCCGGGCGAGGTAGGCCCTGAAACCTTCGCGTTTTTCCGGCGGCATCAAGTCACACAGGCTGCGCCCGATCATCTGGCTTTCCTCGAAGCCCAGCGACTGCACCGCCGCCGGATTCACCGAGGTCAATGTGCCGTCCAGCGTGTGGGTGCAGATCAGGCCCAGGCTGTAGTGGAACAGCCGACGGTAGCGGGTTTCGCTCGCTTCCAACGCGTCCAGCGCGGCTCGTTCGTCCGTAATGTCCTGGATTGCCCCGACCAGGCGCGGATGGCCGTCGACCTGTTGCCGGCTGCCGACCACCCGGGTCCAGATCGCGCGCCCGTCGGCCGTGGTCATCGGCAGCTGCACTTCCCACGATGTCCCCTCGTCGATGCAGCGCTGTACCGCCGCCTGGATGATATTGCGGCTGTCCTCGCGATAGAACGAGAGTGCGGTCTCCAACGTGGGCGTGAAGTTGCTGCGTACGCCATGCAACTGCTTGGTTTCCCGTGTCCAGCGCACCTCGTTGGTCAGCAGGTCCATCTCCCAGCCGCCTACCCGTGCGGCACGGTTGGTACGCTCCAGGAAGTCCTCACTGCGTTTCAGCTCGCGATGCAGCGCCTTGGCCTGGCCAACCTGCGCCATGAGGGTGCTGCGCTGTTCCAGCACCTGGGTAGTGACCCGAGCCAGATGCACCATCAGTTCACGCTGGGAGGGTGACAGCACACCGGGCATCGGGTCGAGCAGGCACAGCGTGCCGATGCGTGCGCCGTGCGTCGACCCCAGGGGAATGCCGGCGTAGTGGCGGATGCGCGGCCCACCGGTGACCAGCGGATTGGTGGAAAAGCGTGGGTCCTGGCGCGCATCGGGAATCTCGAACAGCTCGTCCTGGCGTATGGCATGGGTGCAGAAGGAAATCTCGCGGGCGGTCTCGCTGACGCCCTCCAGGCCGATGTTGGCCTTGAACCATTGGCGGTCTTCGGCCACCACGGTGATCAGGCCCATGGTCAGTCCGGTCGCGGCGCGGGCCGCGGCGACGATGGCATCGAACACCGGCTCCGGTGGCGTATCCAACAGGTGCAGTCGTTCGATTTCGAGCAGTCGTTCGGCTTCGTCCATGGCGCGTTTCAGGGCTGGGTGGCGAGGGCGGTTGCGGCGGCTGGCTGGCGCTACGCTAGTGTGGGCGCCGTTATGTATCGCCACGGCGGGGTGATGCCGATGTGAGGTGGGCGCGCCGGCTCAGTGCTGTTGGAGCGATGCCTGCAAGGCGGTGGCCAGTGCAGCGTCTCCGGATACCAGGTCCTGCCAGCGCAGTGTGATGCCCTTGCGTCGCCCCTTCTCAACCAGCTTGAGGCCCTCAGGCGCCACGGTGAGAGTGTAGGGTTGGCCGTCGATGTGCAGTTCGCGGCGCAGTGGCTTGTCGAGCGGGGTCATCATCGTTTCCTCGCTGGGGCGGAAGCGCGACGTGGCTGGATCGATACGTGACGATGATCACGGATGTGCCAACGCCAGGGGAAATCAACAGCGCGGGTGATGCCGATGCGGGGCCCGACCACTGGATCCTCCGGCGGCGGCACGCCGTCGCTGGCGATGACAATGCCGTGGTTGCCGGTCACCAGATCAGCGCCGTCGAAGCTGCGGTCCAGCCCGAAGGCCTGCGAGAGCTTGCCGGGCCCGCTGGCCAGATCGTGGTCGCGGCGCGCGGCGGGACGCAGTTCGCGCATGCGCTCCAGGCCCACCAGCGGCTCGATGGCCCGCAGCAGCACCGCCACGCCTTCACCCACTTCGCCGCAGACAACGTTGCTGCCCCAGTGCATGCCGTAAGTGAAGTAGACATAGAGGTGGCCGGCCTCGCCGAACATGCTGGCCGTGCGCGGCGTCTGCCCGCGATAGGAGTGCGCCGCCGGATCGACGCTGCCCGCGTACGCTTCGACTTCAACGATGCGACCCGTTCGGCCATCGTCACGGACCAGGAGTTTGTTGAGCAGCTCGGGCGCAACCTCGACGGGCGGGCGCCGGTAGAAGCTGCGGGGGAGGATCTGAAGAGAGGCGGGCAACCAATCCGGCACGGTAGAGGCAGGCTCGGGAAAACGGTGATGGCACTGTGGCACCAGACAGGTGAAACGGGCGCAGACGCAGTGTCATTCCTGCGCAGGCGGAACGGCCAGTGCCGCGCGGCGGGAGGCATAGACCTCGGGTGTCTGCGGCTTGATGAACAGTGCCACCAGTTCCGGATACTCGCGCTTCACGGCTGATTCGATGCGGGTGATGCACGCCTCGATCTGCGGTGTCTTCCGGTCATCCTCGAACTCGGCGCTGAGCATGGCCACGACCTGTTCGGGGCCCATCTGCATGGTGGTCACGCCATTTGCGCGGCGCAGGTCGGGATCGGTTTCCGCCACGGCCATGATCCGCTCGGCCACGGCCGGGTGGGCCGGCTCACCCACCAGCAGTCCCTTGGTTTCGCGTGCGAGAAGAAAGGCGGTGGCGGCAAGCACGCCGGCGATGCACAGCGACGCCACACCATCAAGCACCGGCATGTCCAGGGCCTGGGCGGCCACGAGCCCGATCAGTGCGAAACCCAGGCCGAGCAGGGCCGCGCTATCCTCCAGCAGCACGGTGAAGGTGGACGGATCCTTGCTGCGACGGAAGGCTTCGAAGTAGCCCAGTTTGCCCTTGGTACGCCGGAACTCCCGTAGCGCGACCCACCATGAAGCCCCCTCGAACAGGATGGAGATGCCCAGCACGCTGTAGCTCAACGCGTGGTTGGTGGCCGGCTCCGGCCGGCGGATGTGCTGGATGCCCTCGTAGGCCGACACACCGGCGCCGGCGGCGAACACCAGCAGGGCGACGATGAAGCTCCAGAAGTACAGCTCGCGGCCGTAGCCGAACGGATGCACGGGGTCTGGCGCCTTGCCGGCGCGGCGCAGGCCGTACAAGAGCAGGAGTTCATTCAATGTGTCGACCAGCGAATGCACGCCCTCACTGAGCATGGCCGAGCTGCCGGAGATGCCGGCAGCAATGAACTTGGCGATGGCGATGGCCAGGTTGCCCGCGAGGGCGGCGTAGATGACCAGACGGGAACCGGTGGGAGCGGACATTTCGGCGGCGGGGTGAGGCGGATTCCTGATCTTCCTGATCAGCGCGTGCCTACTGTGTGCACGGTGCGATCAGCGCCCCTTGGGATTGAGGTACAAACGCGCCCCATCCGATTCACGGTAGCCCGTCCAGCGCCCACCGCCTGACGCGCGGAAGCGCCCGAACACGGTGTTGCTGGTGTCGGTGAGCAGCAGCTGATTGCCCGACAGTACCCAACGGTTGGCCGAGAAGAAGCCATCCGGGCAGCCGGCGGGCACGTAGGCACTGTAGCCGCCGAACCACTCGATGTTCTTCAGCTCGATGGAGCAGGTGTTGCCGTTCTCCTGGCCCAGCGTCCAGCTGCCGAACAGATCGCTGTCGCGCACATCGCGGCCGCCACGGTGGCGGTCGTGGCCCCAGTCGTCGTTGTCGTCGTGGAAACCGAAGCCCACGTCGATCTCTTTGCTTTCGCTGCGTGACTCGGACTGCGAGCTGCCGCTGGTGATGGTCTGGGTGGTCACCGCGCCACTGCTCTGGGTCTGGGTGCTGCTGGATTGCGTGGTCTGGTCGGTGTGGGTGGTCTGTTCGCCGAAGCCGAACGAGGCGTCCTGGGCCAGGGCGGGCAGGGCCAGGCAGCACAACGCGGACAGGAAGGTACGGGCGAGCACGGCAGCCATCGCAGGATCCTCGGAAGGGGGGATCGCGCGAGTATCGAACCGGTGGGGTGGGAGACGGTGTGAGGGTGTGCGCTGGGGCAGCCCAGCGAAGGGTAGTACCGGCCGCTGGCCGGCTCCCACTTGGCGCCCAGAAACCGAAGGAATGCCGGCCAGCGGCCGGGCACTTCCAGCAGCCAGGCATGGCCTGGCGCTACGGGTCGGGTTTCACCCTCACCACCCGTTTCCGGTACTCGTACACGTTGTCACCGCGGATGCGCTTTTCCTCGGTGCCGGTGACCCGGCCCACCTGCTGGTCCGAACCGGTCACGGGCTGCGCCTCGATTTCGGTCTCGTGCTCGAAGGAATGTGATTTGTCGGTGTTGCGGTAATAGCGGTACAGCGCCCAGTACAGCGCGGTTGCGCCGGCTGGACCTGCCGCCAACAGCCAGAGGCCACTGTCGTCGCTCATGTCGATGCCACTAGGAAGGCAATTGCGAGGGCTTCAATGACGGTGCCGGTGGCCAGTGCCGCCAGCAGCATCTTCCATTGCTGCACGGGCACGCTGCCCATGGTTTCGCCGGTACGGCCGTTCACCGCGATGTAGTGCAGCATGCCGCCGTTCTTTCCGGGCTGGTGGTACGAGTACAACCACACCGGCAGGTACATCGACACCCAGCGGGTGCCATGCACCTCCAGCTGTTCCTGCTCCCAGCGCACGCCACGGTTGTAGCGCTTCACCGAACCTTCCACCTGCGCGCGGGCAATCGACAGCAGCTGGTCTTCCAGCCGCGGCCGCAGCTTTTCCACATCCAGGTTGCGCTTCTCCGAAGTAAAGCCGGCCAGATAGGACGCGTTCCACTTCACCGCGTTCTTGGTATCGAACGGCAGGATGGTGTTGATGATGTTGTTGGTGTTGGCGCGGGTGTCCAGATTGCCGCGCTCGGCCGAGGATTCCAGCGGCAGGTCATCAACGGTGAAATCCACCTGGCGCTCCACCTGGTAGACATCGGCATCGTACAGGGTGCGCTTGTTCTTCTCGCTGCCCACCGTGTACTCGCGCGTCTTGATCTCGCCCTTGCCGGCCACGGCCGCGCTGACATTGCTGTCGACGATCATGTAGGGCAGGAACACGCCCACCACGTTTTCCGGGGTGAACTGGTCCTTGAAGGCCTTCAGCGCGAACATGCGGCGTTTGTCGACGAACTGGCGGATGCGCGCGACCGCGTCGTCCTTCTTGATATGGAAGGGCAGCACTGCATCAGGCACCGCGCCATTGCTGATCTGTTCGTTGACGCCGAATACGTGGCGGCACCAGTGGCAGCGCGCCGTCATCGTGCTTTCGGTATTGACCGTGACTTCGGCGCCGCAGCCGGTGCACTTGAACGTCATCAACGCCGAGGTGTCGGCATCGATGTCGCGTGCGCCGGACGCGATGACGGTGCCGCGCAGCTGGTCGATGGCTTCGCCCAGCCCGAATTCCTCCTCGACCCGCGCGCCATGCCATTCGTGACGGCAGTACAGGCAGACGAGGATGTCGGTGCCGGCCTTGGGCCGGATGTCGGTGGCGCCGCACTTCGGGCAGCGGTTGAGGCCGTCCTTCAGCTCGTTGGCCGAGGTATCGATGGCCACGGGATCGGGCGCTTCCACTTCATCGCGGATGGCCTGCGGCAGCTTCGAGGTGTCCAGCGGGAAGCTGCCGGGCAGGGGAGGGACGTCCTGCGGCGAACCGGGCCCATCCAACGACGCCGCCGGCAAGGGCGGCGGCGTCGCGGGCGCGGATCCGGGCAGCGGCGGTGGGCCGTTTCGGGGATCGGACATGTCGGTTGTGCGTCCTGCTGTTACAGGCCCAGTGCCTTGGCCTTGAGCGCGTCGTAATCGCTCTGGGTGATCAAGCCCAGGTCCAGCATTTCCTTGGCCTTCTTCAGCTTGGCGACCGGATCGTCGGCAGCCGGGGTGGCCGGCTGCTGCATGCCGCCGACACCGAACATGCCCGAGGCCATGCCGACACCGACCAGGCCCGCCGCACCGCCGTTCTCGCCGGCCGACTGGATGCCCTGGGCGACGCTGGCCTGCAGGTTGGAATTGCCGCGCGAACCGGACAGCGCATCGGCGCGCTGCACGGTCTTCAGCAGTTCGCGGGTGTTGGCGTCGTACTCGATCGAGACGATGGCGGTCTTGACGATGGCCAGGCCGCGGTCGGACTTCCACTGGTAACCCTGCTCGACGGCGGCCGACAGGCTCTGCGCGAAGCCCAGCGAGTCCTGCTGCAGCTTAGTGATGCGGTTGCCCTTGCCCGGATCGTTAGTATACAGGCTGAAGGCCGGGGCCAGCGAACCGACCACTTCATTGAACAGCTGGCTGGCAGCGGCGTTGTCCAGATCGGTGAAGTCGAACACCTGGCCCGGCCGCAGGTAGCTGGCCGGTACGAAGTTCTTCACGAACAGGATCGGGTCGACGATCTTCAGCGTGTACGAGCCGCGGGTGATCGCACCGACCTGGGTATTGAGGAAACCGTCGTCCCAGTAGATTTCCGACTGGGTGCCGAAGCGGTTGTCCGGCAGTTCCTTCAGCGAGACGAAGTAGGCCGCCTGCTGCGCGCCCGGCTGGCCGCCGAACTTGAAGCGTTCCCAGCTCTGCTTGATGAAGGTGCTGACCAGGCCGTCGCCGGCGAAGATCGACTGCGAGTTCAGGTCGTCCGAACGCCATTCGTAGCCACCCGGTTCGGCGACGAATGCGGTGATCGCGCCGTCCTGGAACAGCAGCAGGCCGTAACCTTCGGGCACGATGATTTTCGAGCCGTTGGTGATGATGTTGGACGAGCCGCTGGTGTTGGAGCCGCGGCCGGCATTGGTGCCCTGCGGCACCGCCGCGAACAGGGCGGCCGTGGACGGCAGGCCCGCCGGCACGGTGTAGAAGTCCTTCCACTGGTCGGCCAGCACACCGCCAACCGCACCCTTCACCGCCTGTACCAGACCCATGTCCAACTCCCTGTGATTCGAGGGCAGGCACCATGCCTGCCGAGCTTGGCTGAATATAGCAGTGGCCGGGGGCGGCTGTGGTGCCGGCAGGTGAATGGGCGCCACGGGGCCCCGGTAATAGTCCGGACGTTGATTCCGCCGCCGACTCCGGGCCTAATCGGAGGAGGGGCAATGACGTCCCAGCCGACGCTGTGTCGGGCCTGGCCAAGGAGGGTGCAGAGCATGCCGCGCTACAAATCCGAGGAACGCAGTGCACAGTACTACGCACTCTTCGAGCCGACTGACATTCTGGAAAATGGGCGCTGGAACCTTGACGCTCCGGTTCTGATTGATGCGATTCCCGTCGCATCGGCCGAGTCATTTGCCACGATGGACGAGGCGCCGGATAACGTCGACTTTCTTCTGCTGAGCGTCGACGCGCGTGAGGTTGAAGACTACGAGCTGAGCGATGAAGAGTATGCGCGTGGCGAAGACGCTTGGTGCCTAATCACTCTTTCCAACCGCAACTTCGCCGGCGCCATCTCTGTGCGGACACTTCCAATTGGTGATGGCTCTGGTGAGGGAAGTAGGCCTGAAAGACTCTACATGTCCGTGCAGAAGGACGAGACAGGACGCGCGGCGACCTCGAGCAATAACCTGCGCTCCTTTCTGAGTGAGGCTGCCGAGACGTCGCAGGTCGAGGCAGCGCTTCGTAGCGTCGATGTGTCGCTGCATGGCGTTGCGGTCTACGACGTCGGGCAGGCCAACTTCAATGCCCTTGTGGATCAATACGAACATCCTCGTCTGTTCTTTGATTTTGGCCGGCCCATATACATAAAAGGCTTCAGCTCTCCAGCATTGGATAACTTCAATCCTCTGGTCTTCAGCAAGTCGTGGAAATCCAACGAGCCAGTGGTCCTGTCTCATTTGGATCAGGATCATTGGCACTTCGCATTCAAGTCTGGTGTGGCTCGCTGGGACAAGAGCAAGGGTGCCTGGATAGTGAATCCTGTATACCGTCGTACGGCTCGGGAAAGGCCATGGGTTGTCCGCTTGCCGCCATCGACGGTGGCCCTGGGTGCAAGTCACCTCCACCTTCTTTTGTCTCTCAAAAGCAGGAAACTGGCTGGAGGGGCGAGCGCGCTTCACATCTGGAACAGTAATTGGCCGGATATCAGTGTTGGCTCTGTGGTGATCCATCGATGCAATCCGGGCCCGAATACGCCCAACACGCCTGCATATCTGAAGAACAACACTTCCCTGGCGCTAAGAGTGGAATCCGATCATGCGCGCGTTCTGCTGACAGGTGACGCTGACTATCCATCCATTCCGTCATCTGCCAAGCAGGATCTCACCGGAATGGTAGCTCCTCACCACGGCGGTGAGGTTACTGCGAACAGCACGCCAGCAGGGGTCGGCCCAGGTCGAATGGTATTTTCAACATTCAATGGTGCGTATCCCGGCAATCCATCCTCCCAATCATCGTCAGAAGCTCAATTGGCTGGCTGGATCGTGACACAGACCAATTGGCGCTCCTATTGCAGCAGATGCCAGAAGCAGCACGGGCATAAGTACATACCTTTGCTCGCAGCTCCACCTCGATGCGGCTGTACCCACGTGGAACATGCGCAGATATGCCTGCCCACAGGTCCGTGACACTTCAAGTGCGCCCTTACAACATGTACGGAATCTTGAACGCCAACGTGAAGTCCGGCGCATCCGGGGTCAGCCCGATGCCCAGCAGCGTCACCAGCGTGGTGTGCTGGTTCAACGCATAAGTCACGCCCAGGTTCAGGGATGCCGCATTGGCATCACTGCCGATCACCTTCATCCACTTGCCGCCCTGGAAGCGGGTGGAGGCGCGGGCGCTGATGCAGTCACTGAAGGACAGGCTCAGGCTGGTCCGCTCGTTGAACGCAAAGGCCACGCCTGCGCCGAAGTACACCGAGCCACCCAGCTTCACGTCGCCCGGATTGACCGTGTCCGGATTGCTGTCGATGTCGTTGAATCCGCGCGGGATGGAGTGCACATAGCCGATGTTGGCGAACAGGATGGCCGGGTCGGCGGTCTTCACCATCGACAGGCCGAGGTTGGCCTGCCATACGCCGTTGCCGGTGGGCTGCTCGCGCGGCACGGCGAAGCGGATGTAGTCATCGTCATCGCGCTCGATCACCTTCCAGTCCAGGCCGTAGGGTGCGCGTCCGGTGGGGGCGGTGACGCCGGCCGTGAGCACGGTCTCCGGGCGCCAGCCGCGTTCGCCGAACAGCCGGTAGTTCGCGCTCAGGCCAATGTCGCCCAGGCCGTTGCCGTTGGTCTGCTCCTGCGCGATGGCGGCTGCTGCACCGCCGGCGCCGCCTTTCTGGTACACGGTGCGCCGCGCCAGGTAGGGCACATCCAGGTTGAGCGTCAGGTTCGGGCTGACGCCCCAGCGGGCCGCCACGTTGTAGGTCAGCGAGTCGGACTCCACGTTCTCGATGGCGATATTGCCGAGGAAGATGGCGTCCAACGCGAGGAAGCCGTTGAGGGTGAGCTGCTTGCGGTCGTAGCGTGCGTAGGTGAGGCTGTTCTCGATGGTGAAGCGGCGCGAGAACAGGGCCGATTGCTGCTGCTTCACATCGTCCACGCTGCGGCGCGACTCCTGCCTGGCCTGTTGTGCTTCTGCGGCGGTACTGGCGTAACCCTCGCTGCTCGGTGGAGCCGCGGCGGCCGCTGCCTGCGACAATGGCGCGGCCGGTGGGGTCGAGGCTGGGCCAACCCGCCCGCCCAGGCGCGCCTGCATGGCCTGCACCTGCATGTCCAGTTCGCGCAACCGCCGCACTTCCTGTGCGTAGTTGGCCTTCAGCTGTTCCAGCTGGTTGGCCAGGGCCTGCACGTCAGCGCCATCGTCCGGCGTCGTCGGTGCGGCAAGGGCGGTGCCCGCCAGCGCCGCCAGCGCCAACGGGGTGATCCTCATCAGGGTGTGCATGTCCGTGTCCTGCGTTGTGGAGCGTTTCCCCCAATGCCAGGCCCTGCTACTGGCCCGGCCCCATGCCGCGGTTCAACGCAATCGCCTGGGCCACGTTCTGGCTCAACGGCAGATTGCCGCCCACGGCGTTGCGCACCAGCTCCAGCCGCAACTGGTTGCTGGCGATCTGGCCGTCACCGGCGAGGGCGATGCCCTGGCCGACGCTGCCATTGCGGATCCACTGCTGTACCAATCCCTGGCCGTCCACCTGCAGCAGCAGGCGTGCCTGGTTGCCTTCCAGCGCCGCCGTCGCGCTGGCGCCGCCCTGCTGCGCGCTGACATTGCCTGCGCCATCAGAAAGAGCTGCCGGCACGCCACCCTCGCGAACCGTCAGCGTGGTGACGTTGCGCGCGAGATTGCCATCGCCGGCCACCTGCACGCTCTGCACCAGACCGCTGGCGTTGGCCAGGCCGCTGCTGTCGATGCTGCGTCCGTGGGTATCGGGCAGCGGCGCATCGGCTGCCGTGACATGCACGCTGGGCTGGAAGCTGAGTTTCGGCGCGCCACCGCCACGGAATTCCAAGCCCAGGGTCAGGCCGCCCTGCAGGGTCGTGCCGTTGCTGGCCTGCCACTGCGACACCATGGTGACCCCGAACCAGGCGACGTTGTTGCCGCCCACGGTGTAGCGCCCCCGCATCAGGCTCAGCTCCGGATCGGGAATCTCCGTGAGGCCACGCCCGGTCCTGCCGTCGGCGGCCTGCAGGGGCAGGGCAGGGGCCATCAGCAGCAGAGCCATCCATACGTGTTGGCGGAACATGGTCGTACCTCCTCAGAACAGGTCGGCGTGGCTGAAGCCGAAGTCGACCAGTTCGGCATCGGTGATCGGCCCTTGCCGCGCGAAGAGCGCGCGGGCACTGGGCCGTTCGCTGGGTTGCAGAAGAGCGGTGTTGCGATCGAAGTCGCTGCCGATCACCACGAAGACCGCGCGCGATGGCCAGGCGGCCAGGAACTCCGGCAGCGCCAGGCTGCGGTTGCCGAGGATCGGGTCAGCCACTTCCACGATGCCGTTGCGCACCTGCTTGAGCACCACGAAATGGCGGAAACCACGCACGTCCATCAGCACCAGTCCCGGTACGCGAAGGGTGCGCAGTCGTGTTTCGTCGATGCGGTAACCCCGGCCACGCATGCCCAGCGACTCCACGTAGCGCTTGATGTCGAGCAGGGAGAAGCCGCGTTCGGCCACCAGCGCTGGATCGGACACCCCCATCATCCCTTCAATCACCGTCGCCTCGTCGGTCTGCAGGTGGTAGGCGTGGCGCAGGATGGTCGCCAGCGCCGCAGCCCCGCAGCTGTAGTCGGTGTGCTGGCGTACCACGTTGCGGTAGCGCCGCTCCTGCATGCTCTCCACCTTCTGCTGCAGCAGCGCTCCATTGGGCAGTACGCCACTGAAGCGCACGTCGCCCGCCCACGCAGGAACAGTGGCCAGCAGCAACAGGCAGGCCAGCAGGCACATCGAAAGACGGCAACGGATCATCACAGTCTCCGGCAGCAGGGGGGAGCCCCTGCCCCAAGGGGGAGGAGGGACAGGGGCTCCCGGGAACCCGGCCATTGGCGGACGGCCGGGGTGGTGCGCTTACTCGCCGCTGCCACCACCGCCGCCGGTGCTGGGCTGGGCGACTGCCAGGGCCAGGCTGTTGGCCTGCAGGTTGCCGGTGCCTGCAGCCACGTTCACGCCGATGTTGCCGGAGGCGCCGGAGAAGGCGCTGCCGGACAATGCCGAGGTGTTGGTGGCGTTGACGTTCACCCAGCGCGTGGTGCTGACCGTGCCGCTGAGGCTGGCATACAGGTCGGCCACACCCAGTTCGACGAACTGGCTGGTGCCACTCTCACGCGTATCGAAGCCCAGGCCGCCCACCCCCGGCCGGTTGGGGTTCATCGTGGCGTTCTGGATCTGGTTGTCCAGGTCGATGTGGCCGGTGCTGTTGCCACCCGGGTGTGGCAGCTCGCCACTCCAGGTATCCAGGTAGTAGTTGGCCATCTGGTAGGCGTTGCCGCTACCGCGGTAGGTGCCCGCGCCATAGGCCAGGGTCAGGCCGCTGACGCCGCCATGCATGCCGACCTGCACGGTATCGGTGTAGGACTGCACGAAGCCGGCGTTGCTGACCGTGTTGCCGGTGGAGACCTGGTTGGAGCTGATGCTCGACTGGGCCACCGCGGTGGTCGCGACCGAGGCCGCGAGCGCGTTCTTCTGCTCGTTGTTGTTGCCCGAGGCGATGTTCACGCCGATGTTGCCGGACGCGCCGCCGAAAGCGTTGCCGCCAAGACCTGCGGCGTTGGTGACGCCGGAGTTCATGGTGGCGTTGCCGAAGCCGGCCTGGTTGACGAACACCTCGGCGTCAGCCATGCCGAAGCTGAAGGACGCATCGGCAGCGGACAACGACGCGGCATTGTCCTGGGCATTGTTGTCGCCGGAGACCACGTTGAAGCCGAGATTGCCCGATGCGCCGGCACCCACGCTGTCACCGATGGACGCACTGTTGGTGACGAGGCTGTTGCTGGTGGCGTTGTTGCTGATCGACTGGCGGTTGTCGATCACGGCAATGGCCGCCGAGTCGAGGTCGATGTCGCCGGTGATGTTCGGATCGCCGGAGAAATTGATGTCGGTGCTCAGCCGCAGGTCCTTCTCCAGGTTCACGTCGACGCCGTGGTTGTTCTTCTCCTTGCGTTCGTCGGCCTGGATGTTGCTGTGCTTCTGCACATTGACGTTGACGGTGCGGTTGCGCACGTCGTTGTCGGTGTGGTTGTGCGTATCGTTGCGGGTTTCGCTGACGGTGTGGTTGTGGTTGATGTTCGCGTTGGCGTTCTGGTTGTCCCAGCCATTGGCCGCAGCGGCGGTCGAGGCAGTGGCAATCGCCATGGCGAGCATGGTCTGTTTGACGGTCGCTTTCATGGTGCCCTCTCTCTCATCAGGTGGTGCATCGGTTGGGTGGTTGTCACGGGCGGTCCTGCACGACCAGGCCCAGCACGTTGGCCGTATCGTTGCCGTTGCCCGCGATCTGATTGAGTTGCAGGACCCCGTCGAATCCCCGCAGCGCGGTGCTGGCTACACCGGCGCTGCGGGTGCCCGTCGCGATGCCGCGACCGGTGTCGTCCCGCCCCCCTGCCAACGCGGAACCCTCGGCGGCCAAGGCCGTATCGTCGGTTTCGCGTATGCCCTGTCGGGCCAGCGTCGCGCTGACGACGTTGAGCGTCGTGTTGGCGATGCCGCTGGCCTGGTTGATGGATGCGATGCCACTGGCACCGGCCAGTGCGTCACCGCCAATGAATGCAGTGGCTTGCAGCGGCCCGGACAGCACGCGGTTGCCCTGCTGCAGTTGCCGCGCATTGGTCGCCACGTCGGCGCGATCGCCCTTGGCGATACCCCGCAGGTTGGCCTGCACGTTGAGGTCGCCGGCGGCCTGGTTCACGGCGATGGCGCCATTCGCCCCGGCCAGCGCGCGGCCGTCGATCCGGGCCACGTCGAGATAGGCGAGCATGCCGCTGTAGTCATCGGCCCGGGTCGCCGAGGGCGCGGCAGCGAGCAGCAGAAGTACGCCGTGCAGGGGCTTCATTTTCCACCTGCCGGGGCCGTGCCCTGCAGCGGGAACTGGGCCAGTGCGCCGCGCACGGTATCGGCGATACCGCGGGTGCTGCTGCCGACCGCACCGAGCGGCCCACTCATGGCGCCCCCCAGGCTGCTGCCGACCATGCCGTCGCCACTGCGGCCCAGCGTGCCGCCAAAGGCCTGCTGGGTGACCCGTTCAACGGTGGTTCCGCCCGGCGCCGCGATGGACGCGGCCTGGCCGGCGCCCATGCCGGCATAGTCCTCATCGCTCAACTCGTCCATGCCGGTCGTCGTGCCGCCGACCCCCAATGCGGCGGCGATCTCGCGCTGCGGCTTCGGGTCGGCAATCAGCGCCATGCCCGGTGGTGCCATGCGATAGGCCGGCCGCGCGGAGACGTCCCGCAACAGGACGATTTCGCCCGGTTGTGCCTTCGCGCCCTGGCGGGCGCCCGACGCGGACGCGACGGCGCCAACCGACAGCAGAGCTATTGCCAGCGCTGCGGCCAAGCCGCGAATCAGGGTGGTGCCGTCCATGCCGATCTCCCGCGATGGGGTGCGGCGGAACCACGCATCAACCGTGCCAACTTCAAAGTGCCCACCCGCCAACGTCGTGACCGTGCAGCACCTGACCGGGCTGCTGCCATGCTGTTACAGGCACGTCGCGGAATTGTTGGGATTTCGAAGCCCCAGGCACCGCAGGGCAAGGGCGGCGGGCGACTGTCGCATCGGTGTTACAGGTGGCGTCGCCGTCTGCAACGATGCAGCTTCAGCCTCGAATTTCTTGACGCACTGCTCATTGCGCCGCCGTTTAGGGAAGCGCTAGGATCCGCCCAACAAAGGCCACCCCGGTGGCCGTAGAGGTCCCGGCGGGGGGCGGCACGCCGGTGATTGCCTGACAGTCCGCCGACGGTGTCCGGATGCTGGGGGAAGCATGGCAGCGGTCCCGGAGGCTTCTACGTCACGTTGCGTGCTCTGGTTTGGCGAGCCGCTGGCAAACGAGCGCAGTGCGCTGGCGGCAGCGGGCTGGTATGTGCGCAGCATCCATCCCGATCCCGCCATGGCGATTGGCCTGCGCGGGCGCGATCGTTTGCTCGCCGTTCTCGATCTGCGCCATCTCGATGCGGTCGCGCTGCAGCTGCTTGCGCCGTGGATCGAGCAGCATCAGCATCTACCCTGGCTGGCGGTACTGCCACCGGGTGCCGGACCCACATCACCGGCTTGGCTGCCGTTGCTGCAGCGATGCTGCGCGCGCTTCACGCTGCCGTTCGGCCTGCAGGACCTGGTGTGCGCAATGCGCCAGCAGTTCGACGCGGATGATCCGCCTGTCGACGCAACCTGCGGTGGGCACGGACCGCACGCGCTGATTGGCGAAAGCGCCGCGTTGCATGCGGTGCGCACGGTGCTGCACAAGTTTGCGCCGGTGGAGCTGCCGGTGTTGGTCACCGGTGAAACCGGTACCGGCAAGGAACTGGCCGCACACGCGCTGCATGCGCTGTCGGGGCGTGCCGGCAAGCCGTTCATTGCAGTGAACTGCGGTGCGATTCCGGCCAACCTGGTGCAGTCGGAGCTGTTCGGCCACGAACGTGGCTCGTTCACCGGTGCCGACAAGCGGCAGATCGGCGTGTTCGAATCGGCCCATGGCGGAACGGTGTTTCTTGATGAGGTGGGCGATCTGCCGGCAGAGGCACAGACCAGTCTGCTGCGTGTGTTGCAGGAGGGAACCTTCGAGCGCGTGGGCAGCAGCCAGCCGCTGCGCGCAGACGTGCGTGTGCTTGCCGCGACCCACGTCGAACTGGAACACGCGGTGGCGCAGGGGCGGTTCCGCAGCGATCTGTACTACCGCCTGAATGTGCTGCGCCTGCTGATGCCGCCGCTGCGCGAGCGCGGTGCCGACGTGCAGCTGCTGGCCGAGCACTTCCTGCGCTGCTTCCGGTTGCGCCACGGCGTGCGTGCACGCGGCTTTGCACCGGCCGCAGTACAGGCCATGCGGCGCTTCGACTGGCCCGGCAACGTACGCGAACTACTGAACCGTGTGCAGCGCGCAGCGATCATGGCCGAAGGCGAGCTGATCAGTGAGCGTGACCTGGAGCTGGGCGCATCGGCGGCGGTGCTGCCAGCGGCGATGCTGCACGATGCACGGGGGCAGGCCGAGCGCGATGTGCTGCTGCAGACCCGCGCCAGACCGGCTACAACGTCTCCGAGTGTGCGCGGCAGATGCAGATATCGCGCGTGACGGTGTATCGCCTGTGCCGCAAGCACCGGCTGGAGCTGCCTGCGCAGCGCTGATCAGCCGGCCGCGAGGTGCTTGAACAGGCGCAACGGCTTGCCCGCGACGCGCTCGATCACGCCCTTGGCTTCCAGGTCCAGCTGCACGGCCTTCAACCACCAGCCAGCGGTGGCACCTGCCGGGAACAGGGTGGCGGGCAGATGTGGCAGCAGTGCCTGTTTTGCCTGCGCAACGGTCAGGCCGGGCGGTTGCGCAGGCAGGACCCACAGCAAGGCGTGGCGCATGGCGAGATACTTGGCACGATCCACGCGCTGGATGTGCCCGGGCGTGCTGATGCTCTCGATTTCGATCCGCTCGGGCTCAGACATGGGTATCTCCCGCGACTTCGATGCGTGGGCTGCGGAAGCCCATGGCGATCCACGCCTTCATCAACCGGGCATAGAACCGCAGCGACCGGGTCTCCAGGTTCGGCACATCGTCGGGAAGGACAGACGCATCAGGAAGATCACTGACCATGGTCCGCATCTCCACGGCGGGTCTTGCCGATGCCGGCCACAACAGGCCATAGAGGCTCAGCCAGTGGCCGCCGCTGAACTCCAGGAAGAGCGGTGTATTGCAGCATCCCGCCACGACGCGGCGGCTGCCGCCGCTGCTGGACAACCGCAACACGCGCAGCATGGAATGTCCGGCATCGATGCTGACGCGATCCTTGCGGTGCATTACGAAGAGCGTCTGGCCGTGTGGGCCCAGTACGTCCGGTGCTCGGGGCATCGACTGCAGCATGGCGCCGGCCTTGCGGCAGCTGTCGCAGCAGCATTCGACGGTGGCGATGGGTTGGCCCGTGGCGGTCAGGCGCACCTGGCCGCAGGCGCAGGCAAGGGACTGGTGTGAGGCCATCTGCGTTTTCTCCTGGGGTAGTCATCCTCTCGACGAACCGGGGCGCCGAAAATCGACAACATCTGCCTTCAAGGGCGCATCATCCGATAGCGGATGCGGTACAGATCCAACCCTGCGCCGTCCGCGCGCCGCGCCGAATAGGTCAAGGTGTCGGGTTGCGAGCCATCCAGCATCGCGCCGTAGCTGTCGCCGGAGGCATCGTTCAAGGGGGAGGGCAATGCAAGGCCCGCGTCATAACGGTCTCCACGCGCGTAGGCAATGAACTGGCGTACCGGTGCACTGCCGAAGTCCAGGGCGCGGGCAAACACCAGCGTCCGGCCGTCGCCCAGGAAGGTGGCATCGAACTCCTGCGCTGCGGTATTGAGGTCTCCCGGCAGCGGCCGTGCCGGCTGCGCCATGCCACGGACCATCGCTGCGACGTAGAGGTCATGGCCACCCGCACCGCCTGCGCGATCGCTGGAGAACAGCAGCGTGGCTGCGTCGGGCGAGAGCATCGGCGCGAATTCATCGGCCGCGCTGTTCACTGCCGGGCCAAGATTGACCGGCTCCCCGAATCGACCGTCGCTCCCCATGCTGACCCGGTACAGATCGTCGCCGCCCTGGCCGCCTTCGCGATCCGAACAGAAATACACCACGCGGCCATCGGCGGAAAAGGCGGGATCGAAGTCGCGCCCCGGCGAGTTGAACGGCACCGGCATCGCCGGCCGCCAGCGCTGACCATCGTTGCGGGAGACCCAGATGTCATACCCGCCTGGACCGCCGGGCCGGTTGCGGCTGAACCACAGTGCGGTTTTTCCGTCCGGGCTCAAGGTCAGTCGAATCTCGTCGTATTGCGTGGATGCAACGCCCGGGGCGAAGCGCTCGGCGGGGCCGACGATCCGCAGCACCCTGGATGGAGACGCGGGAGGCGACGCAGCAACCAGCAGCATCATGGCCAGCAGCGCCTTCATGCCTGTCGCTCGAAGTCGCTGACCCAGTTGGTTTCCCAACTGCGTCCACCATCGGTCGAGGCCGCCTGTTCCCAGCGCGCCGAACGCGGCGTGATGCGTGACCAGATCACCCGTGTCTGGATTGTTCGACCGTCGTGCTGGTCTTCGCCGAAGAAGCGGCCGACACCGGCCTGGAAACCACCGCGCAGTGGCGCGCCGATCCGGGTTGGCTCCCGGCCATCCAGCCACCAGCTCAGCCAGTGCCGCTCCGCCGCATTCCAGGCGCGGATGCCCATGCCTCGCAGCGGCGCTCCAGGCATGTGCATCAGGTTGTCACCCACGTTGCCGAATCCTCCCAGGACCGGCCAGTTGTGCAGGGTGCCGTTGAACGCGTCCCATGCATCGCTGCCTGCCAGCCGAGCGCGCAGGCGGCGATGGCGCACGTTCCAATGGCCCACCAGGAAATCAAAATCGCCCGGTGCATCCGGCAGCTTCGGAAGCGGAGAGGGGACCGCAGCAGTGCGGCGGAACCAGTTGCGCCAGTTCACTTCCCAGTGCGCACCGGCATCGTCGGAGAACGCCTGTTCCCACCACGGCTCCTCGCCGTGGATGTCGTGCCAACGGAACCAGACCTCGATGGGGCGCCCGTCGATCCGGTCGGTGCCGCGGAAGCTGCCGGCATCGCCCTTGAAAGCGCCGCGCACAGGGGCTTCGATATGGGCAGGGTTGCGGCCATCGATCCACCAGATCGACCACGTGGAAGACACCGGATCGAATGCACGCACGCCCAGGCCCCTGTAGGGGCCCGAAGGCAGCGCCATGACGTTGTCATCGATGGTGCCGAGTCCGCCCAGGGTGAGCCAGACCGCGCTGGAACCGGTGAAGGACTCCCAACGGGTATCGCCGACCAGGCGCTCCTTCAGGCGTCGGTGCCGGACCTGCCAGTTGCCCTGCAACCATTTCCAGTCTTCGCTGTGGCTGGGCAGGGCCCACCCGGGGGGCAGCGCCGTAGATGCCGCCGCGGCGGCCAGAGTGGCCAGGAACTGCCGTCGATCCATGTGCGTGATCCCCTGTCGAAGGTGCCTCCATCGTTGCGCGTACCAGGGGGATTGACCACGCAGATATCGGGGCTCAGGCTAAGTCACACTTATGGTCACCCAACGCCAGCTGCCATCGCTTGCCGCCATCCGTGCCTTCGAGGCGGCGGCGCGGCTGGGCAGCTTCGCGCGCGCCGCCGAAGAGCTTGACACCAGTGCGGCGTCGGTGAGCTACCACGTGCGGCGGCTGGAGGCCCAGACCGGGATCTGCCTGTTCCTGCGCCACGCACAGCACGTGGAACTGACGGCGGCGGGTGCCAGCGTCGCCCAGGAGGCGACCCGGGCATTCGATGCACTGCGCGCCAGCTTCATGCGCGCCGCTGACAGGGATGCGGCGCGACTGCGCCTGTCCGTGCTGCCGACGCTGGGCACCAGTTGGCTGACGCCGCGGCTGGGCACGTTCCGCGCCCGCCACCGGCAGTTCGTGCTGGAACTGGACCTGTCGGCAGCGCCGCAGGATCTGGCCGCCGGTCACTTCGATGCCGCCATCCGCAATGGCCAGGGCGAATGGCCGGGTCTTCAGGCAACTCCCTTGTTTCCCAGCGTGTTCACACCGTTGTGTGCGCCGGCGCTGCTGCACGAGGCGCGTGGGCTGGGCAGCACCGCGCTGGAGATTCCCCTGCTCGGGCGGCCGGACTGGTGGGCCCTGTGGTTTGCCGCGCACGGGCACATTCCACCGCCGGCACCGGAGAGTGTCGTCGCGCCCTTTGCTGTCGAACATCTGGATATCGGCGCCGCGATCGCCGGGCAAGGCATCGCCATTGGTTCGCCGATCCTGTTCCAGGCCGAGCTGGACAGCGGGCGGCTGGTGCAGGCGCATCCGGGTGTCGCCAGCGACGGTCGCAGCTTCTGGTTCGTGGCACCCACGGCGCGAAATGGCAGTGCCAAGGTCATTGCATTGCGTGACTGGCTGGTCGAGCAGGCCGCTGAGGCGCGGCACGCGGCACGCCACTACCTGGCCCAGGCGGTGGTGCCATGAACCAGAGCCCCGAACTGCTGCGGCGCCTGCTGCGTGCCAAGGACCGGATGGACCGCGCCAGCCATGAGGAATGGCCGGTCGCGCGCCTGGCCGAGGTCAGTGCGGTGTCGCCGGCGCACTTCGCCCGCTCGTTCAAGCAGGCCTTCGGGCTGCCACCGCACCGCTATCTCCTCAGCCGGCGCATCGAACGGGCCGTGGCGATGCTGCGTGACACCGAGTTGCCGGTCACCGAAATCGCCGCGCAGACGGGCTGGAGCAGCCAGGGCACCTTTGGCCGCATCTTCCGTGACATCACCGGCGACAGCCCGGGCAATGTGCGCGAGCGCGAGCGTGCTGGCCAGGCGGCGCCGGCCAGCGTGCCGGAGTGCCACGCACGTGCCGCGCAGCGACCGGATCTGAACATCGCAGTTTTGGAGAAGCGGCGCCGTGAGGCGGTTGCTAACGTGGATCCCACCTGAGGGAGGTCCCATGACAAACACTGTGAACACGGTCGGCCTGTATGTGCGCGACCAGGATGAAGCACTCGCGTTCTACGTCGGCACGCTCGGCTTTGAAGTGCACACCGACGTGCGCAATGGCAGCTACCGCTGGCTGACGGTACGCAGCCCCGGGCAGGACGGTTTCCAGCTGGGCCTGTTCGTGCCAGGCCCGCCCACCCACGATGCGGCCACCGCGCTTTCGCTGCAGCAGCTGGTGGCCAAGGGCGCAATGCCGCCGCTGGTGCTGGCCGTGGATGACTGCCAGGCGCGCTACACGCAATGGCTGGCACAGGGCGTGGAATTCACCCAGGAGCCGATCGAGCGCTATGGCGCCGTCGACGCCGGATTCCGTGACCCGTCAGGCAATGGCTGGAAGATGATCGAAGCCCGTTCCGAAGCGAGGCGCCGGCAATGAGCCGCGGTGGCTGGGCACGGCCCGTGCATCGTTGGACCTCGATCGTGTTCACCCTGGCGGTGATCGCCAACTTCGCCGTTCGCGGGCTGGGGCAGGGCGAACCTGCAGCGTGGATCACCTATTCGCCGCTGCCGCCGCTGTTCCTGCAACTGTTCACCGGCCTGTACCTGTTCGCGCTGCACTACGCCGGAAAGCGCCGCAGCGCCGCACTGGGCACTACGGGCTGAGCAGAGTCAGGCGACGGCGTCCACCGCGTAGGCGGCAAGCAGGCCCGGCAGCTGGTCCATGCGCTGGAAAACCACCCTTGCACCCGCAGCACGCAGGGCTTCCGGCGTACTGTGGTGCGGGCCACCCTCACTGAAGCCGAACACGGTGGCGCCTGCGGCAACGCCCGCAGTGGCGCCGGTGACGGTGTCCTCGATCACTGCACAGCGCGTCGGGTCGACGCCCAGCGCTGCGGCTGCAGCCAGATACACGTCCGGGTGCGGCTTGGTGCGCGGCATGTCCTGGCCACTGAACACATGGGCACCGAAGGCATCAAGGATGCCGACCTTGCCCAGCTGCAGCTTCACCTTCTGCAGGTCGGCACCGGAAGCGCAGGCGATCCGCCCGCCGGTGGCCGCAGCGATCGCACGCACGGCCTCGGGAGCCCCCTGGATCGCTTCAAGGTCACGTTCCAGTGCCCGGTTGCGCTGATGGCGGAACTCCTCCAGCCATTCCTCGGTGAACGGCTTGCCGGTGCGCTCTGCGATCAGCCCTGCCAGATGGGCCACGGACTGGCCGAGGAACACTTCACCCGCCTGCGCCGGGGTCAGCGGCCAGCCGCGTGCGGTCAGCATTTCCGAGAGAACGCGGGCGACCAGCGGCTCGGAATCGACGAGTACGCCGTCGCAGTCGAACAGCACGGCATCGAAGGGGAAACGGGACATTTACAGCTCCAGGGGGCAATGCGGTGGTGCAATTGCCCGCCATTTTCCCACAGCCATCCCTGTGTGGCACCCGGACTGGGTGCCACCCATTCCCGGCCGGCCGGTCAGCCCAGGTCACAACCCGCCGGCTGCGGCCAGGTGCTGGCCGGCAGCATGTTCTTCAACGAGGCCGGTGCGTTGATCGCCACGTAGCTCGCACCCAGCAGCTCCTCCAGATCGGCGATGGTCACCAGATAGCTGTCGAGGCTGCCCAGATTGGCTTCGTTGGGAATGATCCAGCTGATCGCCTTGGCGGTGCCGGTGTTCGGGTCACGGGTGATGATGGTCTTCCAGAAGAACTCCGGCGTCGGGATGCCGTGGCTGGAAAGGAAGTAGTCGTTGGAGGCGTCGCCGTAGACCACGCCACCATAGACATCCACCGGCGCGATGTCGCGGTAGCACTCGGCCACGTTCTCGGCCTTCACCCAGATGCCCTGGTTGAAGCTGGACACCTGCGGAACGATGTTGGTCATGTAGTTGGCGCGGCGGATGTAGGTCGCGTTGTAGTCCATGTGGTTGGAGGTCACCAGATGACCGCGGTCATAGCCGGATCTGATGCTGGCATAGGAGGTGGTGCTGGTCTGGCCCAGGCAGCCGGCGGGCAGGTCCGGATCCTTGTAGAAGCTGGAGGGGCGCGCTTCCGAGCCGGTGTCTGCGGTGAGCGTGTATTCGTAGCGGGTGGCGCTGTGGATGCTGCAGTCGTAGGTGAGCACGAAGCCGCCCTTGTTGAGGGTGACGACCTGGGCCTGGGCAGCGCCGGCAAAGGCACTGAGGACGAACGCGAAGAAGAAGGTTGCAAGGCGCATTGCGGTTCTCCAGCAGAAGTTCAGGGCGCAGCCGTCCGCCACGACCAGGCCGGGGCGAAGTCATGGGAGGGCGTTGCGGGGACGGGTGCTACGGATTGCGGTGGGACGTGGCCGCGATGACAGGCCCGTGGAGGCCTTGCGGTGTCGTAAGCGTCACAACCTGTCGTCTTTCGGTCAATGACGAAAAGGCGAAGCTGTGACAGTGCGCAAGCACTGGTGATGTGTCAGATCAGGCGGCGCGTGGGTGACACGCGCGAGTGCTAGGGCGTGGCGGTGCCTGTCGCCGCCAGGCTCAGGGCTGTGCCCGCAACACGTAGTCGCCGCGGCGCGCTCCTGGTACCAGCGACCATCCGGGGGCCAGGCTCAGCGCCCATCCGTGACCCTGCAGGGGCAGTTTGCCCGAGGCAGGCGCCTGCACGAACACGGCCTTCCAGTCGTTCTGCAGCAACGCTCCATCGGTGACCGTCAATGTTCCCCATACGTCGCTCAGCTGCATCGTGGGATACACCGTGCCGATGCCAGGTAGCGGCTGCATGTTGCTGGGGTCGAACTGGATGCGCATGCTGCGAAGATCCAGCCGCAGTACCGGCCCGGTCACGAAGCGGGCCTGGTTGCGTTCAAGCTGTGCAAGGCGCTGCTGTTCGCGCTGCACTTCCGTTTCGCGCAGCGCAGGCCCGTCATAGCGTGCTGCCGTGGTCAACAGTGCAGCTTCGCCGGTGAGTGGAGTGCTGTGCATGCGCTCTGCCAGAAGTGAACCGAGATCGCGGGCGGGATGGCCAAGATTGCGATGCCAACCGGGCGCAACCTGGTCCAGCAGCAGGCCATAGGCCGGGCCGGTCGCGTAGGCGAACGAACGGACGAAGCTGCGATCATCCACATGGGCGCGAAGGTCATGAAGTGCGGCCTCGATGCGCACAGAGGGCGTTGCGTTGCCGACGAGAACGCCGGTGTACTCGGCCAGGCCTTCGTTTAACTCCAACGCGGCTTCTTCCTGGGCGGCAGCAGGGAAGCGACGGTAGCGCTCAGCACGGAATGCGAGCGCATCGTTCATCGCGTTGCGCTGTGCGCCGGGGTCGGGTGCGGACAGTGCGGCGGCAAGTGCGCGCCATTCCAGCTGCAGCCAATAGCGTCCTTCAAGCGTGTCGAGGTGCTCATTGCCGCCCTCTGCCGGCGCTTCGATCGACAACGCGGGTTGCAGGCGGTGGAACATCTCGTGGGCCAGCAACGTGCGTCGCCGGCCTTCGTCCTGCGGCAGCGGCCAGAGCAGCTGCGTCCAGCGGGTGCCGGACCATTCGACGGCGGTGTTGGCGATGATCGCGTCCGGCGGAAGCTGGCCGATGAAAACCTCTCCACGTGCCTGCAGGTTGCCCTGTGCATCTGCACGGGAAGCCGTGACCCGGCGACTGGTCCTGTCCACCAGCATCATTGGCCCACACAGCGACGCTCCCCAAAGTCGGCCGTTGTCGGCCTGACACAGCGTTTGCGCCTCTTCGAAGACTGCGCCAGCGGTCACGTCGGACAGCGCAGGATCCTCCGCGGACACGGGGCCAACGGCAACCAGCAACAGGGCGACAAGTAAAAGCGGCCGGGGTCTCATTATCCATCCGTCCTTGGGAAGGTCCCGTCATAGCATCGATTCAAAGGTTGCGACAGTGCAGCAACGGTCATGCTGCGTCGCAAGGTGCCACCCACCATTCGCACTGGTACGGTCCGATCCGTTGCACCACCACCGACGGGGAGAGACCACGATGCGCAAGGTAGTGCTGCTGTTGATCCTGCTGACCGGGCTGGCGCCCACCGCCTGGGCGGCCACGGTCAAGACCACCCATCGCACCATTCCCAGCTGGGATGGAACGCCTCTCGGGGCCTTCGTCATCGAACCGCAGGACGCGGGCAGCGGGCGCTATCCGCTGCTGGTGATGCCCAGCAGCTGGGCCGTGCCCAGCGTGGAATACGTGGGGGTGGCGCAGTCGCTGGCCCGGCGTGGCTACGTGGTGATCAGCTACAGCTCGCGTGGTTTCTGGGAATCCGGCGGCAGCATCGACATCGCCGGGCCGGCCACGGTCGAGGACGTCAGTGCGCTGATTGACTGGGCGCTGGACAACACCCGCGCCGACCCGTCACGAATCGGCGTATCGGGCATTTCCTATGGGGCTGGCACCAGCCTGCTGGCGGCCGCACGCGATCCGCGCATCAAGGCAGTGGCGGCACTGAGCGGCTGGGCCGACCTGCAGGCGTCGCTGTACAGCAACGACACCCCCAGCGCGCAGGGCATCGCGCTGCTGGTGGCAGCCGGTCTGGTAACCGGCCGCCCCGGACCGGAGCTGTCCACCATCAATCGCAATGTGCTGGTCGGCAACTACCAGGGCGCGGTGGACACGCTGTTGCCGGTGGCGGCGCAGCGCAGCCCCGGGTCCAGCATCGACGAGATCAACGCCAACCAGCCAGCGGTGTTCCTGGCCAACGCGTTCAACGACAGCCTGTTCCCGCCAGGCCAGCTGGTTGATTTCTTCAACCGCCTGAAAGGCCCCAAGCAGCTGCAGCTGCGCCATGGCGATCACGCGCTCAACGAAGCCTTTGGCGCATTGGGTATTCCCAACGAAGTCTACGATTCGGTGGGCGACTGGTTCGACCATTACCTCAAGGGCGAAGCCAATGGCATCGACCGGCAGCCTGCGGTGCAGCTGAAGTCGCAGAAGGGCAGCTGGAGCACCTACCCGAACTGGCAGGCGACCAATGCCGGCGCCGTCAGCTATGCGCTGACCGCCCCCAAAGGGCTGCTGCTGCCCACGGGCGGCCTGGCCGCGAGCGGTAGCAGCACCGGCTGGAGTTACCGCATCGGCAGTGGCCTGCTGACCGCTGCCAATTCCGGCGTGGCAATGGCCTCTGGTGCACTGCAGATGATCAACCTGCCGCCGGGTGCCTATGTGCCGTTCGTGGGCCGCACCGCCGCAGGCGTGTGGCAGGGGCCGATCCAATGGAGTGCGCAGCGCCTGGACGGCACGCCGGAAGTCCGCTTGACCGTCACGCCCAGCCGCGCCAACACCACGCTCTATGCCTATCTGTATGCCGAGGACGTGCTGGGCAACGGCCAGCTGATCAGCCACAAGCCCTATACGCTCCGGGGTGCCACGCCGGGGCAGGCGAAGACCATCGACCTGCGGTTGGAAGCCAGCAGCTGGAACGTTCCGGCCGGCAGCCGCCTGACCCTGGTGGTTGATACGGTGGATCTGCGCTATGCGGGCATCAGCCAGTTGGGTGGCACGGTGACCTTCAGTTCACCGGCGAACGCGCCGTCGGTACTGAAGCTGCCGCTGCATTGATGGAAGGCCGCGCCCGTTGCGGCGGGCGCGGCACACCCATCCTGAAAGCTGCGAGACTGCAGGTCGATCCAGTGGAGGGATGAATCCATGGCCATTGCATGGCTGCTGCTGGGTGCAGCGCTTGCTGCACCTGCCACGCAAGATGCGTCAACCGACGTGTCGAGTACGCTGTTGAAGGATCTGGAGGCTGCAGATGCGGCGATGCGCAGCAGCCATCCAGGGGCCGTTGATCGGCAGAATCCCGGATTTGGCGCGCAGCTGGCCGATGCACTGGCTCTGGCACGCTCACGCGCTGGAAGGGCTGACAGCTTCGCTGGGTACTGGTGGGCCATGAAGGGCTATGCGGCCTCCTTCAACGATGGTCATGTCAGCCTCAATGCGCTTGCCGGGGCCCCCGAGCTGCCAACGCGGTGGCCCGGCTTCCTGACCGGCTTCGACGGCGACACGCAGGTGGTCATGACCGTGGATGGTGGGCCTGGCCATCCGCCACTTGGGGCGCGATTGCTGTCCTGTGATGGCATCGATGCACAGACGCTGGCTGCGCGCCGGATCGGGGACTTCAGCGGGCGCTGGAACCTGCAGGCCAGCCGCATCCACGGCGGCGGTGAAGTATTGCTGGAGCAGGGCAATCCTTACGTGCCGGCACTGCGAACCTGCGTATTCCAGGTGGATGGACGCGAAAAATCCTATGCACTGCAGTGGCAGCCGCTGCAGGCGGCACAGCGCAAGGAGCGGCTGGCCGACACCCGGCGCAGCTTCCGCCCGGCCAATGGCTGGCACACCATGCCCGATGGCGGCTACTGGATCACCACCAGCAGCTTCAACGCCGACCCCACGGAGCAGAACTTCAAGGAACTGACCGCGCTGCTTGAGCAGCTCGCTCCGAAAGCCGAAGCACTGCAGCAGGCACCGTCGGTGGTGCTGGACGTGCGTGGCAACAGTGGCGGCGCTTCGCAATGGAGCATCGAACTGGCGCGATTGATCTGGGGCCATGCCGCCGTGGGCGCGCTGCCCGACCGCAGCTGGGTGGAGTGGCGGACCTCCGAGGCCAACATCGCCCAGTTACGCGCCTTCCTGCAGAAGCTGGAGCAGGCGCCCGACGCGTCGCCAGAGCTGCGTCGCATGCTGGAATCGGTGACGGCGGGCATGGCACAGGCGCGCGACCGGGGTGAGGCAGTGTGGCGCGAGCCATCCGAGGCCAGGGCAGATACAGCTGCAACCGCAGGCCCGGCCGCTCCGCTGCGCAGGGGCAGGGTGGTGATCGTGGCCGATGCCTCCTGCGGCTCGGCCTGCCTCGATGCGCTGGATCTGTGGAAACGGCTGGGCGCAATGCAGGTCGGCGTCGAGACTTCGGCCGACAGCCTCTACATGGATGTCAGGCCGGAGCGGCTGCCAAGCGGGCTGGCCAGGATTTCGGTGCCGATGAAGGTTTTCCGGGGGCGGATGCGTGGTTCGAATGAACCGCATGTGCCGGATCGTCGCTATGACGGCGACATGCGGGACACACGCGCACTGGAAGCGTGGCTGCTGGCGCTGTGAGGACGCACCTGCCCATGACGCGGGATTCCCACGTGCCGTTGCCGGACGCAACGCTGGGTCAGCGCAGGTCCGGTGGATTCATCGAAGCGTCGCGGACACAGGGATCACCGGCGTCCGGTGTCAGGCGCGCCTCGATGTCCGGTGGAAACTGCGGAATCCTGCTGGTCTGCATCACCACCCAGCGCATGATCGTGTGCAGGTAGTTGAGTGGCAGCATCGTGAGCCACATGAAACCCGGGAGCTGCGCGTCTTCGGCGAAGATGCGCTCCTTGCCGGACGCGAAGCTCTCGCGCTTGCCGTCCAGCGGCATGCAGCAGTGCACCGCGTCCACGACGGCTGCCGGTCCTTCTTCCATGTAGCGCCGCAGGAACTCCCAGTGGGCATGTGCGTTCTCGATGCGAGAGGTCGCGATGCAGAACGCGAACGTCTCCCGTACTGTGACGCCATCCGCGTCCAGGATCAGTCCGCGGACATCCCAGTTGTACCATCCGAAGGTTCCCGTTCCGCGGCCAAGCGTGAAATAGACCTGGTCCCAGGGCACGCTGAGGATGGTGCCATCCAGCCGGAACACGTGTATCTGCCGGTGCTTGCGATCGAGCGCGATCGGATAGTAGGTCCAGCGGAACAGCTCGAGGCAAGCCACCCAGATGCTCGCTGCAGTGAAGGCGGCCAGCATCGCCATGCCGATGAATATCGCCTCCCACAGGCCGTTTTCGTTGGGTAGCCTGTTCACGATCAGCAACCAGAGCAGCATCAGCACGCCGCCCAGCCCGAAGGCAATGCCGATCGCGCCCAGCAGGGCTGCAAAGCCACGCGCGGCGAACCAGCGATCCACCGAAACCAGGCCGTTCGAATTCATCTTCACCACGCACAGCTGTGCCAGCGGCACGACATCCAGCCGCTTCTTCTGCAGCAGGCGGTGCTCGCGATCAAACGCGTCCAGTGGGCGGTTGTTGGGAAACTTGTGCGTGTATCCGGTGTAATCCATGGGCGATCCCTGCGCGATTCCAGCGCCCGTTGGATTCTAGCGGGATTCTCCCGGGGGGAGATCAGCGACGAACGTCGAACGGGTGGCTCTCCATCAGCGCCCGGACTTCAGCGTCGCGGGCAGGGCTGAAGTCGCCGGGAATGGCGTGCTTCAACGCGCCCGCGGCCAGTCCGAAGCGGACGGTGCTTTCTGCGTCGAGCCCGGACAGCAATCCGTGCAGGATGCCGGCGGCAAAGGCATCGCCACCGCCGATGCGATCAACGATGCCGGGCAGCGGCCTGGGAGCAGCCTGCGCGCGGGTTCCATCGCGTCCCAGCAGCAGAGCGCCGAGCACGTGATGGTCGGCGCTGATCACCTCGCGCTGGGTGCAGGACAGCCACCGCAGGTGCGGGAACGCGGCAAAGGCAGCGGCCGCAGCGGCCTCGGTTCGGGCGACCGCATCGTCCTGCGCGAAGTGCAGCCCCAGCACCAGTTCGATGTCCCGATGATCGGCAAAGACAATGTCGGCCTCGGCGAACAGCTCACGCAGGATCGCCGCTGCGTCGCCATCCCAGCGTCGCCACAGTGAGGGACGGTAATTGCCGTCGAAAGACACCTGCACACCGGCCGCGCGAGCCGCACGCACGGCACCCAGCACCGACTCGGCCACGTTGGCGCCCAGCGCCGGGCTGACGCCCGAGACATGCAGCAGGTACGCGCCGGACAGCACGGCGGGCCACGCATGATCCTCGGCGCTGCTGTTTGCGAATGCAGAACCGGCCCGGTCATACACCACTTCACTGGCGCGCTGCACCGCACCGGTCGCCAGGAAGTACAGGCCCATGCGGTCACCCTCCACTTCACGCACGGCGGCCACGCCCACGCCATGCCGCCGCAGCTCGGCCACGGCATGCCGGCCCAGCGCGTTACCGGGTACCGTGCTGACCATCTGCACATCGTGGCCCAGGCTGGCCAGCGAGACCGCCACATTGGCCTCGGCACCTCCCACATGGACCTGCAGCTGCGGCGTCTGCAGCAGCAGTTCACGACCGGGCGCGCCCAGGCGCAGCAGCAACTCACCGAAACAAACGACGCGGCTCATCGGTTCTCTCTCACTCGGGGGTAGTGCAGCCCAGCATGCGCAGATCGATGGCATCGGCCATGCGCCGGTAGCCTTCGTCGTTGGGATGCAGATGGTCGCGGGTGATCTCGTTGGGCAGCGATTCGGCTGCCTTCGGGTCACGCAGCGCGGCATCGAAATCGATGATGCCGTCGAAGCCGCTGTTGCCGCCATGTGCCCACTGGTTGATCGTGGTGCGGGTGGCGGCGGACACGGGCTCGTAGCGCTCGGAACCGCCGAACGGGGTCAGCGTACCCAGCCAGGCGCGGATGCCGTGCGCATGCAGCCGCGCCGCAACCTGTTGATAGCCCAGCAGCATGTCCGCCGCATTGCGTCCAGGCAGCGGCTGCGCGCCACCGCCGTGGCGGATGTCATTGATGCCTTCGAACAGGATCACCTGATCGGCGTCGGCCACTGCGATCACGTCGCGATCCAATCGTGACAGCGCACTGTGGCTGCGGCCATGATCAAGCAGCTTGTTGCCGCTGATGCCCTGGTTGAGTACCACGAACCGGTTCGGGCAGGCCTGCTGCAGGCGCTGCGCCAACCGCTCCGGCCACTGGTTGAAGGTGCCGCGGCGTGCGGTGGCGCCTTCCGTGATGGAATCGCCCAGCGCCACGATTACCTGGGGACGATCATCACGCTGCACCATCACTGCCGAGAACACGTTCTGCTGGTAGCTCAGCCGCACGCTGTCGGCGACGGCTGTCTGCCTGCCATCTGCGACCCGCAGCTCGGTGCGGCGCACGGCGGGGCGGGTGGGCTGCGGGAAATAGGCACTCACGCTGATCTCCTGCAGCGCCGCCACCGGCATCCGCACCGGGTCGCTCAGCAGCGCGGCTCCGACCGGCACCTCGATGACCGCGCGGCCATCCACCGTTACCCGCAGCGGTGCGGCCTTGCCGTTCTTCACTCCCACACGCAGGTCCTCGACCCGCAAGGGCGCCGTGCCGAGCTCGTTGCTGATGCGCAGCCGCAGCGCATCGCCACGGCTGCCGATACGCATGTCCTGGCGCACGGTCTGTGCGGCGAACTGTACCGGCGCATCGGACGTTCCGTCCTTGCGGTCGGGCGCGGGCGCGGCCGTCCAGGCAGTGACCCACACGGGTGCGGCCCACACGGCGGGCGCCGTCATAGCGGAGCAGAGCGTCAATGAAAACAGAAGTGTCCAGCGCTGCATGGGCAGGAGTCCGGTCAGGTGTCAGGAGAAGTAGGTGCCGCCGTTGACGTCCAGATTCGCCCCGGTGATGAACGCCGCCGCATCCGAGGCCAGGAACACCGCAGCGTCGGCGGCTTCGTCCGGCGCGCCCTGGCGGCGCAACGGGGTGGCGCCGGCAACGGCTGTGCGTACTTCCGGCTTGGTGAATTCGTCGTGGAAGCGGGTGGCGATCATGCCGCAGCACAGCGCGTTCACGCGGATTCCCTTCGGTCCCAGCTCCTTGGCCATGGCACGGGTGAAGGTCATCACTGCCGCCTTGGCGGTGGCGTAGATCGATGCGCCCGGGCCGCCGCCATCACGGCCTGCCTGCGAGGCGAAGTTGACGATGGCCGCGCCTTCGCGCATGTGCGGCACCACCGCGTGGGTGGTGAGGTAGGTCGAGGTCAGGTTCAGGTCCATCACGGTGTGGAAGAACACCGGGTCGATGTCGGCCAGCGGCCGGCGCTGCACCATGCCACCGGCCACGTTCACCAGCAGGTCGATGCGCTCGCCGAACGCGGCCTGTGCCGCAGCGACCAGGCCGGCGACGGCCGTGGCATCGGTGACGTCGGCGCGATGCACGATGGCCTGGCCACCGGCCGCCTGGATCCGTGCCAGCGTTTCCTGGGCACTGGCCTCATCATTGGCGTAGTTGATGCAGACGCGTGCACCGGCGGCAGCCAGCTTGATCGAAACGGCGCGGCCGATATCGCGGCCACCGCCGGTGACAATGGCCACCTTGTCCTGGAACGACATGCGGAAAACTCCTTGATTTGCGGGGGAATGAAAAGCGTGGGCTCAACCGCCGCGGCGGTCGAGCTTGTGGATAGGTCCGGTCCACCACCACAGCGCGGCCAGCGACAGCGGCACCAGGGCGGCAACGAGGATGAAGATCGGGGCATAGGAGTGGCGGGTCAGCACCGGCACCAGCCAGGTGGTGATCAAGGTGCCGGCCACGGCGGCCAGGCCACCCAGGCCCGCCAGCGTGCCCACCGAGCGGCCGTCGAACAGATCGCCGGGAAGGGTCTGGATGTTGCCGATGGCCACCTGGAAGCCGAACAGCACCGCAGCGATCGCCAGCACCGCCAGCAGCGGATGGTTGGCCAGCACGGCACCCAGCAGGGCAGGAGCCATGACCACGCAGCCCAGCGTTATGGACAGCTTGCGGGCGCGGTCCACGCTGTGCCCGGCGCGGATCAGGCGCCCGGAGAGCCAGCCGCCGCTGAGGCTGCCCAGCATCGCGCCGACAAACGGCACCCAGGCGAACAGGCCGATCTGCTTGATGTCGAAGCCGAAGGTTTCAGCCAGGTAGATCGGCAGCCAGGACACGAACAGCCACCAGATCGGGTCCAGCAGGAAGCGGCAGGCGAGCATGCCCCAGCTCTGCCGGTGGGCCAGCAGCTCACGAACGCTGGCCTTCGGCGCCACCACCGCCTGTTGCCCGGCCTGGTCTTCCTGAATCAGCCGGCGCTCGGCATCGCTCACCCACGGATGCTTGTCCGGCCCGGCGCGGTAGACAAACAGCCACGGCAGCAGCCACAGGAAACCTATGGCACCGACCAGCACGAAGGTACCGCGCCAGCCCAGCCACAGGTACAGGCCGGCGATGGCCGGCGCGGAAACGATCGCGCCGATCGACGCGCCGGCGTTGAACACGCCTTGCGCCAGTGCGCGCTCGCGCGCCGGGAACCACTCGGCATTGGCCTTCACCGCGCCCGGCCACGCGCCTGCTTCGCTGATGCCCAGCATCGCCCGCACCAGGCTGAAGGACAGCATCGAATGGGTGATCGAGTGCAGGGCGATGGAGATCGACCACACGCTGATCGACAGGGCGAAACCCAAGCGCGTGCCGATCATGTCGAACAGGCGGCCGAACAGGAACTGGCCGGCGGCGTAGAACAGCATGAACACCGTCACCAGCAGGGCGTAGTCATCCTTGGTCGCGCCCACTTCCCTGGCGATTTCCGGCCACATCACCGCCAGTGCGTTGCGGTCGATGTAGTTGATGACCGTGGCCACGGCAATCAGGCCCACGATCAGCCAGCGCACGGCTGAACGCACCGGCACCTTGCGCAGCTTGGCCACCACCGCAGGGCCGTTCATTTGCCGTCACCCTTGCTGCGGTCCAGGCGCGCATGGCTGCCGTTCCAGCGGTAGACGTGGCCGTCGACGGTCACGCTGTGCTCGCCCTTGGCGCTGCTGTCGTCGGCCACGCCCAGGGCGATGCGTGCACCGCTGGCCAGGCGCAGCTCGATCACCTCGGCATCGCTGCCGCGGGTACGCACGATCTCCCTGATGCGGCTGTCGGCGCCGTGCACGTACTCGGCGGTGCCGTTGTACTCGCCATGCGGCTCCAGCACGCTGAAGAAGGTGACGTCCTTGTGGCCGTCCACGCGCTGCAGCAGGGCAGGCTCACGGCGCAGGTTGAATTCCGGATCGTTCGCGCCGCTTTCCACCAGCAGCGCCTGCGCCGGCGCACTGCTGCCGAAGCGGTAGGTGTAGAAGCGCCCGTCCAGCAGCCACGCCAGCGACCGCGGCTCGCTGCCGGGTTTGCTGCGTGCATCCAGCCACAGGTGCTGGTAGCCGTTGTCCTTGCCCAGCACCGGGCGCTGGCTGGGGAAGTGCTCGGCCTCGAAGCCGGTGGTGACGATGTGGCCGTTGAAGTGCAGCGGCAGGTCGTAGCGCGCGGCCTTGTCGCCGTGCACCTGCAGCAGGTCCAGCACCACCGGCAGGCCCAGGTCGGGGTGGCGCAGCAGCGCCTGGGTGCGGGTGAACGCCACGCCGGGATAGGCATCGCGCATCGTTGCCGAGGCAATCTGGGTATCGGCATCGGCCTGGAAGAAGCGCACCTGCGGGGCATGCGCCTCGCCACGCTTCCAGTCGCCGTTGAAGTGGCTCTGCTCGTCCACCACCAGGGTGTTGTGGGCCACGGTCTGCTTGGCCCAACTGCGGTTCTCGGCCAGGTAGATGCCACCGCGCTTGGCTTCCACGTTGAGGAAGCGGGCGGCGCCGTAATCGGTCACCACCGGGTTGCCGTTGTCGTAGAACAGCCAGTTGAGCTTGTCGAAGTGGCCGTGGCCCATGCCCTGCATCGTGTCCTTCTGCACCAGTGCCTGGCCGCGTTCGCCGTTCATGCGCAGAATCGCCAGGCCGCCGCGGTCGCCGTCGGGGCCATCGCGCAGCAGCATCGGGCGGTAGTCGAAGGGCTTGGCCTTGTTGGCGGCCAGTGCCTGCGCCACCTGCAGGCCTTCGGGTGACAACAGCAGGCGCTTCTGCTGCTGGGCCACCGACAACAGGCGGTCATCACCGGTGCGCGCATAGGCGATGCCGATGCCGGCCACCAGCTCTTCGGTGTCGATGCCCTTGTCCAGAATCGCATCGTTGATCGGGAAGAACAGGCCGCCATAGCTGGACTGCACCAGCACATCCACCGCCTTCAGCAGCACGCCATCGCGACGCGCGAAGATCTTCCGCTGCGGCTCATTGCGTTCGATGGCGCTGGCGAACAGCAGGAACGGCGCCAGTGCATAGCGCTGGTAGTAGGGGCCTTCCTCGTAGTAGCCATCGGGCGAGAACAGCAGGTCGATCTGCCGCAGGAAGCCGAACTTGTCGTCCTTCTGGCTGCCGCGCAGGGACTTCTCCACCAGTTCCTGGTCGCGCAGCACGTAGCCGGTCATGCCGGTGGCGGCCACCGCCCACGTGGCGTGGTTATGGATCTGGTCGTAGTTCTTCGGTTCGCTGACGAGGAACTCGGCCATCGGCCGGAACACCTTCGATTCGATGGTGTCGCGGTCCTCGGCGGACAGCGCGTCACGGATCGCGTCATAGCCCTGAATGGCGTTGACCAGCCATACCGAATCGTTGAGCACCTGCCAGAACACGCGGCCGGGAATCTGGCCCCTGCCTTCCGGGTGCGGGCCGAGCGTCGGGTACAGCTCGGCATACTGCAGCAGCATGTCGCGCGCGTAATCCACGTAGGTCCTGTCGCCGGTCAACCGGTACAGCGTGCCCGCCGCCAACAGTGCCTGGTAGTTGCGCTTGTGCTGTTCATGGGTGCGCCCGCCGCCCTTGTCCCTGGGCACCGGCACGTCGATGCCGGCCTTCATCATCTTCTTCAGTGTTGCCTCGGTGCGCGCCTGCTCCTTGGCGAACCACGGGTAGCGGCGGCCTTCGCTGGCCATCTGCTGCCAGTGCGCAGCGGTGACCAGCACCGGCGCGGTGTCGGCCTGCCGCGCAGCGGCAGCGGGCGCTGCGAGCAGCGACGCGGTCGGCAGCAGGGCGAAGGGGGCGGCCAGGGCCAGGGAAACGAACAGCGGCTGCAACCTCATCGATCAACTCCATTGCGGGTGCGTGACAGGGCAACTTCGCCCACCTTGGGATACCAGGCGACGCCGGTCGCCTCGCGCGCGGTCATCGCTAGGGCAGGATCGGCGCCCACGGCGGGCAGGGCAGGCGTGGCCACCCACAATCCGCTGGCAGCCTGCTGCAGGCTGACGCCACGGCCTTCTACGCCACCCGGGAACACGGTGCTGGCTGCCGGCGACTGCACGTTGCCGCTGAAGTCGATGCCGGTCAGCGAACTGGCGGCAGTTGGCGGGTTGCTGCTGTTGCGGTTGACGATCAGGTTGCCGGTGAAGCGGCTGCTGCTGGCGGCGACCACGATGCCTTTGGCTTCATCGTGGCCGACGCCGAAACTGATCTTCGCCACGTCCACGAAGGTGTTGCGATTGATCGTGGCATTCACCACCGGCGCATAGCCGGACAGCGGAGGACTGGCCTGCGCATCCATCACCGCCAACGCCGAACGGTTGCTGGACCCGGCCAGCCGCTCGAAGTAGTTGTTGCTGACGGTCTGGTCGGCGTTGATGATGCGTACGCCGCCGGTGCCGGCCTTGTCATCGCCGAGGAAGACGTTGTCGATCACCCGGTTGCCGTTGCCATGGCGCAGGGTCAACGCGCCGGCCGAACGGTAGAACACGTTGCCGCGGTAGGTGTTGCCGCCGGACTTGTTGCTGATGATCTCGGTCTCGCCGTCGCAGCCTTCGAACCAGTTGTTCTCCACCGTGCTGTTGGAATCGCTCAGTGAGCTGTCGCTGGTGCCGACGCGGATCGTTTCGCCCCCGTTGACGCCCAGCGCCGGGCGCGGCCCGAACCAGTTGTGGTCGATACGGTGCTGGTTGTCCAGGCCCTGGGTGGCATCGCGCACCACCACCACGGTCGGCCCGGCGTTGGTCTTGCCGCGCAGCTGGCTGTGATCCAACCGGTTGTTGCTGCCATACAGCGATACCCAGTAGTCCTGGTCGCTGGCATCCGGGTTGGCGTAGTCATCGATCACCAGGCCGGTGACGCGGCTGTTGCTGGCGACGGCCTTGCTCGACTCGCGGAACGCCACCACCGCATCACCCGGCGCATAGCCGTTGCGGAACACCAGGTTGGACACCTGCAGGTAGCTCCCGGCCAGGCGCAGGTCCGAGCGCCCGCTGAGGACGACCTTGCCGGCGGTCTGCGCGCGCAGCACGATCGGTGCGGCTGCCGTGCCCTGACCCTTAAGCAGCAGCCGGGCATCGGTCCAGGTGCCGTCAGCCAGCACGATCTCATCGCCAGGCTGCAGCGCCGAGGCGGCGGTAGTGAACTCCGCGACATCGTGGACGAGCCAGCTGGCTGCACTCGCTGCTGAAGTGGTCAGGCACATTGCCAGGCCAGTGGTCAGGCAAAACAGCCATGAATCATTGGATCGGTGACGCGCCAGCGAGTGAATGCGCATGAAATCCTTCCAGGGACGGCCGGGCCGTCGTTTCAGGGTGGGCCTGCATACCACTTTCGGGTCTGTTGTAAGCCAGCTTTCGCGCAAAGTCATGCTGCATGAGCACATTAAATTGCGATCAAGTGGTATGGATCAAAGGCATTTGAACAATCGCATACCAATTGGTTGACATTTTCATGTCGCCGTGCCGAAGCTGCGTCCCACGCCTGGCATGCAGGCGATCCTTTGGGAGGAGGAAACCATGCGGCGACCCGCCGGAGCAGTGCACAGCATCTCGTTGTCCCCCACACCCCTGATCGTGGCGCTGCTCGCCGTGCTGGCGGGGCTGCCCACGGCCCAGGCGCAATCCGGCAAGGACGCGGCAGGGCAGGATCCCACCACGCTAGACCAGGTGCAGGTCACCGGCATCCGCGAATCGATGCAGAGTTCGATCAACAGGAAGCGCGATGACACGGTCATTGCCGACGTGCTCTCGGCCGATGACATCGGCGACCTGCCGGCGCCCTCGCTGGCCGATGCGATCGAGACCCTGACCGGCGCCGCTTCGACCCGCGACAAGACCGGCGCCTCGGAAATCTCCATCCGTGGCCTGGGCGCCTTCCTCAGCAGCACCAACTTCAATGGCCGCGAGATCACCAACGGCAGCGGCGACCGCTCGGTGAACTTCAACATGTTCCCCGCCGAGCTGATCAATACGGTGGCCATCTACAAGACCCAGCGCGCCGACATCATCGAAGGCGGCGTGGCTGGCACTATCGGCCTGGAAACAGTGCGCCCACTGGAGTACGGCAAGCGTGCGGCGCAGCTGGACCTGCGCGGCAGCTGGGCCGAGTATGACAAGAAGTACCGCGACGACGACGGCATCGGCCATCGCGGCACCGCCAGCTACATCGACCAGTTCGAGTTCGGCAACGGGCAGAAGCTGGGCATCTCGCTGGGCTTCCAGCGCCTGGACGGCACCGACCCGGAAGAGAGCATCACCAGCGGTTCCACCTGGTATGCCTGCGATGGCACGCAGAACGTGGGCAATGCCAACTGCAATGAAGTGTCCGCGAAGGCCATCGCCAACGGCGCGCCGTACTACCTTGTGCCAAGCAGCCGCATCTACCGGCTCAAGCAGGAGCGTAACGACCGGCAGAGCGAGTTCGCCGCATTGCAGTGGCGGCCCAATGACGTGGTTGAAGTGAACCTCGACTTCGAACACACCGAGCGCAACTGGTACGAGAACCGCAGCGACCTGAGCCTGTCCAACGCCCGCCGTGGCATCACCCGGCGCGAGGTGGACGAGGACGGCATCGTGCGCCACCTGCATGGCAGCACCTCGATTGATTCCACCTCAAACCGCTACTGGCGTGGCGAGGAGTACACCGGGGGTGGCCTGAACCTGATCCTGCGACCGACCCCGGCCTGGGAACTGTCCACCGATCTTTCGTACTCGCACACCAATCGCCTCGACAGCGAGCGCATGACCCGCCTTCGTGCCAACCAGCGCGACGTCAACAATGCCATCGTGCCGGGCATCAGCAGTGGTGCCACCGGCTACGTGGACTATGACTGGGACTGGCACGGCGAAGTGCCCAGTGTCGCGCTGGCGCCGAACTTCGACCCCAACAACTGGGACGCCTACACCGGCGCGGCGCGCGTCACCTCCAGCGCAACGGAGAACGACCACAGGATCAAGGCCGGCCGCTTCGACGCCAGCTTCATGCCCGAGTCCGGTTTCTTCACCCGTATCAAGGGTGGCGTGCGTGCCAGCCAGGCGGACTACCGCCTGCGCGACAACACCCTGGTAAGCGATTACGACCAGCGCGTGGCGGCCGACAAGGCGAAGATCATCGCCGCCAACCAGGCCTGCCGCGCGCCGTTCCCACAGGATGACTTCATGGATGCCGCCAGCGGCAACACGATCTCCTCGTGGGCGTACTTCGATCCGAACTGCCTGTACCAGTCGTTCCGTGGCAGCCTCGACAGTGGGTTGGATCCGGGTTTCCAGGATCCGAACAATGTCGATATCACCGAGAAGACACGCGCGCTCTATCTGATGGGGGAGTTCAGCAGCAGCCTGTTCGGCTTGCCGGTGACCGGCAACCTCGGCCTGCGCTGGGTCAAGACCGATGTTCGCTCCGAAGGCGTGCGTACCGGGCTGCGTATCGAGGACAATGGTGACGGCACGATCCGCCTGCAACCCACCGGTGCGTACAGCACGCAGGTGTTCAAGGCGGGCAACGACAAGCTGCTGCCTAGCCTCAACGCGGTCTTCGCACTGCGCCCGGACGTGTTGCTGCGGGTCGGTGCATACCGCGCGATGTCGCGACCGGACATCGCCGCGCTGGGTGCCGGGCGCACCATCAACGTGAGCAGTGATGCCACCTACGGCAATCTGGCCGACGCGCTGGATGACATCAGCGCCAGCGGCAACCCCGCCGCGCAGCCGCTGATGTCCTGGAACGGCGACCTGTCACTGGAGTGGTACCCGAACCCGGACACGATGCTGGCCGGCGCGGTGTACTGGAAGCAGTTCAACGGCGGCACCGCCACTGCGCTGGTGCCGGAGACCTACACCATCGACGGCCAGAGCGTGACCGTGCCGGTACGCCAGCAGGTAACCACCGACGAGGACAGCACGCTGACCGGCTTCGAGCTGACCGCCACCCATCGACTGTCGTACCTGCCCAAGCCGTTCGACGGACTGGGCTTCAAGGTCAGTTACAACTACGCCGATGCCGACTACCGGACCCAGGACTCGCGACTGGGCGAGCAGCTGGCCAGTGACGGCACGATCCTTCCGGCGATCGTGCCGCCGGCGGGTCTCAGTGGCTTCTCGCGGCACGTCCTGTCAGGTTCGATCTACTGGGACGTCGGACGTTTCAACATCCAGGCCATCGGCAAGTTCCGCTCGCACTACTACCAGGACTTCACCGGCAATACCGCGCAGCAGAACCGCTACTACGATGACAACACCAGCGTGGACCTGCGCCTGCGCTACCGGGTGAACAAGCAGTTGTCGCTGTCGCTGGAGATGATGAACCTGACCAACGAGCCGCGCGTGGCCTACCAGCCGCTTTATGGGAACTTCCGCGAAGTGGTGACCTACGGGCGGCGTGCGTATTTCGGTGTACGATACAAGTTCTGAACAGGGCGGCGTGGCCAGCGGTCGCGCCGTCGCTCCAACCGGACCCTTGCCGGCCGCGGTGGCAGGGCAGGGACCGGGAAGGAATCGCCAAGGGTCAGCCGCATGTCCGCCAACCGCCTTTACCAGACCATCGCTGCCAAGCTCCGCAAGCTGATCGAGGACGGCGAATTTCCGCCAGGCTCGCGGCTGCCGGGCGAGCGTGAACTGGCCGAACGGTTCGGTGTCAGCCGGGTCACCATCCGCGAAGCCGAGATTGCACTGGAAGCACAGGGCTGGATTGCGATCCGCATCGGATCGGGCGTGCATGTGAAGCCGCGCCCGACGCAGGCGTCCGGCGGGCTGCCGGATGTCAGCGCCTTCGACCTCACCGCTGCCCGCGCGGTATTCGAGGCCGAGGCCGCCGCTCTGGCGGCAAGCAATCTGGACGATGCCGGCATCGCCGAACTGCGGGTGCTGGCCGAAGCGCTGTGCCGTCGCGACCTGAGCGACGCGGAAGCCGGCGAGTACGATCGCCGTTTCCATCTGACCATTGCCCGCCTCTCAGGCAATCCGGTGGTGGAGTACTTCGTGCAGCAGATCTGGCGCATGCGCAGCGAACTGCCGCGGGTGACCGAGGTCTATTCGCGGGTCTGCCATGATGATGGCGCCAGCCGTGCCGACGAACACATGGCCATCTTCGAAGCACTGCGCGCACGCGATCCGGTGGCCGCGCGCAATGCCATGCGCCATCATTTCCAGCGTCTGTTCGAAGCCATGCTGCAGGCGACCGAAAGCCAGGCGCTGGAGGAGATCCGCCGCCGCACGCAGCAGGACCGCGAACGGTTCATGGCCACGACGCGTATCTGAGTAACGGCGTTTCCAGGGCCGCCGGGGCGGGTCAGGACGCTGTGACGTGCGGGGAATCATCCTTGCCGGTGCCGACGAGCGCGAAGTAAGCTCTGCTTCGTCGACGAGGGGGACACCATGTACGCAAGGATCGCGGCAGCTGCGCTGCTGTGTATGACGGCCCTGCCTGCGTCGAGCGCCAACCGCGGCTCGACGGTGATGGAGGATTACGCGGCGGCGCTGAATGCCCGCGGGCAGATTCTGCAGTTGGATACCGGTGACATGTTCGGGGAAAGGATCGGGCTGTTTACCGGCTCGGTGGAATTCCTGCAGACCGACGTCGACCTGCCGGGCAACAGTGCGCTGGAGGTGGGCATCAAGCGGCGCTTGGTGGCAGGTGCGCAGGGCCGGCAGGGATTGGGCATGTTCGGGGTGTGGGACCTGGCCCTGCCCAGGGTGCATGGGACGTTCAGCACCCAGGGTGGATGGAAGAATTACGTGGTGGCCGAGCCGCTCAACCGCTGTTCGAAGTTCACCCCGCCTCCAACCGAGATCGTCACGGTGAAGGCACAGACGCCGACCGGGCCAGGGACATTCACCGAGTACTTCAACTCCGACGAGTTCTGGCATGGAACGCAGCTCTACCTGCCAGAGACCGGTGACGAGGATCTGCTCGCGCAAAGCAACGAATGGCCGGTGCCGAGTACAGGGCATGCGTACCCGATGCGAACCAAGAGCGGCAATGTCATCCGCTGCGTCGCCATGGACGACGGGGCAGGTGAGGGCTTCGAAGTCACGACGCCTGCCGGCATCACCTATACGCTCAATCATATGGCCAGCCTTGGCAGCGGACCGCCATTGATCAAGAAGGGATACTCGCGGGGAAACTTCGGCTCGGTTACGGAGTTCGAGTTCGTTCTTTTCCGGCAGGAGTTCCATATTCTTCCGACCAGTGCCCGAGACCGGTTTGGCAATTCGGTGACCTACACGTGGGATCCGGCAAATCCACGGCAGTTGCTGCGCATCGCAGCCAACGATGGCCGCACCGTCGATCTCGAATGGACGGCTGGATCGCCCAGCACGCTGCCAAGCGAAGTGAGCGCGGTCCGTGCGGGCGGGAGGACGTGGACCTACGGTACCGTGGTGGGTGGCTACAAGGTCACCTTCCCGGACCAGTCCTACTGGCAGACTACGGGGTTCAACGTAGGCACCATGGGTGCCGGTGCCGTTCCCGCAGAGCGGGGTTTCTGCCGGAATCCGGGTGTGGTGACCTACGGCCATTCCGGTTCGATCCGCCATCCCAGTGGTGCAGTGGCGAAGTATCGCTTCGAGCCGACGCTGCATGGCCGCTCGTGGGCGCGTTATGGCTGCAATATGGCCGACAGCACCGGTAGCGGGTTCCTCGACTCGATCGAATACACGCCCGCGAGGTACTACACGTGGTCGCTGGTTTCCAGGACAGTCACCGGGCCGGGCATCGACCAGCCTTATACGTGGGCCTACAGTTACGGCCCGGCCAACGGGTGCTATGCCGACGGCAGCAAGGAACTGTGCCAGGCCAATTCGCCGGCCACGAAGTGGGTGGACGTCAAGGATGCAGAGGGCGTCACCACCCGGCACACCTTTGGCAATCGATTCAATGTGGACGAAGGCTATCTGCTTTCCTCGGTCCAGCCGGGCCGCGCCACCACCCTCAGCTATCAGCTTGACGCTTCCGGCAGCTATCCGGCATTGGCCGGGCGACCGGCATATCAGCGTGCCAGCGGAATCATCGCAGCCAAGCAGATACCGTTGCTGCAGAAGGTCATCGAGCAGGATGGCGTACGCTACATCTGGAAGGTCAATACGTTCGACAGCATGGCACGACCTGTGTCCATCACTGAAGCCAGCCAGCCCGTGCAGTAGGCGTACGATGTGGCAGGACAGGGGCCGCAACGCGGGCAGTGGCACGTGCTGGATTGCCCTGCCGCGCCCTGTTCGCCCTGGAAAAGGGAGCAGCAAGGACGAAGGCACTACACCGCCGGAACCGTGATCCTCTGCAGATCCAGTCTGGCCCTGGCCCACCCGTGCTGTCGGTGTCTGTCCCGTGACCCCGCACCGACGCATCCGAGGAATCCCGCATGTCCGACACCCCTCCACCGCTGAACATCCTGGCGTTTGCCGGCAGCCTGCGCAGCAACAGTTACAACCGGCGCCTGGTCAGGGCAGCAGCAGGCGCCGCGCCTGCGGGCCTGCTGCTGACCGTGCATGACACCATCGCCGATATTCCGCTGTTCGACGAAGACCTGGAAGCCGCCGACCCGGCCGGCCCTGCCGGGGTCAAGCGCCTGCGCGCGGCGATTGCGGCCGCTGACGGCGTGCTGATCGCCACGCCGGAGTACAGCCAGTCACTGCCCGGCGTACTCAAGAACACGCTCGATTGGCTGTCCCGCGACGATGCCGAGTACCGCGCGGTACTTTCGGCCAAGCCGGTGGCGATCATCGGCGCTACGCCGGGCCGCTGGGGCACCAAACTGGCACAGTCGCAGCTGCGCCATACACTGACCGCCATGGGCGCATTGACCATGGCCTCGCCACAGCTCTATGTGGCCGAAGCAGCGGCCGCCTACGACGATGACGCGGAAGATTTCGACGCGGCGACGCGCAAGCGCCTGCAGCGCTTCCTGGAGGGATTCCAGAGCTGGGTCCAGCTGCTGCAGGGTGGGTCGTCGCGCGGTTGAGCGGTGCCGGCAGAGGCCGTCATCGCCCGCCGGTGCCAAGGACCGGATCATGCAGCCCGCGCAGCTTCTTCTTGTTGATCTTGCCCACGCTGGTCCGCTCGATTGCATCCACGAAGCTCACGCGCTCCGGGATCGCATAGCGTGAGATGTCTCCGGAACGGCTGCGCGCCGCGACCAGTTCGATGATCTCCGCTTCGGCCACATGGCTTCCCGGCTTCCTGACCACCAGTGGCAATGGCCGCTCGCCCCATTTCGTGTCGGCGATACCGATCACCGCGACCTCGCTGACCGCCGGGTGCAGTGCGATGATGTCTTCCAGCGCGAGCGAGGAGATCCATTCGCCCCCGGTCTTGATCACGTCCTTGATGCGGTCGGTGACACGCAGGTAGCCAGCTTCGTCGATGTTGCCGATGTCGCCGGTGTGCAGGTAGCCGCCCGCCCACAGCGTTGCCGAAGCCTCGGGATCGTGCAGGTAGCCCTGGGTCAGCCAGGGGGCGCGCGCCACCACCTCACCGGTGGCGACGCCATCGTGGACGACATCGCCCATGTCCGGGTCGACGATGCGCAGGTCCACCAGCGGCACCGGAATGCCGGCCTTGGTGCGCAGTGACAGCACCTCGTCGGCATGGGTCACGCTGTCCACGTCGATCTGGGCGATGGTGAGCAGAGGGCAGGTCTCGGACATGCCATAGCCGCCGAAGATGTCGATGCCCCGCGCCAGTGCGCGCTGCGCCAGGGCACGGGGCAGCGCGGCACCGCCGATGATCACCTTCCAGCCCTCCAGGTCGGTCTGCGCGGCGTCCGGGTGCTCCAGCAGCATGTGCAGGATGGTTGGCACGCAGTGCGAGAAGGTCACCTTTTCGCGGGCGATCAACGCCAGCAGTTTCGCAGGCAGGTAGCGCCCCGGATAGACCTGCCTGATGCCCATCGCGGTAGCCACGTAGGGCAGGCCCCACGCGTGCACATGGAACATCGGGGTGATGGGCATGTAGACATCGTCACGATGCAGGCGGCCCTGGCGAGGTGCGCCGCCGAGCGCGGCCATCGCCGCCAGCGAATGCAGCACCAGCTGCCGGTGGCTGAAATAGACCCCCTTGGGCAATCCGGTGGTTCCGGTGGTGTAGAACACCGTGGCACGGGCATTCTCGTCGAAGTCCGGGAAGCGGCCGACCGGCGTGGCACCGCGCAACCCCGCTTCGTACTCGGTGGCGAAGCCTGGCGGCAGCGGGCCACCGGCATCGTCCAGCAGGATGCGCGTGCGCAGGTCCGGCAGCTGCTCGTCGATGGCGTCCAGCAGCGGCAGGAACTCGCGGTTGGCCAGGATCACCCGCGCGCCGCTGTGGTTCAGCGTGTACGCGATCTGCTCGGGGGCCAGGCGCACATTCACCATCATCAGCACCGCACCGATCATCGGAACCGCGAAGTAGGCCTCCAGGTAGCGGTTGCTGTCCCAGTCCATCACCGCCACCGTGTCGCCGTGGCCGACGCCCAACGAGGTCAACAGGCCGGCCAGCTGGCCGATGCGCGCCTGCAGGGTGCGGTAATCGAATCGGACCCTATCGCCATAGACGACTTCCTGTTCAGGACTCACCGCCAGCGGCATCAGCAGCAGCTGCTTGATCAGCAGTGGATAGGCATGGGCATCGGGAGTGGGGGCGGATGACATGGCATTTCCTCGTGGGCGGCGTTGCGGTCGCCGGCCTTCTCCGCACCACACTATCAAGCCCTTCCTGCTGTACCAGCGTACCTAGGTACCTGTTCCCGCGCGCAGCCGATTTGATAATCTCGCCAGGACATGCCAACCCTGCTCATCGCCGACGATCACCCCTTGTTCCGTGCGGCACTGCATCGCGCGGCGGAAGAGGCGGTCGCCGATCTGCAGATCAGCGAGGCGGATTCACTGGACAGCGTGCTGGAGGCGATCGAGAACCAGTCGATCGACCTGATGCTGCTGGACCTGCACATGCCGGGCAACCATGGGCTGGCCGGGCTGGCGACCATTCGTGCGCTGCAGCCGGGCCTGGCGATCATCATCGTCTCCGCCAACGAGGAGCCGCAGGTGATCCGGCGCGCCATCGACCTCGGCGCCGCGGGCTACCTGCCCAAGAGCTCGGGTTTGAACGAGCTGCAGTCCGCGCTGCAGTCCGTGCTGGAGGGCGAACGCTGGATCCCGGCGCTGCTGCGCGAGCCGGTGGCGCGGGTAGCGCCGTTCAGCAGGGATGCCGACCTGGCCGCACGCCTGGCCAGCCTGTCCGCACATCAATACAAAGTGCTGGGGCTGGTGGCCGAGGGCCTGCTCAACAAGCAGATTGCCGACCGGCTGGGCGTACAGCTGCGCACGGTCAAGGCGCACATGACACGCATCATGGAGCGGCTGGGCGTGCGCAACCGTGCGCAGGCCATCCGCGTGCTGCACGAAATGGGGTTGGCCGATCCGTCGCGGCAGATCGAAGAGCTGCCCGAGCCCTGAACGGTCAGCGCGTGGCAGTGGCCGCCAGCAGGTGGTTGATCGCCCAGCGCAGCGCCAACGGCTTGAACGGCTTGTTGAGCAGGGACAGCCCAGCGCCGCGCACCGCCTCGCGTGTATCGCTGCCGGTATCCGCACTGAGGATCACCGTCGGTCGCGGTCCATGCATGTCCGCCAGCCGCTGCCACAGCGCAACACCGGTATCGCCGTCATCCAGGTGATAGTCGAACAGCCACAGCGCCGCCTCGTGCGCTGAGGGCCCGATGGCATCGGCGCTGCCTGCCGCGATGACGTCGCAGCCCCAGGAACGCAGCAGTTGCCGCATCGCCTCCAGCGCGTCCGGGTCATTGTCCACTGCCAGTACGCGGAAACCCTTGAGGGCGTTGCTGCCACCCGTCGGTGCCGAACTGCGCGGGGCCACAGGCGGTGCTGCGCGTTGCACGCTGATCGAGAAGGCCGAGCCGTGCCCGGGCACGCTGCGCAGGTGCAAGGGTGCATGCAGCAGATCGGCGATGCGGTGGGCGATGGTCAAGCCCAGTCCCAGCCCCTGGCCGTTGCTGCGATCGACCCGGTGGAACTCCTCGAACACCACCGCGTGCTGCTCCGGAGCAATGCCGGGGCCGGTGTCATGCACGCCGATCATCAGTGCCTGCCCCTGGCGGCGCACACCCAGCAACACACCGCCATGGCGGGTGTAGCGGATGGCATTGGCCAGGAAGTTCTGCAGCACCCGGCGCATCAGCAGGGGATCGCTATGGACCCAGGCCTGGCTCCGCACATGGCGGAACTGCAGGCCGCGCGCCGCCGCCAGCACCGCGAACTCCTGCGCGAGCGGATCCAGCACCGTCGACAGCGCGAACGGGCGCGGATCGGCCACCAACCCACCGGCTTCCAGTCGCGAGATATCGAGCAGGCCGGACAGCAGGTCATCGGTGGAATCCAGTGCGCCGCGGATCTGCTGCAGGAAACTGTCGAGGAACTCGGATTCGATGTGCTGCGACATCGCCTCGGTCAGCAGCTGGGCCGCATGCAGGGGCTGGATGAGGTCATGGCCGACCGCCGTCAGGAAGCGGGTTTTCGCCGCGTTCGCGCGCTCGGCCTCCTGGACCGCCTGCTGCAGCCTCGCGGTGCGGTCCTGTACGCGGCGTTCCAGCGTTTCATTGCTGCTCTTGAGCGCATCCTCCGCGCGGCGGAACGCCGTGACATCGGTGAAGGTGGCCACGTAGCCACCGCCCGGCATCGGGTTGCCGCGGATCTCGACGATGGTGTCATCGGGAAATATCCGTTCCGACAGGTGCGGCGTGCCACGGCGCATGTGCGCGACGCGGCGCTGCAACGCCCTGGTGGGCGTGTCGCCGGGGCCATCGCCGATCTTCAGCTGCCCCAGTGCCCACGCCGTGAGGTTGACCACCGGCTGCCCGACCTGCAGCAGCTCCGGCGGGAACTTGAACAGCGCGGCGTAGCGGCTGTTCCAGGCCACCAGCTGCAGCTGCGCATCGACCACGCTGATGCCCTGGCTCATGTTCTCCAGCGCGGCTTCGAGCAGTCGCTGGTTGAAGCGCAGCACCTGGGTAGCTTCGCCGACGGCGCGGGTCACCGCATCCAGCGGCGCGGCGCCGCCCTCGCGTGCGGCTTCGACCAGCAGCCGTGCCATGCCTGCGCCCACCACGGCCGTCAGCTCACGCTCGACGGCGGTGACCCGGTCGTCATCCAGCATCTGCCCGGCGTGGCCCTCGAGCAGCTGGCGCGCACGCTCCTGGCCAAGGAAGCGTCCGGCGGTCCTGCGCAGGGACGCCGCAGCCACCGCATCCCGCCTCCGCGGCAATGACGGACGCACGGCCCGCGACACCAGGGCCACGGTCAGCAGGTTGACCGCCAGGCTGGCCCCCATGCTGATGGCGATATGCCCCGGCTGCACGCGCAGCGAGACCACCGCCAACCAGTGCAGCCCGTCGGCGCTGACCGACGGCGTCGCGGCCGGGATCACCATCGGCAGCAGTACCAGCCACAGCCAGGCCAATGAGCCCAGCACGATGCCGGCTATGATGGCCGCGGAGGGCGTACGTGGGCGATACACCGCCAGCAGCACAGCCGGTGCCAGCTGCGAGAGGGCGGTGAAGGACATCAGGCCGAAATCGCTGAGTGCCTCGGTGTCGCTCATCGCGCGGCTGTACAGCCACGACATCAGGAACACGGCGAGGATGCCGGCACGGCGGCACGCCAGCACGCGCGGGCGCAGATCGGCATTGGCCACGCCGCCCCCGATGCCACCGAGCAGGCGCGAACCGAATCCATGGTTGCCAAGCATGATCGACAGCGTCAGCCCGGACAGGATCATCATGCCGGTGGCCGCGCTCAGGCTGCCCAGATAGGCCAGCAGCGCCAGCAGATGATGGCCGCCGGCCTGCGGCAGCGCCAGCACGTACAGGTCAGGCGATACCGAGGCCGGCAGCTGCGCGGCGCCGGCCAATGCCATCGGCACCGACGGCAGGCCGATCAGCAGCAGGTAGACCGGGAACATCCAGCGTGCCGTCTTCAGGTCCGATGTCTGGCGAAGCTCGACCACGCCAACATGGAACTGGTGCGGCAGGGTGAACGCGGAGATCGCCCCCAGCGCGACCATGGTGAGATAGTCCGGCACGATGGCCGGTGGTGGCAGCTGCGCCATCTTCTCCAGCAGCGGTGTGCCGGCCTTGTGTACGGACAACGCCGCATACAGGCCAATGGCCAGCAGCGCCACCAGCTTCAATACGGACTCCAGGCCCAGCGCGACCACGATGCCGCGGTTGGGCTCGGTGGCCGAGGCCTTGCGTGCACCGAACAGCAGGGTGAACGCGGCCATCGTCAGCGCGAACCAGAACGACATGTCCAGCTGCGCACCGGCAGGCGCGAACCCATCACCCAGCAGGGTGCCCAGCCCCTGGCTGACGGCTTTCAGCTGCAGTGCGATGTACGGGATGATGCCGAACAGCGCCACCAGGGTGATGGTGAAGCCGAGGCCGCGATCGGCACGCAGTCGTGCAACGACCAGATCGGCGATGGTGGCACTGTTGTGCTGCTTGGCCAGCCGCCCGAGGCGGAGCAGGAACGGCAGGCCGAACGCGAAGATCAGCGCCATGCCGGCCAGGGTTGGTGGAATGGGGAAACCCCATTGCCGCCCCTGCGAGGCCGCACCGTAGTAGGTCCACGCGGTGCAGTGCACGGCCAGCGACAGTGCATAGATGAGCGGCCATGCCTTCGAAAGCCGGTGCCCCCGGCGCTCGCCCCACAGCGCCACGCCAAACAGCAGTGCGGTCCATGCAATGCAGGCGAAGAGGACGATGGAGGGCGTCAACATCGCTCCAGTGTAGGGAGAGAATCGGGCGGGGTGGTGCTAGGGCGTGATCACGATCAGTGACAGCTGCTCAGCGACCAGTGCCAGCTCGCCATCGGCGACCCGCTCGACGGCCTTGCGCTGGATCAGCAGCCACTGGCCGGGCTGGCGCGCATCCAGTGATACCAACTGCGAGCGTACCCGCACCTCGGACCCGCTCGGCACCGGCGCCAGGAAGCGGACCTTGTTCAAGCCGTAGTTGAGCACATGGGCGATGCCGGGGAAGCCGGCCAGGGCGGCCACATCGTCCTCCACCGTCAGCGAGAGCAGCAGGAAGCCGTGTGCGATGGTACGGCCGCCCGGCATCTGCGCCTGCGCCCGCGCTGGATCGACATGGATCCAGTTGTGGTCGCCGGTGGCGTCGGCAAAGGCATCGATGCGCGCCTGGTCCAGGCAGGTCACGCCACTCAGCCGCTCACTGGCGGCCCACTGCTGCACCGCCTGCAGGGCGGGAGGCAGCTCGCTGTCCGCACTCACACCACACGCTCCAGCAAGGCAAGGATCGCGTCACGCGCCTCTGGTTCGGACAGCATCGGAGCGTGGCCGACATCGGGCACCTCCACCAGACGGGCACTTTCCGAGGTGGCCGCCATCTGCCGAGCGACATCGGCCGGCAGGATGTCGGACAGCGCACCGCGTACCACCAGCACCGGCACCCGGGCGGTCAGCCCGCGAACCGCACGCCACAGCAGGGGACGCAACAGCCACAGCAGCCATGGCCGGGTGGTGCGGATCACTGCCGGGTCGTAGTCCAGTTCCAGCAGGCCATCGCTGCGCGGGCGGAAGGTGCGCACCGCCATCTGCCGCCAGTCGTCGGCGCTGAAGCGCGGGAACGCAGCCTTGCCGATGGATTCCACGTAGGCCGTGGCCTGCACCAGGTCCATCGGCGGTATCGGCTTGCCGGCGTACTTGCCGATCCGTGCCAGCGCCTCACGCGGCACCCTGGGGCCGGCATCGTTGAGCACCGCGCCCGCGATCCGCTCCGGCGCGCGCGAAGCGAGGGTGATGGTCACCAGCACGCCCAGTGAGGTGCCGACGAACACCGCCTTGTCGATGTTCTGCGCGCGCAGCAGCGCGACCATGTCATCTGCGTAGGTGCGCGGGTTGTAGCTGGACGGATCATGCGCACGTTCTGAACCGGCGCGGCCACGCAGGTCGACGGCGATCACGCGCCATCCCTCGGCGGTGAGTGTTTCGGCCAGTGCATCGAAATCGGCACCATTGCGGGTCAGGCCGGGAATGCAGACCACGGTGCCGCGGGGCGCCTGCCGGGCGTCCGCTGCATGGTCGCGCGCGTGCAGGCGCAGGCCATCGTCGCTGTTCCAGTACAGGTCGTCGTAAGACTGCGTCATGCAGAAGCTTCCTGAAGATCGTAACGGATGCGCTAGAAATCGTAACGGACGCTGAGGCTATATTGGCGGGGCGGACCATAGAAGCCAATCAGCGTGCCGACTGCAGGAATGTTGTAGCCAGTAGTGCGGTATTCCTTGTCGGCCAGGTTGGTGCCCTGCAGCGAGAAGGTCCACGCATCATCCAGGCGCCAGATGACGCCGGCATTGACCAGCCCGTAACCCTGCTGGCGGATCACCGGGCTGAGGTCGGTGGTCGGCCACACTTCGCTCTGGTAGCTGTAGCTCACCCGTGCCGACAGGTTGCTGCCGTTGGCCAGGTCGGTGCGGTATTCCACGTTGAACGCACCGGAGAACTCCGGGGCATTGGTGAACTTCATCTGCCTGGCCACGTTGATGCCGCGGTCGATGTACTCGTCGTATCTGGTATCCAGCCACGCCAGGTTGCCGGAAATCAGCCAGTGCTGGCTGGGCAGGTACTGATACTCGACCTCCAGGCCTTTGACGGTACCGGCCCCGGCATTGGTGAAATCGCCGAAGAAGGAATCATCGATGCCATCGCCATTGGTATCCAGGCCGGTGAACACCGACAGCTGGATGTCCTTGTACTTGTTGTAGAACGCTGACAGGTTCAGGAACAGGCGCTGGTCGAGAAAGGCCATCTTGCTGCCGACCTCATAGCTGTCCACGGTCTCGTCATCGAACGGCTCCGCCGAGCGCGGTACCGCCACCGCATTGGCGCGGATGTTGTAACCGCCGGACTTGAAGCCACGCGTCGCCAGGCCATAGACCATGATGTCCGGAGTGATCTGGTAGTCCAGCGAGACCTTGGGCGAGACGTTCCTGAAATTGGTCTTCTTGTCGAAATCGGCGGTCACCGCCACCGGCCGGCTGAAGCCCGGGTCGGCGTAGAGGCGGTTGAGCACGATCGCGCGCTTGTCCTCGTCGGTGTAGCGGGCGCCGACATCGAGCTTCAGTCTGCTGGTCAGGTCGAAGGTCCAGTCCGCGTACAGCGCGATGCTGTCGGTCAGCACCTTGCCCTGGTTGTCGGCGAACTGGGCACTGAAGTAGTTGTTCTGGATCTGCCCGCCAGCCTCGCCACTGAACTGGTACAGGCCGACCACACCGCGCACCCGGCCGCCGGCATCGTAGTTCAACTGCACTTCGTTGCTGACCTGGTCGTCGTGGTAGGTGCCACCCACGTCGGCGAGCTTGACCGGGGCGGTATCGAAGTCGATGTTGGCCTCGCTGTCCGACTCACGCTTGGCGACCACGTATTTCAGCGCGATGTCTTCGTTCGGCCGCCAGTTCACCGTGGCCGAGGCGCCCTTGCTCTCCACGTTGTTGAGGTTGCGCATGCCCGAGCGGATGTCATAGCGGCTGTCCATCGGTGGGTAGGCGCGCAGGAACGGATTGGGTGCCAGCATCTTCGAGCCGCGCATGCCGGACTGATCGTCGATCCAGTCCAGTGCGAACTGCACGTCGAAGTCGTCGCCCGCATACGCGCCCAGGTTCAGGCGTGCCGCGTTGATCTGCTTGTCACTGACCGGCTGGCCGTTGAAAGTGCTCTCGCCAAACCCGTCGTGGTTCATGCTGGCCACCGCCACGCGGGCGCGCAGGCCGCTGTCAGCACCGCCGATCGGACCGCCGATGGCTGCCTTGGCATCCAACTGGCTGTAGTTGCCCACGGTGACCTGGGCGAAGCCCTCGGTCTGGGTCGGCAGGCCGCGCGAGATGTACTTGATCGCGCCGCCGATGGTGTTCTTGCCGTAGAGCGTGCCCTGCGGGCCGCGCAGCACCTCGATGCGCGAGACATCGAACACATCCAGCAGCGCACCCTGCGGGCGCGCGATGTAGACGTCATCCAGGTAGATGCCCACGCCCGGATCGGCGCCCCAGGTGGGGTCGGACTGGCCGATGCCACGGATGTAGGCGGTGACCGTGCTGCTGGCACCGCGGGCGGCGTAGATGGTCAGGTTGGGCACCTGCGCATCCAGGTCGCTGATGTCCTGGACATTCATCTTGTCCAGCGCTTCGGAGGTAAATGCGGTAACCGCTACCGGGACCTCCTGCAGGGTTTCCTCGCGCTTGCGCGCGGTGACCTTGATGCTGTCCAGGTTGGTGGGTGATGCAGTCCTGGCCGCCGTCGGCGTGGCCTGGGGCGTTTCCTGTGCCAGTACCGGCCCGGAGGCCAGCAATGCGCCGATCATGAGACTCAGGCAATTCCGTTTCATTCGGTCCTCCCCCAGGCAGCTGCTTGCAGATGGCCCATTGCCATCCTGCAGCCAAGGCTAGCGGTGTCATCACGCAGCGGCGAGTGGACCTAGGTCCAGTCGGCAGCGGCCGCTGGATGCGGATACTGGGCGCGCCCCCAGCCGGAAGCGCGTCCCGGTACCACTTCATCCACGACTCACGCATGAGGATCTGGCCATGAAATCCGGAATCGATTCGATCAAGGTTGTACTGCTGGTGCTGTGCAGTTGGCTGGCGATGGCGGGCAGTGCCCTTGCCGCAGGCCCGGCCGGGCATTGGGACATTGGCCTGTACGGCAATCTGTTCGGCGCCCGCGAGTACCAGGTGTGGGTGCCGGCGGGCTACGACGACCAGCAGCCGCTACCGTTGCTGCTGGTGCTGCACGGCTGCGTCAACGGGCCCAACCTGATGGGGGAGGCGTCAGGCTTCAATGATGTGGCCGACACCGAAGGGTTCATCGTGGTCTACCCCCGGCAGAACGTCACCTCCAATCCGGCCCGCTGCTGGAACTGGCAGCTGCCGACCAACCAGGCCCGCGACAGCGGCGAAGCGTCGATCCTGGCCGGCATCGTGGACAAGGTGAAAGCGGACTACAGCGTGGATCCGCGCCGGGTCTATGTCACCGGCATTTCGGCAGGTGGTGCGATGACCTCGATCATGCTGGCCTGCTATTCGGATGTGTTCGCTGCCGGTGCCATCCACTCCGGTGGCATGTTCAAGGGCGCGACCACGATTTCCGGCAGCGCCTACGCACTGCTGGCCGGCAGCATCTATTCGCCGGACAGCAATGGCCGCCTGGCGTGGCAGTGCTCGGGTTCGCCGTCGCCGCGACCGCTGCCGGTGCTGGTGTTCCATGGCAGCGCCGATCTCACCGTCAATCCGGTGAACGGCCAGCAGGCCGTGCGCCAGTTCCTGCAGACCAATGACCTGGCCGACGACGGCCTGGACAACGACTCGGTGAAGTACGTGCCGACCAGCACCTATCACGGACAGGTGCCGGGCGGCCGCGGGTATACCGTCGACACCTACGCCTACGGTGGCAGGACGCTGGTCCAGCACTACGTGGTGCAGGGCATGGGGCATGCCTGGAGCGGCAGCCAGTCGGGCCTGCCATTCACCGACCCGAAGGGGCCGGACGCCACGCTGATCACCTGGTTGTTCCTGAAGGACTACCAGCGCTGACGGGGGGCAGGGGGCCTTCCAGGGAGGGGCGCGACTGGAGGTGCCGGATGGCACCTTCAGCCGCTCATGGCAATCGATTATCGTGAGCGCCCGTTCCCACGACCTTCAAGCGCCGGCGCATGGAATCCATGTCAACGACTGCCCGAAACCGGCAATGGCTCAATGCCGTCGTGCTATCCGCAGTGCTCCTTGCCGTCGGCTGCGAGGGCAGGAAGGCACCGCCGAACGATGTGGGGGCGGCGGTCGACGAGGCGGCCCATGCCCTGATTGAACAGCCTTTGCTGCACTCGGCCTCCATCGGCGTGGTGTTCCGGGGCAAGACCTTCATCCGTCACCGCGGCGAGATGGTAGCCGGCAAGCCCGATGTTCCGACCGACGCAACGCTGTATGAGATCGGCTCGCTGAGCAAGACCCTGGCGGGCACGTTGATGGCCCGTGCGGTGCTTGAGGGCAGGGTGGGCCTGGAGGATGACGTTCGCAGCTACCTGCAGGGCGACTATCCGAACCTGCAGTACCAGGGCCAGCCCATACGGGTCCGTCACCTGCTGTCACACACCAGTGGCCTGCCGAACATGCTGCCGGAGCGGGCGAACACCGTGTTGGAGGACTTCACCGATCACCGCGTGCCCGGTGAACTCAGTGCCCTCTATGCGCATTACGGCAAGCCGGATTTCCTGCGGGATCCGCACGCCGTGCGGATCCCACGGATGCCCGGGAAAGAGTACGCCTACTCCAGTGCTGGGACGGAGCTGACGGCCCACATTCTGGAAGGCGTCTACAAGACCGACTACACGTCATTGCTGCGTGGCTTCTTCAGCGACGCCGCAGCAATGACCAGCATCGGGATCAAGCTGGGGAATGCGGAAAAAGACCGTCTTGCCATCGGCTACCACAGCGACAATCCGGTGCCGACCTCGCCGATGCCACAGTTGCCATGGGGCGCTTCCGGCAACGTCAAGGCAACAGTGCCCGACATGGTGAAATACCTTCAGTTCCAGCTGGCCAACGGCCCGGTGGTGCAGGAATCGCATCGCACTCTGGCCAGATTCGACGACGAGTTCAGCATCGGCTATTTCTGGAACATCGTCGCTGGCGATCGCCAGAAGGGTGTCTATTACGCCCACCACGGTGGCGTTCCACGCTCGCAGTGCTACATCTACATCATGCCTGAGCACGATCTGGGCATCTTCGTGATCACCAACCAGAGCGGCGACCGGACCGCGCGTGCCATGGAGGCGGCGATCGATACCCTGGTCGGGAGAATCGCGGCGCGTTGAACCGCCCGCTGAGGCTCGGGCCCACGCGGCCCGGTCCGTGCACCAATGTGGCTTCGCAGGACGACGTGTCGGACAAGCCTGGAACCGATCTGGACAGACTGCTCGGCCCCGGCGGCTGTCGGCCGCAGGGCTTTGCGCTCGCATTCCTGGCGTTCGTCGCTGGATATCATCGTTGGTCGCATGGTCTGCGCCGCGGCAATGCCCTCGGCTAGGCTATAGCGATCGACCGCAGGGATGACGACCCCATGAACCGCTGGCTTTTCCTGGCGCTTGCTGCGCTCCCGTTCACTGCCGGTGCCGTGGTCATCCGTGATGACGTTGACGACGCCCGGTATCAGATCGATGCCTCTGTCTTCCCGGCGCTGGCTGACATGCCGGGTGAAGGACATGGCGTTCTCATCGCCCCGCGCTGGGTACTGACCGCAGCGCATGCGGCACCCATGGAAGGGATGGAAGAATCCATCTCCATCAATGGACGCGCCTATGCGGTCGAGCGCGTCTTCGTGCATCCCGGTTTCAGAAGAATGCCGGAGGCCCTGGGCAAGGAGGCGCTGGCGACAGGAAATCCCTCCAGGATCCACGCGTTCCTGGCAGCATCGGATGACATCGCACTGATCAGGCTTGCGACTGCTGTAAAGGATGTAAAGCCCGTAGCGCTCTATCGCGGTGCTGCCGAAGTCGCGCAGATCGCGGCCCTGATAGGGAAGGGGGCTACCGGCAATGGCGTCGCAGGGCTGGTGCCAGGCGGCCCGCATCGCACGACCCTGCGGCGTGCATACAACGCGCTTACCGGCGGCAACGACCGGTATCTCTGGTACCGGTTCGATCCGCCACCGCAGGCCCTGCCGCTGGAGGGGGTTCTCGGCAACGGTGACAGCGGCGGTCCGCTGGTGATTGATGATCACGGAACGCCGCAGCTGGTGGGGCTTGGTTCGTGGATCACTGCGGTTCCAGAGCATGCGCTCGAGGCGGGGTTCTATGGCCAGGTGGTCTACAACGTTCGCGTATCGCGCTACATCGACTGGGTCGAAAGCATCAGCCGTGACGCGTCACATTGATTGCTTTTCGTGGAGGCGTAGCAGTGCAGGGGGGGCGTTGCCCTGATCTCAGCCGGTGCGACGGGCGTTCGTATGCTTCCCATCATGGGTTCATCATTTCACCGTCCAGATTTCATGATCGTCAGCCGGCCGTCCGGCTGGGTGCAGAGCGGTGAGCGCTGGGATCTGTGGTGGAACGGCCGTTCGGTGGCCAGTATCGTGCCGCATGCCGTGCTCGGGTTCCGCCTGAAACTGGACGCACGCAGGATGTCACAGAGCAAGGTCGTGTCCGTCGCCAGCGCCCGCCAGGCGAAGCGCTACGCCGAGCGCTGGTGCGCGGCGCGGCTCTGCCCACAACTGCCACTGCGTGACGCCGTCGCCCGACTGGTGCAGAGGGCGCCCGAATCGGGCGCCGTGTCCGCGCCGCCACTGACGCGGAAGCAGCGGCAGCAGGCCCGGCGCCTGGCCGAGGCCGGCGCAAGCGAGATGGGGCGGATCAAGGAAGCGCTGGCGCCACGGCCGCGCGTGATGGCCGCCAGGCCCGAGGTGCAGGGACGAGGTGGAACCTGGTCTGTACCCGGCCAGAATCCATCCTGGCCGCACCGAAACGGGAACACCTCCCCAGCCAGGATTACGCCGAAAGCTCCTCACGCACGATCCTGGCCCCTTCGCTGAGCGCGCGCAGCTTGCCGCGTGCCACTTCCCGCGCAAGCGGCGCCATGCCGCAGTTGGTGCTCGGGTAGAGCTTGTCGGCATCCACGAACTGCAGCGCCCTGCGCAGGGTGTTGGCCACATCCGCCGGCGTTTCCACCGTATTGGAGGCCACGTCGATGGCGCCCACCATCACCTTCTTGCCGCGCACCAGTTCGATCAGGTCGATCGGCACGTGCGAGTTCTGGCATTCCAGCGAGATGATATCGATGCTGGAGGTCTGCAGCTTGGGGAACGATTCTTCATACTGCCGCCATTCCGAGCCCAGTGTCTGCTTCCAGTCGGTGTTGGCCTTGATGCCATAGCCGTAGCAGATGTGCACCGCCGTCTGGCACTTCAGGCCCTCAACCGCACGCTCCAGCGCGGCCACGCCCCAGTCGTTCACTTCGTCGAAGAACACGTTGAAGGCCGGCTCATCGAACTGGATGATGTCGACGCCAGCGGCTTCCAGCTCCTTCGCTTCCTCGTTGAGGATCTTCGCGAACTCCCAGGCCAGCTTTTCGCGGCTCTTGTAGTGCGCGTCGTACAGCGTATCGATCATGGTCATCGGGCCGGGCAGGGCCCACTTGATCGGCTGCGTGGTCTGGCGGCGCAGGAACTTCGCATCCTCGACGAACACCGGCTTCGGACGGCTCACGGCGCCGACCACGGTCGGCACGCTGGCATCGTAGCGGTTGCGGATGCGGACCGTTTCGCGCTTCTCGAAATCGACACCGCTGAGGTGCTCGATGAAAGTGGTGACGAAGTGCTGCCGGGTCTGTTCGCCGTCGCTGACGATGTCGATGCCGGCGTGCTGCTGCTCCTGCAGGGACAGGCGCAGTGCATCCTGCTTGCCTTCAGTCAGGCCGTCGTCCTGCAGCTTCCAGGGTGACCAGAGCTTCTCGGGCTCGGCCAGCCAGGAGGGCTTGGGCAGGCTGCCTGCGGTGGAGGTGGGAAGCAGTTTCTTCGTCGACATTGCGTCTGGTTTCCTGGGGGCGAATGGGGAATCAATGGATCAGCGGGCAGCCCACTGCTCAAGCACGGCGCGGTACGGCTTGATGAAGTGTTCTTCGGTGAACCGGCCCTGCTTGACCGCCAGCTGGCTGCGCTCTTCGCGGTCGTAGACGATGCGCGTGGAGGAGTAATCCTGGTGCTTCAGGCTGGGCTGATAGACCTTGCCCGCCACGGAGTTGGCGTTGTAGATCTCCGGGCGGTAGATCTTCTGGAAGGCCTCCATTGTGCTGATGGTGCCGATCAGCTCCAGGTTCGAGTAGTCGCCCAGCAGGTCGCCCTGGAAGTAGAACGCCAGCGGTGCGACGCTGCCCGGCGGCATGAAGTAGCGCACCTGCAGGCCCATCTTGTCGAAGTACTGGTCAGTGGGAGAGAACTCGCCCTGGCGGTATTCCACGCCCAGGATCGGGTGGTGGTTCTCGGTGCGGTGATAGGTCTTGCTGCTGGATACGCTGATGCAGATTACCGGCCCCTTGCTGAAGTTGGCGCGGTAGGCCTCGGACTCCAGGAAATGCTTGAACAACTTGCCATGCAGGTCGCCAAAGCCCTCCGGGATGCCAAAGGTGGCCTTCCCTTCGTTGCTGGCCGGCAGCACCACGCTGAAATCGTAGTCGCGCACGTAGGACGAGAAATTGTTGCCGACGATGCCTTCGATGCGCGCGCCGGTGCGGGTGTCGACGATGGTCGGGCGCAGCACCTCGATCAGCGGGAACGGATCACCGCCACCGCTGCTGCCGATGTGCATCTCCACCGAGATGATGTCCAGCTCGACCGCGTAGCGATCCGCGCTGGGGTTGTCCCAGTGCGCCAGATCGTTGAAGCGGTTGTTGATCATGCTGATCGTGTTGCGCAGGTTTTCCTGGCGGGACGCGCCGCGGGCCAGGTTGGCGAAATTGGTGGTGATGCGCGTCCCGTCGGCAGGCTGGTAATCCTCGTTGAAGGGGATCTGCGTGATGCTGAAGGTGAAGGTGTCGGTCGTCATGGGTGGCGTTCCGTAGTGCGGGGTGACATCCGGATGCGGGCGAGGGCATCCGGCATTCAAAGTGCTGCGGCCGCTTCCAGGTCGGCAAGGCGCTGGCGAGGCAGGTCCAGCAGCGGCATGGCCCGCCGCACCGCCAGCCGTGCGCGCTCGACCAGGGCGTCGTTGTGCACGCGACCGTCGGCGAAATCGCGGTCGGTGGCGTAGACGCCCAGCGGCAGGGTGCGCGCCTGGAAGAAGCTGAAGAGCGGGCGCAGCTGATGGTCGATCACCAGCGAGTGGCGCTCGCTGCCGCCGGTCGCGGCCAGCAGGATGGGGGTGTCGACCAGTGCGTCCTGGTGGACGAAGTCGAAGAAATGCTTGAACAGCCCTGTGTACGAGCCGCGATAGACCGGCGTGCTCACCACCAGCACATCGGCCTGCTCGACGGTGGTCAACTGGCGTTCCACGGTGTCGGGCAACTGCGAACGCCAGAGCGCACCGGCCAGCTGCGGGGCCAGTTCGCCCAGTTCGACCAGGTGCTGCTCGCTGTGGATGTCCTCGCCGATCAGGCCCATCAGATGCTCGGCCAGGGTGGCGGCCTTGGAGGGGCGCTGCAATCCGCCTGACACGGCGACGATTCGAAGGGGGCGGGCAGGTGAAAGCATGACCCGATGCTAGCCATGCCCTTCCATGACGTAAAATGGTATTACTTCACCTATCCATGAGCAGGATTCATCGTCATGCTGGAGCGGATCCACCTCAGCATCGTGCAGCAGGTCGAGCAGCAGGGCTCGCTTACCGCGGCCGCCGGCGTACTCAACCTGACCCAGTCGGCCCTGAGCCACAGCATGAAGAAGCTGGAGCAGCAGCTGGGCACTGATGTATGGCTGCGCGAAGGCCGCAGCCTGCGCCTGACCCAGGCCGGGCAATACCTGCTGGCCGTCGCCAACCGCGTGCTGCCGCAGCTGGATCTGGCCGAGGAGCGGTTGGGCCAGTTCGCACAGGGCGAGCGCGGCGCGCTGCGCATCGGCATGGAATGCCATCCCTGCTACCAGTGGCTGCTGAAGATCGTCTCGCCGTACCTGGCCGCGTGGCCGGATGTGGATGTGGACGTCAAGCAGAAATTCCAGTTCGGCGGCATCGGCGCGCTGTTCGGCTACGAGATCGACCTGCTGGTTACCCCCGATCCACTGCTGAAGCCAGGCCTCAAGTTCATTCCCGTGTTCGACTACGAGCAGGTGCTGGTGGTGGCCAGGAACCACGCCCTTGCCAAGGTGGATTACGTGAAGCCGCGCCAGCTCGGCCAGGAAGTGCTGATCAGCTATCCGGTGCCGTTCGAGCGCCTGGACATCTACAACCAGTTCCTGCTGCCGGCCGGCATCACGCCGCGACGGCACAAGGCCATTGAAACCACCGACATCATGATGCAGATGGTGGCCAGCGGTCGTGGCGTGGCCGCCATGCCGCGCTGGCTGGTGGAAGAGTACGCCACCCGCATGGACGTGGTGCCGGTGCGCCTCGGTGCGAAGGGCATTCCCAAGCAGATCTATCTGGGTGCGCGCGAAGCCGATACCAGCATCGACTACCTGCAGGCCTTCATCGAACTGGCGCGGAACAGTTCGCCCCTGGCCAGCAATGCAGGCGTGGGCGCGTGATGTCCGCGCCTACGTCGCTGCGGGTGCAGGCCTTCCTTGATGCTTTTTCGCTGGAGGTGAGCGCCAGGGCCATGCCGGCGCTGGGTGCCGAAGCCACCCGCATTCCGCGTGGCACCACGATCTCCATTCCCTGGCTGGCCAGCGAGGACGACGACGCACGCCTGGCAGCGGCGCGCAGGGTGCGTGAACTGGGCTTCGAGCCGATGCCGCATCTCTCGGCGCGGCGCATCGGGTCGCGTGCGGTGCTTGAGCGCTTCCTGCAGCATGCCGCCAACGAGGCAGGTGTCGCCCAGTGCTTGGTGATCGCCGGCGACCTGGCCACGCCCGCCGGACCGTTTGCTGACAGCGCTTCGATCATCGAGAGCGGCCTTCTGGAGAGGGCCGGTATCAAGGTCGTCGCCATCGGCGGTCACCCCGATGGCCATCCGGTCCTGGGCAGTGACGCGTGCTGGCAGGTACTGGAACACAAGTGCCAGTCCATCGAAGCGCGCGGCATGGCGCCAATGATCATCACGCAGTTCGCCTTCGATGCCGACATCGTCCTGGCCTGGTTGCACGCGCTGCGCGCCCGTGGCGTCCACGTTCCGGTGCTGGTCGGCGTGCCGGGCCCGGCAAGCATCGCGCGGCTGGTACGTTACGCCGCAATGTGTGGGGTGGGGGCCAGTGCATTGATGCTGTCCCGGTATGGCATCTCGATCGGCCGGTTGCTGGGCAGCGCGGGCCCGGAGGTGTTCGTGGACCGTCTGGCGGGCGGTTTGACTGATGCCCACGGGTTGGTCAGCCCGCACTTCTTTCCGTTCGGTGGAATTGCCCAGTCGTTGGACTGGATCAAACAGCATCGGGCGCTGCCATCGGTTGCCCGCCGCTGACAGGCCATCAATCGTGCCTGCCGGGCAGCGCATGGCCCGGTGCCGCCCCGCTCAGCCCCGGCGGTGGCGTATCCCTGACGGGGTACTGATCAGGCCCGCATTGCTGATGGCCTGGCGCGTACCGCACGTCCGGCACGCAAGCACGGTTCCTCCTCGCACATGCTCCATTTCCTGCTCGCCCCAGACGCTGGTTGCGCCGCAGGCCGTGCAGGTGGCTTCGATCTGCAGGGCACGGGCCAGGTCGCCCTCCGCGCCTGGCGTGTAGGTGAGGTCCCTGATCTTGAATAGGCCGGTATGACTCATTGGAACGCCGTTGTGGGTGCACTACGGGAAGATGCGAGGCGAAGGTGTCGACAGGGTTGGCACAGTGTCGAGAAACGGCGCGCTTCAGCTCATGGATCACTACGCAGCACGAACTCCTCCAGCCGCGCCCGGCTGACGGACTGGTGGTTGCCACAGCCTGGGCAACTGAGCGAAGCAGCGCCGTTGAGGTCGACGAGGCCATGATCAGGAATGGCGCGGAACTGCCTTGAACACTTCAGGCAGGAACAATCGATCCGGGTGACCTGCAGCAGGGTGCCATCCTCACGCGCCACTCCTTCGACGCTGTTTACATAGAACTGTCCGATGTCGCGCATGAAGATGAATAAAGCCCTGAACGTATGGGGGCGTTCATCATGCCGCCTGCCGCGCCGCAAGGCGCGAACCGTATTCTGAAGAATTAAGAATACGCATCACGGCCCGGACTTGCGCCGGGTGCTAGAGTGTGAATAGGTGCCGACGTGGCCCTGCATTCAAGGCGAAGTCCATGCCCATCCGGGCCGTTGTATACGCAAGCCAGGCCGTTGAAGGCCTTTCGATTGACCGCCTGGAAGCACTCGTCACCGATGCTGCGAGGTTCAACAAGCTTGCAGGGGTAACAGGCGTGCTGCTGCATGACGGCACGCGATTCGTGCAGTACTTCGAAGGGCCGGAAGATGGGGTGGCCAGCGTCTACGAGCGGGTGCTGCAATCGACCAGCCACACGGATGTGGTGGAGCTGGCCCGGGGGCGTGTCTCTACCCGGCAGTTCCCCTATTGGTCGATGCACCAGCTTCCTGCCGACCAGCTTCTGGTCGGCCGACTTGCCAGGGCCGACTGGTCACGCTTCAAGAGAAGCCAGCCCGAGGAGATTGCGGGTTCCGCGTGGGGTATTGATGTGCTGGCCGCTGCGGTTGAGCCCCACGTGCACGCCGCTTAGTTTGCGGTTCGGCGGCCGCTCCTTTTAGATGTGCAGCGACATGAAGGCTTTCATTACGCTCATCGCCGCATTTGCTGCGGGCCCGGCGCTTGCCGATTCCTCGCTGCCGCCGCCAGAAAGGTTCACGGCATGCTCCTCCACGCGAAATCTCTGTACCGATTCGGATCCAGCCGTCAGTTCAACGCGGGTAGCGCCACAGGCATCGGGTCAGGATGCCTGGCTGATATGCGGATGGCATCGCGGGTTGTTCCCGTCGGACGATGGGGCTCGGTCGTGGTCGGCTGCGAAGGCATGAACCTGGTTCCGGCTGACGTGACGTTGAGCGAGCCGGTGCTGCATTTCTACAATCGCGGCCGCCTGGTTCGCACCGTTACGCTCGATCAGTTGTATCGGCGCACCATGGCGTGACCACGCCATCACCCGCATTCACTCCACAACAGCGAAAATGCACTATCGGGCGCGCCCCTACGCGCGCCGCTCACTGCCTGCAGGATCGCGAAGATGTCCAAGCCCCCCTTTGGTGAATCGTCATGTGCCGCCGCTGCCAGCGGTTGCGTCGAGGTGCGCGGCGCGCGCGAGCACAACCTCAGGAACGTCGACGTCTCCATCCCGCGCAATGCATTGGTGGTGTTTTCCGGTGTTTCGGGCTCCGGCAAGTCATCGCTGGCGTTCGGCACGATCTTCGCGGAGGCGCAGCGGCGCTACTTTGAGTCGGTTGCGCCGTATGCACGGCGTCTGATCGACCAGGCCGGCGTGCCCGATGTGGACGCCATCGACGGGTTGCCGCCCGCAGTGGCCCTGCAGCAGCAGCGCGGCGCCAGCAACGCGCGCTCATCGGTGGGCAGCGTCACTACGCTGTCCAGCCTGGTGCGCATGATGTATTCGCGTGCAGGTGCATACCCGGCCAACCAGCCGATGCTTTACGCCGAGGACTTTTCGCCCAATACCCCGCAGGGCGCCTGCAGCACCTGTCACGGGCTGGGGCACGTCTACGAGGTGACGGAAGCCTTGATGGTGCCGGATCCGTCGCTGAGCATCCGCGACCGCGCCATCGCCTCCTGGCCGCCGGCCTGGCATGGCCAGAACCTGCGCGACATCCTGGTGACGCTCGGCTACGACATCGACGTACCGTGGAAGAAGCTGCCGAAGAAGGATCGGGAGTGGATCCTGTTCACGGAAGAAACGCCCACCGTGCCGGTCTATGCAGGCTTCACGCCTGCCGAGACCCGGGCTGCGCTCAAGCGAAAGCTCGAGCCGAGCTACATGGGTACATACACCGGCGCGCGTCGCTATGTGCTGCATACCTTCACCAACACCCAGAGCGCGCTGATGCGCAAACGGGTTTCCCGCTACATGGAAGGCAAGCTGTGCCCGGCCTGCCACGGAAAGCGCCTGAAGCCGGAAGCGCTCTCGGTCACCTTCGCGGGCGTGGATATCGGTGAGTTCATGCGGTTGCCCCTGGATCAACTGGCGGATCTGCTGGAGCCCATCGCGGAAGGTGATTTGGGCGCACACAGCAAGGGTGCACCTATCAGCAGGCATGCGACACCCCGCGATCGTGCCCGGCGCGCCGCGAGTGGCCGCGCGACGCACGAGGGCGCCCCCGACGTGCGCCTGACCTCGGCCCTGTCCGAAGAGAAGCGGCTGGCCGCACAGCGGCTGGCGGGCGGAGTCATGGGGCGGGTACGGCAACTGCGCGAGCTTGGCCTGGGCTATCTCTCGCTGGACCGCGCCACGCCCACGCTATCCGCCGGCGAACTGCAGCGCCTGCGGCTGGCCACGCAGCTCAGCTCGTTGCTGTTTGGTGTGCTGTACGTGCTCGACGAGCCTTCGGCCGGACTGCATCCCGCCGACAGCCAGGCGCTGTACGACGCATTGGACCGGCTGCGTGATGGCGGAAATTCGGTGTTCGTGGTCGAGCACGATCTGGAGCTGATGCGCCGCGCGCAGTGGCTGGTGGACGTGGGCCCGGAGGCCGGCGAGCGGGGAGGGCGCGTGCTCTACAGCGGCGAGCCCGATGGCCTGCGCCAGGTGCAGGATTCGCGCACGGCCCGGTATCTGTTCGACCAGGTGCCTGCGCCTGCCAGCCGCCAGCGAAGCGCCGCGAACTGGCTGGAACTGAAGGGCATCCATCGCCACAACCTGCACGGTGTGGACGCGCAGGTGCCACTGGGATTGCTGACGGCGGTGACCGGCATTTCGGGGTCGGGCAAGTCCAGCCTGATGGCACAGGCCTTGCCCGAGCTGATGCTGCTGCACCTGGGGCATGAACCCGCGGACGATGGCGCCGAGGCGTCGCCGGACGACGGGCCGACGGTGATGGAAACCACCCGTGGCCAGTTGGCCGGTGATGTGGACGCCATCCAGCGGGTCGTGCAGGTCGACCAGAAGCCGATCGGCCGCACGCCACGCTCCAACCTGGCCACCTATACCGGGCTGTTCGATCACGTGCGCAAACTGTTCGCGGCGACGCCCGCCGCACGTCGTCGTCGCTTCGATGCGGGTCGTTTCTCGTTCAACGTAGCCAAGGGCCGATGCGAAACCTGCGAAGGCGAGGGTTTCGTGAGTGTCGAACTGCTGTTCATGCCCAGCGTCTATGCCCCATGCCCCACCTGCCACGGCGCCCGCTACAACGAGGCCACGCTGAAGGTGCTATGGAATGACCGCAACATCGCCGAGGTCCTGCAGATGACCGTGGACCAGGCGCATGCATTCTTCATGGCGGAAGAGGTCATTGCCCGGCCGTTGCAGCTGCTGCAGGACATCGGCCTGGGTTACCTGAGGCTGGGCCAGCCGGCCACGGAGCTTTCAGGCGGCGAGGCCCAGCGCATCAAGCTGGCCACTGAGCTGCAGCGCAGCCAGCGCGGGCGCACGCTTTACGTGCTGGACGAACCCACCACCGGCCTGCACGCGTCGGATGCGGACAGGCTGCTGGTTCAGCTGCAGCGGCTGGTCGACGCAGGAAATACGGTGGTGATGATCGAGCATGACATGCGGGCGGTCGCCCAGGCGGACTGGGTGATTGACGTCGGGCCGGGCGCAGGCAGCGCGGGTGGCACCATCGTGGCGAAGGGAACGCCGCAACAGGTGGCCCGCGCACGGGGAAGCAGGACAGCGCCTTTCCTTGCGCGCGAGCTGGCTCCTCTGTAGGGCCGAGCCATGCCCGGCCATCACCCTCGGCCAGATCCGGGGGCGGCCTGTCCAGCAAACGATGCTCAGGTCTCCCCGCGCCACTGGCTCATCAACATCTGCAGAAAGCGTTCCGCAGTAGGCGAGAGCAGGGCGCCCCGGCGACGGACGATCCCGATCGTGCGCGACACCACGGGGTTGCCAATCGTGCGCGTCACCAAGGTCGGATGATCTCCGTCCGGCGTGGCCATCTTCGGCAGGACCGACACGCCGATGCCGGCCTCGACCATGCCCAGTGACGTCGACAGGTGGGTCACTTCGTAGTGCCAGCTCAACTTGAGGTTCTCGCGCGCCAGGGCACCATCCAGCAGCGTGCGGTTGCCGCTGGTGCGATGCACGGTGATCAGCTGGTGCTCGGCCAGATCGGCCCATTCCACCTTGCGCTTGCGGGCCAGCGGATGACCGCGTCGGCAGGCCAGCACGAAGGGATCTTCGGCCAGCACGTCGAAATCGAGATTCGGATCGTTGGCGCCCATGAAGTTGATGCCGAACTCGACTTCGCCACGCTCTACCGCCTGCAGGCCTTCGGTGGCCGGGATATCCAGGATCCGGAAGCGCACGTTGGGATGCGCTTCGTGGAAACGCGCCATCACGCTGGGCAGGAAGTAGAACGCCGCCGTGGGCAGGCAGGCGATGGTGACGGTAGCGCCCCGCGTATCGTCCCGGCCCCGCAGTGAGAACAGTGACCCATCGAATTCCTCCAGCATGCGACGCACCAACGGCAGCAGGTTCTCGCCGACGGCGGTGGTGCTGACGCTGCGCGTGGTGCGCTCCAGCAGTGGCGAACCCACAGCCTGCTCAAGCTTCTGTATCCGTCGGCTGAGTGCCGGCTGGGAGACGTGCAGGATCTCCGCGGCGCGGTGGAAGCTGCGCGTCTCCGACACCAGCAGGAATGCGCGTAGATCCAGGATTTCGCAATTGATGCTCATTGGGTATCAATCATCAAAAAAACAGCAATTCACAGATCAATTGGAGCCATGCCAGTATCGAATCACAGAGGGGTCATTCATCCCCTATACGCATCAATCTAGCACACGTATGTCCAACGATCTGCTCAGCATTCCCTGCGTACTCATGCGCGGTGGTACATCCAAGGGCCCGTTCTTCCTGGCCAGCGATCTTCCGGCGGACATTGCTGAACGCGATCGCCTGCTGGTGGAAGTAATGGGGTCGGGCCATCCGCTGCAGATCGATGGCATCGGTGGCGGCAACGCGCTGACCAGCAAGGTGGCCATCATCGACCGATCCAGCCGGGCAGACGCCGACGTGGACTATCTGTTCGCCCAGGTACGGGTGGAGCAGCAGGTGGTGGACACGTCCCCCAACTGCGGCAACATGCTGGCGGCGGTGGGCCCGTATGCCATCGAGCGGGGGCTGGTGCAGGCTCAGGATCCGCAGACCGAGGTGCGCATCCACAACGTCAACACCGGCAAGCTGATCATCGCCACGGTGGAAACGCCGGGTGGCCATGTGGTCTACCGCGGTGATACGCGCATTGCCGGCGCACCGGGCTCGGCCGCGCCGGTCAGGCTTTCCTTCCTTGATGCCGCAGGCGCCCGCACCGGCAAGCTGCTGCCCAGCGGCCACGCGCGGGAAACCATCGATGGCGTGCCGGTCAGCCTGGTGGACTGCGCCATGCCGATGATGCTGGTGCGTGCCGAAGACCTGGGCGTGCACGGTGATGCCTCGCCCGCCGAACTGAACGCGGATGCCGCGTTCATGCGCCGGCTGGAAGCGCTGCGCATCGAGGCGGGCGCCCGCATGGGCATCGCCGACGCCGGCAACAAGGTCATTCCCAAGCCGGTGCTGCTGTCGGCGCCGCAACACGGCGGCGATCTGCAGGTGCGTTACTTCATGCCGCACCAATGCCACACCGCACTGGCGATCACCGGTGCGGTCGGCCTGGCTACCGCCGCCGTCACGCCGGGCACGCTGGCCCACACTTTGGTCGGGTGCCTGTCCGTTCCCGGCAGCATTACCCTCGAACATCCGAGCGGGGACCTGCAGGTGGGCCTCAGTCGCAGCTCGGATGACGCACCGGTGATTGCCAGCGTGGTCCGCACCGCACGCCGACTGTTCGAAGGTCGCGTGTTTGCGACAACGCCAGCGCCTGCCATGGCCAGTTCCACCCAAGCCCGCCAATGGACGTCAGCGGCATGATCTGAACCCGGCAGGGCCGGCGCAGACGCGCATGCCTGCCATTACAACGTAGATGCTTCACTCCTGGGAGGGATGATGTACAAGCAGTTCTTCATGGCCGCGCTGTGCGCGGCCGGCCTGGCCGCGGCCGGTTGCAGCAACAGCGGGCGCGCGGAAGGCGCGTCCACCGGCACCGGTGACGATGCACCCGTGCGCATCAGCGTCGGCTCCTACAACCTCAACAACCTTCCGTTCTTCATTGCCGATGCCAAGGGCTACTTCAAGGACGTCGGCCTGGACGTAAAAACCGAGAACTTCGCCCAGGGTGGCTCGAAGGTGCTGCAGGCCCTGGTGGCGAATTCCACCGACGTGGCGGTCGGTTTCTACGACCACACCATCCAGATGCAGGCCAAGGGCAAGGATGTGGTGGCCTTTGTTCTGCTCTCGCGCAATTCCGGCCTGGTGATGGCGGGGCGCGAAGATGCCACGTTTGATCCTGCGCGACCGGAGTCCATCAAGGGCCAGAAGGTCGGCATCACCGCACCGGGCTCCTCGTCCGACTTCTTCGTCCGCCACTTCCTCGCCCAGCACGATATTCCGGCTGACAGCATCTCGCTGATCGGCGTCGGCTCGGGCGCCGCAGCGGTCGCCGCGCTGGAGCAGGGCAAGATCGACCTGCTGGTCAACTATGATCCCGCCGCCACCCTGATTTCCGAACGCAAGGTCGGCAAGATCATCCTCGACGCGCGCAGCGACGAAGGCGCCCGCCAGGTCTATGGCGGGCTGTACCCGACCTCGGTGATGTATGCCAACCAGAGCTTCCTGGACAAGCGCCCCGAAGCAGCCGAGAAGATCGCCCGTGCCGAACAGATGGCGCTGAAGTTCATCGCCGACAACAGTGCCGAGGAGATCGTTGCCGCGCTGCCGGACAGCTATGTCTCCGGCGACCGCGCCACCTATGCCCGCGCGGTGGAGAACGCGCGCGCGATCTTCACCCGCGATGGACGCTTCACGCCGGCCGACCTGGAGACGCCGTTGAAGGTGCTGCGTGAGTTCAATACCGATGTGGCCAAGGCCAACATCGATCTGTCCAGGACCTACACCAATGCCTTCGTCGAGCGTGCCAACGCTGCGGCGCCGGCTGCCCAACCGTAAGCGGAGGTAACCCCATGGCCCTCAATGCCACCGTGCGCCAACTCAACGGCGCGCCGCAGCTGGAGCCTGCACAGACCATGGTCGCCATCAACAAGGTGACCATGTACTTCGGCGAGTTCACCGCCGTTCGCGATGTCGACATCCAGGTGGGTGACGGCGAGTTCCTCGCCATCGTCGGGCCCACCGGCTGCGGCAAGAGCACCATCCTCAATTCCGTGGCGGGCCTGCTGAAGCCATCCTCGGGCGACGTGGCCATCGATGGCCGCACGGTCAGCGGCGTGCAGGAGTCGGTCGGCTACCTGTTCCAGCAGGACGCCCTGCTGCCGTGGAAGACAGCTTTCCAGAACGTCGAGCTGGGCCTGCGCTTCCGCGGCGTGCCCGAAGCCGAACGCAAGGCCAAGGCCAACGCGTGGCTGGCCAAGGTCGGCCTGGCCGGTTTCGAGCATCGCTATCCGCACCAGTTGTCCGGTGGCCAGCGCAAGCGTGTGCAGATGGCGCAGGCGCTGATCGTCGAGCCGAAGGTGATCCTGATGGACGAGCCGTTCTCGGCGCTGGACATCCACACCCGCCACCTGATGCAGAACGAGCTGCTGCGTCTTTGGCAGGAGGACCGGCGCTCGGTGATCCTGATCACCCATGACCTGGAAGAAGCGATCGCGCTGGGAGATCGCGTGGTGGTGCTGTCCTCCGGCCCGGCCAGCCGCGTGGTGCGTAGCTTCGACGTGGATCTGGAACGTCCGCGCAACGTGGCCGAGATCAAGCTGGATGACCGTTTCACCGACCTGTACCGCGACATCTGGGCCTGCCTGCGCGGCGAAGTGGAGAAGAGCTATGCACGCCAAGACTGACAAATTCATCCAGCTCGCCTTGGTAGTCGCCGTTTTCGGCGGCTGGGAAGGCGGTATCGCGCTGGGCGTGATCGATCCGTTCTTCTTCCCTTCGCCAACGGCCATCGTGCAGCAGGCCTGGACCTGGTTGTCCGATACCTCGTTCTACCAGCATGTCTACATCACCCTTACTGAAACCGCGCTGGGCTACATCATCGGCACCGGCCTGGGCGTGGCCGGCGGTGTCTGGCTGGGCCTGAGCCGCCGTTCGGCGCGCATCCTCGATCCCTTCATCAAAGGCTTCAACGCGATTCCGCGCGTAGTGCTGGCGCCGATTTTCGTGTTGTGGCTGGGGCTGGGCCTGTGGTCGAAGGTGGCGCTGGCGGTCACGCTGGTGTTCTTCACCACGTTCTTCAACGCCATGCAGGGCGTGCGCGAGGTGAATCCGGTGGTGCTGGCCAATGCCCGCATCCTGGGCGCAAGCCGCAGCGATCTGCTGCGCCATGTCTACTTCCCGGCAGCGGCCAGCTGGATCCTGTCCTCGCTGCGCACCTCGGTCGGCTTCGCCGTGGTCGGCGCGATCATCGGTGAGTACCTCGGCGCTTCGGCGGGCCTGGGTTACCTGATCGCGCAGGCCGAGGGCAACTTCAATGCCGTGGGTGTGTTCGCCGGCATCATCATCCTGGCCGCCTTCGTGCTGGTCATCGACGCCCTGCTGGACGTGGTCGAGAACAAGCTGATCACCTGGCGTCCCAACGCCCAGGCACAGGCCACCAGCTGACCGGGCCGGGCTGAGCCCGCCTGCCGCGCCGCCGGTCCGATCCGGCGGCGCGAGCTTCCTCCCCCGATCTTCCCCCGCACCACCGCAACAGGCCAGCGCCGGGCCAGGGGGCCGGCTGGCCGGAGAGAGAGAGTCCATGAACCCTTCCACCGTGCTGCCGCTGGCAGCGCTGCCGGTCGCGCTCGGCCTGCTGTTGGCCACTGGCCACGCCGACGCCCAGTCTGTTTCATCCCCGCCCGCGCCATTGAGCCAGGCCGAGCTGTCACGCCTGGTGCAGCAGCAGGCGCTGCAGATCCAGCAGTTGGAAGCGCGCCTACGCGCCGTCGAGGGTGGGCAGGGCACCGCGGCCGCACCATCCGCGCCGCCCGCGCCCGCGCTGGAAACGCGGGTGGCCGCACTGGAATCCGGCCAGTCCAGGCAGCCCAAGGTCTCCTGGGCCAAGGGCGCACCGGAGTTCAGCAGCGCCGACGGCACGACGGTGTTCCGTCCCCGCGGCCGCCTGTTCGTCGATGCCTCCAGTACGGACGGTTCGGCGGTCGGTGATCGCAACGTTTCGGGCACCGAGGTCCGTTCGGTGCGCCTGGGGGCCGAGGGACGCTACGGCACACTGGGCTGGGTGGTGGAGGGTGACTTCGCCGACAACGCGGTGGCCTGGAAGTCGGTCTACGCCACGCTGGACCACACCCTGTTCGGCCTGCCGGCCGATCTCACGATGGGCAACCGCTTGAACGATCGCGGTATCGATGGCTCCAGCAGCACCTCCAACACGCCGTTCCAGGAACGCAACGTGGTCGGCACGTTGATGCTGCCGCAGCGCGGCCTGTTCGGTGTCGGGCTGACCGAGCGGGTGTACGGAAAGGGCTGGCACGCCAGCCTGTCGGTGGCCGGCAACGATCTCAACAACGCCGGCACCGACAACGACAGCCAGACCTGGGCCACGCGCGTGCACTGGAATCCGCTGGACACCGCTGGCGCCACGTTGCATCTGGGCGCATGGGCGTTCCACGAGAAGATTCCCGCCGGGGCCAGCGGCGTGGTGCGCAGTTCGGCCATCGCGGGGCATTTCAACGATCTGGTCAGGATCACACCGGGCACACTGCTGAGCGCCGAGCGCAGCACCGCCTACGGTGCCGAACTGGCCGGCTTCTTCGGCCCGGCGTGGGCAACGGGCGAGTGGGGTACGCGAAGCCTGCGCGGGGCCGATGCCGGCGGTCGCTACGATCGCGACCACGCGGCGTGGGCGATTTCTGCCGGCTGGTTCCTGGCGGGGGCGCTGCCGTCGTACTCGGGCAAGGCCGGTACCTGGGGGAAGGTGAAGGTCGCCGATCCGGTGACGCGCGGCGGCGGCGGTGCCTGGGAGCTGAAGGGCCGCTATGAAGACGTGGACTATGCCGAGCTGCCCAGTGGCGGTACCGGTAACGCGTGGACCCTGGGCGCGAACTGGTACCTCAACGATTTCAGTCGCGTGATGTTCGAAGCCGTCCGTTGGCAGACCCCTCACCGCAACGGCAGCGCAATGGGCAGGGATGAAGGCACCACCTTCAATACCCGCCTGCAGCTGGTCTTCTAGGGCAGGGGCGCCGCCCGCACTCTGGTCACAGCAGCAACAACGCTGCGATGAGTGCAGGTGGCATCACCAGCGCGCCGACGCGCAGGAAGTCGAGCGCGCTGACATGCTCGCCTTCGCGACGCAACGCCATCAGCCACAGCATCGTGGCCAACGAGCCGGTCACCGACAGGTTCGGGCCCAGATCCACGCCGACCAGCAATGCGGCACGGGTCTGCGCCGGCAGGTCCGCCATCTGCCCCAACGAACCAGCCGCCAGGCCGACCGGCAGATTGTTGGCCACGTTGCCCAGCAGTGCAGCGGCGCCGCCGGCCAGCCAGCTGGCCTGGTGCGGCGACGTTTTCGCCAGTGCCTGCAGCGCGCTGGCCGAACTCTGGATGACACCGGTCTGCGCTACCGCTTCCACCAGCACGAACAGCCCCGCCACCAGCGGCAGCACCCCCCAGGATACGTGGCGCAGCAGCGGCAGCGGGCTGCGTCGCTGGCGGATCGCCACTGCCACCACGCTTAGCGTGCCCGCGCAGAACGTGGTCAGGCCCAACGGCCCGTTCATGGCGGACGTAACCAGCAGCACCGTGCCGGTGAACAGCACGCCCAGTGCGCTCAGTCGGCCACCGTCGGTCAACGGGCGATGCGCCGGCGCGGCCACCAGCGGCTGTGCGATTTCGCGACGGTGCACCCAGCGCAGCACAAGATAGGTCGCACCGATCGCCGCCAGCGAGGGCAGTGCGAACTGCGCCAGCCACTGCAGCAGCGGCGGCATGTGCTGGCCGTAGACCACCAGGTTGGCCGGGTTGGAGATGGGCAACACGAAGCTGGCCGCGTTGGCGATGAAGGCACAGACAAACAGGTACGGCAGGGGATTGGCCCGGGCCGCCTTGCAGGCCGCGTAGACCGCCGGCGTCAGCACCACGGCTGTCGCATCATTGGAAAGAAACACCGTTACCAGCGTGCCGACCAGGAACACCAGGTCGAACAGGCGTCGCCCGGATCCGCCCGCGTGCCGCACCGCGTACAACGCCAGCCAGTCGAACAGCCCTTCGCGGCGTGCGAGCTCGGCCAGCACCATCATGCCGACCAGGAACAGGTAGACATCGCGGCCCTCGGCGACGGCGTGCCAGGTAGTGCCGAACGACACAGTGCCGCTGAGCGGAAGCAGCGCGGCCGCACCGAGCGCCCATACATACTCCGGGATACGGAACGGACGGAACAGCAGGCCGACAGTGGCAACGGCCACCGCCATCCAGATGATGAGGGAAGAATGGGAAGCGAGCATGGGGTAGGGGGCGTGCGCGGTGCCGTCCATCGACCGCGTCGCCGGTTCTCCGGCGCATGTGATCGGCGTGCAGGCGCCCGCTGCGATCAGTGCAAGTGCCGGGGTTGCGGCATCATACCGTGCCGGCTGCCCAGCAAAGGCCCTGGCGCGGCACGTTACGTGACGGCCGCACCAGGGCATTCAACACCGCGCCTACTGCGACGCACACTCCACCTTGCGATCGAACTCGGTGCCCAGTACGACCGAGGTGATCGCAAGCGTTGTGCCCTTTCCGGCGCGCAGCGCAAACGGCACGTTCAAGCGGCTCATGTCCGCCCCGGCGTTGGCCAGGCACTTGAGGGGAACGCCCAGCCTGACCCACTCATTGCGCGGCGCCGCCGACAGCGCGGGGCCCAGCGCAACCTCGGCAGCACACGCCGCCCCGCAGGCGGTACCGAGTGTCACTGCGGATTCCGCCGGGAGCTGTTCGACACGCATGGTCGCTACCAAGGACAGCTCGCCGTTGGTCTCGCGCGACCAGTCCAGCGGAGTATTGGCCTGCAACGCCACCGTGGCCGGCGCCCGGAAACTGAACCGGCGTGCGCCCTCCTGCACATCGGTGTTGATTGCGACCATCGCCAGTGACTGGTCGGCAGTCGTTGCATTGGGATGCACGACATCGGTCGATTCGCCATTGGCGGCAGTCAGGCGAAGCATCAGGCCGGTGCCGGCCACACCACGATCGAACAGGGTACCGCTACCGGCGGCGTCCGGATCAATGCCCGGGTCCTCGGAAAGCGCAGGCAGATTTCCCTTGTCGGCATAGGTCAGGCCGTATCCGAAAGCGAACTGCGGATCGTAGTCCTTCTGCCCCACGTTGTTCTGGTACTGGTTGGCGCGGCGTGGCCAGGAGTAGCTCAGCTTTCCGCGGAAGTCGTGTTGCACGCGCCCATCGGCCCCACGCAGCAGCACATCGGCCACGCCCCCACCTTCCGATCCCGGCAGCCACGCGGCCACGAAGGCATCGGCGGCGTTGATTTCGCGGTTCAGCCACAACGGGCGCCCGCTCAGGAACACCCCCACGACCGGAATGCCGTCTGCCTTCAGGCGTCGCATCAGCTCCAGGTCTCCGGACTTGCCGTTCTTGAACATCAGGTTGGGCAAGTCGCCCTGGAATTCGGCATACGGATCTTCGCCGAACACCACGATGGCCACATCGGGCCGGTTGCGATAACGGCCATCGACCGCCAGTTCGGCCTGGCCGCCGCCCGACCTGACCTGTGCCTCCAGGCCTTCCCAGATCGTTTCAGCATTCGGGAAGTCCTCCCGACGCGTGCCATCGCCCTGCCAGCTGAGCGTCCAGCCGCCCGCCTGACGGCTCATGTCGTTCGCGCCATCGCCCGCAACCAGCACCCGTTGTTTCGGCCGGAGTGGCAGCAGCTGGTTCTGGTTCTTGAGCAGCACCAGCGATTCACGCACGGCCTGCCGCGCCACCTGGCGATGCGCCGGCGCCCCGAGCAGCTCGAATCTGCCGCCCAATGCGCGCTCGGACGGCTTGGGTTTGTCGAACAGGCCCATGCGCATCTTCGCCCGCAGAATGCGGCGAACGGCATCGTCCAGCCGCGCCTCCGGCAGGCTGCCGTCCTTCACGTGGGCCAGCGTGCTTTCGTACATCCCCTTCCAGCTGTCCGGTGCCATCGCCATGTCCAGGCCCGCCACGTAGGTCCTGGCGCAGTCGGTGTTGCTGCAGCCCTTGATCTGGCCATGGCCGTTCCAGTCACCGACCACGAAGCCGCCGAAACCCATCCGGCCCTTCAGCACATCGGTCAACAACGGCTTGTGCCCATGCATCTTCTCGCCATGGAAGCTGTTGAAGGACGCCATCACCGACTGCGCGCCCGCATTGATCGCCGGCAGGTATCCGGCGGCATGGATGTCGCGCAGTTCTGCCTCGCTGACCGTGGTGTTGCCCTGGTCCTTGCCGTTGCCCGTGCCGCCATCGCCGAGAAAATGCTTGACCGTGGTCATCACGTGGTGGTCGTCGAGGAAGTCGGCCGCGCCGGCCTTGCCCTGCAGGCCTTCGACGAAGGCCCCTGCATAGCTGGCCACCAATGCCGGATCTTCCGAGTAGCCTTCGTACGTGCGCCCCCAGCGGTCGTCCTGCGGAACGGCCACGGTCGGCGCGAAGGTCCATTCCATGCCGGTCACACGGGTTTCGGCCGCGGTGATCCTTGCGATCTCGCGCAGCAGTTCCGGGTTGCGCGCTGCGCCCAGGCCGATGTTGTGCGGGAACAGAGTGGCACCCACCACGTTGCTCTGGCCATGCATCGCATCAATGCCCCAGACGATGGGAATGGCCTTGCCACCGTTGCGCGTGTCCATCGAGGCTTCCCAGAACGCGTCGGCCAGCGCAAGCCATTCGGCGGGTTTTGCGTTGTAGCGGCCACCTGGGTCGGATGCGCCGCCCGCCAGTATTGAACCCAATCGATATCTGCGCACGTCGTCGGGCGTGATGCTGGCGATATCGCCCTGCACGATCTGGCCGACCTTTTCTTCCAGCGTCATTGATGCGATCAGCGCGTCGATGCGTCGTTCCATGGCCGGATCGTTGGCCAGTGGCCAGGTTGCCTTGGGCCAGTGCGCGGGAGTGATGGTACCTGCGTCGTTCACCGGGGCAGGGGCCGCACCGGTCGCAGGCACCAGCGCCATGGCAAGCGATGCAGCCAGCAGCAGGCGGTGAGGACGTAGAACGGGGTTGCGCTTCGCACGATCGGAATGACGGACGTTCATCGGAACAATCATCTCGGAAGGGTGGCTTGGGTGGGCTCGGCGACCAGAAAGCAACCTGACAGCGTTGTCAGTCGGAACCGAGCATACCCAGCCGGTGGAACGAATGCTTGCTGCACAGCGGCATGGGTTTTGAGGATAAAGTTGCATCTGCATCCACATTCCGTGGTGCAGGATTTCGGTAGAGATGGTGAGGCTATGACGGGCAGAGGGCGGGGGATGCCGGGACCTGAGCAGGTGCTCGCAGGCAGGCCGGGACGCGTGCGGATCGAGGATGTCGCGGCAACGGCCGGGGTCTCGATGAAGACCGTCTCGCGGGTGCTCAACAACGAGCCGAACGTCTCCAAGAGCACCCGCGCCCGGGTGGACGCGGCAGTGGAAAAGCTGCGCTACCGCCCCTTGCCCTCGGCACGGGTCCTCGCCGGCCGGCGTTCCTACCTCATCGCGATGCTCTTCGATAATCCGTCCTCGAACTATCTGATGGAGATCGAGATGGGGGTGCTGGACGCATGCATGGAACGGCACTACAACCTGATGCTCGCTCCGCTGATCTACGACGCGGCCGATATCGTGGAAAAGGTCGAGTCATTGATCATGCAGTCGCAGCTCGACGGCGTGGTGCTGACGCCGCCCCTGACCGACGACACGGCCCTGCTGGAACGCCTGGTCGACCTGGGCATTCCTTACTCCAGCATTTCGGCGAAGGAACAGAACCGGAACGTGGGCGTCGTCGTGGATGAAATCGGCGCGGTGGTGGCGCTGATCGCACACCTGGCCTCGCTGGGCCATACCCGCATCGCCCATATCAAGGGACACGCCGCGCATGGCGCAAGCATGTGGCGCCTGGCAGGCTATCGCGAAGGCCTGCGCAGGGCAGGCCTGCGCTACGACCCCAGCCTGGTGCTGGAAGGTGAGTTCTCATACGAATCCGGCTACATCGGCGCCAACGCACTGCTTGATCGGCCTGATCGGCCGACTGCCATCTTCGCTGCCAACGACGATATGGCGGCCGGGGTCATCTGCGCGGTGTTCGAGCACGGCCTTTCGGTGCCGGGCGACATCTCGGTCTGTGGTTTCGATGACACGCCGATCGCCCGCCAGATCTATCCGGCGTTGACCACGGTCTGCCAGCCCACCCGAGAGATGGGCCGGCGGGCGGCCATGGAGCTGATCAAGGAAGTGCGCGAGCTCGGCAGCGGTGGCGTGGTCGATATTGACTACGCCCTGCAGGTCCGGCGATCCACGGGGCCGGTCCGTCACGATTGAACGCGGTCCAACGGCCTGCCGGCGCGATCGGGACGCCGCGCTGGCAGGGCAGGGGCGCGGTTCAGCTCAGTGGCCCGCTTCGGTTGCCAATCGCTCCAGATCAACACCCTGGCAACGAAGTGTACGGCCGGCCGCCCAGGCGTAGAACGCCAGATAACAGAAACACAGCACGCCAATGATGAAGCTGTAGTGCACGCCGACCTTGTCGGTAAGCGCACCCTGCGCCCAACTGACGATGCCGCCGCCCATGATCATCATGATCAGCAGGCTGCTTGCCTGGTTGGTATGGCGGCCCAGTCCGCTGATGGCCAGGGTAAAGATGCAGGGCCACATCGTGCTGCAGAACAGCCCGACACTGATGAAGGCGATCACACTGGTCATGCCGGTGGTGAACATGCCGACCAGCTGCGCCGCAATGCCACACACGGCAAAATACAGCAGCATGCGCGACGGATTGCCCCTGCTGGCCAGGGTGGCAATGATCATCAGGACGATCACCGGCGCGTAGTGCAGGAACTGTGCGGAGTTGTGGCCAGAGATCGCGTTGACGGCAAGGTAGATGGCGAACGCGACGAACGGCAACACCAGCATCAACAGCTTCCGGGTGCCTGCGCGCACATCGAACGCGCCTGCGGCACCACCCCAGCGGCCGATCATCAGGCTGGCCCAGTACAACGACACGAACGGGGCGATCACCGAGGTTTCCAGCCCCAGCCCACCCTTGCTCAAGGGCTGCTCAAGATAGGCTGGAAGATTGTCGATGGTCGATACCTCCACGCCGACGTAAAGGAAGATCGCGATCATGCCCATGACCAGCTGCGGGTAAGCGAGCGCAGATCTGCGATCTGTCTGGTGATCTGTCCCGGTTGCACCTGCGGGGACCGTCGCGGACAGCTCGACATGATTGGGCACGCTCGAGAGCCGCAGCAGCACGGCTACCAGTACGAAGGCGGCGCCCAGCACCAGGTATGGGATCTTTACGCTCTCGATGCTCGCCTCTGTGTTGCCCGCTGACACGCTGCCAAAGATGGCAATGCTCACCAGCAGTGGGCCTACCGTCGCGCCCAGGTTGTTGACACCGCCGGCCATGGTCAGGCGCTGCGATCCAGTGGCCGGATCACCCATGATCACCGCCAGCGTATTGGCTGCGATCTGCTGGAGCGAGAAGCCCAGGCCAACGATGAACAGGCCGGACAGCATCAGTGCAAACGAGCCGGTGTTGGCCGCGGGATAGAAGAGCAGGGCACCCAGTGCCGAGACCAGCAGGCCAAGGCAGATGCCGTTGCGGTAGCCCATCCTGTGCAGCAGGTCGCTGCCGATGGCGCGGGAGACGGCGATGTAGATCAGCGAACCGGCGGTGTAGGCAACGTAGAAAGCCATCGCCACGTACATGCTCTGCGCCTGGCTGAGATGGAACGCCTTCTTGAACACCGGAATGAGGATGCCGTTGCTTGCGGCAACGAAGCCCCAGAAGAAGAAGACGGTGATGAGTACACCGAACTGCGACCAGCGGGTTGTGTGTTTCATGATTCTCGTGTCATCGCGGGCAGGGCGACGCCCCGTGCGTTGTCGCACAGGGCGGGACGTGGTGATTGCGCACGGAGGGCCGGCGAAACCGGCCCTCCTTCAAGGCTGCGTTGCTCAGAACTGGTAACGCAGGCGCAGGCCGTAGCTGCGCGGATCGTTCAGGAAGCGGACGTTGATGCCGGAACCCACCAGCGCCTTCTGCGAGACGTCGTTGCCCAGCAGATTGTTGCCCCAGGCTTCCACCCGCCAGTTGCCGCTCAGTGAGGTGAAGCCAATGCCCGCGTTCAAGGTGGTCTCGCCCTTCTGGCGGTCAGGGAAGCCGGCCGCAGCGGCACTTTCGGTACGGTCATGGACCAGCTCACCAGTGGCCGGATCCTGTCGGATGAACTCTACGTCCCGGTTGTTGTACTGGGTGAGATAGAAGGCCGAGCGGTACGAGGCCAGCAACTGCCAGTCGAAGGTGCCAAAGCGCAGCTCGGTCGTATGCTGCAGCCGTACGTTGAAGGTCAGCTTCGACGCCAGCGGCAGCTCGTTGCCGGACAGGTCGATCAGCGAAGTGGCACCACCGGCGTCGTAGTTCTGGCTGCGGACATCGGCGACGGTGCCGCGCTTGATCTCGCTGTCCATCCAGAGTGCATTGATGTTGACCATGAAGTTGTGCGGGAATCGCAAGGTGCTTTCCGCCTCCAGGCCGTACACAGCGGACTTGCCGACGTTGCGGTTGACCAGCGCATAGCCGGTGGCTTCACCGGTAGTCGGGTTGGTGGCGATCACCGCCAGGTCCTGGAACACCTGGTCGCTGTAGTCGTAATAGAACCCGCTGACGTTGAAGGTCGAGGTGCGACCCAGCATCTGGAAGGAGTTCTTGCTGCCGATTTCGTAGGCAATGATCGATTCGGGCTTGAAGGTCTCGGGAATCTCCTTCGGATCAAACGTGTCGTTGAAGCCGCCCGCCTTGTGGCCGGTCGACACCAGGCCGTACAGCAGGCTGTCGTCGCTCACGTCGTACTCGAAACCCGCGCGCCAGTCGGTAAAGCTGAACTTGCTCTTGCCGAACTGCTGGGCCGGAATCGCGCTGACCTGGGCCCAGCTCTGGTACGGGCAATCGACGGTATCGCCACCGATGTCGGGGCGGTCCACGCAACCAAATGGGCCGCCATCGGGCACCGCGCCGATCTGCTGCAGCAAGGTGTCGTTGCGACCGTGTCGCAGCACGCCCTGCAGCAGGAAGCGGGCCATCTCCGCCTGCGAGGTGATGTTGCTGACATCAAAGTTCGGACGGCTCATGAACGCGGGCTCGAAGCCGGGCGTGCCGAGGCGCGTGGCAAAGTCCCCGCCCTGGCCAGGCAGGCCCAGCGACCAGTTGCCGCCGATGCCATAACGCGACTTCTTCTCCTCGGAGTAGCGCAGGCCGCCCTTCAGGCGCAGGCGATCGTTGACGTCGAACGTGCCATCGGCGAAAACGGCGGAAGACTTGCCATTGACCTTGGGCATGGTGAATTCAGTGCCCGAATACCAGCGCCCTTTGTCCACCAGCGAAAGGTAGCCCACCCGCTGGTCCTCGTTGAAGTGGAACAGGCCGGTGGTCCAGCGCAGCCGCTCGTCCTGGTCGGAGGTGAACCGCAGCTCATGTACCTGCGACTCCGACTCGGTCAGCCAGTACTGGGTGGAGTAGTTGTCGTAATCGATGCCACCGGGGTTGCTGGGCGATACCGGATCGATGTTGCGGCCCGGCCAGAGGATGCCTTCGCTCTGCGCATTGGTCTGGCGGTAGTCCACGTTGCGGTAGCTGCCGTTGTACTCCACCGCCACCTTGCCGAAGTCGTAGGAAATGCTGGTCTGCGCCCCCCAGTTGGTGCTGTCGAGCTTGCCCTGCGCGCCACGGTAGATGATCTTCCGCAGGTCGACATCGTCCGGCAGGTAGCCGGCCCTGGCGGCGGTGTAGACGTTGGCGCCGGGATAGCCCGTGCCGCCTTCCTTGCCGATGTCGGCCATGGCGAAGATCGACAGCTTGTCATCCGGCTGGTAGAGGAACGACAGTCGAGCGCCCCGGTCGTCCTGCACGCCAGCCGGTTCCAGGTCCTGCGCGCGCCCCGCATTCTTGAACGGAGAGTCCTTCTCCACCTTGTAGCCAGCCACGCGGAAGGCCGCGCCACCACCGATCGGGAGATTCAGGGCGAACTCGCCACCGCGATGGTCACGATTGCCGGCCTCGGCCTGAACATACCCACCGAACGCTTCCAGGTCGGGGCGCTTGGTGATGATGTTCAGCGTGCCGGCCAGCGCATTGCGGCCGCGCAGCGTGCCCTGCGGGCCCTTGTTGATTTCCACCCGCTCGACATCGTAGAACATGCCGCCCAGACCGCGCGGTCGTGCAATGTAGGCCCCGTTGATGTGGGGCGCGGCGCCCGGATCACCCAGTTCGGTGTTGTTCGAAGAGCCCACGCCGCGGATGAAGATCTCCAGGTTGCCTTCCTGGTTGGCCATGCTCATGCCCGGCACCAGGGCCTGGATGTTGCGCAGCTCATTGTTGATGCCCAGCGCACGCGTATCGTCCGCGGAAATTGCCTGGGCAGTACCTGCATATTTCTGCAGGTCCTGTTCCCGGCGTTCGACAGTGACGATGACGGCGTCCAGGGTTGAGGCCTCCCGTGCCTCGCTGGTGGCGGTCGAGCTGCTTTCCTTGGCTGATTGCGCTGCGACGGGCAGCGCTGCAGTGGCGGTGACGATGGTGGCAAGTACTGCCTGTGCGAGTGTGCTCTTCCTGAAATGGCCGGTCATAGGGTCCCTCTCTCCCCATAAGTGATGTCTGGACGTTCCCGCGCCACGCGCCGGACGTGGGCTCTTGTAAGCGCGACCTGACAACGCTGTCAATCAGAATGAATGATGGATGACCAGAAGCCCGGGAAATCAGACAGTTGAGCGATCAGCAGTGCTGCTTGGCACGCCGCATTTGCTGCAATGCGAAACAAAATCGAGCGGCCTTGCCCCTTTCCTGCGACTGCAACGGCCGGATCGGAACCATCAGAAAGCGGGTCCGCGGGAAGGGCCATCGGCTTCGCGTATCCGCTGGCGGACTACGGGGCCATGCAGGGGGCGTGGTGCTGATGCTGTCATGTGGCCGGGCATGACTTCAGGCACTCGGTCGTGACTACAGCTGTAGGCAATGTGGACAGGCATTCACCGGAAGAGATGCCCATGAAAACTGCAAGATGGTTGTCCGGCTTCGCGGCCTTGATGCTGGCCCTCCCTGCACTGGCCAGCACGACCACCACGGCCGACGCCGTCGCGACGATCGAACGCAACGCCCGTGCCGCGCATTCCGACGCGGTGCTTGTCTGGAAGGATGGAAAAGCACTGCTGGAGCCACAGCCAGAGACTGGCGAGGAGCCGGTTCACCTCATGTCTGCCACCAAGTCGGTGGTGGCGCTGGCCGTCATGCTCCTGCTGGACGACGGAAAGCTGGCCTCGGTCGACGAGCCGGTAAGCAACATCTTCGCGGAGTGGAAGCAGGGGCGGAAAAGGGACATCACGGTACGCATGCTGCTGGACCATACCTCTGGTCTGCAGAACGTGGCCAACGCGGGGGAAGAGCTGGAAGCGGCGCCGGACCTGGTCAAGCTCGCACTGGCGGCAGAGCTGAGCAGCGATCCGGGTACCACGTTCTCCTACAACAACAAGGCTACCAATCTGCTGCCCGGCATCGTCGAGCGTCTGGCAGGGGAACCGATGGATGCCTACCTTGAGAAGCGCCTGTTCAAACCGCTGGGCATTGCCCGATATACCTGGTTGAAGGACGGTGCGGGCACCCCCTTGGGCATGGCCGGATTGTCGCTGAGTGCCCGCGATCTGGCGAAGATCGGGCAGCTGCTGCTTGATGGCGGCGTGACCCCGGCGGGTACGCGCGTGCTGAGCGAGCGGTCGGTGGCGCTGCTGACTGGAGCAAGTGCCCGCTCCCCGGATGTTGGTCTTCTGTGGTGGCGCATTCCAGCATGGGAGCGTTATGAGCTGAAAGGCCAGATGGCCGGCTTCCTGGCGCAGCATGGGGTCAGCGCTCCGGTCCAGCAGGCATTGCTGGCCACCGGGGGCAGGGTATTCGACAGCAAGAGTGCATTGATTGCGTACGTGGCCGAGCGACTTGGGGCGGACTGGCCGCAGCACTATGGCAGCGAGATCACCGGTCGTGGACTCAAGCTGTCCGACATGTTCGACATCCAACGCGGCCCCACCGTTGCCTACGCCGCCAACGGTTACCTGGGCCAGCACCTGGTCATCGTTCCGCAGCAGCGCGTGGTTGCCGTGCGCCTCATCCACCGACGCGACAGCCATCGCGCGCCACTGGATGACTACGCGACATTCCCGGCGGATGTACTCACGCTGGCCCAGGCGCTTCAGTGAACGGAGGAGCCGGGCCTGCGCCCGGATCCTCGTCCACTGCTTCATGCTGCTGGCCGGAGTGGCAGGGTCTGGCAGGGCGCGCCACTACTTCGGCATCAGCACGGTATCGACAACGTGGATGACGCCGTTGGATTGGTTGACGTCGGCGATGCTGATGCCTGCTTTGCCACCCTTGGCGTCGATCACCCACAGCTTGCCGTCGTGGAGCGCCACGGTAAGCGGCTCGCCTTGCACTGTCTTCAGCGTGGCTTTTCCACCGTGCTTCCTGGCATCGGCCAGGAGCTGGGCGGAACTGAACCGTCCTGGGACCACGTGGTAGGTGAGGATCCGGGTGAGCTGCGCCTTGTTTTCAGGCTTCACCAGTGTATCGACCGTGCCTGCTGGAAGCTTGTTGAAGGCGGCATTGGTGGGCGCAAAGACGGTAAAGGGACCGGCGCCATTGAGGGTCTCGACCAGGCCTGCGGCCTTGACCGCTGCCACCAGCGTGGTGTGATCCCTGGAGTTCACGGCGTTTTCAACGATGGTCCTGGTCGGGTACATCTCGGCCCCGCCAACCATTACCGGATCTGCGGCGAAGCTGGCGGAAGCGGCTGAGACGAGTACGGCGAAGCTGACTGCGGCGGCGATGCGCTGAAGAGCGTTCACGGTGCGTTCCTCGATAGGATGCCCGCACAGCGCGGGCATCCTACATACGGCTGGCGGGAGCGCCTGGATGCACCGGATGCAGGCCGGGTCAGTCAGGGGGAGGGCCGTGATGCGTGTCGAAATTCTCCCTGCAGCGGCGGAATTCCTCGGCGTGTCCCACTACCCACGTCCACATCGGGATCATAAGAACCAGCAGCTCCCTGCCCAGCGGAGTGATGGTGTACTCCACGCGCGGCGGAACCTCACGGAAATCCTGCCTATGGATCAGTCCGTCCCTTTCAAGCTGACGCAGGGTACGCGTCAGCATACGCTGCGTGACTCCTTTCATCCGCCGCGCCACATCGGCGTGACGCAGTGTTCCGTAGACCCCCAGGGCGTGAATGATGCCCAGCGACCAGCGGCTGCCGGCATGCGCGAGCACCTCGCGGCGCAGACCGTCGTCGTCCGCGCTCATGCCGTCGCATATCGATTGTGAATGTCGCAGAAGCTCATCGGTGCTCATGAACGGTGCGGTCGGTATCATCGGTGTGCCTTCTTACGTGGCAACTAGGGAGGGGCGCAGAATCGCCGCCATCGTACACACAGATGGTGGTTTCAATGTCTCCCCCGATTGTTTCCCGCTCAATCCTGGTCCTGGGTGCCGGCGAACTCGGAATGCCCGTCATCCGCAACCTGGCCCAGCTCGCGGTTGTGCATGACGCAACCATCAGCGTGATGCTGAGGCCTGCGTCGATGGAATCCACACTACCGGACAAGCGTACGGTCATTGACCAGATCCGCTCGCTGGGAGTGGCCCTCGTTCCTGGCGACCTGGTCACTGCCACGGTCGATGAGCTGGCTGATCTATTTTCCGGTTATGACACGGTCATCGGCTGCACCGGCTACGCCGCTGGCCGCGACACTCCCATGAAGGTAGCGCGCGCCGCCGTGAAGTCGGGCATTACCAGGTACTTCCCTTGGCAATTCGGGGTCGACTTTGACGCCATCGGACGCGGCGGGCCACAGGATCTTTTCGACGCCCAGCTGGATGTACGCGACTATCTCCGCTCACAGGCCGAAATGGACTGGGTGGTCATTTCCACCGGCATGTTCACCAGCTACCTCTTCGAGCCGGAGTTTGGCGTCATCGATCTTCCCGGCAGAAAGGTCAATGCACTTGGCACAGCCTCCAATGCGGTTACGCTGACCACGCCGGAGGACATCGGTGCAATGACTGCACAGATCGTCTTCCACTCGCCCCCCCTTCGAAACGAGATCGTCTATCTTGCGGGAGACACGCTCCGTTATGAGGAGCTGCCCGCAATCCTTGAGGAACACTTCGGTGTTCCGTTCAAGCTGAACGTGTGGAGCGTTCCCCAGCTGATGGAGGAGCTTGCCGGTGACCCATCAAACATGATCAGGAAGTACCGTGCCGCCTTCGCCCAGGGCAGGGGCGTTTCCTGGAGCCTGGATGGGACGTTCAATGCAAGCATTGGCGCGAAACTGGAGGGTGTCGACGACTGGCTGAAAGCCAACGCCGGGACCTGATGAGCCGTTGATCGATAATCACGCGGCCGAAAACGGACTCTCCTACAGACTCCAATCGACCCGCAGGCCGGCGATCAGCGCATTCGGCAGATCATGCTGGCGTGCGGGTTCGTTGAACTGGTCCGGATGCACGATGTAGTGCAGGTTCGGCGCGACCCGAAGCTGCGGGGTGACCTGGATGCCATAGCTCAGCTCCATCATCACCTGGCTCCCGTGCGGGGTACCGCTGCCACCCGCTGCGGCACGGGCAAGGCGCAGGTTTTCCAGTGCGATGCTGCTGTACTTCTGCTGGGTCACGACAAAGGCGATGCTGTCCTGCGGTCGGCTGGCGAACGTACCTTTCTGCACCAGCCCGGCCTGAAGGAAGTGATCCTCGATCACCTGGCCGGAGGTGCCCTTGAGCGCGGCGCCGAAAAGGGTCAGGCCACGGCCGCTGCCATCGCTGCTGAGCTGCTGCTCGAAGCGGGCGAACGCACCGGAGCGACCATGACGTGTCGCGTACTCCTGGCCACTGAGCAGCGCCGGCATGCCATTGGCATCGCGCAGCGGGTCGCGGTAGGTCGAGTTGTCCTGCCAGCCACCCAGTTCGTAGCGGGCCTTCAAGCGCGCCGACGCGGGGCTGCGCCAGCCGATCGTGTAGGGCACGATCCAGCCAGTGGCCTGGTTCGTGCTCCATTTCAGGCCGTGCTGGCCATCTTCGGCCTGGCTCGGGTCGACCTGGTACGCGCCCACGCGTACGTAGACATCCGGCGTCACCCATGCCGTGGCATCAGCCATCCAGCTCGATACCGGCCACCAGGTGAAGTTGCTGGTACGGAATACGTAGGTCGGGTTGCCGCAGGCCGAGTTGCCCTGGAAGTACTGGCACAACTCCGAACCTAGATGATGGATGTTGGCGACGCTGCGTCCCGCCTCAAGCACCAGCCGGTCGTCCAGCAGTTTCTGCTCCAGCGTCAGGTTGGCCAGGCGCGTGCCCTGGCCACCGAAGATTTCCTGCACCGAGGTGCTGTTGCCCGTGCTGCTGTTGGCGAGATTGGTGCCGTGGCGGTTGATGCCGTACGCCTTGATCGTCGCACCTCTCCAGCCAAACGCGGCGCCCAGGTCCACGTCGGCACCGAGCATCAGCTGGCCGGAATACGCCGTGCCGCTGCGCTTGCCCCCATCGAGCGTGGCGGCGGCTTCGCCGGTGTAGGCGAGCTTGGGAGTGAAGACGTCGCTCGCGTCTGCGGTGGCAGCCAGGGATGGCAGGGCAAGCGCGATCACCATCGGCAACACGTGTCGGGAAGAGCGGGTCATGGGCGAGGGTCCTTGTGCAGGGCGTAGGTCGCTGCGCCCCTGCGTGCGCAGGGGAGGTGGCAGGGTCTTGGCGATGGGGTGGATCAGGCCGGCGTGGTGACCGGCTTCTTGAGGATGCGCAGCGCGACCGCAGTGACAGCCACGCCGGCCAGCAGTGCCAACAGGTAGATGCCGAGGTGAGTGACTGCGTTCGGGATCGGCAGCACGAACACGCCGCCGTGCGGCACCTTCAGCTCGACGCCAGCGGCCATCGAGATTGCACCTGCCACGGCAGAACCAAGGATCAGCGCCGGAATGGTGCGCAGCGGATCACGTGCGGCGTAGGGGATCGCGCCTTCGGTCACGAAACTGAGGCCAAGCACGCCGGCGGCACCGGCCGTGCCGCGCTCCTCGGCGGTGAAGCGGTTGCTGAACAGCCATGTCGCCAGTGCAATACCCAGCGGCGGCGTCATGCCGCCGATCATCGTCGCCGCCATCGGCGTGTAGACCTGGCTGGAAATCAATGCAGTAGAGAACGCGTAGGACGCCTTGTTGACCGGCCCGCCCATGTCCACCGCCATCATTCCGCCCAGCAGCAGGCCAAGCAGGATCGCGCTGCTGCCCTGCATGCTGCGCAGCCAGTCGGTCAGCCACGCCAGCAGCCCGGCGACCGGCGTACCGATCACGTACATCATCAACAGGCCGACCAGCAGTGTGCCCAGCACTGGCAGGATCAGCACCGGCTTGAGCCCTTCCAGGCTGCGCGGCAGGCGCAGCGCACGGTTGATCCAGTGCACGCCATAACCGGCGATGAAGCCAGCCAGGATGCCGCCGATGAAGCCAGCGTCCATGTTCACTGCTACCAGTCCGCCGATCATGCCGGGCGCAATGCCGGGCCGGTCGGCGATGGAGTAGGCGATGTAGCCGGCGAGCGCCGGCACCATCAACATGAAGCCGGACTTGGCGCCGATCTGGAACAGCGACCACGCCAGCGTGCCCTTGTGCGCGTCATCGAAGGCATAGATGCCGCCGAGTGCGAACGCCAGTGCGATCAGCAGGCCACCGGCAGTGACGAACGGCAGCATGAACGACACGCCGGTCATCAGGTGCTTGTAGGGGCCGGTGGCCCTGGTTTTTTCGGCCGTGCGGCCCGGAGTCGCGCTACCTGCCTGCACGCCGGCCTCGGCCAGCGCCTTGCGGATCAGGTTCTGGCCATCGTTGATCGCCGGCTTGGTGCCACTCTTGAACAGGCGCTTGCCGGCGAAGCGCGACAGATCGACTTCGCGGTCTGCGGCGATCAGGACGAGGTCGGAGGCAGCGATTTCCTCGTCACTCAACGCGTCCTGCGCGCCCACCGAGCCCTGGGTTTCGACCCGGATTGCATGGCCCAGTGCCTTGGCGGCCTGTTGCAGGCCCTCCGCCGCCATGAAGGTGTGGGCGATGCCGGTGGGGCAGGAGGTGACGGCGACGATGCGCTTGCCCGCATGCGTGCCGGCGTTGCCCGACACCGCGGCCACGAGCGGTGCGAGCGCCGCAACCGGGTCGTCCAGTACCTCGCCCAGGCTGGCATGCACGACCCCGGCATTGGCGAAGCGCGCGATGTCCGCCTCACCCTCACCCACCAGCAGCAGGTGCGTCGCGGCGGCGGCGTCCGAGGCAGACAGTGCGCCGGTCACGCCCTGGTCGCTGCGGATCTCGATCATCAGCTCGAGCCCGCGCTGGCGGGCGGCGCGGCGCAGCGCTTCGGCGGCAAGAACCGCCTCGATGCTGCGTTCGCCGGCGGCGATGACTACGGTGAAAGCGTGCATGGAAACTCCTGGAATTCTTCGGGCTCGTGCTTGCCGAAGGCGCTGCGGTCGGCCCGAAGCCGCCGCCGTGCTCCCGGCAGGGGGGTCAATCCAACCGCTCGATCAGTACATCGCCGGTCCACCCGCGTACCTGCGCCGGGTCCAGCCGTCGTGCGTCACCGCTTTGCAGCCGGCTCATCGAGAACGCGGTCGCCAGCCGCGCGCAGCCGTCCAGATCGATGGACGGCTCCAGCAGGGCGGCAGCGATGCCGGCCACCATCGCGTCGCCCGCACCGACCGTGCTGCCCTGGGCCAGTCGCGGCGGTCGTGCGACCAGCGCGCCGCTGCGATCAATGAACAGCGCGCCGTCGGTGCCCATCGAGATCGCTACGAGCGCAACGCCACGTTCGACCAAGGCCTGGCCAGCGACGCGCAGGGCGCTGCGGTCCGGCAGCGGGGTGCCGGTCCAGGCCTCCAGCTCCTGGCGGTTGGGCTTGACCGCGTAGGGCAGCGCACCGGCGGTGTCACTCAATGCAGCCACGAGTGCGTCGCCGCTGGTGTCCAGCAGCACGCGCGCACCGGCGGCGGCGGCCTGCGCCTGCAGTCGCGCCCATGCATCGGACGGCAGTCCAGACGGCAGGCTGCCGGACAGCACCACCGGAAGGCCCGGCAGCAGCAAGGCGCCAAGCCTGCGCGACACTGCGTCCAGAGCGGTATCGTCGAGGGCCAGGCCGGGCAGGTTGATGTCGGTGGTTTCGCCGTTGTCCTCGTCAACCAGCTTGATGTTGGTGCGGGTGCTGCCGGGGATACGCAGGCAACCATCCACGATGCCGCGCGTGGAGAAGAGCGCGCCGAACACACCGTCGTTGCCGCCACCGAGCACGCCCAGCGCGGCGGTCGGCACGCCCCAGTCGGCCAGGCAGGCGGCCACGTTGATGCCCTTGCCACCCGCATCGTCGCGGCTGCTGCGGGCGCGGTGCACATGGCCCGGCCGCAGGCTGGTCAGCCGCACGGTCTGGTCGATCGCCGGGTTCAAGGTAACGGTGACGGCGCGGGCGTTCATGCGCGGGCTCCGTCGAGGGCGCGCACCTGCTCGGCGGTTTCGCAGTCCAGCGCCGTCGCAGCCAGCGTTTGCAGATCGGCCAGCGCGCTGCCGCGCAGGCGTGCCTTCACGGACGGGATGTCGTTCGGGGTCATCGACAGTTCGTCCACGCCCAGCCCTGCCAGCAGCATCGCGCCGAACGGATCGCCGGCCAGGCCGCCGCAGACACCCACCCAGCGCCCCTGCGTGCGTGCGCCGTCCACCGTGGTGCGGATCGCGCGCAGCACGGCCGGATGCAGGCTGTCGGCCTCTGCGGCCAGCTCCGGGTTCTGGCGATCGATCGCCAGCACGTACTGGGTCAGGTCGTTGGTGCCGATCGAGAAGAAGTCGGCGTGGCGCGCCAGCACATCGCTCTGGGCGGCCGCGGCCGGTACTTCGATCATGATGCCGATCGGCACGTCGGGGGCCTCGAGTTCGGCGCGCAGGCGCTCGCAGATGGCACGCAGAGCGACCAGTTCAGGCACCGAGGTGATCATCGGGAACATGATGGACAGGCGTGCACCGTCCTTGGCTGCGCGGTACAGCGCACGCAGCTGCGGTTCAAGCAGATCCGGGCGGCGCAGCAGCAGGCGCGCGCCGCGCACGCCGAGGAACGGGTTCTCCTCGTGCGGCAGCTCCAGGTGGGCGACCTGCTTGTCGCCACCGATATCGAGCGCGCGCACGATCAACGGACGGCCTTCCAGCGCTTTGGCCATCGCCATGTAGGTTGCGTACTGCTCCTCCTCGCTGGGCGTGCTGCCGCGTTCGAGGAACAGGAATTCGGTGCGCATCAGGCCGACACCTTCCGCGCCCTGTTCCAGCGCCAATGGCACCTGCTCAGGCAGGTTCACGTTGGCGCCGATGTCGATGCGATGGCCATCGGTGGTCTGCGCCGGCTGCGCGCGTTGTGCGGCTTCGCGCGCGCGAATCTGCTGCTGCTCGGCGATCCAGGCGCGTGCCGAAGCAAGATCGGCCTCGGAAGGGGACAGGTAGAGCCGCCCGCTGCTGCCGTCGATGATCGCTTCGCGGCCGGCCTGGATCGCCAGCAGTTTGGCGCCACCGGCAACCAGCGCCGGCAGGCCGAGCGTGCGCGAGAGGATCGCAGTGTGCGACGTGGGGCCGCCCTGTGCGGTGGCGAGGCCGAGCACGCGGGTGGTGTCAAGGTTGGCGGTATCCGAGGGCGACAGGTCGGCGGCAAGCAGGATGCACGGTTGCGCCGGTAGATCTGCCAGACCGCCACCGGCCGCAGAGGGGTCAAGCTGCGCCAGTACGCGCCGACCCACATCGCGCAGGTCGGCAGCGCGCCCGGCCAGCACCGGATTGCCCAGCGCCGCCAGCCCGGAGGCGATCTGCTCGATGGCCTGGTGCCAGGACCACGCGACGCCATGACCTTCAACCATCAGCTGGCAGGTGCGGGTAATCAGGTCGGTGTCGTCAAGCAGCGCAGCCTGTGCCCTGAAGATCGCCGCATCCGAGGCGCCAAGGCGGCGCTGGGTGTCGTCCTGCAGCGCGGCGAGCTGCTGGCGGGTACGGCTGAGTGCATCCTGCAGGCGCGCGCCGCCCTCGCCAAGCGGGGCAGGGCGATCGGCAACATCGGCCTGCGCGCTGGCCAGTACATGCACCGGACCGATGGCCAGCCCGGGGCTGGCGCCGATGCCGACGATCGCTGCCTGCGCTTCGGGCGGATTCCAGCCCGCGACCGGCGCCGTCTTTCGCTGCGCTGCACGCTCCGCATCGGCCTTTTCCTGCGCGACCAGCCCGTCCATGGTCTTGCGTAGTGCAGCCAGCAGTGCGGGGGCATCGGCGCCTTCGGCAGAAACACGTACGGCATCGCCCTCGCGAAGCCCGAGCTGCAGCAGCGCCACCAGACTCTTGGCATCGGCCGCCTGATCGCCCGCGCGCACCTGGGCCCGGGCCATGAAACCCCGCGCCGTCTCGGCCCAGCGCGTGGCCGGGCGCGCGTGCAGTCCGCTGGGGTAAGCAATGGTCCAGTCGAAACGCTCGGCCAGGTCCGTCACCGGTACGTGGGCGACGCTGACAGTCGCATCACTGGCCAGCGCATTGACGATTTCACTTGCATCGGGAGTAGTGAACAACCGCTGCAGCGCGGCCTCGTCCTGGATCAGGCGGGTCAGCCTGCGCAGCAGGGTGATGTGGGTATCGGACTGGGCGGCAATGCCAACCACCAGGCGGGTGACCTGGCCGGGGTTCCATTCCACGCCTTCCGGCAACTGCAGCACCGCAATGCCGTCGCGGCGCACCAGGTGGCGGTCCTCGCCGAGCCCGTGCGGGATCGCCACGCCATGGCCGAGGAAGGTGTTCGCCAGCGCTTCGCGGCGTCCCATGCTGGCCTCGTAGCCCGGCGCCACGCAGCCGGCAGCGACCAGCATCTGGGCCACCTGGGCGATGGCATTGGTCTTGTCCTGTGCCCGCGCATCCAGGCGGATCAGTTCCCGGCTGACGGGGGAAGGGGAGGTCAGGGGCGACAAAGCGGGCTCCGGGGGGATGGCTGAGGCATATTGGGAACGTTCCCATTGCACATTTCAATGTGCACTGCACAAAAAGCCAATAGTCCTTTGGCGTTAGCATTGTCCTGAACAGCCATCCGGCCATGAACAGCCCACGTTTCCGGGAACGTTACCAATGAGCATCAGCATCAACGACGTCGCACGCGTGGCGGGGGTGTCCAAATCCACGGTGTCACGGGTGCTCGGGGGCGGTCCGGTCAGCGAGGACGTGCGCGGCAGGGTCGAGCTGGCGATCCGCCAGACCGGCTATCGACCCAACCTGCAGGCAAGACGGCTGCGCTCCCGGCACACCGGCATCATCGGCTTGATCGTGGCGGATATCCGCAACCCGTTCTTCACGGCGCTGATCCGCGCGGTGGAAGAGGTGGCCTATCGCGAAGGTCTTCGGGTCACCCTCTGCAACACCGACGAGGACCCCGAGCGGGAGGCGCTGTATCTGCAATTGATGCACGAAGAGCGCATCAGCGGCCTGATCTTCGCGCCGACCCGGACCACGGTGGGCCGGCTCGAGCGGCTCACGCTGGACTATCCGACGGTGCTGGTGGACCGTGCCGCGCCCGGCGGTCCGATCGACAGCGTGGTACTCGACAATCCGGCAGCGATGGCAGGCCTGGTCGAGCATCTGGTGGAGCGCGGCTATCGGCGTATCGGCGGACTGTTCGGCAGCACCAGTACCACCGCGGCCGAGCGACGTGACGGTTATCTCGCGGCGATGCGCACGCATGGGTTGCAGCCGGACTACCGTGAGGTTGAACCCACGGCCGAAGCCGCCATCGCGACGGTCGATCAGTGGCTCGCCACGCCATCCCGCCCCGAAGCACTGGTCACCAGCAACAGCCTGCTGTTGATGGGAGCATTGAAAGCCGCCCGCGGCGCCGGGCTGGCGATTCCAGAGGCGTTGGCACTGGCCGGCTTCGACAACGAACGCTGGACCGAGCTGGTCGAGCCGGGCATCACCGTGATCGAGCAACCGGTTGAGGAGATGGGGCGGGCCGCGATGTCGCTGCTGCTTGAGCGCCTGCGCACGCCGGAGCTGCCGGTACGCCGACTCGTAATGACGGGCCGGTGCGTGGTCAGAGGGTCGACGGCAGCGCGATAGCTCGGCGCCCGATCGTGGCGAAGCCTGGGAATGCCGCCCGGGTGTTGGCGGGCCAACCGCTGTCTGTTAAAAGCCATCTGTCCACAACCAGCTTGATCGACTTTGACCCACGCTGTGTGCATCCCACAGGAACGCGCCAAGGACCCCGACATGAATGGACATCACGAACCCGAGGCGCGCCGCCTCACGCGTCGGCTCCTCGCACTTGGCCTCTGCGCCCTGGCAGGATCCGCCCTCGCCGGAACAACGCAACCGGCACGCACCTGGCTTGTCAGTGGAGCCGAACTCATCACCCTGCTGCAGGGCAAAGGCGCTGATGGCTTCTGCGACGGCGAGCAGTGCCGGAACCTGTCCAGCGCTCGCGCCAGCGCCTACATCCAGGGCGTTGCCGATGCCAGCCACGGCCAGTGGTGTGGCCAAGGCAGGATTCTTCCGCATGAGCTGGTCGACCGTGTGTCTTCCCATCTCCGGCAGTTGCCCCGCGAGCGATTGCAGCAGGGCGCGTCTTCACTGGTTGCCGAAGCGCTGCGGACCGCATTTCCCTGTGGTGGCGGCGCGTCACGGGGTGGCAGTGCCGAGCCCGGCAAAGACGAATAGGACAGGCCGCGCCCAACGCGTGAGGACGCGAACGTCCTACACCCTCGCGACACGGTGCATTCACGGCCACCGACACCCGCGCTGTCCACACTGCATGTTCCTTCCACAGCACGAGGTGCCCCATGGCCACCTGTGATGTCTGCGGCAACAACTACGACAAGAGCTTCACCCTCCAGCAGGGCGGACGCAGCGGCACGTTCGATTCGTTCGAATGCGCGATCCACTCATTCGCACCGCGCTGCGCACACTGCGATTGCGCTGTTATCGGGCATGGTGTTGAAGGGAACGGCCAGATCTTCTGCTGCGCACACTGCGCTGGTCATTCAGGTGTACAGGGTTTAGCCGACCGGGCCTGAGTCGCCGTCAGCGCCATCCCGCTCCTGCCCAGAGACAAGCGAAGAAACCCGCGCGACCCGCGCTGCGCCCGAACCAGCAAGCAGCGCCAGTGCCCGCCGCTTCTGCGCTGGCATTCCCGCCACGGCCTCCGACGCCAACACCACGTGGAATTCCCTGGCGTTGGCGTCCAACGCTGTAGCCAGGACACACGAATCGGCCGTCATGCCACACAGCCAAAGGCGGCGCACTCCCAGTTTGGCCAGCAGAATCGGCAAAGGGCTGGCCAGAAAGGCCGAGTGCTTGGGCTTGAGCACGAAGTAGTGACCTGGCAGAGGCGAGAGAAGGCCGGCGATTCGCCCCGCCGGGCCACCGTCGCGCCGGCACTGTTCCACCTGCTGGCGGAAATCGCGCTTCCATTCCGAGAAATTGTCGTTGGCGTAGATGACCGGCCAACCGCGTTCGTCGAAGTGATCCCTCAGGCGCCGGATCTGCCGGGCCGCCCGCTCTGCCGCCGGCGCCAGCTTTTGAGCGCCAGGGAAGTCGAATCGGCTGAACATGTCGATGATCAGCAGGGCCGTCGATGGATCATCTCGCATGGCTCAATCACCTGTCTGCGCGTGTGGGGCTTCAACCGGCTTGGATTGCGGCGAGTCTTTCTGGCGCAGGAAAATCGTCAGCACCACCAGGGATAGTACGGCCAGGAATTCGCTCTGCCAGTTCTGCATGGATTCGAACCAGAATGTGCTGCTGGCGAGGTGCTCTACAAAGCCTGGCGGCGGCAATCCCTTCAACTGCTGTTCGGCTTCCTCGGCGCGCCAGCTTCCCACTGCATGCAGCGTAAAGCTGAACAGGAACAACAGCCCGAACGCGATCGCAAGCGAATGACCGTAGAGCGTCTTCCATGGACCACCGCGCCTTACCGGCCACGGCGTGGGCCCCGGCTCGACGCGATTCTGTTCCTGCGCAGGGTCCAGCGGCCGCGATTCGGCCGAGCCGCGCTGGCGCAGGCTGACCGTCAGGAGCACATACATCCCCATCTGCAGGAACTCGCTCTCCCAGTTCTCGAACGTGGCGCTGACGAAGTGCCCCGTCGCGAGGTAGTGCCAGAGATCGATCGGCGCGCGTCCGTGCTCGACCAGTTCCTGGTTGTGCACGTGATGCCCGGCAACCGCCTGCCCAACGATGAACACAAGCGTGAGCACAAGCAGCACCAGCGAGAGACCGTTGCGTTTCCACATGCAACACCTCGTTCAGTCTGTTCCAGAGGCCGTGCGCGAAGCTTGCGCGGGTAGCAGGCCATGACCCGTGAATCCGGCGCATCCAGAATGTGAGGCGGACTCAACGCTTTCCTGTCGGGTCAGGATCAGGACGTTCGTAGTCTTCCGGTACGGCCTTGGGGCCATCGCCGTCGTCGGGCATGTCGTGCTCCTTCCACTTGGCTCGATCGTTGCGCCGCTTGTCCGGCGTGTGCGCCTTCGACTGATCGTCCACATCTGTCGTCGGATTGAAGGGCAGCTTGTCGTTCATGGGCAGCTCCTGCGTCGAAAGACCGAAGACTGCGCCGGGCCGGGTTAACACCATGACCCCGTAGAATGAACGCCGTGCACACCGGGATGTCACCGAAGCGGGATGGCGGCCTTGCGATGCTGGCGTCCCGAGCTCCTGGAGAAGCACGATGCAGGCATTGACCTATCACGGCCGCAAGGATGTGCGAGTCGAGACCGTACCGGACCCGGTACTGGCGGCCGAGGATGATCTGATCCTGAGGGTAACCGCCACCGCCATCTGTGGATCGGACCTGCACCTGTATCGCGGCAAGATTCCGGATCTGCACGATGGCGATGTGCTCGGCCACGAGTTCATGGGCGTGGTGGAAGAGGTCGGCAGCGGCGTGACCCAGGTGCAGCCGGGCAATCGTGTGGTGATCCCTTTCGTGATCGCCTGTGGAGAGTGCTTCCATTGCCGCCTGGCCGAGTATGCCGCTTGCGAAACCACCAATACCGGCAAGGGCGCCGCACTGAATCAGAAGGGCATGCTGCCTCCGGCCGCATTGTTCGGCTACAGCCATCTGTATGGCGGCGTGGCCGGGGGCCAGGCCGAATTCGTGCGTGTACCGAAGGCGAATGTAGGCCCGCTGCGCATTCCGGAGGGCATTGCGGATGAGCAGGTGCTGTTCCTGTCCGACATTCTCCCCACCGGCTACCAGGCTGCGCTGAACGCAGGGGTGAAGGCGGGCTCGACAGTGGCCATCTTCGGTGCGGGCCCGGTGGGACTGATGAGCGCGGCCTGCTGCCGCCTGCTGGGCGCAGAGACCATCTTCATGGTCGACCATCTTCGTTACCGTCTGGATTACGCGCGCCGTACCTACGGTGTGACGCCCATCGACTTCAAGGAGATCGAAGACCCGGCGGACTACATCCTTGCCCAGACCAGTGGGCGGGGCGTGGACGCCTGCATCGAGGCGGTAGGCTTCGAGGCCGAGGGCAGCGCGCTGGAGTCAGCATTGACTGCCGTGAAGCTGGAGGGCAGCAGCGGCGTGGCGATCAGGCAGTGCATCGCGGCAGTACGCCGCGGCGGCGTGGTCAGCATCCCGGGTGTCTACGCTGGCTTCATCCATGGTTTTCTGCTGGGTGATGCGTTCGACAAGGAGCTGACGTTCAAGATGGGGCAGACCCACGTGCAGGGACTGATGCCGGAACTGCTCGACGCAATCATGGAAGGAAAGCTGCACCCGGGTGACATCATCTCGCACCGGATGCGCCTGGCCGATGCAGCTCAAGGCTATGCAATGTTTGATGCCAAGGACGATGACTGCCGCAAGATCGTATTGACACCCTGAGCGTGCCGCCATGAGCGCGATTGTCATCGCCTGTGTCTACGCCCTGTGGCTGGCTGCCGGATCGCTGGATTTCCATTTTCACCGGCGCACCGATCTTCCGCACACTTCCGCGATGCGCGAAAGCCTGCTGCATGGGGTGCAGCTGCTGCTGATCGGCAGCGGCGTGCTTGCCTGGCTCCTGCTGGAGAACACGTTGTTGCTGGTCGCGCTTCTGGCAGGCCTGGTCATCGCACACGCGGTCGCCGGCTATCTCGATACCGTCAGCGCGGACGGCCGTCGACGCATCAGCCCGGCGGAACAACATGTGCACAGCGTGCTGGATGCCGCGCCGTGGGTCCTGCTGGCCTGGGTGGGCTGGCAGGCCCACCCGCGGTGGTCGCTCGAAGTGAAGCCTGCAGCACCGGACGTCTGGTGGCTCACCCTGCTGCCGGCGCTGGGCCTGGTGGTGCTGCCATGGCTCTGGGAACTGCGGCAGTGCGTGCGTGCAAGAGAGCAACGCCCGCAGACGGGTCCGTGAGGATCACGGTGCCGGGCATTCATGTGCCCGCCACGCCATCAAGACAGGCATGTGACCGCCCGCCGCCTACGTTCATGGCGTATCTCCATTGCAGGTCTGCCACCCATGCAGGATGTGACGTCATCCTCTTCGCTGTTCAATCGCGCACGCCAGGTGCTGGTGCAGCAACCGGCATTGCCTTTGCCCGGTGGCGGCCAGACGCTGCAGCGTTGGCAGGCGCTGGCAGCCTGGGGGGCAGAGGATCTTTGCCTGGCCAAGGTACTGGAGGCCCACTATGACGCCCAGGCGATTGCTGCCGAGTTGAGGGCGCCCATCCCTGCTGAAGACACGTTGCTGGCGGTGTGGGCTGCAGAGGGTCCGGCCAACACCGTTCGCATCGATGCCGGCGGTGGGTTGTACGGTGACAAACCTTGGTGTTCCGGCAGCGCATGGGTGGATGCGGCACTGGTAACGGTTCGCAACCCGCAGGGCGTGTGGCTATGCCAGGCAGCGGCAGAACACTGGCACACACTTGCGGGCGAGCCGTGGCCTGCCGTGGGCATGGCCGCAATCCCTTCCACCACGGTGCGCTTTGACGGCGCACCGATGGTGATCCTGGGGACGCGCGATGACTACCTGCAGCGCCCGGGCTTCTGGCACGGCGGGGCAGGCATCGCGGCGGTCTGGTTTGGTGCAGCGGCCGCTTTGGCCGAGCGCATGCGACCGGCCTGCACCGAGGGAAATCGCGCGCGGCTGCTGGGTGAAGTGGACCTCGCCCTGGGCCCGGCAGCCGCGCTGCTTCGCGAACTGGCGGCGCACATCGACGCCGCGCCCGAACTGGCCCATCGCGAAGATGTAGTGCGCGTGCGCTGTGTCGTCGAGCGCGCGTCAACGCGTGTGCTGGATCTGGCGGGTCGGGCGCTGGGCCCGGGCCCGATGTGCCTGGAGGACGCCCATGCCCGGCGCTGCGCGGACCTGACCGTGTTCCTTCGCCAGAGCCACGCCGACCGCGATTGGGAGTGGCTGGGCGAGCAGCGTGCAGCACAGGAGGCAACATGGGCGCTGTAGCCAGGACACCCCTGCAAGGGGAAGGAACCCAGGAGCAGGCCTGGCTGCACTGCGATTGGCTCTGGCAGCAACCGACCACATCGGCAACCGCACTCTGCAGCGGGCATGACCGCATGGTGGTGGTCGCGCCGCATCCGGACGACGAAATCCTCGGCTGTGGCGGGCTGCTGCATCACGCTGTGGGGCAGGGTATCGACGTCAGTGTCATTGCCGTGACCGACGGCGAAGCATGCTATCCGGGCGAGCCGTGGTGGACGCCCGAACGCCTGCGATCAGCGCGCCGAGCGGAGCTTGCCGCGGCATTGGGCGAACTCGGCATTCCGGTCGGCTCCATCTTCCACCTGGGTATCGTCGACGGCGCGGTCAGCGCGCATGAGCAGGGGCTGGAAGGTTGGCTGCAGCAGTATCTGCAACCGCGCGACCTGGTCTTGGCGCCATGGCGGTTTGATGGTCACCCCGATCACGAAGCGGCAGGACGCGCTGCCTGCCGCGCCGCGCGGGCGGTTGGTTGCCACCGGCTGGAGTACCCAGTGTGGGGCTGGCACTGGCTTGACCCTGCCTGCGCACATATGGCGTGGGAGGTTCCGAAGCTGGTCGACATTTCAGCCGTGGCGTCCGCAAAGCGAAACGCGATCGCGCATTTCCGTACGCAGACCGGCGACGTGGTGGGCCTGAACAGCCCGCCGGTGCTGCCCGCACATGTACTCGCCCGATTCTTCCGAAACTACGAGGTATTCCTTGCATGAGCGCGCAACCGTACTTCGATGACCTGCATGAGCAGGACGACCCGTTCGGCTACCGCAGCCGGTGGTATGAAGAGCGCAAGCGTGCGCTGCTGCTGGCGAGCCTCAGCCAGCGCCAGTTCGCTCGCGGCTGGGAACTGGGGTGTTCCAACGGCGTACTGACCGAGGCGCTGGCCGCACGTTGCGAACGCCTGCTGGCAACCGACATCAGCCCACGTGCGGCGTTCCAGGCGCGCCGCAACCTGGCCCATCTGCCGCACGTGCAGGTTCATTGCGCCAGCCATCCCGAGCAATGGCCGCCAGGACGCTTCGACCTGATCGTCTGCGGCGAAATGGGCTACTACCTGGGGGCAGGCGCACTGCGCGAGCTGCGCGGTGGCATTGATGACGCACTTCGCGATGACGGCCTGCTAGTCGCCTGCCATTGGTTGCCCTCGTTCCACGGACGCGCGAGCCGGACCGAGGTGGTGCATCGATGCCTGGGGGAAGGCCTGCAGGAGGCCTTCCACTACCGCGATGCGGACTTCGTGCTTCAGGGATGGACACGGGGCCCCTTGTCATTGGCCCGGAACGAGGGCCTGCGGTGATAGGCGTCCTGATACCCGCCCACAACGAGGCGGACAGTATCGCGCGGTGCCTGCAATCCATCCGGGTGGCGGCCCTTCACCCGGGCCTCGGCGGCGAAGCAGTGGAGGTGATGGTCGCGCTGGATGCGTGTACGGATGCAACGGGCACCATCTGCCGCCAACACCAGGTCGGCAGCGTACAGCTGGATGCACGCTGCGTCGGTGTCGCCCGGGCCGCAGCCGCTGCTGAACTGCTGGGGCGGGGCGCCAGGTGGCTGGCAAGCACGGACGCTGACAGCGAGGTGCCTCCCGAGTGGCTGGCCGCACAGGTTCAGGGCAGTTGTGACGCTTTCTGCGGACTGGTGGACATAGCGACGACCTGTCAGGGTGAACGGCGCCTGCGCAGGGCATTCCAGGCAAGACAGCAGTGGGGCGACCATCATGGGCGCATCCACGGTGCCAACCTCGGCGTCTCTGCCTGTTCCTATCGGGCCGTTGGCGGCTTTGCTCCCCTGCACTGCAGTGAAGACGTGGCGCTTGTCAGAGCGCTGCAACGCTGCGGTGCGGTGGTGCGATGGGCCGGCGCTCCCGTGGTGATGACAAGTGCGCGTCTGCAGGGGCGCGCTACAGGCGGATTCTCCGCTTATCTGGCGGCGCTGGGTGGCGAGCGCTCTGGCGCGGAAGCGTCGGCCCTGGTCACCTGAGGGTCAGCCACACCGTCACGCAAGCGCCCGTGTTATCGGAGCGTGCGGTTGAGGAGAGCGTTGGGACAGCGCAGGCCACGAAGGCCCTCATCCCTGCCTACCTCCGCGAAGCGATGATGGACGAGCAGGAAATCTCCTGCGTCAGAAGGAACGAATGTGCCCCTCCGTGCAGTCGCCTACGCAAGTGAGGCGACATCGGGGCTTTCCATGGACCATGTGGATGACCTCGCCAGGGCCGCCGCCCGCTTCAACTTCGAAGCCGGCGTTACGGGTGTGCTTCTTTACGACGGGCTCCGTTTCCTCCAGTACATCGAGGGACCGGAAGACAGCATCAACGTGGTGTACAGCCGCATCCTCAGTGCCCGCAGCCATTGCGAGCTGATCGAGCTGGGCCGGGGCAGGGTTTCCGGCCGATTCTTTCCCTACTGGTCAATGCGGCTGCTGTGGGTCGATGCCTCCGAGATCCGCAGCGTGGCGCGCAGCAACTGGGATGGGCTCTCCCGTGGCGGCGCGCTGCGCCAGCTGAGCCTGGTGGTGGCCCCGCACCTGGGGTGACCACCCCATGGCAATCAATGCGCCGGCGGTTGCACGCAGACATCCCCCATGACGCGCCGAACCGTCTCCTGCAACTCGCCGACGTGGAACGGTTTGGCCACGAAAGCGGCGCGACGGTGACGCTGCGGCACCAACTGGTCATAGACCGCAGATACGAACAGGAACGGAATGCCGAGTTCCGTCAGGCGATCAGCCACCGGGAAGACCACGCCGTCGCGAAGCTCGACATCGAGCACGGCGCCGTCGAATCTCTTGTTGTCCAGCAGCCCCAGCGCATCGAACACGCTGTAGGCATGTGTCACCTGGTCGCCTGCGTCCTCCAGCGCCTGTTCCATCAGCGCAGCCAGGTCGAGCTGGTCTTCCACCAGCAGCAGGTTGCATCTGCGCTGGCTCATTCCGGATTGCATACGTGCACGCCTGTGTTGTCTTGGGAACTGCAGTCTGTGCTGTGCTGCATCAACGCCATGCGTGTGCATTGTCAGCCCGGCGCGAAGCCCCCGAGCGCGCCGCCAACCGGGTGGAGGAGGTGTGGAAGGTGCCCTGGATTTCGTTGACGGCGTCTTGGCACGCGCTGTGGATACTGCCGCCGTCCCCCCCCATCGGAGATTCTGTCATGCCGCTGTCCGGAACCGATTCTGTCGCTCCAGGCGTACTGCGTGTCGAGTGCATGCCACTCGACTGCGGCGGTGCCGCCATCGTCGTGGAGCTGGACCGGGCGCCTGAACGGGCCTGGATGAAGTCGCTGAAGCGAGCACTGCTGGCCGACGACGCCATGGAAGGCGCACAGGCCAAGTTCGATGGGCGCTTCGTCTATGTCGTGGGCGTGGATGGTGGCGGGCATCGTGCTCAACATCGGGTAATGCAGGCCGTGATGGCAGCGGGCGGCGCGTGCGCCTCGAACGCCAGGCGCGAGCGACCTGCAGTCGGCGTGGGCGTATCCAGCGCACTGGCGACCTGAGAGCACCTCCTGGGTGAAACACAGGGCTGCGGATGTTATCGCCGCATCACCACTGCGTGCAGCGCCCACCTTCGGCGGCTCACACCGGCCGACAGGGCGGTGATTGCCGGCGCTCCACCATGGTCTCCGGAGGCATGTCGCCCCGCACCGGAGATCGAAATGGCAGACCAGAACAACGCCCGAAGCGAGCGCCTGTTGAAGTGGCTGCAGGACGCCTACGCCATGGAGCAGGAGGCGGAGACCATGATGAAGGCCATGGCTTCGCGGATCCAGAACTATCCCCACCTCGCTGCACGGATCGCCCAGCACGTCCAGGAGACGCAGGGGCAGGCCGCCTCGCTGCGCCAGTGCATTGAAGCGCTTGGAGGAAGCGTGCCGACCGCCAAGGGACTGTTCGCCAGCATGACTGCGGCTCTCCATGCGGCCGGCACAAGCCTGATGGAAGATGAGGTGGTCAAGAGCGTAGGGCTCTCGTTCGGCTTCGAAAACACCGAGATCGCCACCTACCGGGCGCTGGTGATTGCTGCCGAGCGCGCCGCAGCGCCGGACATCGCCGCGGTCTGTGGCCAGATCCTGCAGGAAGAGATCGCCATGGCGCGCTGGCTGGAAGACCACCAGGACGGCCTGGTCGGTGCGTTCCTCAATCGCGACGAAACGCCGGGCGCGCAAGCCAAGCGCTGAGCCCGAAGCCAGCACAGCCAGCCATTGGAGAAACCCCATGTTCTTTCATCACAAGAAGCTGATGTACACCGTGCGCGTGCGCGAATCCAACCCGCAGCTCGCCAGCCTCATGCTTGAACAGTTCGGCGGCCCGCAGGGCGAGCTTGCTGCCGCCATGCGTTACTTCACCCAGGGACTTGGCGAATGCGATCCAGGCCGCAAGGACCTGCTGATGGATATCGCCACCGAAGAGATCAGCCATCTGGAGATCATCGGCACCATCATCGCCATGCTCAACCGCGGGCCGAAGGCCATTCAGTCCGAAGGGCTTGCCGAGGCCGAGGATATGCGGCTGCTGGGGCAGAACAGCACCAGCCATACCGAGCAGATCCTGTACGGTGGCGGGCCGGCACTGGTCAATTCCAGCGGGATGCCGTGGACAGCAGCCTACATCGACTCGATCGGGCAACCTACCGCCGATCTGCGCTCGAACATCGCTGCGGAAGCGCGCGCCAAGCTGGTGTATGAGCGCCTGATCAACGTCACCGACGACCCCGGCATCAAGGATGCGCTGCGTTTCCTGATGACGCGCGAGATCGCGCACATGAAGTCATTCGAGAAGGCGCTGCACAGCATCCAGCCCAACTTCCCGCCGGGCAAGCTGCCGGGGGACCCTGCGTTCACCGATCTGTACATGGACATGTCGCAGGGCGACGGCGCCGACGACCTGCAGGGCAGCTGGAACAGCGGCGAGCTATGGGAGCGGGTCAGCGACCGCGAGGCACAGACCGCTGTGGATGGTGGCGACGGCGGCGGCACGGTGGACCTGGACGCGCGCGAACAAGCGGCGGTGCAGGCCATGGCCCTGCGTACACTCTCCGACCCGGAAGCGCGGCCGACCACCGGGGCCGAGCTGGGGGCCGGCCCGGGCGCGGGAGCACTGGACCTGCCACCACGCGAGCCGTGAAAGAGCTGGGGCGCCCATCTGCGGCGCCCCAGTGGCGAAGCCCTTGATCAGCGTCGAGGCGTACGAAAGTGGGCGGACATCACGTCCGCCCACGAAGCGGTGCATCTGGCTTCAGCCGCGATCAGCGCTGCTGGCCACCGCGGTTGTTGCCGCCGCCGCGTGCCTGCTGTTGCTGCCCGCCGCCCTGGTTACCGCCCTGGTTTCCACCCCCGCGGCTGTTCTGGCCGCCTTCGCGGCCGATGTCCGCCATGTGCTGGCGATCCTGGCTCACCGCTTCGCCGCCCTTGCGGCCGGCTTCGCGTGCTTCTTCCGAGCTGAATTCATGGGCGTTGCCTGATTCGTGCGCGGCACGTCCACCCTTGGCGGCGATCTCGCGTTGCTTGTCCTCGTCCATCGAAGCGAAACCGCGGTTGCTGTTGCCCTGGTTCTGGTTGGCCATGGAAAGTCTCCCTGGGTTGAGCCGCCCGACTGGCGGCAGGGACCATCTTCCAGATCCAGCGCTAGACGGCGGTGGCATGACCGCCAACGTGGCGTCATCCGGAAGCCCACGATTCCTCATCCGGTCTCCACGAAACGTCGTGCACGCGCGTGTGCGCCGCAGGCGCGCCCGCCGCGCTTGATCACGTGTCAAAGCAATGCGGCGGGCCCGCGCCTCAACTCGACGCAGCCTCTACGCCGGCCTCACTGCACATACGACGCGCGTCGCTAAGGTAGAGCTGTCTGCAACAACCGGTGGTGCCATGCCTTTTCGTGCGATTGCCTATGTGAGTGAAGCGTCCCCGAGCCTGACCGAAGAGCGGCTGCAACGGCTTGTGGCCGAAGCGGTGCAGTTCAACGAATCCGTCGATGTCACCGGCACGTTGCTGTTCGACGGCTCGCGCTTCCTGCAGTATCTGGAGGGCCCGGAGGCCGGGATCAATGCGGCGTACACGCGCATTCTCGCGGCCGGCAGCCACAGTGGGATCGTCGAACTGAACCGGGGCAGGGTGGGGCGGCGGCAGTTTCCGCACTGGCGGATGCGCAGCGTGCGGGTGGATGAGCTCGCGCTGGGAAAGATCGCCATCTCTGACTGGACCGGCTTCGTGCGCAGCGCCTCGGCGCTCGACTCCGGAAACAGCGCACTGGATCGTCTGCTGTCGGTCTCGCAGTTGCAGACGGATGCAGGTGCGGGAGAGACCCTGGAACCGTACGGGCAGCTGGTACGATGACGGTGGCGGCCGCCCCGCGTGCAACCGCCCCACTGCGTGTCGGCTGTGCGGGCTGGTCGCTGCCGCGCGCGGATCAGGAAGCGTTCGGCGCGGGCGACACCGCGCTGCAGCGCTACGCCACACGCCTGCCGATGGTGGAGATCAACTCATCCTTCTATCGACCGCACCAGGCCAGGACATATGCGCGATGGGCGGCGAGCGTGCCGGAGGGCTTCCGGTTCGCGGTGAAACTGCCGCGAGAGATCAGCCATGAGCGTCGGCTGCGCGACGCAATGCAACCGCTCGAGCGGTTTCTTGAAGGCGTGCTGGAGCTGGGTGAAAAGCTCGGGCCGTTACTGCTGCAGTTGCCGCCGAGCCTGGTGTACGACACGGCCACGGCCATAGCATTCCTGCGGGGCCTGCGCGCGCGTACCCAGGCCGATGTGGCGTGCGAGCCGCGCCACCCCAGTTGGTTCACGCCGGAAGTGGATGCGCTTCTGAGCGCGCATGGCGTGGCACGGGTTGCCGCGGATCCGGCATGTGTGCCGGCGGCAGCGACGCCCGGCGGTGACCGCGCGTGGAGCTACTGGCGCTGGCACGGCCAGCCACAGATCTATCGCAGTGCCTACGGCGAACCTACCCTTGCCCACCTTGCGCGGCAACTGCAGGCCGAGGCCGAGGCGAAACGACCCGCCTGGTTCGTACTGGACAACACCGCACTGGGTCACGCCACCGGCAACGCCCTGCGCCTGCAGGCGCTGCTGCAGGAGAAGGAACATGCCTGAAGGCCCTTCGATCGTCCTGCTGCGCGAAGCAGCGAGCCACTTCAAGGGGCACGTGGTCCGCGCCGTCTCCGGGAACAGCCGGGTCGACCTGTCGCCGCTGCAGGGCCGAAGGGTCAAGGCGGTCCGCAGTTGGGGCAAGCACTTCCTGCTGGAATTCAGCCGCCACACACTGCGCATCCATCTGATGATGTTCGGCAGCTGGCGCATCGACGAACGGAAGCCAACCCCGCCGCGTGTATCCCTGCGGTTCGACAATGGCGAGCTGAACTTCTATGCGTGTTCAGTGCGGCTGATCGACGAGCCGTTGGACGAAGTCTACGATTGGCGCGCGGACGTGATGAACGATGCCTGGGATCCGAAGCTGGCCCGGCGCAAGCTGAAGGCAATGCCGGACGTCATGGTCTGTGATGCGCTTCTGGACCAGACGGTCTTTGCCGGCGTGGGCAACATCATCAAGAACGAGGTGCTGTTCCGTATAGGCGTGCACCCCGCCACGCGGCTGGGCGACCTGCCACCGCGCAGGCTCACCGCGCTGATCACGCAGGCCCGCGCCTACAGCTTTGATTTCCTGCAGTGGAAGCGCCGTTTCGAATTGAAAAAGCACTGGCAGGTACACACGCGCAGGATCTGCCCGGCATGCGGCGGCCCGATCAGCAAGCTTTACATGGGCACCACCCGGCGGCGCACGTTCTTCTGCCCGAACGACCAGGTGCTGTACGAACCCTGAGGCCGCCGTCCATGGCGGCCGGCTTCCGGGCGCGTCAATCAGGCGGCTTGTGCTGCCTTGGCATTGCCGCCACCCTTGGCCAGCAGGGTGAGCTTCTCGTCGGTGGCCTTCTCTTCCTCAAGCGTCTCCAGCAGCAGCGGCAGGGCGTCCTTGTAGCCCAGCTGCTTGGCCAGCGCGGCGATGGTGCCGTAGGACGCGATCTCGTAATGCTCGACCTTCTGTGCGCCACCGATCAGGGCGGCATCGCGCACAGGGCCCTTGTCGATGCTGTCGATCACTTCCTTGCCTTCCTCTACCAGACCTTCCATCGCCGCGCACTTGATGCGCTTCAGCCGGATGCCGAGAACCTCCACCACCTGGTCGATGCGCTCGATCTGGCCCTGGGTTTCTTCCAGGTGCGTTTCAAATGCTGTGGCCAGGTCAGGGTTCTCGGCCGCACGGGCCAGGCGCGGGAGGGCCTTGGTCAGCTGCTTTTCGGCGCTGTAGATATCCGAGAGTTCGTGGATGAACAGGTCTTCCGCTGTCTTGATAGCCATGCTGGGCTCCGCTGTGAGTGGAGCGCTCAGCGTAGGTCCCGCCCGGTTGCGATCAGGCGGGGGCCAGGTGAAGGCGGCATGTGAACGCCAACGCGAGCCCTGCGCGTTGTCTTCACGAGGTGGCGTCTGTCGCCCGCCTGCCGCAGTGCCGATAACGGCAGGCCTTCGCCATCGCTTCACGGTGGCATCGCCTGGTGCCCATGGGCCGGCCGGTACGGTCACTTCACGCCCGATCACGCGTGGAGACTCCCATGAGCGATGACAAGAAGAACACCGGCAGCCCGGACCGGGATCGCATCAACGTCAACGAAGACTATGAACTGCAGTACTGGACCACGACGCTGGGTGTGTCAGCCGAGGAACTTCGGGCCGCGGTCGCCGAGGTCGGGCCCACCGCCGCTGCTGTACGCAAGCACCTGGGAAAGTAGCGCGGAGCTGCCATGTCACTGGTCGAGTACCGCCGCAAGCGTCGTTTTGACCAGACCAGGGAGCCCGAACCGGGCAAGGCGCTGCCAAAAGGCCAACGCGCCATTTTCGTGGTGCAGTTGCATCATGCCAGCCGCAGGCACTACGACTTCCGTCTGCAGGTGGGTGACGCGCTGAAGAGCTGGGCCGTTCCCAAGGGCCCCAGCTACGACCCGAAGGTCAAGCGCATGGCGGTGGAGGTGGAGGATCATCCCGTCGACTACGCAGCATTTGAAGGCGAGATTCCCAAAGGCCAGTATGGCGGCGGACATGTCGCCCAGTTCGACCACGGTGTGTGGGCCACGCAGGGTGACCCGGAAGCCCAGCTCGCCAAGGGCCATCTACGCTTCGAGCTGTTCGGCGCCAAGCTCAAGGGTGGATGGCATCTGGTCCGTTCCGGCAAGCCTGCGCGCCAGCCACAGTGGCTGCTGTTCAAGGACGACGATGAATTTGCCAGCGATATCGAGGCAGACGATCTGCTGGCGGATGTCGCTGTAGCGCCCCCGGAGGACCTGAAGCGTGCCGGGGCAGGAAAGACCGCGAAGAAGAAACTCACGGTCGTACCGCCCACACGCACCCGACGAAAGAACTGGGCGAAGAAGGCCCTGGCGCTCAGCAAGGCGAAAAAGGCGGCAGCGCCGTCCGGACCGTTTGAGCCGCAGTTGGCCAAGCTGGGCGACGCGCCGCCCCAGGGCGGGCAGTGGGTGCATGAGATCAAATGGGATGGGTACCGCATCCTTGCTACGGTGGCTAAGGGCAACGTGCAGCTGTGGTCGCGGAACGCACTGGAATGGACCGGTAGGCTGCCTGAAATACGTGAAGCGATCGCGGCACTGGGGCTCACCTCGGCGGCACTGGACGGTGAGCTCATCGCCGGCGCCGGCACCAAGGAAGACTTCAACCTGCTGCAGGCCACGCTCTCCGGCGAGCGGCAGGGCGTCCTGACGTATGCATTGTTCGATCTGCTGCATCTTGATGGCGTGGACATCGCCGATGCGCCCTTGCTGGAACGCAAGGCCCTGCTGCACTCCGTGCTGGAGGGGCAGGGCAGGCCATTGGCGTTCAGTTCGCATGTGCAGGGGGATGGCGACGAGGCCTATCGCCTGGCCGGTGAGCAGCACTTCGAAGGCATCATTTCCAAGCGCGCCGATCGCAGCTACCACAGCGGCCGCAGTGAGGATTGGCGAAAGACCAAACAGCTGGTCAGCGACGAGTTCGCGGTGATCGGATACACCGCGCCGAAAGGCAGCCGCACCGGGTTCGGCTCGCTGCTGCTGGCGCGGCCAGACCCGAAACATGGCTGGCTCTACGTCGGCCGCGTCGGGTCCGGGTTCTCGGACGAACTGATCGGCGAAATCAGCAGGCGCATCGAAGGCGGCGGCGGCCGCAAGCCGACGGCGCACGTGCCCACCCAGGACACCGACCTTCGCGCCGCGACCTGGTTCGCACCGCGTTTCGTTGTGGAGGTCTTCTATCGCGGGATTGGCGGGCAGAAGCTGTTGCGCCAGGCATCGCTGAAGGCGGTACGGGCGGACAAGGACATCGCCGATCTCGAAGATTCCGATCGCTCCGGGCCGGCCATGCCCTCTGGTGGACAGCCCGCATCCAGGCGTCCTGCGCGCGATACGAAAAAGTCACCCGCTACCGGCCGCACACCGCCCGCGCTTTCGTCCCCCGGCAAGATCCTGTTTCCTGGCGATGGCTACACCAAGCAGGAGGTATGGGACTACTACGCAGCAGTGATGGAGCACCTCCTGCCCGAGGTGGTTGATCGCCCGCTGTCGATCATCCGATGCCCCAGTGGCACCGCAAAACCCTGCTTCTTCCAGAAACACCACACAGCCGGGCTGGAACTGGTCGATCCGGTAAGGCTGAAGGAGGAAAGCGGCATCAACGCTCATTACCTGGTGGTGCGTGACGCGGCCAGCCTGCTTGAACTGGTGCAGTTCAACGCGCTGGAGTTCCACCCCTGGGGCAGCCACGCCGAAGCGCCCGACAAGGCCGACCGGGTGGTGTTCGATCTGGATCCAGGACCGGACGTACCCTTTGCAGAGGTCAAGAAGGCGGCAACCGACATCCGCAAACTGCTGGCGCAGCTGGAGCTGGAATCGTTCCTGCGGGTATCCGGCGGCAAGGGCCTGCACGTGGTGGTGCCGCTCAACCCGGGATGCGACTGGGACCTGACCAAGCGCTTTGCGAAGGGCTTCGCCGATGCGCTGGCGCAATCCGAGCCGCAGCGATTCCTGGCAACGGCCACCAAAAGCCGCCGCAACAAGCGGATCTTCGTCGACTACCTGCGCAACGGGCGCGGTGCCACGGCAGTCGCGTCCTACTCGCTGCGGGCGCGGCCGGGCGCACCGGTCGCGTTGCCGATCGCCTGGGGCGATCTGGCGAAACTCAAGCGCGCAGACGCGTTCACGATCAAGGACGTGCCAGCAAAGCTCAAGCGGCGGCGCAAAGACCCCTGGGCCGGCATTGGGAAAGTGAAGCAGAATCTGGCGCGCTGGGCGCAGGCAGACCCGTAGCCCGCGCCTACACGTCGGATCCCTGCGCGCTGCCGGGCAGGACATGATCGCATTCGACCAGCCGCGCGTTGCTGACCGTCTGGCGCGAAGGACAAGCGCCGCACACCAGCGTCGTTCCACCGGGCACCGCCCCCAACGCGTCCCCCGACAACTGTGTAATCCCGCCGCAGGAGTTGCAGCGCACGCGAATGGACCTGACGCGCTCAATACCCTGCACGCCGGAAACAGCGTCCAGCTCCAGAACATGGAAAAGGCCGGTATTGGGCATGGGGCGCTCCCGAGTCATCTGGCCCAAGCGTAAACGATCCACGGCATGGGCGGTGTAGGCGTCCTGCATGCCGTTTGTCAGCTGGAACCCAACTGATTCACAAAATGCACATGATGGGAACAACTGCGGGGCGCAGGTGGCCTATCCTACGGCCACGGAATCTGGGGGGATTCGCTACAGGAGCAGTTAATGCCGATCAGGGCAGTCGCATACGTCAGCGAAGCGGGCCCAGCCGTTGCTGGTGATCCGTTCGGCCTGGGCAGCGGGAAGCTCGACGATCTGGTCGATGATGCCGCCCGCTTCAACCGCAGTGCCGGCGTCACCGGGGTCCTGCTGTTCGACGGCAGCCGCTTCCTGCAGTACATGGAGGGGCCCGAAGACGGCTTGAGGGTGGCGTATTCGCGGGTGGTGGGCGCCTCCAGCCATACCGGGCTCATCGAGTTGCAGCGCGGCAGGGTGGGCAACCGGCGGCTCCCGTTCTGGCCGATGCGCTGGCTGCCCACCCAACCCGAGCAGTTGAAGCTTCTTGCCCGCGCGGACTGGTCAGGGTTCGCCCAGCACAGCGGTGACGATGCGCCAACCGAGACGGCGATGGATATCCTGGCCAGGTTGGTGGAACCCTACGCGGTCGCGGCGTGATCCACCGGCCTAGCGGCCTCCATAGCGCGCCACCCATGGAATCTGTCCGCTGCACGCGTTGAGGTGCCCGGTGCGCATCACGCAATACAGCCGGGCCTCCGGGTCTGCACTGGCAGCAATGTAGTCCAGTGCCTCGGCAAGCATGCGGACGAACTGCTGCTCGGGGTAGAACGCTGCCCAGGTTGGCAGCAGTTCGTCCAGTTGCGCGATCATCAGATCGATTTCCAGGTGCGTGCTCACTGCCTGATCCTCCTTCCAGGCACGTTAGCGACCACGCTGCAAGCAGAGAGTTGCGGTTCGCAGAGGCGACACAGGCGTGTTGCCCACGCAGTGCTCACCTTGTCTTGACCATGGCGTTGATCGTCGCAGCGCGTTAGCACCATCTGCACGGCCGCGCCACCATCGTTTCACCCGGCAAGGCGTATCAGAGAAGCCTCCCAGCTGAAGCTGCAAGGATCCCTTTCATGTCCGAACCGTTCCCGCGCGCCAGCTTATGGTCAGCTGACACCGAGTTGCATTGCTTCCGCCCCCTTGCCGGCACGACGCGCGCGGACGTGCTGGTGGTGGGCGCCGGCATGACCGGCCTGCTGACAGCGGCCCGCCTGGCGGATAGCGGCCTGGATGTGCTGGTGGTCGATGCAGGGCCCATCGGCGGGCGCAATACGGTGATGTCCACGGGCAATCTTTACGCGCCCGTCTCCCGGCTGGCAGAACTGGTCTCGCGCTGGGGCGGCGACACGGCCAGTCGTATCGTGCAGTGGCGGCAGCAGGCGCTGCGCGCCATGGAAACGCTGGTTCATCGCTACGATCTGCGCTGCGGCTTCGAACGCGTGGCTATGCAGTACGGCATGCAGGAGCGCACGCGTGAGGTCACGACGCGATTCGAGCGTGAGCTGCAGGCCTATCAGCGCGTAGGCCTGCAGTGCGAACACCAGCAGTCCGGGCTGCCATTCGCATTGGGCCACGCGTTCCGTGTTCCCGATCAGGCGCAGTTGGATCCGGCGGCCTTCTGCAGGGAGCTGGCGCGACACCTGGTGGGCCGGGTGCGCATCCACGACTGGACCCAGATCAACAGCATCGAGGCATCAGCAGGCGTTGCCACCGCCCTTGGCGGCCGCATCCATGCCAGGCACTTCGTGCTCGCCACCCACTCGCCAGCAGGGTTCAACCTGGTGCAGGCCGAGATGGAGGTGTACCGCGAGTACGGCGTGGCGGTACCGGTTGCCAATCCTCCAGCGGCAGGTATTCATTGGATCGCCGATCGGCACCGCTCGCTGCGCGGGGTGCGCGGTACTGATGGCCGCGACTGGCTGGTGCTGGTCGGCGAGACACATCGCACCGGCGAAACCCCGGTGATGGATCCGGCACAGCACCTGGTCGCCGACGCGCGTCGCAACTTCACCGTGCAGGGCGAACCGCTGTGCTGGTCGGCGCAGCAGTTCCGTGCAGCCGACCAGTTGCCCTACATCGGCAGCAGCGCGCACGACAATGTGTGGGTCGCCACCGGCTATGGTCCCGATGGCTTGACCTGGGCGGGCGTGGCCGCTCGTGCGATCACCGAGGGAATCATGGGCACGACCAGCGAGATCGAGAAGCTGCTAAGCCCCATGCGCTTCACGCCAGTGCGCTCGGCGGCCGGCTGGGCCCGTACCAATGGCACGGTTGCACGGCACATGGTGGGAGATCGCCTTGGTGCTGCGCCGTCGCACTCACCCAGCGAGTTAAGCCGTGGCTGTGGCGCACTGCTGGACGTGGATGGAAAGCGGACCGCCGTCTACCGCGATGAGCACGGCCAGCTGCACGCGATGTCGGCGCTGTGCCCGCACCTCAAGTGCGTTGTCCAATGGAATGGCCATGAACGCACATGGGATTGCCCATGCCACGGCAGCCGCTTTTCCGCCACCGGGGCGCTGCTGGAAGGCCCCGCCCGGCAGGGCCTCACGCCAGAACCGCTGCAGGCGGAGCAGCCGCTGCAGCGGTGACCCTCAGGCTTCGGCGGCCGCATCCGCCTCGCAGGGCATGCAGCGTTCCTTCTTGGACTTGATGTCTGCAGCGGTCTTCGCCAGTGCCTCGTAACGCTGGCGAATCTCTTCAAGGTGCGCCGGCTCCATCGACTCCAGGTTCAACAGCTCCTGGTTGGCGTCCTTGCTGACCCGGATCAGTTCATCCAGCTTGATGTGCAGCGCGGCCGTATCGGCATTCTGCGTATGCTGGATCAGGAACACCATCAGGAAGGTCACGATGGTCGTTCCCGTGTTCACCACCAGCTGCCACGTATCATTGAAGTGGAAGGCCGGCCCGCTGGCGGCCCAGATGATGATCACCCCCAGCGCCGCGACGAATGCGCCCAGGCTGCCGGACAATCGTGCCGTCGCGGCCGCGACCCGGGCGAAGCCGCGCCGGATCACTCGTCACCTCCCGCGGCCTCCTCATCCGTTCGACGATCTGGCAGCCTGACCCGCTCACCCAGGCGCTTGGCCTGCTCTTCCGGCGTTGGCGCGGCGACGAAGGGGGAGATCGGATCACTGGCAGGGAAGGTTTCCTGCAGCGCTTCGTCATGATTGCGGTGGTTGTGCAGCTTTGCCTGCAGCGGGCTGACAGGATCGGGGCGCTGCGCTTCCGCGTCGGGATGGGGGAGGTCTTTCTGATCGCGTTGCATGGTGAATCTCCAGGTTGATCACCACCCCTCAGGTGGCGGGCCCAGCATAGGAGTGCGCTGTGAGCGGCCCCATCAAGGGCGGGGCAACGTGGCGTCAAACCTTCAGGCAACACGCGTTAACAATCAGCAGGGCGGGGCAGCGTAGCGCTCAACGCGACGCCGCCCGGCCATCGCTCCATCCCCTGCACCGGGCGTCTGTAGCCCGTTCGCCGGTCAGACCCTGCTCATATAGCGCTGTGCCGGCTGCGCCCGCGAAAGCCCCGGCGCCATCGCCTTGCGTGCGTGCTCGAAGGCGTCCCACTCAGCGATGTCCGGAAGCGCCGGAATGGTCACACGTTCGCCCTGCGCCAGCCCGGCCAGGGATGCATCCACCATGTCTTCGGCGCTCATCACGATGTCCTGCGGCAAGTGCTCCACCGGCAGGCCGGAGAGGTGCCAGAAGTCCGTTGCGGTGGCCCCCGGCAGCACAACCTGGACGCGCACACCCTTGTCGGCCAGCTCATGGTGGAGCGACTGCGAAAACGCCAGAACGAAAGCCTTGCTTCCTGCGTAGACGCCGTTGAGCAGCTCGGGCGCCAATGCGACGATGGAGGCGACGTTGATGATAGTGCCCTGGCCATGGGCCACGAACACCGGGGCGGCGGCGTAGGCCAGGCGCATCGCGGCGTTCACGTTGAGCGTGATCATGCGCTCCATCTCGCCGATGTCCGACTGCAGCAGGGGAGCCGTGGCGCCGATGCCGGCATTGTTGACCAGCAGTCGGATATCCGCTCGGTCTCGAATGACGCTCTCAACTTCGGCAAGCCCGGCGGAGGTAGTCAGGTCCGCCGCGACAATGTCCACTGCGCGGCCGGTGCTGCGGGCCAGTGCTTCGGCCAGTTGGCGCAGGCGGTCGCCGCGTCGTGCAACCAGGATCAGGTCGTATCCGGCGCGGGCCAGGCGATCGGCATAGACCGCGCCGATGCCTGACGATGCGCCGGTGATGAGAGCGGTGCCTTGAGGGGTAGGGTTGTTCACGGTGGTCAGTCCGAAGCGGCGGGCGTCGCCGGGGTCAGGGCCAAATCTAGGCCGGCTTGTGAATGGCGTAAATGTCGTATATACCTCGTTTACGGCCACCCCTGAAAAACCGTCATGCTCAGTGTTGGATTTGTCCTGCCATCCGGATTCCAGACCATGGCGATCGCGGCTGCGTCCGCCTTCGAACTGGCAAATGCCGCCGAAGGCGCGCGCCTTTACGATCTGCACATGCTCTCCGAACAGGGCGGGCTGGTGCCCAGCTCGCTTGGCATGGCCATGCAGACGGCGCCGCTGGCTCAGCAGCCGCTGGATACTTTGATCGTGGCCGGCCTGCTGGAGCCAGCCCCGTCCACCGGCACGCTGATCGAACTGATCCGCCAGGCGGCCACGCGCACGCGCCGGACCGCGTCGGTGTGCACAGGCGCCTTCATTCTTGGCGAAGCGGGGCTGCTGGACGGGCGGCGCGCCACCACGCACTGGTTCCACGCCCGTGCGCTCAAGCAGCGCTTTCCCGCCGCGCAGGTGGAGGAAGATCGCATCTTCATCACCGATGGCCCGATCTGGACTTCCGCCGGCATGAGCGCGGGGCTGGACCTGGCGCTTGGCATGATCGAGAACGACTTCGGTGCGGACTTGTCCAGGGCGGTGGCCCGGAAGCTGGTGGTCTACCACCGCCGTGGAGGCGGGCAGTCCCAGCATTCGGTGCTGCTCGAGCTGGATGCCCGGTCCGATCGCATCCAGAATGCGCTGACCTTCGCGCGTGGCAACCTGCGCGCCACCTTGTCGGTTGAAGAACTGGCCCAGGCCGCACATCTCAGCACCCGTCAGTTCAGTCGCGCGTTCCGCGAAGAAACCGGGCAATCCCCTGCGAAGGCGGTGGAGAGCCTGCGCGTGGAGGCCGCTCGCGTGCTGATCGAGCAGAGCCGCTACACGATGGATGAAGTCGCGGCCGAAACGGGCTTCGTTGACACCGAACGCATGCGAAGAGCGTTCCTGCGCGCCTTCGGCCAGCCCCCGCAGTCCCTGCGGCGCAACGCGCGGGGCGGGGCGGACTGAGTTCGTCTTTGCGGGGACCTGTGCGGAGCCGAGCCATGCCCGGCTGCCAATGTCCGACACGAAAGGGCCCGCATGGAGGCCGCACCCTGCAGGATGAAACGGGCTCCGGCGCAGTGCCGGAGCCCTGTTACTCACTTTTCCTGCAGGAACGTCAGCAGGTCCTGGTTGACCTTGTCCTTGTGGGTATCGGTCAGGCCGTGCGGCGCGCCCGGGTAGACAATCAGCCTGGCGCCCTTGATCAGCTTTGCCGATTGGCGGCCGGAGATATCGATCGGCACGATCTGGTCGTCGTCACCGTGGATCACCAGCGTTGGCACATCGAACTTCTTCAGGTCCGCGCGGAAGTCGGTGGCCGAGAACGCAGCGATCGAATCGTAGGTGTTCTTGTGGCCGCCCTGCATGCCCTGCGCCCACCACGCATCGATCAGCCCCTGCGACACCTTCGCGCCCGGGCGGTTGAAGCCATAGAACGGGCCCGACGGAATGTCCTTGTACAACTGGGCGCGGTTATCCATCTGTGCCTTGCGGATGCCGTCGAACACTTCGATCGGCAGGCCGTTGGGGTTGTCGGCGGTCTTCAGCATGAACGGCGGCACCGAGCTGATCAGCACGGCCTTCTTCACCCGCCCGGTGCCATGCCGGCCGATGTAGCGTGCCACTTCGCCGCCACCGGTGGAGAAGCCCACCAGGGTGACATCGTGCAGGTCCAGCGTATTGATCACCGCGGCCAGGTCATCGGCGTAGTGATCCATGTCGTTGCCGTCCCACGGCTGGCTGGAACGACCGTGGCCACGACGGTCATGCGCGATCACGCGGTAGCCATGATTGGCCAGGAAAAGCATCTGCGATTCCCAGCTGTCCGAATTCAACGGCCAGCCGTGGCTGAAGGTCACGACCGGGCCGTCCTTCGGACCCCAGTCCTTGTAGTACAGCTGCACGCCATCGGCGGTGGTGATGTAGCTGGCGGTGCGCGCGATGGCGGTGACCGCCGCCGGCTTGGCCGGCTCGGCGGCCTGTGCGGACAGGCCGGCCTGGACCGAGAGGGCGAGGGCGGCAACGGCTAGTGAGCGGGCGAGGGTATTCATGCGTGAACTCTCATGGGTGGGCGGTGAGACGTACTTTGCGCCTGCAATCAGGCGTCCGGGTGATGCACTGTCCGGATTTCTTGATAGATCGTCTTGGACCGATGTGCTCGCACGAATCGCCCGCCACCGCCTGTTGACGAGGGAGAATGATCGTTCTACCTTGTGGCCATGAGCAAGGCCACCACCGACACCCAACAGAAGATCCTGGCCACGGCCGAGGCACTGATCTACCAGAACGGGATCCAAGCCACCGGCATGGACCTGCTGGTGAAGACCTCGGGCGTGGCGCGGAAGAGCATCTACCGCCATTTCCAGAACAAGGACGAGGTGGCCGCTGCTGCACTCAGGGCGCGCGATGTGCGTTGGCTGGCCTGGTTCCGGCATGAGTGCGACAAGGCGGACACTCCGGAAGCGCGCATCCTCGGCATGTTCACCGTGCTCAGGAACTGGTTCCAGTCCGAGGGCTATCGCGGTTGTGCGTTCATCAATACCGCGGGCGAGGTCGGCGACCCGGCCGATCCGATCCGGCAGATCGCGCGTGATCACAAGCAGAAGTTGCTCGATTACACATTGGAACTCACCGGACAACTGGATGTGGAGCAGCCGGCGGCATTGGCTCGCCAGCTGCTGGTCCTGATGGAAGGCGCCATCACCCTGTCGCGCGTGATGGGTGATTACGGCGCCGCAGACACCGCGAAGGATGTCGCGAAGCTGTTGTTGGAACAGGCCAGGCGCTAGCGCCCGGGTACGCAAGATCCCTTGACGCACTTCATTTATCCATCTCGATTGGAGGTCTTCCCGTGTCCGCAGAACACCCCCGTCCGCCGCTTCCTCCGTTCACCCTCGAATCGGCCACGCAGAAGGTGCGCCTTGCCGAGGATGGCTGGAATTCCCGCGATGCCGACAAGGTGTCGCTTGCCTATTCGCTCGACACCCAGTGGCGTAACCGCGCCGAGTTCACCAACGGCCGGGAGGAAGCCCGGCAGTTCCTGGCACGCAAATGGAACAAGGAGCTCGAGTACCGCCTGATCAAGGAGCTCTGGGCCTTTACCGAAAACCGCATTGCTGTCAGGTATGCCTACGAATGGCACGACGACTCCGGCAACTGGTTCCGTTCCTATGGCAACGAGAACTGGGAATTCGGAGAGGATGGCCTGATGCAGCGCCGCTTCTCGTGCATCAACGACCTGCCGATCAAGGAAAGCGACCGCAAGTTCCATTGGCCGCTGGGGCGTCGCCCGGATGATCATCCGGGGTTGTCTGAGCTGGGTATGTGATTCCCGCTGAGGCGCTCTCCGAAGCGCGCTCGGGTACGATGAGTCCGCCGGCATTCGCGCCGGCGGGCAAGGGGGCGCAATGGACATGCAGGCAGGAGGCGGATTCGATCCTCCGGCAAAGATCGATTCGCAGGAACTGACATTCCACTGGCTCTACCAGCGGGTGCAGGGGCTGGTTGAGCACAGTATCTATCCGAAGGCCGGCAGGATAGAGACGTGGTCGTTCCGCGCCGGAATAGTGGCCGCCGTCGTCGGCGTGCTCAGTAGTCAGCTGCCGGATCGATGGGTTCCGCTCACTGTTACTTCTCTGTTCGTCACGGCATGCCTCGTGGTGGAGCTCAGTAGCTTCGTTGTGGCCGGCATTCTTGCGGCCCGCAGGGGTATCCGCCAGTTCAGCCAACCGCGGCTCTCGCACGCCCAGGAAATGGACACTGAGTTCGCTCATTGGCAAGTCGTGATTACTGACCTCCGCTGCTTCCCCAGGGTCGAGCGCGAGCGGCGACTCAAGTTCGTCAGCACCTTGCGCACCAACATGATCGAACGCATGGGCATGATGTATGGCGGTCTGCAGAGGCTTGGTCCATTCCCGCTGCTGATCGCGTTCTACCTGCAGTTCCGTGGATGGAAATGGGGCGACTGGGCAAGTGCATTTGACATCAGCCTACTTAGTGCACTGCTGATCTTCGGTATGGTGCTGTTGTACGCCGTGGGCTGGATGCTGATCGGCCTGCGCACCCGCCTGGACACTTATGTCGCCCTGCTTGAGGGCTCCATACAAGAACCCGAACCGGACGTGGTTGCGCCCTTGTAGAGCCGAGCCATGCTCGGCTATTCCGTCACACATCGCGCCCCATCAGGTACTCCACCAGCGAGAACCCCTAGCATCCGATCCATCAAAACGGGCTCCGGCACACCAGCAAGCACTTGTTCCAGGTAGTCCAATGGCTGCAGCTGCCGTTGCAGCAGCGCCCGTAGCTGCAGAACGTCGGGCGCTCGCTGTTCCACATCCCGTGTTGCCTGCATCAGCAAATGCTGAGAGCGCCTCTCCAGCCACAGCACCGGAGCGCCTCTGCAGAGAATCTGGAAAGCGCCGTCTTCATGCCGTTCGACGAACTGGAAGCCCTGCCTCGGCCGTGCCTCGACGAACTGGATCGCCTGGCGACGCAGCTGCGAATAGCGCTCACCGGAGGTGCTCTTGAACGCGAGAGGCGAGGGCATGAGGCGCGCCGACAACTGACGCTGTGCCGCAACCAATGAGGCGATGCACAGCGCCACGGCCGCCCAGCGGTGCCACGCCACTCAGCCCTCCGGATGCAGCCGCGTACTTGCGTGTGCGGTGAGGCCGAGTCCGGCCATGATCAGACCCTCCATCACCCGCGGGCCAACGTATTGCTCCAGCTCGCCATTCTCGCGGGCGCGCTCCGCGGCTAGCAGAATCTCCAGCACCACGCGAAGGCCAGCCAGCGAGCAGTCGGTATCCGCCAGGGCGATGCGTCGACCGGGCATCTGATGGCGTTCCGGCCACGGCTGACCATCGGAAGCGGCGCCGGAGCCGATGCTGTGCAGCAGGGCGATGAGGGTGTTCGGATCCAGGTCGGGGCCGTTTGCGGGCGCGTCATTGATCGGGTGCGGGGCAGGGGAGTGGGGCTTGGTCATGGCTGGGCTCCTTGCGTGCATGCAGAAGCCGCCACCGATAAAGGTGGCGGACGGTGCGGGGCTCGAAATCCGGTGTGCAATCTTCCCGGCGGGCACAAGGCCCCCACGCACCGCCCGCCATAGCCGGCCGACGGATTGCCAGCCGGCACCACGGAGCGTGGTGCCGGCTGGCAAGCGCATACTTCTCTTGCACAACCGAGGATTTCGAGGCCTCGGCCACCCGTTTTCGGTGGCATGAACAGGAATACGCCTGGCTGTGCGCGATGCCAACGCAGTAGGGCTGATGCCGACACCACTTTCAACGTTTTCAGAATCGTTGCATGCGGCGCAATGAAGCTGGAGCCTTGCGCCGCAAGGCTATCGGCGATGTCGATGGTGCAGTCCTGCGCGCTGTCGGCATCCGCCCGGCGAGGCCGTGAGCGAGGCGGATGCGACAGGATTGCCAAAGGCTGCCAGGCGTCAGTAGCCCTTCAACGCGACCTTGGTCCGCTCCAACCATGCGGCATTGTGGCTGCGCGCGTGGCGCGACCAGTGCTGGGCATCGTCGATGATGCTGGCGAACAGGCTGCGGGCTTGCTCGCGATCGTCGGGTTGCGGCTGCGCCATCAGCCATTCGGCGTAGAGGCAGCGAGCGGCCGCATCGTTCCCGCATTCCACGGCGCGCTCGAATGCGGCGCGGGCGCCGGGCGCTTGGGCAGCCGCCAGTGCCTGCGCGTAAAGCAGCGTCTGTTCGGGCTTGCGGCGCACGTCGGGGTGGCGAGCGAACAGGCCGTCCAGCGTCTCCACCGCAAGCGCAGCGTGCCCGGACTCGAGGCGGGCACGGGCAAGGCCGGTCAGGATGTAGGGATCGTCGCCCAACGGCGAGCTGGCTGCCTGCTCAAGCAGGGTTCTGGCTTCTTCGGCCTGGCCGCCATCCAGCAGCGTCATGCCCAGGCGAACCCGGTTCTGCACGGTGGGCGTACGCGCCAGTTCAGCACGGGCGTTGCGCAGGTCCTGACCCGGGTCCATGAACTGCTTGGCGGAACGGACGACCTGCCGGGCGCCGCGCGAATGGCGCGCTTCGGGAAAGTAGATCGCCAGGAAGTAAACGACGCTGCCGAGCAATGGGAACGAGAAGAGCAGGATGAGCCAGTAGAGGCTCTGGCCCGAGCGGATGGCGTGCACCGCGAAGTAGATGGCCGCCAGTACGTGGAGTCCGATTCCGATATAGGGCATGTGCGCCGCCTCGTCCTTGTGAGGGATGGAACTATAGTGGGGGAGGGGTGGGGCGCCAATGGGTGGGCGATTGGGCGTGACGCGTCACGTTAATTGAATCAAATTCTGCTGAGCGCGCGCGCCGCGCGACTCGCGATAAGTGATGTGTATCAGGGGCAGGGCAGGTCCGCCTCTTCCCGACAGCGGACACTGCCAGTGGTGGGCCAGCCGGGACCCGCCCCAACGCCCACTTTCGAACAAAGGCTGACCTTCGGCACGGTCTCAGTTGGCGCAATTGGCGCATATTTGGCGCAAACTGCTAGTCACTAGGCGCCTTTCTGGATCCAGACTGGTGCCATCTCTAAGACGAGGCCACCAATGGCCAGCAAAACGACCTTTCCCATCGAGCAAGGCTTGCGCCCGCTCCTGAAGGACATGGGTATCCGCATCGACCACGTGCTGCGTCGGGCGGGCTTGCCCGAGGATCTGCTGTCGCGACCCACCGGCGTACTGACGACCACGGAGCACTTCCGCCTCTGGCAAGGCCTCGAAGCGGAAGCCGCCGATCCGCAATTACCGCTCCGCATCGCAGGGATGATCCAAGCGGACTCCTTCGTGCCGCCGCTGTTTGCGGCGCTGTGCAGCGCCAACATGACGCAGGCCGTGCAACGGCTGGCGACCTACAAGCGATTGATGGCGCCGATGCGCATGGAGACGTCGACCGGCGCCCAGGGCGAACTGCTGGTGATGCCACACTGGATCGGTGCGGAAAGCGGAGTGCCCTTCATCCTCGTCGCAACCGAGGTTGCGTTCCTGATGCGCCTGATTCGCTTGGGGACTCGTGAGCACATCCAGGCGATGAAGGTGACGCTGCCCACGTTGCCCGACCCGGCGCATGCGAACGCCTATGCGGAGTATTTCGGCGTCGCCATACGACGTGATGCAACGGCGTGCATCACACTGTCGCCGAGCGACGCAGATCGCCCCTTCCTCACTGCGAACGATACCATCTGGGAAATGTTCGAACCGGATCTTCGCAGGCGCCTGGGCGAGCTCGACGCGACCGCGACGACCGCACAGCGCGTGCGATCCGTTCTTCTCGAGTTGCTGCCTGGTGGTCAGTCGAGCGTCGAGGCGGTGGCCAGTCGCTTGGCGATGAGCACGCGCACGTTGCAGCGCCGGCTGGATGACGAAGGAGATAGCTTCCGCAGCATTGTCAATCGAACGCGCGAAGATCTGGCGAAGCACTATCTGACGCAAACGAAGCTATCGATCAGCGAGATCAGCTTCCTGCTGGGCTTTGACGATCCCAATTCCTTTTATCGTGCGTTCCACGGCTGGACCGGGCGGACGCCGGACAGCATGCGCAGCAAGGCCCTCCCGAACTGACGAGGCCACGCACCCAGCCACGAAGGGTCCTGCTTGCCGGCGCCACTTGGCTGGGCGGAGGACAGATCGCACCATCGACCTGGACGCGGACCTTTCCGTTGGCGGAACAGCAGTGCGTCTGGCGCGGGGCGCGCGGGCGCACTCCCCGCGACGGCAGTAAGAGCTGGATGCGACGGTGGTTGTTGGCACACCCCGCGGCAGAAGGCCGGAGTTGCGAGCACGCGCCGGTGCGGCGACGGCGGAACCCAAATGGCGCCGATTGCCTTGGAAATGGCGCCAATTGCTAGAGCGCTGTCATGGCGCGCTTCCTACAGTGTCACCACGGTCCTCCCGGACCGGCAAGTCCGACAACGGAGAAAGCCAATGAACGCAACCGAAGCCATCGATCAACTCGACCCAAGGAAGTGGGGCGAGACAGCTCCAGCCGAGCGTTTGCGCCTGCTGGAGGAGGTCCGAGCCAACCTGAAGAAATACGGCGACGACCTTGCGGTCGCCGACAGTAAGATGAAGAACGGCATCCTCGGCGCGCCGCTCTATTCCGACCCTGTATCCAAGGTAGGAACCGTCGTACCGATGGCGAGTACCATCTCGGCTGCCATCGACCTTTATGAGTCGATCGTGGACGGCAGCATGCTCGCGCCGCTCAGCGTCGAAAAGGTCGGCGACAGCCTGTACGACATCTATGTCTTCCCGCAGCAGCGCAAGGACAAATTGATGTACGCGGACCGGAAGGATCGCATTCGCGTGAGAGGCGAACCGAAGCAGGTCAATCCGATGGACAAGCCCGCCGGCATCATCGCCGTGCTTGGGGCCGGAAACTACAGCTCTTCGCTCGAGATGCTCAAGGCGATCTTCCTCGAGAACTGCGCGGTCGTGCACAAGCCGCACAGCCTGAACGCAGAAACCGACAAGGTCTGGGAAAAGATCATGCAGCCGCTGATCGTCCATCGCGTGCTGAGCTTCTGCGATTCCGACCAGGGGCGCGCCCTGACTGTCGATCCGCGCCTGACCAAGATCTACTTCACTGGCGGGACCGGTACGGCCGAAGCCATCATGTCCGCCACCGATACGCCGCTGGTTGCCGAATGCGGTGGTAACAATCCTGCGATCATCGTGCCGGGCGATCGTCCGTGGACGAGGAAGGAGATCGAGCACCAGGCGGTGCAGATCGCCACCATGTCGAAGCTAAACGGCGGTGCGGTGTGTGGTCGCATCCAAACCCTGGTGACCAGCAAGCATTGGCCGCAACGCGTGGAATTCCTCGATGCGCTGCGGATCGCGCTGCGTGACACCACCCCCGCAACCGGCATCTATTACCCGGGTTCCGACAAGGCGCTCGAAGGCTTCCGCCAGGCCTACCCGGATGCGGAAGTGCTCAAGCCCGAGGGAGGCCGGTATCCGCATACCGACATCATGCTGATCACAGGGGTTGAACCCGGTGGATACGCCTGCGCGAACGAAGCGTTCAGCCTCGTCATCAATGAGGTACCGCTTGACCTGCCGCCCAACGCGGTGCAATTCCTTCCCGGCGCAGTCGAGTTCTGCAACACGCAGCTGCTCGGCACTCTCGGCGCGGCCATCCTGATCGACGAAGACACCAAGAAGACCCATCAGGCGCTGCTCGAACAGGCAGTAACCGATATGGAGTACGGCGGCATCGCCATCAACACCATGCCGCCCTTCATCTTTCTCAGTCCGTATCTCACCTGGGGTGGCAATGAGGCCGGCAAGACGTTCGTTTCCGGTCAAGGCAACTTCGGCAACCTCCTCAACTTCGAAAACGTAGAGAAGTCGATCATCGAAGCGAAGTTCATGTCGCCAGGCCACATGATGAACACCAACAAGCAGGCCTTCGACAACATGGCCGGGAACATGTCGACGTTTGCCGTCGAGCCGACTTGGATGAACCTCACCTGCCTGATGGGCGACGCCATTCGGGACAGCTTCCGAAAGAAGGATTTCTGAGCCAAGTGCTCGAGGACGAAAACAATGACAACCCAGACCATTCTCATCACCGGCTGCAGCAGCGGCATCGGCCGCACAACTGCCAAATACTTTCAGGAGCGCGGGTGGAACGTCATTGCGACGGTCCGCTCGAAACCCGATAAGGACGAAGAACTCAACGCGCTCGAAAATGTCCTGGTAGCGGAGCTCGACGTCACGGTGAAGCGCACCATCGAGGACGCGATCGCGGCCGGGATCGAGCGTTTCGGCAAGATCGATGTCGTTCTCAATAATGCCGGATACGGTTCTTACGGCCTGCTTGAGGCGACGCCTGAGCACAAGATGCGCAAGCAGTACGACGTCAATGTCATCGGCCCGATGCTGGTCATGCAGTCGATCTTGCCGCATTTCCGCAAGCGTGGCGGAGGCACGATCATCAACATCTCGTCGATGGGCGGAAAGATCACCTTCCCGCTGGGCACGCTGTACCACGGCTCGAAATTTGCAGTGGAAGGCATGAGCGAGGCGCTGTCCCATGAGCTCGGTCCGATCGGCGTCAAGATCAAGCTGATCGAGCCCGGGGTGATCAACACCAACTTCGCCGGCAGCTCATTTGACATGAACGTCGATCCGAGCCTCACCGAGTACAACCCGCTTGTCGAGGCCGTGACGAAGGCGTTCGCTGCAGCCACTGGTGGTTCCGATCCGATTGTCGTGGCGCAGGCTGTCTGGGAAGCGGCCACCGACGGCAGCGACCAGCTGCGCTATATCGCCGGAGAAGACGCCACGCAGATCATCGCTGCGCGCAAGCAGATGGAAGACCCGGAATACCTCGCGCTGGTGCGTAGCCAGATGGGACTCTGACAGGTGTAGGTGCACCAGGAGTGACGGGCGGCAGCACTCGCTCCGGCTAGGGGAGGGGCGGTGGTAATCCCGGTGCTGAGGGGCTGAGCTCGCCCCGGCGTGCGCCGGTCAGCTGCAGTCCCCGATCAACCTGATTCCTGGGCGCGCCGGCCACGGCAGCCCACATGCGCTGCACGTCGACTACCCCCCGCAGCACTTCAACGTGGTCAACAATGGCCACACCCTGCAAGCGACCACAATCGGCGGCACGCAGGGCGGGGTGACCATCGATGGCGTGCACTAAACACTGCTGCAGTTCCATGTGCATACCCCCAGCGAGCACTACGTTGATGGCAAGCGCCACGCGATGGAACTTCACTTGGCGCATGCCAGCACGACAGGCAAGACCGCAGTCGACGCCTCCGTGCACAGAAGGCGTGCTTTGGAACATCGGGCTGACGCCGCTCCATTTCAGTGCCGCAACCGCGCGCATTGCGCAGCGTCCGAACAACGCGCGCTCGCTGCAGGCCTTCAACCATCGCGAAGCGAGTGACGAGACAATTGACTGATAGGTTGCGTGGAGTAGGGCTGGCGCGGCCTATCCCTCGCAGCGGGTTCCATCGACGATGGCGACGATCAGTGGGTATTCTTTCTTGAACTTATCCAACTCGGCCAACGTCTTCTTCCGAGCTTCAAGGGCCTCGCGTTGCGGGGCGCCAAGGCGGCCGGCCTCTTCTTTGCCCATTTTCTCGACACGCTGCTCGTACGTGAGCCCGTCTTCAGTTAGCTTCTTGCCGGTCTCGGTGAGCACTTTGAATGCAGCGGAATCGTCGAACTTCAGCTTCCCGTACTGCTCGACCAAACCCTTGACGGTGCTCTCCCCGTAGATATGCGACAGCCTCGCAACAGCGGATAGGTGGCTCAGCGAACGGTCTACTGAGGTCAGTAGCGCCAGGAGCTTCTCGAAGTTGACTGTCGTTTGTTCGTTAGTCATCTTGGTCCTCATGTCAGTGAATGGGTCAATACCTAAGACGATGTCTCGGCTGTTCTAATGCGGCCGATTGCCAGGCGGGAAAGTTCTCTAGCATAGGGGCTCTTTCAACTAGAGCACCTACGCCAGCAACCTTAGAGTAAGGCCAACGGTGGTTCCTACGTCAGATCTTCAACAGGTGTGGCAGGTCCATTCGGGGGGCAGATGGCGTCGCCGGGCGAACCGCTCCAGGCCGCGACCCCTAGCATGGCCCAGGCGGATCTGCTGGCCCATGCGCGTCTCCAGGTCCGCCACCTCAATGGGCAAGTGGGCCGGAAAGTAGCAGGAGGTCGACTGCTGGTTGGGTTTCTGCAGAAGGGGCAAGCCATGGTCAAGGATCTAGGAGAGATCTATGTCGCGGGAGTCAAATACGTTAGGGGCTGAAATCGAAGTTTAGGTCTGGCCCTAAGGCAGAAGGCCAAAGCAGACCAAGGTCGTCCGTGGATTTGGGATGTTAATCGAGGGCAGGGTGGATGTCCGCTTCTGGCCGGAAGCGGACATTGGGCGGCTTGGCGACTGGCCCGGTGATGGCATCCGCCTTCAACCCAAAGCGGGCATCGTTCTCGACACACCTGAGTTGATCCGTACTCCAAAGCCTGTTTCCGCTACCCCTTGTAGTGCTCGACGTAGAGCCCCAAAGCTGCCAACGACGCATACACGGCGGACCCAGCGTTGGTCGCGTACAAGGCAAAGGGAACCGGAGGATCGCAGGGAACCGTTGCGATGAACCACGGAGCTGAGCTCGTCAAGCTCGTCCTAGGTGATGTGAGGAATCCTAGCTCCCTACGCATACCTAGCGCCTCGCGGACGTACGCCTTGTTCCAGCCGCCAGTCTTGCACGAGACCCCAAGAAGTAGCTCCGTAAATGCGGGATAGCGACGGGTCGTAACCGGACGATATACACCGACGTCAATCTCGTGACGGTCAGCCGCTTTGACCACCGTCGTGCCTTTCCAGCTATGGCTTAGTGTGGTGACCTGCACTGAAATCCTAATCTCGAGCTTCTCAGTAGACGTAGATCCACTGATGTAATCGTGTTCCGGATGGTTTGCTTTGCATGGAGAGCCTCCAAACGTCAGGACGCCTGCCGTCTTGGGGGTACAAGTGAGCTTGTAGCCCGCACTATCGATGATTCGCAGAAGCTTAAGCAGCACCCGAAGTTCGTAAGCCTTTCCTTGCCCGTAGGGAGACCCGCTCGCCTTCGCACGCGCAATGGCTGCTTTCACAGCGTTTAGGATTGCTAACTTACTGGTCGTCACAGTCGTGGTCCTCCTGGCGCGTGCTCCTCGCGAGGGTCGTCCGGCGGCAGATATCGAGCGATATAGGCCTCAAGATCTGCCTGCTCGGCATCCGTCAAACCCTGGGGTGATACAGTTGGTAGATGTGACCGGATTGAGTGAACTTGGCGACCTTCTGGCGTCTCAAAAGTGTAATGGACGTCCTCCAGTCCGGTGAGACCTTCGACCAGCTTCCCGATCTCACCCAAGGTTTGCGAGAGTGCGTCTTGGGTCGTCACAGGTCTAAAATCGAGAACCGCCGCAAGCGCGGCTGCAGCCTGTGCATTCGTGTCGTCCTCGTAATCCGACATCGCTTGGACAATCGCGGAGCGAAGCGATCTAACAATTTGTGGATCAAGCTCAGACGCAAGGGCTAACGCCTTGCCTATCTCCCTAATTACATCCTCGCCGCCTTGATCTTCTGCCATTCACAACTCCACAGCTGTAGACATTAACGGACCGCGCGGGATGAACCGCCCGGATACTCTAAATTCAATTGCCGAAGGTTGCCGTTGGCAATGTTCCTTAAGAGTAAGGCACAGTGCGGCTTGGTTCCATCGCGCTGGCTGTGTTGGGAACTCAAGGGCGAGTTGGATGTGGAACCAGAAATCGAGGGCGTCTTATGTGCGGATCCAGGAATTAAGGGCATCCTAGGGGGGGGGTCTGGAAATCGCGGGCGTCCTTGTGCGGAAATACGGGTGGACAGATGTGGGATCTGGGGCATTTCCGTTGTGGCAGTCACTTGTCGGGGGAGCCAGCAGGGAGGCAAGAGCCAAGCCAGAGCCTCAGCCATTGCCACGCGGAGCCAACAAAGGCCCCGACCCGGCGGATACGCGATTTCGCAATCTTGGTAGTTGTTACCCTCGTTGCGCCCCAGAATGATCTTTATTTAGGCTCGAATCTGTAGGTAAAAGTAAAATTGGTGTTGCGCAAACATGACCTATCAAAGCGTTGCGCAGGACTCCGGTGTGTCCCGCAACAGACCAGAATGATTACGCAACAGAGACCGCCTGCTGTTGCGCGAAGTCAGATTTCTCTTCTCGCCCCTCTGCTTCCACCTTCCCAACCATTCCCGCTCGGCGCGCCCAACATGCCATGGAGCGCTTTGTACCCTGACACTAGGCAAGGAAGGTGATTAGGGTGCGTTGTCAGGGGTAGCGCGAGCATCTGCGGTTGACCACAACCCAGCGGTGCTAGAGGGAACGGTAAAGGCTCGCCAGCCTGGCGCCTGCTCCGGCCGTGAGTACCACCGCCCCTGCCGCAAGTCGAAGCAGAACGGATCCTGACTGAACCGGTCGGGAGGATTGACCCGGCTGGCATTCCGCGTATTATGCGACGAACTACTCCGTTAATTAATGGGAGCCACGATGCGCATCGCCACTGCTGAAGCCGGCTGTACCCGACAGACCCGCCAATCCGGCTCTTCCCTCAAGAAGAAGGTCGGCCTGGTGCTTCTGGCGCTGGTAGCCGCCTATTGGATCTCCTTTCCCTTCGTCGCATTGCTCGACATCCCCTACAAGGCCCTGATCATCAGCAGCCTCGTGGTGCTCGGTGAAGCGCTGTTCCTGATCGCGGTCGCCTTGCTCGGAAAAGAGTACTGGGGGCGAATCAAGAGTGGAACCCGCGCTCTGCTGGCTCGTGTAGGGATAGGACAGGGCCGCTAATAGCGAAACAGGTGCGTTGCGGCCATAGTGGACTGGCAACGACACTCCAGCTGCTATGGCAGTGCCCCTCGTCTCAATTCTGTTCCGAAAGAAGCAAACAATGGCTCGAATCCGTAACGACAAACTCCACGAAGAGCGCCGCGCTCAGATCCTGGAGGCCGCCGCCAGCGTCTTCCGCGAAAAGGGCTTTCATGCGGCGCGTACGGAAGATATCTGCACCCAGGCCGAGATGAGTGCTGGTGCAGTGTTCCGTTACTTCAAGGACAAGCGCGAGATGATCGATGCCATCGTCTCTCGGGAAATCTCCAGCTACGCAAACGATGCCAAGGCGCTCGTGAGCCGGGAAGGGCTCGAGTGGCTGGCCCGGGCGAGCTCCGAGGAACTGAAGGAGCGCTGGAAGGAGTCTGACAACGGTCTCGGCCTGGATGCATGGATGGAGCTGGTTCGCGATCCTGACCGTCACCGGGAGATCCTGGACCTGGATGTAGAGACGCGAAAGGACCTGGCCCTTACTCTGGAATCGGGCATTAGAGAGGGATGGGTCCGACCCGGGATCGACCCCGAAGGCACGGCGTCACTGATTGTCACGGTGACAAACGGGTTGTGGCTTGAGCAGTCGTTGAAAAAGACCGCGGATGTGGAGCAGTCAGCCAAAGCCGTCCGCGACTTCCTCAGGAGCCACGTGCTGAAAACATGATTGAGCCAACAGGTTCTTCCTGACAGGGAGGGCGCCAGATCGCGCCCTCATTTTTTGCACAAATGTGCGACGAACTACTCCATCCAATTACATCAGAGCAACCACCCATGCGCTTTACGACCCGCCCCCCTCAATGGCCGCGCCAACTGGCGACGGGCCTGCTCGTCATCGGCCTTGCTGCCTGCTCGCCTGACGCACCCCAGAAAACGCAGAAGCCCACTGCGCTCACCGCGAGCGTCAGCTTCGTCCATCGTCATGAGCTGACGCCGGAAGTCCGCATCGTCGGACAACTGGTGCCGCGGGAGATGGTGCGTGTCCAGCCGCAGGTTGATGGATTGATCGTGCAGAAGGTTCTGGTCGAGGCCGGGCAGCATGTGCGTGCGGGCCAGCCCCTGCTGGCGCTTGACGTGACCACCACCAAGCTGCAGCAACAGCAAGCCGCCGCAGAACGCCAGCGGGCGTGGGCGGATGTGGAGCGCATGCGCCGCGAGCTGGAAAAGATGCGAGCGGTTGCCGACATTGGAGGCATCTCGCGCAACACCATTGAAAGCAACACGCTTCAGCTGAAGGCGGCCGAGGCGACCGCCCATGCCGCCGACGCTGCGGAAGCGTTGGCGAGCACCCGACTGCAGCAGGCGGCCTTCCGCGCTCCCTTTGATGCGCTGGTGCTTCAGCGAAATGTAGAGGTGGGCGACCGGACCGGCGCCAGCGAAACACCGTACTTCGTTCTTGCCAAGGACGGTGGCGTGGAGTTCGAAGCGTTCGCCAGCCTCCGCCAGCTGGACCAGATCAAGCCCGGCATGGCCGCACGTATCCTGGTTGACGGCCAGGTGCCGGCCGCAGGTCAGGTCAAGAGTGCTGCAGTCGCCGTTGATGGCCAGACCCGCAGTGGCCGCGTACGTGTCACTGCCGACGCCTCTGCGCTCGGCGCAAGTGGCGCGCCCGCATCGATCCTGATCACCTTGCCCAGCCGCCAGGCGGTAGCCGTGCCGGTGGATGCGCTGCGCTTTGACCCGACTCCCTGGGTGTGGAAGGTCGATGAGCGCAACGTCGTGCGCCGCCAGGACGTGGAGCTTGGCGTTGCCAACGGCGACCACTACGAGGTTATCCGTGGGCTGAAGGAAGGGGATCGTGTCGTCGGCGATTCCGGTGCGCTGCTTGTCGAAGGTGACCAGATCACCGCTGTCGATCCGCGCAGCCCGGTTGCCGCTCCGTCCGCGAGGAAGCCCAAGTGAAGATCGGCATTTCCGAATGGGCAGTCAAGCATCCCACGCCCGTCATCCTGCTCTTCGTGCTGCTGACCCTGATGGGCATCGGTGGCTATGCCGGCCTTCCGTTGGCCGGATCGCCGAAGGTCGAACTTCCCATCGTCGAAGTGCGCGTCGATCAACCTGGCGCCACCCCGGCCGAGCTTGAGGGAAACGTCGCCCGCCGTATCGAAGATGGACTCAGCGATATTGCCTCGCTCAGTCATCTCAACACGGTCATCAGCGAAAGCTCCGTCGTCATTACGGCAGAGTTTGCCTTTGATGCGAACCTGGATCGCGCAACGCAGGACGTGCGCGAGTCGGTCTCGCGCGTCCGTCCTCAGTTGCCGGGCAATGTCTCCGAGCCTGTGATCAAGCGCGTCGATGTCTCCGGCGGCGTGCAGCTGAGCTACGCCGTGCGTTCGGACACCCTGTCCCAGGTGGCGCTGAGCCGCTACATCGACGAGGAGGTGCGCCCGGCACTGCTCGCCGTGCCGGGCGTCCAGGAAGTCACCCGCCGCGGCGGTGCCCGTCGCGAGTTCCGTGTCGAGCTGGAGCCCGAAAGGCTGGCGGCCAGCGGCCTCAGCCTGGCCGAGGTCCATCGGCAGCTCATTGCCAGTGAAGCCAACCTGCCGGGCGGCAGTGTCCGCAACGAGGTCGGCGACCGGTCGATCCGCATCACCAGCGCAAGTGCCTCGGCCATTGCGCTGGGCGAAAAGCTGATCAGCCTTCCGGCTGGTGGAAGCGTCCGCCTGGACGAGGTCGCCCACATTCTGGACGCCGGCAACGCAAGCGAGGGCTACGCAATGCTGGACGGCCGTCCGGTCACCGTCATCGAACTGCGCAAGAAGCGCGGCGCCAGCGAAACCAGCATGGCCGATGCCGTGGCCAAGACACTGGCCGACATGCAGCGTTCCCCGCACCTGGCCACCTTCGAGCTGTTCAATGACGGTGTGCAGACGACGCGCGAGAGCTTCCATAGCGCACGCAGCACCCTGCTGGAAGGTGCCGCACTGACCGTTCTCGTCGTGCTGCTGTTCCTGCGCAGCTGGCGCGCCACCCTAGTCGCGGCGCTCGCCATCCCGTTCTCGCTGCTGCCTACATTTGCCGCGATGTACGCGCTGGGCTTCTCGCTCAACGTCATCACCCTACTGGCCCTGATCCTGGTCATCGGCATCCTGGTCGATGACGCGATCGTCGAGGTCGAGAACATCGAGCGGCGCATCGAGCAAGGGGATAGCCCGCGCCAGGCCGCACTGCTTGGCGCCGACGCGATAGGACTGGCAGTGATCGCGATCACCGCCACCATCGTGGCCGTGTTCCTTCCGGTCAGCTTGATTCCAGGCATGATCGGCCAGTTCTTCAGGGAGTTTGGCCTGACCGCCAGCATCGCGGTGATCGCCTCGTTGATCGTGGCGCGACTGCTGACCCCGCTGCTCTGCGCCGTGCTGCTGAAGCCGCGTCCGCATGCGCAGGCCGGCACCACGGAATCCGCGCTTACCCGTCATTACGATCGATTACTGACCTGGACGCTACGCCATCGCAAGACCAGCGTGCTGGCAGCCGTGCTGGTGATGGTCGCCACTGTCGGGTTGCTGTCGATGATTCCGTCCGGCTTCATCCCCACGCCGCAGCCCAACGCCTACCAGGTGCGTTACCAGCTCTCGCCGGGCATCACCTACGAGCGCGCGGTGCATCGCGCCGAAGCCATCCGCCGGGTGGTGGATGACATCCCGGAGGTCAAGCACGTGCTCCTGTCCGATGGCGGAAGCGCCTTCACCGGCACGGCCCTGCTTGTACTGAAGCCACGCGGCGAACGATCGCGGCCGAACGCGGCGATCGAGCAGTCCATCCGCGAGCGGTTGGAGGGGCTGAAGGACATTCGCCCGGAGCTGCTGCTGGGGGAGGGCAACAAGGAAATGTCGCTGTCGTTCCGCAGCCGGGATACCGCTGCCCTCGATGCATTCGTGACCCAGCTGGGGCGTGAGGCCAAATCGATCCTTGGCCTGCGCGATGTCAGCACCACCATTCCGTTGCCGCGCCCGGGCTACGACCTGAAGATCAATCAGCAGGATGCCGCCCGACTGGGCGTCCTTCCGCAGGATCTTGCGTCCATGCTCAATACCGCCAGCTACGGTGGCCTGGATACGTTGCTGCCACGCGTGCCGGTTGGCAATGAACAGGTTCCCGTCCGCATCCGGGTGGCCGGTGGTACGCGCATCAGTGCAGAACAGATCCTGGATCTTCCGGTGCAGACCAAGTCCGGGAAGACCATCCCGCTGCGTGCGTTGGCCACTCTTGTCCCCACCGAAACGCCGGCGAGCGTGCGCCGCCTTGACCGCGAGCGGGTCGTTGAGCTCACCGCCAACCTGAACGGGCTGACGCTCAGCCAGGCGGTCGAGCAGGTCCGCCAGCTGAAGACGTACGCGCAGATGCCCGCCGGAGTGCGCTACACCGAGTACGGCGACACCAAGTACATGACCGAAATGTTCACGCAGTTCGGTGTGGCCATCCTGCTGGGGCTGGTAGCCGTCTACGCCGTGCTGGTGTTGCTCTTCAGTGACTGGCTGCAGCCGATCACCATCATGACAGCACTTCCGCTCTCCCTTGGCGGTGCGGCGCTCGCGCTGCTACTCACCGGCCATTCGCTGACCATTTCCACGGTGATTGGCCTGCTGATGCTGTTCGCAATCGTCGGCAAAAACTCGATCCTGCTGGTGGACTACATCGTTGAAGACCGCGAGAAGGGACAGGACCGCGAGCAGGCCGTGCGTAGTGCGGGCCGTGAACGTATCCGCCCCATCCTGATGACGACCGTCGCCATGGTTGGCGGCATGTTGCCGGCAGCCTTTGGCTTCGGCGGCGACGACGGCTTCCGTGCACCCATGGCGATCGCGGTGGTCGGCGGTCTGCTGGCCTCCACGCTGCTCAGCCTGCTGTTCGTCCCGGTGGCCTACACCCTGATGGATGACCTGGAGAACCGATGGCTGCGCCGTCGCAAGAACCACCCCGTGAACGGAGAGACTGCCCCGTGAAGTACATGACCCTCCGCCATCGATTCATGGCCATCACCATCACCGCCGTGTTGGGGGCCATCGGGTCTCCTGCAGCGCTCGCACAGGCCAGCCAGCCCGCGTGGGTGCACTGGGAGGATCCGGAGCTGGAGCGGCTGCTGTCACTCGCATCCAGAAGCTCTCCGACGCTGGCGCAGGCGGCTGCACGCTTGGAAGAAGCGCGTGCCGCCACAGCCGGTGCGCAGGCCAATCGCTGGCCCGAGCTGACGGCCAACGGCGGCGTGCAGCGCACGCAGCGGCCGGAGTCGAGTGCCCTGGTGAGCAGCACGGGATCTCCGCGCTACTTCACCCAGATCAATCTGGATGCAACGCTGCGGTGGCAGATCGATCTGTTTGGCCGAAAGCGCGCCGCCCTGGCAGGTAGCGCTGCCCGCCAGGAAGCGGAACGCCTGGAGTTCATTCGCACGCGAGCCCGGTTGGCGGCCGAAATCGCGCGGCAGTACATGATGCTGCGCGCGGGTGACCAGCAGCAGCGGGTCGAAGAAGAACTGGCGATCGTCCTGAACGAGATTGCCGGCATCGACGAGGCGCTTGAGCAGGCAGGACTGCAGTCGGTTGCTGAAACAGCGCCCCTGAAGGTGGAGATTGCCAATCGCCAGGCCAGCCTGGAGGAGGGCCTCCACAACCGCGCATTGGCCATGGCCAGGCTAGCTACCCTCACCGGGATCAGTCCTCCGCTGCTCGACGACATCGCCTCCCGCTACCGTCCGGCGCCGCAGTGCGCCAGCCCCGAGCCGATTGGCATTCCGATCAGCGTTGTCGCCAGCCGCCCGGAAGTCATGGCTGCGGAGTCACTGCTGCGAGCCAGCCAGGCAGATCGTTTCATTGCCGAACGCGCAAACTGGCCCACGCTGACCCTGTCCGGAACGGGGGGCTGGGCGAGAGAGGGCAGTGGTGGCGGCCTGATCGCGGGGAGCAACCTGGCCAGCCAGCTGCTCGGCTCCCTGGGCCTGCAACTGCTCGACTTCGGCCGGGCCCGTGCAGAGAAGGATGCCGCACAGGCACGTCTTGACCGTGCCGGCGCCACCTATGCAGAGGCGATTCTTCTAGCAGCAGAGGACGTCGACGCTGCTATTGCAGATGTCTCGCGTGCCTCGAAGTCCCGCGAGCAGCAGAGGGTAGCAGCGAGCATCGCCGATCACGCCATGCGGATCGCTGACGCGAGGCTCGAATCCGGCCTGATAAATCGGCGCGAAGATCTGGCGATCAGGCGGAGCACGCTGGAGGAGCGCCTGAGGCTGATCGCTACCGTTCAGCAGAAATGCGAGGCGGACATCCGCCTCTCGCTGGCAACCACATCAGGTGGACCGCCTGCCACAAACCGGATCAGCAGTCGCTGACCAGCAGGCCAAGGGCGGAGCTGCAACGCAGCTCCGGTATATCGATACAGGAAGGGCTGATCCCAACATGGCACGACAACGGAAAGAGGATGCAGAGGCGACGCGGAAACGGATTCTCGACGCCGCACGCAGTTGCTTTCTGCAGTTTGGTTTCTCCAGCACATCGATGGAGATGATTGCGTCGCATGCAGGCAACACGCGGGGCGCCATCTATTGGCACTTCAAGTCGAAGGAGCACATCCTGAGCGTGTTGACGGAGCTGGAGCTGGCCCCGTGGCACGGCAGGCTGCGCTGGGACGCGGTGAGGAAATCGGATGAGCCTCTGAAGCTACTTCGCTATGAGCTCTTGAAGTCCCTTCGAGAGTTCTCGCAGAACGTCCGACTTCGGGATATGTTCGAGGTGCTGCTTCATGCAGGCCCGTCGGCCAGTCTCGATGGTGTGCGTCTGCTTGCGCAGCGAGGAGCGTTGGTCGAACTTCATACGTTGGAGCGGGTATTGCAACGAGCGGATGAGCTGGGGCAGCTGCTTCAGCGTACCAACGTCACCGTTGCGGCACGCAGTCTCTACACCGGCATCTCTGGTGTTCTATACGGCGCCATCCTGGATCCGGAGGAGTTCAGTATTGAACGCGACGGAGAACTTGTGCTGGACGCGTTTCTACTGCTCCACGCGCCGATGCATGCGCTGTACCGCCCGGAGGAGATGGGCACGGAGCCGCGCTGCGAGAGGTAGAGCCGCCAGAAGAGGTCGCTTGACCAGTTTGACCCGACCACCGATCGACCGTTCAGAATAGAGCCTCAGCGAGTGCAGTAAAGAGCGGTTCGTTGAGCCATATGCACTGGCTGCTTAAAGTTGATTGGATTCTGGGCAAATCTGCTCAGTGAGAACAGTCAGGGATTGCTGGAAGGCTGCGGCGAAGAGATCGCTGCTGTCGCCCTTGTGTTTGGCCGCAATTTGAGGGAGCAGCTGCCGCCACGTTTCGGAGAGGTCGCTGGGGGCAGGGTGGGTGAGTACGCAACTCCGCAACGCGTACTGCATCGCCTTGAGATAGCCGCGATGCATCTCAAGTCCTACCTCGCAGCCTTGGAGGCGATCAAGGATTTCCTTGATTTCGGTCGTCATGGCGCTCTCGACAGGCGGGGACGGGGAGGCGATAGTTTGCGGACCTCTGGGCGAGTCCGCTATGAGCATCCTCAATGTTTCCTCACTCGTGACCACCTGGTCGTCACGGTAGATACCCTAGCAGAGGATGCCCGAACAGGGGCGCATTCCGCAGGGGCGAAGCTGCTGCTAATTCCGCAGCACAACCTAGTGCTGGCCACTCGCGGTTCCACCCAGTTCTTTCTTCGCATCTACGAGCTGACACTGCAGGCCAGCTTCCGTGCAGATTTCACGATGGAGCAGCTGTCCGCTGAGCTGGGGTTGGTTGTGGATCAGCTATGGCCGAACTACGAGGATGCGGTAGCCGAGGCCGGCTTACCGATCAAACAGCTCGGGACCGAGTTGGTGTTTGGTGGATGGTCGCCGAAGAACGACCGGATGATGGCCATGGCGTATGCCAAGAGTGACAGTCGGCGCCCGTGCGTGGTCCAGCCGATCGGGGGGGCAGCTGGCGTCGCCGGGCGACCCGCTCCAAGCTGTGACACCCAGTATGGCCCAGACAGACCTCGTTGCTCATGCGCGCCTACAAGCCAGCTACCTAAACGAGCAGTTGGGCCGGAAGGTGGCAGGAGGCCGGCTGCTGGCTGCATTCCTGCAGAAAGGCCAGGCAGTGCTCAAGGATCTAGGAGAGATCTAGGTCGCAGGTGTCCGTTGCGCTAGGGGGTGAATTCCAACTTCGGCCCTGGCGCTAAGGGCAATAGCCAGCAGTTGGCCAATGTCAGCCTTGGATTAGGGATGTTTATCGGCGGTCGGGTAGGTGACCTAAGGGCGAGAACGGAAACTACTTCGGGCCTATACACCGCTTGCTTTGAGCTGGGCGGTCCACGGCCAACCGTAGGCGTTCCGGAAGGAGAGCTCGCTGAGGTGTTGCGTGACGGTATGCGGCGGACCATTCTTTGGGGCATTCAGGCCCGTCAAGTCGTGCCGCGCACTTGGGTCCGCTCGTCACTGACGCGCCTGATAGCAGAGCGCTTGCGACCTGACCGACGCTACACCAAAGGCTCCAACTCGCGACCAGCTGATCGAGCGTCATTACGCTGTCAACTAGACATTATTCAATTGGACATGGCCTCACGAGCCAACGCTCGTCAGAACGGCGCCGACTAGACGGACACTCGGTCAAAGGGGAACGGGCATGGATGAGAAGACGCTCAAGGCGACTGTGGCTCGCATCGCAATTGTTTTGGGCGCGCTGGCGGGCTCTACTGAATCCGCTCAAGCGCAGGTAATGGAAGAGTTTTTCTATGACGCCCTTGGAAGGCTCGTCAGTGTCGTCCCTGCAGATGGACGCCAATACAAATTTGAGTACGACAGAGCTGGAAACTGGACAGCTACAGGCCCCGCGACAGGGACTTCACCAAAGCCCGATACGCCGACACCAGTAGACCCAACTCCAAAGCTGTTTGAACGAACCATTACGGTCCCTGCATCTAGCGGTCAACTAAACACGCTTCGACGCCTTGCAGAGTATGCGGGCTACAGCGGAAGGCAGCCGGCGCGAATCGTCTTCGAGGTCGTTCCTGGTGTGAGTATCCTTGGGATTCGTGGCAATGCTGCGATTGATTCCGGAACATGGCCCACTGACAAGTATGCAACCTCGATAACACTGAAGGTCGCCGGCGTCGTGCAAGGGCACGGTGGTACTGGGGGGGCAAGCGGCACCGACGGGCAGCCAGGCGGCGACGCGGTGATTGCTCGCCTACCGATGCGCGTGGAGGTGCTTGCGGGCGGCGCGCTGATGGGCGGCGGCGGCGGCGGCGGCGGCGGGGCACCATCCCCGCGCCTGAGCGTCATCATCGGCCCCCGTCCGGGTGGAGGTGGAGGTGGAGGGTATCCAGATGGCCTTGGGGGAGCAGGATCAACGGTGCAGCCAGGGCCACAGCCCGGCCTTCCTGGAAGTATGGGTGGTGAAGGCGGTCTAGGCTTGCCCAATCTGACGGGGCAGGGCGGGAAAGGCGGCGCCGCAGGCAGGCGAGGTGAGCCTGGACGCCCGAGCTACCACGGGGACGTTCCGGCCAGCGAGGCCCCAAAGCCAGGAGAAGGCGGTGAGGCTGGACGGGCTATTCGCACCAACGGCCATTATGTCGAGCTCGTCGATCTAGGCGGGGCAATCGTCGGACTCAAGGAATGAAACAATGAAACCCAGGATGCATGCGGGAGTCTTCCGATTCACGGCGGACCAGTTGCCTAAGCTGCGCTTAACCAGTCGGGCTCGATTGTTGGCACGATTAATGACTGCAGCTCTGGCTCCGTTTCTCGCAGGTACAGCGCAAGCTCAGGAGATCGGGATCGGTCATTCGCACTCACCACCGCTGGATCAAACTCGAAATGCCAATGGCGTGGATCCGTACAGCGGACTCTTCACTCTTCAAAGCATTGACCTTTCTATTGGCTCCGGCGAATTCCCTTCGCGAATTGACCTGACACGGATTCAGTCCGGTGATAAGGCTGGCGTCGCCTTCAACATTGATGGGCGAGTCATATGCAACTGCGGCCAGTACACCGCACATCACGGACGCCCACCTTTCAATTTTCATCCAAGCAACTGGCCCGTCATCGACGTCGTGCTGATGGGTAGCACGTACCAGTTCGAAAGATCATACGGCAAGATCGTCAACAAAAGACTGGATGGTGCGACGCTTGAGCAGGATGCAGACGACAGACGCTTTACATTTAGAAGCCGCGAAGGAGTCATTGCATACTTTGATTTCGTTACGAACATGACCTGCGGGTACATCAGCGCAGGAGGGGTTACATCTGCCTCGATGGCGTCCTGTGTGCAGCTGCGCTATCTGGAAATGCCCAACGGCGAGTCTTTGTCTTATCGCTACACCACTCGCCCAAGCGCGAACTACCAGGAATTCCCGGTGGCGCTTGTGTCTGAAGTTGTCAATAGCAGGGGCTATGGCATTCGCTTCTCCTATGAAGATCTTCACGACCCTCAAGTTGTAACGTCGGCGTCTGCCTTCAGGTCAAGCTGTGTTGAGCACGACACGGTCCTTTGCGCAACGGGTGACCTTGCAACCGTAAGCTACATCTATGATCGTTGGAGTCTAAATGGATTGCCCCCCTATAGCGGGCGACTTCGAAAAGTCGTTGATGCCAATGGTTCTGTAATCAGTTATGGGTATGGCATCAACAGCAGGAACGTCGCTACCGAGCGGCGCGCCGGCGCCAGCACCGACGCATTCACCAACGTATTTGACAACTTCGGCAAGGTTCTTTCCCAAGCGGACGGGGCAGGAAAGGTTACCCGATTCGAGTACAGCGAGAGGATAAATAAGAACGCGTTCGATACAAAGGTTACAGATCCCGTCGGCAACGTCACGCGCTACTTCTTCATGCGCGAGAATCCGTACCCGGTAGCCATCGAAGATGGCAATGGGGCGCGCACCGAGTACACCTATGACTACAGGGGCTATCGACTCACCTCGATCAAGAACCCTGAGGGTGACAGCATCGAGAACAAGCTTGATGATCGTGGCAACATCCTCGAGCGTCGGCGTAAGGCAAAGCCATCCTCGGGCCTCCCAGACATTGTCGAAACAGCACTTTACCCTGCATGCAGCTCAAGCAATTTCCGATTCTGCAATAGGCCTGTATCTGCCAAGAACTCGCGCGGAGGAGTGCAGGTGACGCGTCACGACGCGGAACACGGCGGCGCGGCAATTCGATTTGACGCCATCCGGGTAGATGGAAGGCGCGCAGCGACCAGGACAAGGTATGCGTCATTCTCGCCGGCGGAAGGCTCGTCCGCGCCATCATTGGCGGGTGCTGCAGACATTCCGCAGCGAGATGTGATTCTTCCCGTCGGCCAAGACGCATGCCTAGCGAGGAGCCCCCCGGGACAGTTCGAATTCATCTGTGCCGACGATAAGCTGATTCGGGTGGACTACAACTACATGCCTTCGACGGCGGGCTCCCGAAGCAGCCACGAGTTGAAGGAGGTAGTACGCGATCCGAGTGGTGCCGCGGAGACGACGCGGTACTACTATGATCGTGTGGGAAACATCACTGCCGTGGAAGGGGCACGCGCCGGGGGCCTGACGGTACAGGTGCCTGATCGCATGCGCCGTATTGTGTCGTCAACGGGTCCCTCAGTCGGAGAAGTCTCGCAGCGCACTCAGTCGACTTACGATTCAGAAGGGCGCAAGACTGCGAGCTCGTACAGCTTCCAAGGCGGCTGGTTGAGTGAGACGACAGAATACGACGCGCGGGGGCTGCAGGTACAAAGCACTGGAATTGATGCGGCATCCACGCGATTTGACTACGACGATGCGGGTCGAAACATCGGAACACGAAAGCGAGTAGATGGCATCGAACGAAGGTCCAGGATGACGTTGGATGGCGTCGGCCGAGTGCTTTCCGTCAACAATGGCGTGGGCACACCACTGGAGCAGAAGACCCTGGAGCTCCAGTACTCGCCCAATGGCCAGCCGATCCTTCATGTCGATGCGGAAGGAAACTACACGGCACTATGCTATGACGGGTTTGACCGACTGAAGGAGCGTCGATACCTTGGAAAGCACTACGCCTCTGCACGATCCTGTACCGTCGAGGTGGAGGGCTTCCCTCGGGAGACCTACGCGTACAACGAAAAGGGCGACCTCTCCAGCATCACTCTGCGCGATGGCAAGAAGATCGGCTACACATTCGATGCTGATGGTAGGTTGCTGAGAAAGGATGTTCCGGAATCTGATCGAAGTGTTACGTACACCTACGACCTGCAGGGGAGGCGGCTTTCCGCTGAATTGCCCGGTGCAAACAGCGCGCTCTCGATCTACTGGACATATGACAAGCTCGGGCGCCTGAGCAGCAGCACAGGGCCATTTGGTCGCTCTGTCGGCTACAGCTACGGCCCGGGCCAGAGCTGGTCCGAACTGCGCTGGCCCGATGGCTCGGGGGTGCGCTACAACTTCGATCAGCTTGGCCGGGTCAGCGGCATCGATGAAGCTACTGGTGCCAGTTTGGCCAGTTTCACCTACGACGAGATCTCACGCCGTACCGGCTCCACATTTAAGGGGAACGGAACGCGGACGGAGTACGAATACAGGGCCGACCAGCGAATCTCCCTCCTCATGCATGATCTCATGGGTGAAGATCAGGATATCGGCTTTGGCTATGCGTTCAATGAGGATGGACAGCTCAGAAGCCGGGCCGTGACACAGCCACGGTTCGCGATGGCGCCGATCGAAAGGGGTAAGGTTGAGTGGTATGCCGGTTGGCTGAATCAGTACGGTTCATGGAAGGACGAGAGCGCCAGCTGGCACAACATGGAGCACGATGCTGCCGGAAATCTACAAGCAGATGGTAGCGCAGATCCCAGCCGTTCATTTACCTACGATGCGGAGGGAAGGCTTGTGGCAGCCGGTGACTCGCGCCTCGACTACGACGCAATTGGTCGTCTCGCGCGTGTTACGAGGGGAGGGGTGTCGCGGCAATTCCTGTACAGCGACTGGGAGTTGATTGGGGAGTTCGACGAGTCCAATGGCACAATGTTGCAGAAGATCGTGTTTGGGCCAAAGGGTGACGAGCCCATCGTGCTTTATGAAGGCGGACGGCGCTCATGGCTATATGCCGACGAGCGCGGTTCCATCGTCGCCCGCGCGGGTGAAGATGGTCGACTTCAAGCGACTGCAAGATACGATCCTTGGGGACAGCAGGTCGGAGAGGGGATAGGGCGACTGGGGTACACGGGGCAGCTGTGGCTCCCTGAGATCGGCCTACTTCATCTTCGCTCACGAATGTACGCGCCGGCACTGGGACGGTTCATTCAACCCGACCAGGTCGGCACCGCTGGCGGGATGAATCTCTACGCCTATGCCAACAACGATCCCATCAATCTGTTCGATCCACTTGGGTTCAGCGGACAGCCCTCGCTTACAACGTTCCCTGGCATGGTGGTCAAGCCACCGCCAACCTTGCCGGCACAGAACGGGGGACTCGATTTCGGAGGAATCAACAACAGCCTCATTGACAAAGTCCAGTTCGCGCTGGACATCGGCGGACTGGTTCCCGTGTATGGGGAGCCTCTGGATCTGGTCAATGCGGGCATCTACCTGGGCCGTGGCCAGTACACGAATGCAGTCTTGTCTGCGATCGCAGTGGTGCCGGTCATTGGAAGTGGCGCGACGGTCGTAAAGTTTGGCAAAAAGTCACTGGGCAACCCCTTCAAGGGAAAGACACCCGCGCAGATCGACGCGATGTTCAGGGCTAAGGGGTTCAGTGCACGTGGCCCAGACCCCGTGGGAGGGAAAGGCGGGTATGTCAACCCATCTACTGGGCGCTCATATCACATCGACCCCGAAGTGCAGGTTTTCAGGGCAGGAACGGAAATGCCACATGTGGATGTCAACCGAGCGAAGGGCTATGACGGTATGCTTGAGAAGAAGAAATACCCGCTAGGAGACGAACTTCATGTCAAACCCTGAACATCTGTTGACCTTCGAGATGAACAAGGAACGCGATGAACTGACCGTGCACATGAATCAGCAGGGCCTGGCTCTCCTGCAGTTGGTGCTTGCGCGACTCCAGAACGGTTCGTCGCCGATGCCTCGGCATACCCACCTAATGACGGACGACTGGGGAGGGGATGAGTTGTCCAGTCAACCGCAATCCACGGATAGCACGCTTTTTAACAAAGTAGACTTGCGGCTTTGGAGTTAGCGATGCGAAGTCCCCACACTGAGCGCGATTCAACACGCATAAACCGGACGGATAGTGGTCCGACCAGCAAGTAGGCCAGTTTTTCGCGCCAGCCCAGTGGATGAATCGCAGGTGCCATTGGTACTCAGCTAGGCGAGTAGACACCTAGGTTCTGGCGTCCTGCTGGACCTGCTACGTAACCGGCGTGCCACGGCTCAATGGCCGGTAGACCGGTTCCGGCCAAGTAGGGGCGAGCTTTGCCCCTACTACACGGGTGGTCGAGCTACGCCTGCAGAACGTTGCGGCCCTGTAGGTGCGCAATGGCGTCGGCAAGGTCGGCACCCCGCGATTAGGAAGATTTATCAGCGGTATGGAAGACATCCTTTCTCTGTTTCAAGCCGACTGCGCTGGCACGGGGGATGAGCAGGAGTCAAGGCTCAAGATCGCATTTGACTGACGACCCAGCTGATGGCATTGCCCGTTGATGAATTCTGCAATGGGTGACAATCTACGTTGCAGCCACCTCGGGTCTCAAACAGATGATCGAGTCAACTTATGGCGGCAAGAGCTGCGCGCAGAAGTACTGTGGCTCAAGCGGCATCGCAAGTATCGAAGATGGTCCGAAAAGCAACTGGTTCTGTATGAGCGCCGTCTAATGCTAGTAGCCTTCCAAGTCCGCTCCCTGCTTGAGCGCCCCAAGGTCAATGATCGTGCTCGAAGTGTTCGACTACCGGCAATTCGCTACAAGAAGATCGGCGCCAAGCCATTTACATTTGTAGGCGCAGAATTTCCAGAAGATCGATTTGACATTGCAAATCCTGAGGCTGTTGATCTGAGCATTCTTGATGTTTGCAATCAGCTTATTCACTACTATTGGATGCAGACATGGTCATACGGCACTGCGTTCAAGAGCATGCTCGTCTTCTCCGACTACATGCGGAATAAATGGGCCTACGAATTCTTGATCGAAGACCTCATATATATCTTCAGCGTATTTGCGGATGAATCGTCTGCGGTCACCAGTATCAGCTTTGAGTGGAACGATAAAAAGCAGGACTACGTGACTCACTGCGCGCGGTGATGGCGAATGGCGCGCGCACCTAGCCATTGCTCGGAATAATCCCTTCATTCCGCTCCTTTAAGACGAGAGGCTCTTGCCGGGCGGGGCAGCCTCGGCAGGGAAGGGGATTAGGAAGATCTATCGGGGGTAAGGGCGGCATTCGCCCTGAAGCTAACAGCGGATCTTCACATCCGGCGCATCCGCCTTGCCAAGTTGGCGTCGGCGCTTATCAAGAGACTTCAATACGATCATATAGTCGCTTTCGCACGGCTTCTCGCATCCGAACATCGCCAAGATCGTCCAGGATGGAGGCAGGAAGAGGTTCGGTCCCCTTCAATAATTGACGTCCAGGGTGACCCGGCTCCAGCAAATCAAGGATCCGATCAGCAGTGATGCGGTCACGCCTGGCCATTGCGTTGGCTCCGACGAGCAGCAGAGCGCGTCGCCTGTTCGAGCTGGCGACGCTCTCAAAGAGTTTCAGGGCATTTCTCGCCGGAGCATGAGCGCCGACAGTATGCGCCGCCGATGCCGCAACGATGGCTGGCGAACATAGCAAGAACGCGGGAGTCAGGCACGCGACAATGTTCGGGTCTATGAAATCCGCGCCTGCTAGGGCATCAAGGGCGTCGAGCCGAATCCAGCGCGCTTCCGGTATCTTAACGAGATTCCAGATTCTTTGCTGAACTCCGGCACTGCAGCAATTCGCTGCGACGATCAGGGCGTACTGGCTAAGCGTTCGGTCGTCCGTGGTATTGGCAAGATCGACAAGCGAATCACCGATTGCATCGGATAAGAGATCGCTATCGGCCAGGGCAATGACGGCAGCCCTTGCGATATCAAAGCTTGCGGGCTCGTCGCAATATGCTTCAGCGCTCGACCAAGTGTCATGTACTAGAGTCAACAGCGCCTTTAGGTGATCCGGGTGCGGCCGTTCTGCGAGTAGATCGGCTAAAGCTCGGCGAACTCGGCTACTGGGATCAGATGCCATTGAGAGGATTGTCGGTGGCAACGGATCAGGGTATGTCGGTGCTACATGAAGTAGCGCCGTGCGGCGGGCATCGGCGCGCTGATGCCGTAGTGCTGCTTGAACGAGGGTGGAATTACCAACTGCGATCGCCGCCTTCGTCGCACTCACGGCATGCTCCTGGCGGCTGGCGATTGTCAGCCACTGGGCGATCGCCGGTGAGGCGTCGCCTCTGCTTTCGACGATGACCGGCACCACCAGATCAAGTGCCTCCGCATCGAGTTGCGATGCACAGCTTGCTAGGAGCGCGAGCGCTGAACCATTGACTGCCCGAGCTTTCCGCCTCTTTCTGGAGAAGGCGTTGAAAATTTCCTTGAGTTCATCTGGAAGCGTGTCAACGACGGGCCTTAGCTTAGCGTGACTGTTCTTCCCAAGCCGCTGGCGAGATCTCTGCATGGAGGCGAGCAGTGCGACTTGCCGACCAACCTGCTCGCAGTTTGCCTGGAATGCTGTAATCAGCGCATTTGGCGCGGCTTTCAATGCCGTAAGCGCAAGCTCGTCACGCAGATCCACCGCAGAGGGAACAGATGTGATGCGCGCGAAAAGCGCAGGCTCCAGTGCTGCACACCAATGCTCCCGCACTGCCGCCCAAACATCTTGCTCATCATCGACATCTCTGCTTGCTGCGACGATAGCCCGGAGCTCGTCTTCATCCACTGGGCTGGGGGACTTCAATAGCGCTTGCGACCAGGCCCGGACCAACTCAGCGACGCGCGGATGATTGGCAAGGACCAGCCAGCGACCCTCTGCGCGAAGTTGGCGGACATAAGCATCGATGAAGACGCCGGATGTGTATCCGTCGCCTTCATGGCTCGATTGCACGGCCTCTTCAACTGCATGATCCCGTTCGCCATCCTCGATCGCGCGCCACTCCTCCTGGCCGCTCTGAACATGCTGACGGTGGATGCCCGCGAGGTCATCCAGCGCAGCCTGAACGACACTCTCAAATCCTTCTAGGTCGCGCACGGCGCCGGCCGCGACGGCGTCGGCATTGAGCTCGAAGCCGTTGCCGACCATCTGGCGTGCGGCTTCGTGGTAGGCCGGAGTGAGGTTGGGCGCGAAGCGATCGAGCCGCTTGGCGAATCCTGATCCGTAGTTCCCTCGGTCAAAGCCAAGCTGCTCACGGATAAATCGCTCTGCGACTTTGCCCGCGAACGGGCTCGCTGACACGGTGTCGTACCAGGCATCGTCGAAGACCGGCGGTTGCCAGTTACGGACGAAGAAGGAACCTCCCCGTTGCGTGCCTTTCAACAACCATCGAGCCACTCGGCTCGGTATGGACGCATCGCTGCCTACTTCCGACGCCAGTTCCAACAAGGGCGCGAACTTGGAAGCGGGATCCATGAGGCTTTCGTCCAGCCAGGCATCGATCGCCTCCCGGCTGCTGGGGGCAATCTCGAAGGGCTGATCAACGTCGCCTCGGCGAGCGAACGAGTGCGTCACTTCAAATACTCGAGCGGCGGTTTCCAAGCCCCAACCGAGGTGCGGCGGCGGCAGCTGAACAAGCGCAGCGATCAGAGTCTCGATTGCAGACTCGCTTCGGCCCCAGTTGTCCTTGACGAAGGCTTCAAAACCCTGTCGGACGCTGGGGTGAGCAAAGGCAATGGTGCGGGCCGGCTGACGCAGATGGCGAGATGCGACCATACGGTCTATAAGACGATCTAGACCGTCCCCGAGTGCGTGATCAAGCTCGCGTAGTGCGCGTCGAAGAGGGGGGATTCGACTTCGGTCGAGCTGGCCGCGTGCCGTCAGCAGCGCCCAAACGATGGCTGAATTGCCGCATGTGTCGATCGACGATAGCGCTCTGAATACAACACCTTCCACGGCGTCGCGCTGCGCCAACTCGAGTAGCCGGCGAAAGAAGGCATGGCCTTCTTCTCCGACATCGGGGCCGGCTTGCATATGCGCAAAGTACAGTTCGATCTCAAGTGGAGTGCCAAGCCTGTCGAGCACCTCATTGCGAAAGGCATATGCCTTGGCCTGCAGCGCGGCCGGCAGCTGGTCCATGCGGTTGTCATGAATGTCGCGAAGTTGACCTTCCCGGTACTGGCCCGCATCCAGCTCGACCGACCATGCGTTCAGGCTGTCGCCGACCTTGGCGCTATGCATCATGTCGCTGCGGGACGTGATGACGAACTGATGATCCGGCGTAGCCTTGGCAAGAAGACGTGGCAACTGCTCGGTCCAAGCTTCGCTGCCACCACGGAGGCTGAATTGGCCCCATGGATCATCCACATAGAAAAGTGTAGGTCCGTTGTTGACGATCTTACGCACGCTGGTCGGTGCATCGTCCGCGCCAACAGTGACGATCTCCAGCGCACCATCACCCCGTCGCGCGATATCGCAGAGCTTGAGCGCCGCCTGCGTCTTCCCTGTGCCCGAGGGCCCTCGGATGACAACTGCGTTCTTCTCGCTCAGGACTTTGCGCATCTCGTCAAAGTTCGCCGGGGGCACGAAATGTTCCAGGCTGGCAGAGCTCGCGAGGAACCCGCCATGTGCTCGCACCGTTGCGAGAAGGTCGTCGCCCGTCCATAGACCGGGCGCAGTACCTCGGGTACGCCGCCTAGCTTCGAGACGCAATTTTTCGAGGAGCTTCTGCTGCTCAACCTTCGGGACATGCAACAGGTCCGACATTAGCGATCGGATGTCGGACGCGAGCTGCCTCTCGGTGAGCTTGCCCCAGATAGCGACTCGACCTTCGGGCGACGCCTTCAATGTGGCATGCAGGCGCGAGGGGAAGCTTGCCTTGTCCGAGACGTCTTCGAAGCCTTCGACCAGCAGTCCGCGGGCGACGCCTTTCACGTCGGCATTGGTGACGAGCAGATAGCGTGTGTTCGGCTCGTCGAGATGATGAAGGGCTTTTCGGCGCCCACCTTTTTCCTCAGAGCCATGCTTGAGCAGGGCTTCGATATCCTCGACCGACCAGGGCTCACCGTTGTCCATTTTGACTTGGACGACAAGCTTGTACCCGCCCGCGAAGGTTGCACTGGGTTGCAGGCGTCCTGGCACGTGGGTCTCGAGATCCGCCTCAAGATCCTCCTCGCTCGCTGGCTCGAGTACCAGGCGCGTAGCCGCCTTAGAAATGAGGAGAAGTTGCAGTGCCGCGAGTATTGAGACATCGAGCTGATAGTCGAAACCCGCTTGAGCGGCGGCGGCGCCTCGTAGCGCACGCTTTTCGTCCGCGTCATTGGTCAAGGGTAGGCCCGACCGGCTGGAGCTCAGTCGCTGAGCGTCTTCGTGACTATTTGTCGACATCGTCGAACACCGAGCGCTTCGTGGTGACCGGAGTGGGAGCTGGAGCTTCCTCCTCCTTCTGCGTCACGATGTGCGTCCAATCCGCTTCTTCTTCTGAGCCTTCCTCCCACTCGCGCTTGCGCCCCTCCAGTTCCTTGACCGACCGCTTCACCTGATCGCGCGCGTCGTCGATCAGAACCATGGCGTCCGCGTCGACACCGATCGCCTCAATGCGATCGAGTACACCAAGAAGCTTCTTGAAGTGGCTGTCAGGCTCCTCGTCCAACTCAGCCTCGGCGACGATCTCGTCGATCCGCTCTTCCAGCGAAGGCAACAGAGTGGTTCGCAGTGCCAACCCTATGCCGACCAGTTTCAGCGGCGGTATGAGCGCCAGCATCTCTGGTTCGTCAAAGACGGAAGCATCTAGCTTCGTAAGTATAGCGGATTCAAGAGTGTCGGCTGCCTCCGAGCGCAGATCGTCCGGCAAGACGCCGAGGTGATGGGCTCGGGCGTGGGCCGCGATCTGGGGATCGTTGCCGACGATGTCGGTTCGCCAGCAGGATCGTCGAAGTAGATTTGGAAATTGCTGGATAACCTTGGCGAACACGGGTCCGCTTGCTCGATAGGACAGGAAGTGGAAAAGCATCCAATTGCGGTGCCATTCATCGGGGGTGCGGCCAAGCCGGACGACCAGAGCGTCATCCAGCGTAGTCGGGATGACAAGCGCGTCTCGAATGAGGGGCGAGCCTTCACACGTGAAGCTGCTGAGAATGGTGTCGATCGTCGCGCCACGTATGAGCGCCGCCATCATATGCGGCTTCTGACGCAGGATCTCCGTCAGTGCGTCGGATATCGTCGGATGAGCGAAGGTCCATTTTGATCCGGAGACCTTCAGGAACGAGCCTTTCAGCTCAGCGAAACAATCTTGGATCTTTGTGAGGCTGTACGCCGTCAGCTCCGCGACCGCCTGGGCAGCGGACACATCGTGGTCGCTGGGGTCGAAGCCAGCTTGATGGACATAAACCAATATGAGCGCTGCTTGAAGCTGATCATCTAGAGCGTTGACCGTGTCAATTAAATGCTCCGTCGGTTCTTCCATGAAGCGAACGAGAGAGCTTTCGCGAGGTGAGAGTCCCTTCGTGAAGTTCGGGTCACCAAGGCGTTCGGCAATCCCAGGAAGAAAGTCGCGAACGGCGGCGACTGCTGTTAGGTGTGGCTTGACGCTCGAACGCCAGCTCTGGCTCTGCTGGCCGAAATTTACATGATTATAGAGAATCTGCGCCTTCTCCTGAAAGGTCAGCTCGCCCACATCGACTACGGCGCTGCCATCAGCAAACTGGGCAAGGTTGCGCTGTCCGAGCCGACGTCGCGCCGCTTCATAGATATGTTTGCGGGAGGTCAGGAGGAAGCGGTTACCGTGTTTGATCGCGGCCCTCAGCTTCGAAAAGGCCGACGCCCAGTCCTGCACAAAGTCGTCGCGCAGCACATTCGAGCCGAATGCGTCATCGATCCAGAAGAAGCGCCCCGGATCGTTCGGATTCCATCCCGCCTCGAAATCGCGTGGACTGGTCAAGGCGAGAACGGTGCAGTCCGGATTTTCCGAAGCAATCGTCGACACGATCGCACCGATGGCTGATTTGCCGCTTGATGGATTGCCCAGCAACAGCACGACGCCGTGGCTGGAAATGGCGTTGACGGCGTCCCGATGCGCTTTTGTGGGCACATAGGTGCGGAGCTTTGGGATCCAACTGTCAAGGAGCGCCCGACTCTGCTCGCTCAGGCGCTCATCAACGATCGATGTGAGGTCTCCCAAACCGTAGACCTGTGGGACGAGGGCCCGCAGCCGGGCACTGGTTCTGATGACCCGGACAATATACTGGCGACCAAGAATGTGCGGCCTGCGCACGCCGAGCGACCGAAGCCTGGCGCGCATCGCCGCCGCGATAGGCGCATCTACGCTCATGTTCGTCATGAAGGCGTAGGTGTCCGCCTGACCGGCTTTAACCAGTTCCTGGATATTCTCAAGCTCGGCGGTGAGATCGCTGAGCTTCAGGGCCCTCATGGCATCGGACGTATGTTTGCACTGAACCGTGCCGATGGGGGGGGCGTCCATTCCCGAGGGGATGAGGAAGACCGCGTCCTGGCCGCCGTCCTGTGCTTCACGGAAGATCTCTACGGGTCGGCCGAGTACGACCTCGCACACTTGCGAACAAAGATCCTGAAACGCGCGCCAGCCGATGGTGTGGAGCGCCAGATCGCTCCAGGGTCCATGCGCTCGGCGTGCGCGTGGCACCGGAAGCTCGATTTGCGCGCTCTCAGCCGTCATGCGGTAGCAATACCACGTAAAACACTGGCCGGCATCGGATTGATTTCCTGGTCGGCGACCACACTTGTGGCGCCGAGCGGTCCAAGGTCGATGTCTAGACGCCGGCCTCCCTCCGTCGAAGTGCTCACTAAGCGCCGGCACAGCAGATCGGCAAGCGCGGGGTCTTCGACGGCGCAGATTATCTGGCGCCCATCCAAGCGCAGAGCGGCGAGCACTTCGACCAGGTGAAGGGCCCTGAAATCATCGATGTGCTGAACAGGATCATCGAGTAGAAGGGACCTGAGCGGCGTCCACGCCCGCGCAAGATGGACCGAAAGAAGGAAGGCGAGACCGGCCGCGCGACGCTGACCGCTGCTAAAGACGAATTGCGGATTCAGCCCGTCGCCTACCTTGAGGCTTAGGAAACGTCGGACGTCACCGCGGATGCTGTAGTCGATTGTGCGCCAGTCGGCGTGCGGTCGCAGACGCTGATAGAGCTCGTTGAGCAGAGGACTGATCTGAGCAAGGCGCTCGTCGATGATTTCCGCACTCACGCGTCTGATAGAGCGTTCGATCTCACGGGCCGCTGTGAGGGCATCTTGCGACTGGCTGACTGCCTGCGCCAGCTTCTCGATTTCAGCTCGCAGCGCCAAGATGTTGCTTTCGATCGACGACATTCGCGAGACCGCTTGCGAGGCCTCTAACACGAGTAGGGCACGCTCGAGGTCGATCAGCCAGTCCCGTTCCTGAGAAATGGCCTGCTCCAGCCCGTCAGGATCTTGGATGAAGCGGTAATCGAGCCCCCACTGATTGTAGAACTCCACGTGCGCATCTTCCTGGTCCCGTAGACGCCGCAGCTCGCCCTCATGAGCTTGAACGGCGGCGGTGGCTATCTGTAACGTGAGGCTGAGTTGCCGCTCCTTCTCCTTCGCGGAAGCAAGAGCATCGCGAGCGACCTGAACGCCCGACGCCAGTGACGTAATCCGTCGTCGCGCCGCAGCCAGGCCGGCAGCGAACTCGTCTGATGTCCGATGGGCTCCGCATAGCGGGCAATGATCGTAATGCAGCCCAACGCGCTCGCCGTGTTCGACGAGGAGGCTCAGCGACGCCGCCATCGCGTCCATCTCTTCTTCCCGCAGGAGACGCTGTTCAGCTTCCGAGACGACTTGCTGTGCATCGTCATGCTCGCGCTGCGCCACTTCATGCGCTACCGATGCGGCCTCGCGGTTCGCCACCGCCTCCGGAGCGTTGTAGATCGCCTGCACCGCCGCGACTTCTCTACCAAGTTGAAGCGCTTCGCCCATCCGACCGAGTCTGGCTCGTCCGGTTGCCAATGCGTTTCGACCAGTAGCCAGTCGCGCCGTCAGTTCGGTGGGTGCATCCGGTACCGCGGCAGCGATCACCTGAAGCGCGCTGGACATGTCGCCTGATCGGCTGAGCGCGGCGTGGGTTTCAGACTGCTGCGTCAGCCTGTCAGCCAGTCGCGAACGAGCGGCCTCATAAGCAGCCTCCTCTTTAGAGCGCGCAGCTTCAGCGGCAGTGACGACCTCCTTGGCTCTGCTACCGGCTTCCGAGCCTTCCAGTGCACCGAGTGCCGAGCGCACGAGATCGAACCGCTCCGTCTCCGTGAGATCCAGGCTGAGCGCAGCGATCCATTCGTCGCGGATGATCGACGTCCGTGTGAGTTGCCGAAGTGCGTCGTCTGGCGCAGGTCCGCGGCAAAGCGCGGCTTGGATTTCCTGCGGTGAGCGATCGGATCCGCGCTCCCGCGTCCGTGTGATGGCGAATGGCTTTCCGCTGTCATCGACGAAAGAGGCTGTCACGTAGTGGGCGTTGGGAACGCCTTCACCGCGCCACCAAAGGTAGTCGCTGAGGCTCTCCTTCGCCGCCTTCTCGAAGGTGTACTTGTCGATGGAGCCTGTGATCGCAAACTCGACCGCATCGCACAGCGTGCTCTTGCCCACGCCGTTGCGACCGGTGATGACGGTGAAGCCCCGTCCGAAATTGATCCGGACGAGATCCCTGAAGCCACGAAAGCCGCATACTTCGATGAAATCGAGCCTCATGATGTCGCTCCCAAGATGCGAGCGATCTCAGCCGGCGCGGTCTCGCTTAGAAAAGCGGTAACGGCGTCCGGAGAGATGTCCTTCAGCCTGGTGCGCAGTCTCGTTTCGAAGTTTGACGCGCCGAGCAGTGGCTTGGAGCGTATCGACAACAGCGGTAGCAGTGCCTTCTCAACGTCTTCAGGCGTGGTGATGGAGGCCCTCGCGATTTTCCGGGTCAAAGAGAAATCCTCTTCGATGCGTTCGATCTCGCGCCCTCGGCGCGCATCTTGATCCGGGGTCAAAAAGATCGAATACACGTTCCATGCTTTCGCTCCCGCACCGCGTAACGAAGTGGCATGCCGCGCAAGCGCGACCTGCTGGTTCTCCTTCCAGGCGCCGAGAAGAGCATCTGCACTATCGAAGACGTGGACGAATCCCATCAACGCCACGTTCTCGAAACAGATCACCGGGCCGGCCGAGCCCGTCCACGTCCAGGTTTCATACTGTGCATCGCGAAGGAGGATTTCGGCTTGGGTGAAGATGTCCATCAGATGCCCAACGCAGCTATTGCCCCAGGAAGGTCGTACCATTCGCCCGCGGGGTCCGGACGAATGACGTCACCGGTGCGTCCGCTGCGCACGACATTGTCCGGCACGCCCAAGTTGGTCGCGCCTACCGCGACGACAATGTCGGACTGCATCGCGGCAGGCGGTTCGACGAACTTCCCTCGTAGCGTCCCGAGGATAGATTGCGCCCCGTTCAGGACTCGGATGCTCCGGCCGTTTAGATCATAACCATTGGCGCTTTGAACCGCGCCAGCCTGACGGAGCAGCAAGTGGAAGAAGCCGAGGGCTTCTGGATTTGCTGGACGCAGGAGCTTGGGAGGCTCCGCCGCCGAGACGCCTTCTGCATCCCGCCTCAGACTATAAAGGGCCTCGCTGTCGAAATTTCCGACGTCTAGCCAAGCAGGGTCACAGTCAGCTCCGGTAGCTTGCTCGAAGGTGGCTCGTCCGGCGTCGAGCACCTGACGAAGGTAGTTCGATGAGAAGGCTCGACGAAGCTCGTCAAGTGCCGAAGCTCCTGACTCTTGCACATGTTCGAATGTCACGTTTTGTGCGTGCGCGATCTCCCAGAGTTGCGGGGCCTTCTGCTCTAGGGCGTTAGTGGGCGAGAGGTCGATGACGGTCACGGACAGCGGCTGCACGTCGATCAGCGCTTCGCCGATCACGACATTGAGGTATTCCCAGTCCGACCAGAAGCCGACGACGAGCAAGTCCTTCTGCCGAAGGTTGGCAGCCATCCAAACCTTGCTTCGCGCAATGCGAGCCGAGATGGTTGGATCGTCGAGCTGCGAAGGCGCCCAGACCGTTGCTTGCCGATCACGGTGGGAGCAGCCATGGAACTTCAGCAAGGGGGCCTGACGGACTGAATCGACGGTGGCTTCGTCTCCGTCGAGCGAGCCGCGGAAGTCCGCGCCGTAGTCCCAAGCGCGTCGCTCGATCAATGTATCGTAGTTGCTCGATATGCCAGCAACGGCGGCGCGAGTGATTAGAAAATCCGCGATCGCGGCATGCCCTGTATTCGAAGGCCGCACAAAAGCGGGCCAGGGCACGAGATGTTCGATGAAGACCGATTGAAGGGAGTTGAGTCCTGCAAAGTGCTCGGCGAGTGCCTCCAGATTTTCCCGAAGACCGAGGTCACAGTTCGGATCAGATTCGAGACGGTACTTGTCGAAGCATCGCTCGGCGACTGCACGGGCCGATGGCAGGCTGCTAGGTGGCGCCATCGACAACCCAGCGCCGCAGACCATAACAAGACGGCCCGCATTCATCGAGGCTAAAAGTCGCGCAATTGTTTCAGGCGTCACACACACCCCCGGCCGCAAAAAGGAATACCATCCTGGCAGTACCTTCAAACTAACGTAACAATCTCACGCTGATCCGCCCTGTCAACCGTCTGTGCTGATCCATCATCTAGGCCATCCACCTGTAGCCCATGGCAGCCGACTTTCTGATCCTTCACTTTAGAAGTCGTGCAGCCGGGTTATCTTCTGCCGAACCAGCTTGGAAATACCCAATGACGCTGGCCACCGAGCGATGTTCGGTCATTGCCATGACTGCAGGCAAGGGGACACCTTGTTTGCCCGCCTCGGTAACGAAACCCGACCGAAGACTGTGAGCCCCAAAGTCGCCTGCCAGACCCGCCAACCGAGCCCGACGCTTCACAATTGCGGCCACCGAGCCCGGAAGCAGGGCAGGGCCGACCCGCCCCTTCCAGATCCGCCGAAAGATCGCCCCTCCCTGGATTTCTGCCGCATCGAGCCAGGCCGCGAGCGCTTCAGCACTGCGCCCCAGAATCGGTTTGTCAGGCGTCGAATCCGCCTTGACCCCTGCCTGCTGGGTCTTGGAGTACTCCAGCCGGTAGATGTAGCTGTCCTCACCGACCCTGCGCAGGTCTCGCATGTCTGCGGCAGCGATCTCACTCCGCCGGCGCCCGCCGCTGGCAAACCCAAAGCAGAGCAGGGCACGGTCACGCAGGCCTTCTAGGGAGTCCTCGCAGGTGGCCAGCATGGCCTCCAACTCTGGCCGCGTGATGGCGGTCTTCTTGGTTGGCCGCTCACCGCGCTTGACGGAGGCGCGGCGGGCGCGGCTGAGCAGGGTCCGCACGCTCGATAACTCGCAGGGATTGGCCAGACGCTTGAGCTTGTGCGCGGTGGACAACACGGCCACGCGCTGAACAACCGTCGACAGCTTCAGCGGCCCGATCTTCGCCTTCAGCCCAGCGGCGACCAAGGCCTGATCCAGCGCCGGTGGCAGTTCGCTGATTAGGCCGGTTTTGCTCCTGCGCTGGATATGGTCGACCAGAAACTGGATCAAAACGGCCTCGCTGACCGGCAGCGCCAGCTCGATGCCATAGCGCCCCTGATGCCAGCCCGCCCAGTAGCGCAGCGCAGTCGCATAGCTGCGGGTGGTGTTCGTCGCGGCTGCCTCGGCGAGCAATTCGCGCACAGCATCGGCGGCCTGCTGAGCCAGTTGCTGCGGCAGGACCAGATGAGTGGCGGTCTCCGGCAAGGTCGAAGTAGTGGAATTTTGCTTCATAGTATGTAATGTACGCTATGAAATACGGCTCCTACTAGTGATAATCATCACTTATCGCGAGTACGTTATCAGCAGAGTAGGGTGCCAGTACAGGAGACTTCGCATGGCCCGCGGCATCACCGAAACTGACGTCCATACCGCCGCTGACGAGTTGGTCGCCAAGGGCGAACGCCCAACCGTAGAGCGGATCCGGGCTCACCTGGGGACAGGCTCGCCGAACACGGTGACCCGCTGGCTGGAAACATGGTGGAACCGACTTGGCACGCGCCTGCAGCCAGCGCGTCCGAACCTGGAAGATGCGCCAGCGGTGTTGGCAGAACTCGCCGGGCAATGGTGGGAGTTGGCGCTGAAGCATGCCCAGGAGGCCGCCCGTCGAGAGCTTGCATCGTCCGAGCGGGCCCTAGCTTCCGAGCGTGATGCGCTGGAGGCCAGTTCCCGACTTCTGGCTGAAGAGCTGGCGCAAATGCGTGCAGAGCGTGACGTTGCATTCACCGGGGAGAGAATTGCAACGACCCAAGCTTCAGAGCTACAGCACCTGGTCGACCAGCTTCAGCTACAGATCTCTGAACTTGCAGAGCAGCGCGACCTCGAGCGTCGAAGAGCCGACCGAATCGAAACAGCGAGGCAGCAACTCGACGTCCGGCTTCACGAGGCCCTAGAGACGGCGAAATCTGAGCGGGAGGACTGGACCGAGTACGTCAGATCTGTCGAGAATCGAGCGCTCAGCGACGTGGATCGAGCCCGCCAGGAGGTGAAGGAACTCCAGGTGCAGCAAAGCAAGGCATCGGAACAACACAGGGCACTTGAGAAGCAGCTGCGTCAGGACATCCAGGCCGCCCAATCAGCGGCCGCCACGGCCAGTCAGTCTGCCGATATCCTGCGCGGCAAATGTGACGCGCTTGAGGGTCAACTTTCAGGGCTTCGAAATTTGCCAGCTCAGCTGGAAGTGGCGCTCAAGCGATCCAAAGAAGTTCGTCCGCCTGCGGCTCGCAGACGCCAAAAACAATAGCGCTGTGCCGCCTTCCAGGGCACACGAAAGAACGGTCCGGCTTCATTTGCGCCGGAGGCCCGTCCGCTGACTCCGCGCAAGTCGCGTTCTGCGAGCTAGCCAGGCAGCCCAACAGACAAATGAGACCGCAAATCCGACGATTACCATGGCAACCAGCATGATCTCTCGATCAGTGTCGTTCATTGAGGGAGTCTCGGAAGTTGAGCCTTAGCGTCTATGCCATGGTACCTGACGCTTCGGAGTGCAAGTGCGGGCGCGATGGCTGCATTTGAAGTTCTTTCGAAAGAATCCTTAGCTTGAGCCCGCCCAAGCGCGGGCAGCATGGCTGCATCTTGGCTTGGAGCACTCGGCATGCCAGGCCGGAATAGGATCGTAGGATGAAGGGCAAAGACTCATGTTCCAAAGGCGCTGTGTTCGAACGCGTAACACTTTTACTTGGCGCTTGGTAACAGATTTACCTGCTTCGTCAGGAGGCAAGAGCCAAGCCAGAGCCGGAGCCATTGCCAAGCGGAGCCCACGAACCGGATCAGGCCGGATGTGACATTTCGCATAATGTATAGACGGTGGCCTTATCAAAGCCGTTGACGGCGGCTTGAGCCTTGTGGGGTAGGCCAAAGCCGACGGCCAGACAGAGCGCCATGGCAGTTGCTGCCAGTTTCCGCCAGACAGCCTTTTCTTCTCGGCTGATGGCGCGCGCCTCGCCGATCACGCCCAGCACTCGGGCGAGCGGCACCCCTGTCAATCCAGCCAATGTTGCGCAAACCACCGCGTCAGGGTGGGAAACACCCTTTCGATAGTTGCTAATCGCAGACGGCCGCACGCCCAGTCGCGGCGCTAAGTCCTTGTCGTAGCTGACGCCGCACGCCTCTTTCGCCTGGTCAAGCAGGGAATTGACGTCCATCTGATCCAAGGCCCTTGATTTTTTGAATTCAAGGGTATTGAATCACATCCGTAATCCAAGGGCCTTGGATTTCACCCGCCACCGGCACCCCAAGGCTGCTGGCGGGTCTTCTTTGGGGCTTGGGCAGGGGGCGGGAATTGTCCACGCTAGTTGATTGCTCAGACTTCGGCAGGCACGACTTCACCGAGTTCCCCAGTCATGGCCAGCTCGAGTACTCGCGCTTCTGCCAACAACTTCTCGCGCCTTTGGACTTCGTACACCTCAATCGCGTTGCACAGGCGCAGCATTCCAACCACGCTGATGATTACGTGGGAAACCTGAAGGCTGCGAGGAAGGGGATTCGGGAGAGAATCCTCGTGAGCCGCTATCACAGCTGCGCACTCCTTCAAGAGATCTCGTGCGCGGAGTCGCAGCACGGACAGCATGTCGAGGCCACCCGGGTCCCTCGCCATGAGAGCTACGGCCTCCCAGTCTTGGGCGCCGATGTAAATGGTGCAGGCCTCGCAGGACGCAAGAAACTCCACTGCGTCGATGGGTACACCCTCATCTTCAAGGTGCTCGCCAAACTGATGCATGGTGTCCCGCGTGCAATGGACGATGTGTCTAAGTCTATTGAGAACAGAGAATTTCTCTCCGAGCAGTCCGGCCTGCTGGGCTCGAACCTCATCTTGACGCAGAGAGTGCGCCTCTCGCGCGTACTTCCAAGCGCCGTATCCAATTACCCAGGTGCCCACCGCTGCGGCAATTGCACCCACTGCTGCCACAACGTCGGCCGCGTTCCCACCAGTGCTGAATACACCAAACAGCACGCCCCCCGCCAGAGCGCCAGTGGAGAAGAACAGCGTTCCTGCAGCCCATATCTCCACGGTGGAGATCTCATGCATTTCGTTCTTCAACTTCTTCATGCCGCCCCCCGGCCCCAGTCTGAAAGGGAGATTCTGGCATGACAGCCCCCCTCTCTGCCTTTGTTCTGCTAGCCGCCATCTTGTCCGTGTCCATCGGCTGCGCAAAGCTCGTTTCGTGGCTGTTCGACCGGCGTGACTACACCGCCTCGCAGCAGTCCCGTGAAGCCCAGGTCATCGCACTCGCACAGGCTGAGATTGCCGCCACCAAGCGCGGCGATCTGCTGGCCACTGCTCGCTACGCAGAAGAGCAGGAGCGAGCCGCATGAGTAGGTATCCCTCCTTCGCCGAGCTAACCCAGCTCGATATGGGTCTCACGGTGTGCGCTGTGTTTGTCGCGCTCGTGCTCGGTGTGGCTGTCGTCTCCATCGTCATCGAACAGGCATGGCTGGGGCTTCGTCGCCTGTGGAATCTCCGAAAGGATCGCTCCAATGCTCGGTGATCGCGCGGTGCTGGCCGGGTCGGGACTCCCCTCGTCTAACAGGGGAGTCAGTGAATTCAGGAACCCAGAGGGAACCCTGACGGTCGGCATTGACTGGTTTTCCGCTTCGGTGGACATGCTCGCGGTGTTGAACGAGCTGGCATTCCGTGAGGGCGACTCCTACGAAGAGATCCGGCAATGGGTCGATTTCAGCCCCGACAACGCCCGCATTGTCGCCCTGCAGATCTTCTGCTGGTTCTTCGCAGGGCTTGGGCTGGAACTGGACGAAGTAGCCGGGGGAGGGCGCTTCTACCTGTGGCGCATCAAGATCCTCAACGCTGAAAAGAAGTTCGTCGGCATGATCGAGCTTGGCGGCGAGAACTGCCGCCGTGCTGACGGCACCTATACCGCCCGAATTGAGTTGACCGGCGATGGGTGTAGGGCAGTAGCAGCAGCGCGCTGCGGCCATGCGCAGCGGTGGCTGGAGCTTCGAGCGAAGCTCGAAAGCTGCGGCGGCAGGATCACCCGCATCGACGTGTGCGCCGATGATCTTGTGGGCAACTACCCCTTGCGTCTGGCACAGAAGTGGTACGCCCAGGGCGAGTTCGATAACCGCGGCCAGCGCCCCAAGGCGCAGTTGGTTGACGACTACGACAGCGGCGATGGCAAGACCCTCTACGTGGGCGGCAAGAAGTCGGAAAAGCAGCTGCGCGTCTACGAGAAGGGCAGGGAGCAGGGCGACAAGCTGTCACCATGGGTCCGCTATGAGGCCCAGTTCCGCGCGTCCAACCGCAAGGAACTGCCGCTCGACATTCTGCGGGACCCGGCCTCCTACCTGCTCGGCGCCTATCCGGTCCTGTGCTTCCTGCGCTGCGTCGCCACGCGCATCGAGATCACGAAAGCCGCCGTTGAGGCGACGTGGAAGAGCGTTCGTCGCCACATCCGCCGCCAGTACGGCGCGGCACTGAACTTCATTTCCAAGAACTGCCCGGACGATCAGTCACTGCGGGCGGTCATCGAATCCTGCACTTCGCCATCGCTGCCGAAGTGGGTCACAGGTGACACAGCAGCGCACTGGCCCGAAATCGCGGCCGTACAACCAACCTCCAAGGGGTAACGAAATGATCAAGGTCACCGTACTGGATTCGCAGATCAACGAGCGTGGCGGCAGCTTCACCAACGACCGCAACGAGAACGTTGAGTTCACCACCCGCAAGCAGCGCGGCAAGCTGGAGGCCGATGGCTTCGCCTATCCGTTCGATGTGCGCCTGGACAAGGGCCAGCCCGGCTATCAGGCGGGCGAATACGAGCTGGATGTTCCAGCCATGCTGCAGGTCAATAAGGGCGTTGCAACCCTGAGCAAGTTCACCGTGCTGCGCCCGCTGCAGAAGGCTGCACCGCGCCCGGCAGCGCAGGCCTAAGTCATGACGCGGTACGTCTACGAGTGCCTGCAATTCAACGAACAGACTGGCACCTGTGAGCAGGCTGGATTCGTGCCGCGCACCGATATCCCCGCACTTACCACTGCCGAGGTGTCGGGGTTGTTGTCCATGGTTGCGGTGTGCTTCGCCGTGGCATGGGCATACAAGCAGTTAGGCAGGTCCGTTCGCAACTAACTCAACTACGCAAGGGGATCATCATGGATCTGGATTACAGCGCTGCACTCACCGTTCTGGCCGGTTTGGCAGCGGGTGTCGCTGCCATCGGCACCGCCAAGCTGGCACCGGCCGCAATCGCGGTTGGCTACAAGTGGTTCAAGGCTGCGATCTTCGGCTGATCGCAGTAGCAACGGGGCCGGGCAATCCGGCCCCTTTCAATGAGGGATTGATGATGCTCGGTCTATTCGTTCTCTGCGTCGGCAGTGCCGCGCTCTACATCGCGTTCGGTGACTAGATGACGCGTGTCCTGCTGGCGCCACTGGTTGCGGCGCTCTACTTCTTCGCTCCTTCACTGCACGCTGCTGTGTGTTCGCCCAGCGCGGACGTGGGCTATATGGATTGCGATGATGAGGGCGAAGCCTATGCAGCTGCCTGGGCTGCAGCTACTGAGCAGGCTGGTCGATCTAACGCTGCTGGCGGCTTTACTTGGAACCCTATGGTTGAGCAGGAGGGCAATGGCTATGTCGGCTTTGTCCGACCTTCATATGCGTCTAGCGGGCGATATGCATCCGTCAAGCGTGGCTGGAAGACGAAGTGCAGCGCACGTCCTGAAGAGTTTGGCTGGGAGGGTGGTAGCACTGCCGCGTCGGTCAATGCTTGCCACAGGGGCTGTATGTACTCCAGCGCACTCGATCCGGCTGGTGTGGCCGGTTTCAGCTACACGCCCACCGGGGGCACCTGCACAGAATCTGACGCGCCTGAGCCTAAGCCCGCTGGCGACGGCGGTGGCGATGATGGTGGCGGCACTGGCGGGGAGACAGGGGGAGGTGATGGCGACGGTGGCGGTAGTGACGGCGGTGGCGATGGGGGAGGGGACGGCGGCTCAGGGGGTGGTGACGGCGGCGGCGACGGCGGTGGTAGCGGGGATGGAGATGGCGACGGGGACGGCGATGGTGATGGCGGTGGCGATGGCGGAGAGAATCCGAGCCTCCCGGGCGATCCGCAGTATCCGGGCGATGTGCCGATGCCCTATATGGATCCCCCCATTCCCGGCAGCTACCAAGGGCAGTGGTCCAGCGGTCTAGGGGGTGGGTCTTGCCCGTCACCTCGGACCATCAATGTATCGCTCGGCGGCTACAGCGCCGCCATGGTTTTCGAGTTCAAGCCGCTGTGTGATTTCTCTCGGTACATCCGCGGCATGGTGATCGCATTCGCGGCCATCGTTGCTGCCTACATCGTTCTGGGGCTCAGAAGATAATGCCTTGGCTTGCCGCCTTCCTTGTCCAGCTCCTGGGCAACTCTCTCGCACGTGTTTTGACCGGCGCGGGCCTCGGGCTTGCGACCGGCGCCGCGCTGCTTCCGCTGGTCAAATCAGCATTGAACCTTGTCGTCTCCTACTGGGGCGGCATTTCCGGTGACCTCGCCAATGTGCTGCTGCTCGCAGGGGCAGGGGAGGCCATCACCATCGTTGGCTCTGCCATGGTCACCAAGGTTGTGATTGACGCTGGCAAAGTCGCAGTTCAGAAGGCTGCATCCAAATGATGTATCTCATTTCCGGCCAGCCCGGCAACGGCAAGACCTTGCGCGCCATGAGCATGGCGCAGGAGTTCTACGAGCAAAACCGGCAGGCCGTCAAAGAAGGCAAGGCGCAGCCGCGACGGTTCTTCACCAACGTCGCAGGTGCCACCACTGAGGAGAATCCGGACGCCTTCCCATGGTTCGAAAAGCTGCCTGACCACAACGACTGGACCCAGCTTCCCGATGGCTCCTTCGTGCTGTACGACGAAGCGCATTCGGATGGCAACACTCAGGGGCTGGAGCGCTATGGCAGGCTATTCCCGTCCACCGGCAAGCCGGGGGAATCGGAAGACCCACGCATTCGCTCGATGTCCACGCACCGACATCGCGGTTTCGATCTGGTGTTCGTCACCCAGTGGCCCAGCAAGATCCACCACCAGGTGCGCAGCCTGATCGGCTCGCATACCCATATGAATCGCGCGTTTGGCATGCAGCGGGCCGGTGTTCTGACGTGGACCCGCGTGCAGGCTGATCCCTACGATGAGCGGATACGCGACAAGGCCGAAGAAGAAATCTGGGTCTACCCGAAGAACCTCTATGACAGGTATCGCAGCGCAACGCTGCACACGGCCAGTCACAAGTTCAAGGTACCGAAGCGAGTCTGGCAGGGACTGTCAGTGGCGGTCGCCTTGATAGGCATCTTGTGGTTGGGTTGGCTGTTCCTGATCAAACCCTCCAACGCACAAGCTGCGAAGAAGGAAGAGCAGGGGGCCGAAGCTTTGCCGGCGGCAGGGGCCCTGGCGCCCTTGGGCGCGGGCATGCCGGCGGCACGGCCCCTCACCCGCGAAGAATACGTGCAAAAACACAAACCACGTGTGGAGTTTCAGCCGTGGTCTGCCCCCGCCTTCGATGATCGCACCGTGCAATCGCAACCTGAGCTGTATTGCATGGCCTCCGGCACCACCGAGCAGGACACCACCTGCACGTGTGTCACAGAGCAGGGTACCAAGGCAAAGATCTCGCTACCGGTATGCGTGGCGATCGCACGCGATGGCCCGGCCTACAACCCGTATCGCGCACCACGCCAGGAATCGGAGTCGAGTCAGGATCACCCAGCTCGCGGCATCGCTCAGTCATCGCCATCCGGGACACCCGAGCCGTCACCACATGCGCTGGTTGAGGTCGGGAAACGCCCAATGGGGACGTTCCCGGAGACGCCACCTTACCCGGCGACCTTCTGATTATCGTGACGCGTCACGGGCAGCGATCTCGCGGTGAGAGAACCCAGCCTCCATCAGCAGACATTTGCCTGTACGGCTTTCCTGCAAAGCACTGGACAGTACTTTCCGGGATATCGCCACACCGAGAGCCCGGAAGGTTCTCCCAGCCCCCCTCAATTCGACGGAAGAACATTCCATTGATACAGCGCAGATTCTGCGCATTCCGGGATGGCTGTGCGTGCTGACGTTCTGGAAGCGCCGACGGCACCGGGCTATTGGCCGTCGGCAGCTCAGTCCTAGCCGTCGACGGCTGCTCAGCGGCCTCAATGGATCACCGCACACCCTCAAAACGCTCACTCCAGGCACTGTTTGTGCGACCCAGCGTAAGCACGCCAATGGTTGTAAGACTCACCAGAGTCAAAAATCCGGTAATCAGCCACGGGAAATTCCAACGCTTCCGCTCAATCGGCGGAAGGTACTCAGGCCGTTCGCGCTCCATACGCCCCCCAATCACATCCAGATTGCATTGTACTGGGGGTGTAGGGGCAGCGCCCCTACGGAAGCGCTTTACACGCGCTGACGCGGCTTCGGCCCACGACTCATGTAGACCACATTGGACGTCTCGGCGCCGGGGCCGGGATCACGCACGCCGGACCGTCGTTCTCGGCGAATTCTGAGCGCTTCGGCTAGGTAGATGACGCTGGATTTCGCCGTGGCCGAAGCTTTTCGTGCAGCTGGTCTCCGGGGAGCCGCCTCAGCCATCATCAGTCGCCATTCCCGCGCAATGTTGCAGGTCAGGGACCACCAGGTCATGTCGCATGGCTCTAGCTGATGACCTTCGGGGGTGAACATGTGCCCAGCTTGGAATCCGAAACCGGCCCAAGGGCCGGTTAGGTCGATGCGATCATGGGGATCGATCTTGCTCATGCTGCAATCTCATCCTTGTCGGAGGAGCCAGCAGGGAGGCAAGAGCCAAGCCAGAGCCTCAGCCATTGCCATGCAGAGCCAACGAAGGCTGCGGCCGCCCGATACAGTATTTCGCATAATGTATATTATGTTGCGTTCCTGCCGGCACGTGTAGCCCGTGGCGCGCCTGGAGTCTCTTGACCTCCTGCCGTACCCGATCAACATCATTCATCGAGGTGTTGTCTCGCCACTTCACTTTGATCGTCTCAGGGAAAGTGCGCGCCATCGGCTACGCCGTGACTCGTCTCTTTATCGATGACGACATCTCGTTTGGCGTGGCTGCGAACTACTTCGCCTGCCTTTGCGTTCGATTCTTCACAGCTACCTGTCCGAAGTGACGACCGGACCGCAGCCGCTGCGGCCACGCCGTTCTCCACATGCAGGACTTCGTGTTCATACAGAGCTCGCGTGAAACGCTTCCATTTCGCTGCGACATCGGGCGGCAGCCGATCTGCGTCGCTTTTCTTTGGCAGAAGAACGGACACTACAAGGCTGATCTTTGCCTGGTCTCCGTAGCAGTTGACTGCCTCGCGCTTGGCTCCATTCCAGTGCACATTCCAAAGCGTCAATCCATAGACGTTGCTGTAGTCATTCTTGTCGATGGGGCCTCGGAACTCCATGTTCGTTACGATCGATTCAACATCTCGCCCAGGCACTTCGTAGAACCCGAGAGCTATCTCGGGATAAGCCGAGAACAATCGCTTGGCGGAAGCCTCGTCCGACTCGGAAACTCCGCCAATGGGGATGGAAGTGCAGCCTGCAGCTAGAAGAACCATTCCCAAGTATAAGGACCTTCTGTAGTACGCCAGACTAGTAGCAATGGTCGGCTTCGATTCCCGTTTCATACCTTGCCCTTGCTCCCTACTGTCCAGCCGGGTACCCGGCCTCTGCGGATAGCGCCCGCGCAGCCGCATGCCCCAAGGGCGTCAGCGAGACCACCAAACCAGAGAAATGGCGGCCCTCCCCGCCATGGGCGAAAGTTGCTTCCAGCCATCGGAGCGCACGCAGATGGTGAAAGGTTCTATGGATCTCAATGATGGAGTACCCAGGAAAGTCCTCCTGTGCAATCCGTAGGCTGGGTCGCCCGGCCTGAAAATGTCGGAGCATCAGCGCACAAAGTCGCAGGCGGACCTGAGGCGCCGGATCGGCGATCTCATCCAAAGGCCACCTCCTTGGTTCCTGACGGTGCCACCGCGGCGCCCGCGTGTTTTTGCAGGCCGAACCTCAGCAGGAACTCATCGCCGCTGATCGCTGGCGCGTGTAGCAGCCCCTGGGTCTGGTCGCACACGAGCATTTCCACTGCGCGAAACTGCTCGAGGCGTTCGACGCCCTCAGCAACCACCCGCAATCCAAGGATCGCGCCCAAGGTGACGATGGACGAAACAATTTCAGAATCCACGGTATTTCTGTCAACGTCAGCGACAAATACCGGATCGATCTTCAACTCATTGATAGGAAGGCGTTTCAACCGTGCCAGACTGGTGACCCTATTGCCGAAACCTTCCAGCGCGATCTGTACGCCATCCGCGAACAGATCCAGCAGAGCGTTGCGGCACACATCGCTCTGCTGCATCAGGCATGATTCCGCAACATCCAGTATCAGCTTGTCTGCTGCAATTCCATTCTGACGAAGCGCATCGCGCACATTGCCGCAGAAGTCGGGATGCTGAAGCTGGACCGAAGAAATGTCGACCGCGATCGTCCAATCAGCGTTGCCAGCCCTGTGCCATTCGCTTAGCTGGGCACAGGCCCGATCGACTTCCCATCGACCAATCTGATGGATGCGCTCCTGGTTCACGGCGAGTCCGACGAAATCAACGGGTGCGATGAGTCCCCATTGAGGATGCTGCCAGGCAGCCACTGCCTCGGCACCAACTATTCTCCGACTTCCGCATTCAACCTTGGGCTGGTAAAGCAGGACCAGCTCGCCCTTGTTCATTGCCCGCATCCGTTGCTCGGGCGCACGCCCAGTACAGGGATTGTCACTATCAAGTACGTGCACGATCGCAACTCCATGGCGAGGGGTGCAATGCTGGGCAATAGTCACTCGGTCGGCTTCTACCCCTCCCTCAATCGTTGTCAATTGATCTCTCCGCACCCTCCTGACGTCCTCCCCGCCCTCCCCCACTCTTCTCTCAGCCGCGCCACAAATCGCGGACATCACCATCGATTGGAGTGGCTGGCCGGTACAACTGCCCTGCTGCTGCGGGTCACATCTTCTGCGAGCCGGACGCGCGTATGGACATTGATGACCGTGATGCCGGTGATTACGCTGGCCATCTGCCCCGCCGCGCGTAGTTTGACACCGCCCGCACCGGCCCGCTTGTCGAGGTACGCTACCGACCCGCCGGGCAGGTCAAGATGAATGAACCCGCATCTTGGACTGAAGGACTGGACCTTGCGTCTGCAGTCCTCTCAACTGATCTCATTTCTTCTCATCTGAGCGCCTTGGCTTGACGAATCCGCCTGCGCGTAAAAAGCCACGGCCCTGGCAGGGCCGTGGAATGATCCTTGGAGAGAGCCTTCGGATCAGAACTTCTGCGTGTAGCGCATGTAGTAGAAGCGGCCAGGCACTTCGTATTGCGGATCGAAGCTGTTGGCGGCCACCACCGTCGAACGTGGCGGAGAACGGTCGAATGCGTTGTTCACGCCCAGCGTGATCCGAGCATTCCACGGCGCATTCCAGTAGCCACTCAGATCGGTGTAGGTCACGCTGGGAATACGATTCTCCGGACGCGGCCCATAGGACGTTTTACGGGCCGGGTCTGAGCACAGGTTGCGCAGCTCGGCCGACGGCACGTTGAAGCAGCTCTCCACCTGGGACGAGTAGTAGCGCAGATTCGCCGTGGCACCCAGATTGCCCTTGGCCCATGCCACTGCGAGGTTGGAACGGACGCGCCAGTTGTTGCTGCGGCTGCTGTACTCACCCACCAGGTTGCCACCCTCGCCGCTCACCGGATCCTCGGTCACCACTCCATCACCGTTGACGTCTGCTGTCGCCTTGCTGAAATAGGTCGAATCCCAGATGACCGAGAAGCTGCCCAGGGCGGTGTCGGGCAAGCGGTAGCTGGCAGTGAAGTCGAAGCCCTCGGCTTCAAGCACGCCGACGTTGCGAGCCGTGGCCAAGGTATTGGAGACCTCGCCACTGGGCGCCCGGCCGATCAGTGCGCACGCCGGCTGCTGACCACCGTAGTAGCAGTCGTTGAAGATCGTCTGGGCGGACTGGGTGAAGATGCCCTGCTCGATTTTGATGTTCCACCAGTCCAATGACAGATCCAGGCCCGGCGCCCAACCCGGGCTGTACACAACCCCCAGGGTGCGGTTGATCGAGGTCTCCGGCCCCAGATTCACATTGCCACCCACAGTGGTGCGTATCTGGGTGTTGGCCTGGTTGTAGGCAGGCACCCCGGCGCAGCTGGCCGGTGGTGTCTGCGGGCTGCCACGCGAGAGTGAGGCGCAGGGGTCGTTCACATCCTCGAAGGTGTCCGAAACACCGGAATAGAGCTCGGCAACGGAGGGGGCACGGAAGCCCTCGCTCCAGTTGGCGCGCACCATCACGTCGGTCACGGGCTTCCAGATCAACCCGACCTTGGAATTGGTGGTGCTGCCAAAGGAATCGTAGCGTGACGTGCGGGTGGCCACGTTGGCCTCAAGCCGCTGGATGCCCGGAAGGTCGGACAACAGCGGAAGATCCAGCTCGACGAAGGCTTCCTTTACCGAATAGGCGCCGCGGGTCGCGGTGCGCGCATTGCCAGTGGTGTCTCCCGAATTGACCAGCGCATCGGGCGCATCGAACCCACTCTCACTGCGCCGCTCAACGCCGAGCGCGAACGCCGAAGTACCGCCGGGCAGCGCGAACAAGTCACCACTGAGGCTGGCGAAGTAGTTCTTCTGCTCGTATCCATATACATCGTGCGCCTCGAAGGCGGAGTACCCCTGCATCTCTGGCGTCATCGTGCCTGGCCCGCCAAGCAGGTTCATGGGCACGCACCCTGCGATCGGTGCAGTGGGCGTTCCACACCTCGCCTGCCCCGCCGCGTCCAGATAGGAGGGGCCGAGTGCCTGGCGCAGGGCTGGCACATTGAACAGGCCCGTGGTGATGTCAGCGCGCTTGTTTCTGCCGTAGTACATGCCGGCGTCCCAGGCAAAGGTGCGCTGGCCAAGGCTGAACTGACCTTCCAGGCTCGCATTGAATGACAGTGTGGACACATCCTGCGTATAGATACGTCCGCCGGTCTCCACGGCCCGACGCTGGATGCGGGTGACATCCTGCCCATACGGGTTATAGATGCTATCGGCGCTGATGACGATGTCTTCGGACTTGGTTCCCGGGGCGGACCGACCCAGGGTGATCGGCATTGCGGCCAGTACCTGTTCGGACTTGCGCTCGTTGTATGCGAACTGGGTCTTGAAACGCACATTCTCGGTCAGTGCCGCACTGGCTGACGCAAACAGCGAAGTGCGCTCCTGCGGGGTGACCAGCAGGTTGTCCGGCGCGAAGTTGTAGGCATCAGACGCTTTGTATGGCCGCCATGACGCAGGGCCCGATGGGGTCGTGAACCAGCAGCCGGTGGCCTGGCCGTTCGCGCCGGTCGGGCCTGCACTGCCATCCACGCACTGCGAGGGCCCGGTTGCTCCCAGGCCGAAGCGTCCGGCCGGTGTTCCCGAACTGCCGCCGTAACCGGGCGATGAGCCGAAGTTCGGCACTGCCGAGATCGTCCTGTCCCCAGCCCACACCACGTCTTCCTGTACGTGTGCAGCGCCGGCCATGACAGAGAAGCGTTCTCCCACGCTGCCAATGAGCAGGTCGTAGGACTGGCGGCGGCCGTCGCCCTTGTCATACTGCCCGACATAGGCATTGGCCTCGGCGCCGTCGAAATCGCTGCGCAGAATGATGTTGATCACGCCGGCGATGGCGTCGGAGCCGTACAGAACCGAAGCGCCATCCTTGAGCACGTCAATGCGTTCCACAGCAGCGGTCGGGATCGAGGTGAGGTCCACCGCACCGCCCAGGCCGGTCCCGCCCACCCAACGTCGCCCATTCACCAGCACCAGCGTGCGCTGCGAGCCAAGGTTGCGCAGATTGACCAGCGTCTGCCCGTCGCCACCATTGTTGTAATTGCTGTTCAGCGACGAGCCATTGGCGCTGATGTTCTGGATGATGTCGCCTATCGAGGTCTGGCCCTGTGCATGGATCTGCTCGCGACTCAGCGAGAACACCGGTTGTGAGGTCTCCACGTCCGCTCTCTTGATCCGCGAGCCGATCACGCTGACCCGGTCCAGTTCAGTGACGCCAGCGGCGGAGTCCTGTGCCATGGCTGGCATCGTCGCAGCAGGCAGGAGGGCGGCCAATACGGCGATGCGCAGCCGGCAAGGTGCGAAGGTCGGTCGATCTGTTCTCATATGCGGGTTCTCGGTAAACAGGAATGAACGTGCAGGCGCCGGCGGCATCACCTGCACATGGTCTGTAACTGCAGAAGTGGCCGCCGCCTGCGTAGAATCCGTCGCGCACTCGGCGCGACGGCAGAGGTCAGAGGTCAGAAGCGATACGTCGCCCTGGCGAAAACGCTGCGACCGAGCAGGTCGTACTGGGTGGCGTCTACCGGCACATTTCCATTCACCGCCTGCACGTCGCCAGAGATGGTGTCCGGTTCACGGTTGAACAGGTTGCGGACGCCCACGGTCACCGCCCAGTCGGATTGGCGATAGGTCAACGCAGCGGTGTGATAAATGCGTGCGTCTGCACGGATGTCACGCTGCGCGTTGGCATACCCCAGGTAGTTGAAGCGCGCCGGAAGCTCTGGATGCTCGGTGGCACCCACATAGCTGATCAGCCACTGGGCTGACCAGTCTCCACGCTGGAACTGCAGCTGGGTGGTCGCACTGACCTTGGGGCGCCCGATCGCACCGGCCAGCTCATTGCTGCGCCGTCCGTCCTGGCTGGCACTGTCAAACAGCTGCACGCTATCTGAAAGCGTGTACGTGGCACGCGTTTCGTGAGTGAGCGTGCCGAAGCCGAACGTATGGTTCGTGTTGATTGCAAGATCGTAGCCGCGGGTGCGCTGGCGATTGATGTTCAGATAGGGGCTGCGAATGTCGCTGATGGCAAAAGCTTGAGCGTCGTTGGTGCGTGGGCCACGGGTGAACTGGCTGCAGAAGCGGTTCGGGTGCACGGCGCTGTCATAGCAACCTCGCACGATGCTGGCCGCGGTGAGCTGAGCAATTTCGTCGCGGATGTCATAGTCGAAGTAGTCAATGGCAATGTTCATGTCCCCGAAGGCGGGAGTCAGCACCAACCCTGCGCTGCGCGACCGTGAATTTTCGGGAACAAGCGACCCTGCCCCGCCCTGCGAGTGGATCACCGCTGACGTAGCGGCCCCATTGAAGTTGTCCGGAATGCCATGCGCCGCACAGTTTGCGCGCAGGAAATCGCGGCTGCTTTCACCCCAGCGCACGCAGGGGTCCACGGCAGTCTGCGGCATGAACCCTGTCTGGTTACCAAGATGCAACTCGTACAGCCCAGGCGCGCGGTAGGAGGTGCCCACGCTGCCGCGCATGCGCAACCAGGAATTGACCTGCCAGTTCAGGCCCAGCTTCCAGACCTTGTCCGACGACCCCACCGAGTTGTAACGGAAGATGCGACCGGAGCCGTTGGCAGTCAGCGATTCAATCCAGGGCATGCCCTTGATCAGCGGAACCTCGATCTCGGTGAAGCCCTCCAGCACCCGATCCCGGCCGCGGGTTGCCTGCGCGGAACTGGTGGACCACCCTCCCCCCGTGCGCGACAGCTCGCCGGGCTGGTCATCAATCGCATAGGTGCGGTACTCGAGGCCGAACGCAGCGCCGACAGCGCCGGCTGGCAACGAGAACAGGTCACCAGTGAACAACGCACTGGCCGTAGCCTGGGTATAGCGCGTACTGCCCTTGTCCCGCGCGACCAGCAGCGATTTCAGCTCATCGCTGCGCGTGCCATTCAGAAAGCCCGGGTTGAAATAGTCCGCCGCCGGCACACCCGTGCCCGGCCTGGAGCGGTCGCCGGTGCGGGCGGCTACGATGGTGTCGGACGCATAGTCGCCGCTGGAGCGGGAGTAATTCGTGTTCAACTGCCATGCCCAGGTATTGGTACCGCCTACAAGGCCATCGAACCGGTTGCTGGCGTGGAGATAGGTGACAGTAGCCTCGCTGGACAGTCGCAGCGGCATAACCGGCATCGCCAGATTGAACCGCGTGCCGGCGGCGGGCACCACAGGGAAGAACTGCTGCCAGTATCCGTGTTCGGATTCGCGACGGTTCACCAACCACTGGCTCTGCCAGTTGATGCCCCCGAAGCTGAAATCGGTACTCAGGTAGCCCGTGGCTCTGCGGGCCTGGTTGACGATCTGCCGTTCCTTGTAGCGCTCGAAGTTCGAGACCTCCTCAGTCGACGCCGACTCGGTGCCGCTGTGACGCCGGAACCGGTTGGGTCGGTAACCCGCAAAGGGGCCAACGGTCGTGCCATCCGATGATGGCACATACCTGTTGCTGGTCCCGGGTTCGACGATGGCGTTGATCAGCTGGTTCTGGCAGCCAGCGAGCGACGTCCCAGCTGTTATCGAGCGGTCCTCGAGGTCGATGGAGCGGCCATCTGTGCCTCGCATCAGAGGGCGTTGGCACCGGAGGAATCGACGGTCGCCGACGGTCATCGTATTCTGTCGGTTGACGTCGCCCGCCACCACGATGCTGCCTGCATCCATCTTCCAGCCCGCCAGCAGCGATGCGCCAAACTGCTCGCCACCGCCACCGAGCGGAACGTCGGTACGCACCTCCAGCTCTGGGCGTGTAATGTCGCGCCGGGTGATCAGGTTTACTGCACCGGCGACGGCATCGGAGCCGTATATCGACGACGCACCATCCTTGACGATTTCTACGCTGCGCAGCAGTGCATTGGGAATGACGTTGAGGTCGAAGCTGCCCACTGCGCCGCGCACGCCTGCCGGTCCCGGGCGCTGTCCGTTCAACAGCACCAAGGTGCGCTTGGACCCCAATCCGCGCAACGAAATGGTCTGCACGCCCAGTCCGCCATCAACCACGAAGCCGCCGAACTGGTTGGTGAGCTGCGTGGAAGAGCCGCCGAGCGCTGAGCGTTGCAGCACATTTGCCAAGGTGAGATTTCCCTGCTCGACGCTGGTGTTGACATCGATGGTCTGGATCGGCGATGTCGCCTCGTAGTCGGCGCGGCGCAGCAGTGAACCGGTGACGCTGACTGCATCCAGCTGCGTGGCCGCCTTCGTGGCATTGACTGCTGCAGGCGACGCGGCTGCCTTCGCCGCGTCTTCGGCCGATGCCGAGGGGGCAGCGCCGCTGTCCTGGGCGCGCACTGGCCCTCCATGCAGCGCAGCAACGACCGCCAGGGCCAGGGGCAGATGCGCAGTTCGTGTACAGCGCGTATGTAGTGCGTGCATCGGTTCCACTCCTTCGGTGTGCCGCGCCCGGGTATCGGGACACGGCAGGGTTGGGCAGCAGTCGGTCGTCGCGCCCGAAAACGGGCACGCGCAGGCTCTGCTGGGGATCAATCAAAGGTGCTGCGCAGAGCGCAGCAGAAAGAGATGGACGGTTACAGCCCGCCCGGACCGCAGTCGTTCTTGAGATAGCTTTCGATCAGGCCGAGGCTGGCCTCGATGTGCCGGGGATACCAAGGCATTGAATGCGGCATGTCCGGAATGATCTCCAGGCGAGAGGCGACCCGGTCTTTCACCGCGTTGTGGAAGGATCGCGCGTGGAACGCAGGCGTGCGTACATCGCGGTCGCCCACATACAAAAGCACAGGTAGCGCTGCCCTTTCGGTGTTGCGCATGGGATCCATGCCCTTGACAGTCTGCCCCTGCATCACGCGCGTCTCCCGCGTACTGCCCCAGCGATTACCCAGGCGTGCGAGGTCGGTCACCGGCGCGCCGGAGATCGCGCACTGGTAAGGCGAAGGGCTGCGCACCACCGCTGCGGCCGCCGCGAAGCCGCCATAGGAGTAGCCGAAGATCGCAATCCTGTCCCTGGCAGCAATACCCTGCGATACCAACCAGGCCGCGCCGTCGTCCTTGTCATCCTGCATTCGCTCGCCCCATTGGCGATCACCAGCCAGCAGCAGGCTGCGACCCAGATCCGCGCTTCCGCGGTACTGCGGGCGCAATACGGCATAGCCCCGCGAGGTCAGGAAGGGAACCCATCCGGTCGGGTCCCAGCCTGTGCGGTCCCTGTGCCAGGGGCCTCCATGCGGGTGGATGAGGGCCGGCAACGCCGGATCGCCTTCCTTCCAGCCGACAGGCAGATCGAGGATGGCAGGAATCTCGAGGCCATCGCGTGCGCGGTAGCTCACCCAGCGCTGCGTACCGATCCGGTTAGGGTCGATCCATGGGTGCTCATTGCCTAGCGTGGTGACCTTTCTGCCATCCACCAGCACATGATGGGCCACCGGATGACCAGCGCTGTCAGTCTGGAACAGCACCTTCGACAGGTCATCGTTGTAGCTCTGCAGCGTCACGCTCTGCCCGGGATAAGTTTGCTTCAATCCTTCATGAAGCGCCTTCAGGCGCGGCTCGATGTAGACGGCCTCCGCGCGCTCGGCATCCACGACAAAGCCCAGAATCGAGTTGAAGCTTGCGCTGCGCCTGTCCAGGATGAGTCCGGCGATGGAGAAGTTCGGGTGGGCCGCCAGCGGCTCCTTGTCAAACGCCTTCGTAGTGGGGTCATACGCCCATGCCTGGACATGATCTGAGAATCTGTCGGTGAGTACATACAGCTTTCCCGATGCCTCATCGATGCCGTCGATGTGCATCGCAAAGCGCTCGCTGAGCTTGGTGGTCAACGCGTCATGGACAACAAACTGGCCACTGGCGCGGTCCTTGATCAGAATCTGGTAGTCGAACTCGTTGCTTCCCGAGGGTTTGATCGACGTGCGGCTCAGCAGCTCGCCGGTGCGCGGATGGAACAGCCCTGGCGATGTTTGATCATCGGACCGGACCACCAGTTCGGTGGCGCCCGTTTTCAGGTTGTAGCGGAAGTAGTCCGCGCTCAGTGTCGACTGATTGACCTGCATGACCAGCACATGATCAGGTTCGAGAGGCAGCATGTGAACCAGTCCTGCACTGCCGGAGATTTCCGCACAGCGCTGCCTTTCTTCGCTGACGCCTGCCTTGCGGACATTGCTCGCGAACGCTTCGTCGAAGGACGTCTGCTTGGCGTCGGTGATGTAGGCTTTGGTGATGAAGGTCTTTGTGGCGCCGGTGGCATTGCCTTCGCCGCAGTTCCCGAGGCGGCCTGTCCACTCCTGTCGCGCAATCACCAACGTCTTTTCCGCCTTCAACGCCGAAGCGGCAATGAACTTCATCCGTTCGCCGGCGGGCGTTATGCTGATCGGACCTGCGTCCAGGTTATCCATATCCCAGTTGGCCAGCGAGGGCTCCTGGCTGCCATCGGCCGAGGAAATCAGCGCCACCAGGCGCTTTCCGTCGGGGCTCATCGACACCGACTGGATGGCGGGATACCGCGCAAAATCCGCGATCGGGATCGGCACCGGCTTCGCCGCGTGGGCGGCTGGAACGATCGACAGCATTGCCAAGCCAAGCAGTGACGTACGAAACGAACGATGCTCCATTGCATAACTCCCCATGCGATGACGTGGCCGTGTGGAAGTGCGGCGGCACGACCTTCTGGCAGCAGGAAAGCGGCGTCAATGAAAAGTTTCAGAATCGTTATTCGCGGCTGAATTAGTGGCGCACGCCATCACTGCAGCACGTCGTGCTCAGGGCATTTACTCGGTGCGGATAGGCCATAAGTCACTGCCGTTGTTCTGGCTCAAAAAGTGATGCGGATCACGCGATGTGGGAATTGTTGCCATGCCCACATCGGTGCGCCTCTAAACCGGCAGTGACGGCGTGCCAACGCCCTGGAAAAAGCCTCAACTCAATGAATTGTGCGTTGCAGCATTCATTTGCGCAGATGTTGTTCCTTCAACAGTGCGCGGTGATGCACACCCGCATCTATCGCCACGGCAGATGGCCGTAGAGTGCACCCTGCGCTGTGTCGCATCCGAGCGTAGCCAGGAGCATGTGTTGCTCCTCCCTGATCACGCCTCCCGCGGAGACGCGTAAGCCGGCGCGCTGCCATTCACTGATTAACGAAGCAACGGTTGCACGGGCGATCACACATCGATCCAACGCGCAGATCAGAGACCGGGGAATCGATATTTCGTGCAGTAGCGCAGACGGCAGCCAAGCCAGCGCGGCGTCAGTCTCATCCGGTCCGCCCATGGAAAGCTGCACGCCCATTCCAAGCAGACTGAACGCCTGACGGTGGGCGTCCGAACCGGCAAGGGCCGCAGACTTGGGCAAGCACAGGATCAGACGCGACGCAGGCAGCCCGCTGTGGCCCAATGCCGAGCAGACCCGCCCTTGGAAGCCCGGGGCCTGCAACGTGGACATCGAAAGCGGAACCGAGATTGTCCACGCAGATGCACCCTCTGCGCGGCACTGTTCGAGTTGGCGACAGGCGGCATCGAGCATCCAGTGATCGAGCTCAACCGCGAGCCCGGCTTGTTCGGCCAATGGCCGGTGGCGCTGCAGCGCAAGGCGCCCTAGGCGCGGGTGACGCAGGTACAGGGAGGCCTCGGCGCCGCATACGCTGCGGGTGCGACAGTCAACCCGCGGCTGCAGAGACAGAACCAGCTGACGCCTGGCCACTGCGAGAGACAGGCAAGCGGCAGTCAGCGCGGATGGACGTATTGAGCGTGTGGAAGCTGGCATCGGGTTCCCCACGCACGGAACTCAGTCAAGCACCGTTGAGTGCGCCCGTGCGTAGAAGGTGTGTTATCAGCAGATCCGCAGCCATAGGCGGGCAAACGAAGTTGCCCTGCCCGCGGTCGATGCCAAGTGCCTGGCTTTGCCGGAACTCCTGGCGGGTACCGACATCCGTGGCCACCACGCGCAGATGCCGCCTTGTGGCCGCCGCCAGTAACGACGCCAGAGCCTGCTCTCCACGATGCGGGCCGCCCCGGTCGTGATAGGGCCTGACAAGCCTGATCTCCTGGATGGGCATGGGCAGCAGCCATGCCGGTTCCATATAGCCAGGATCAACAGTTCCAATGGAGAAAACGACGCCCCGCGCAGACAACCAGGCCAGTTGCCGCAGGTCCGCGTCGTCTGAAAGTTCCTCGGCATTGAAGACCAGCGTCAGCTGACGGGGTGGCAGGCGCTGCTCGTCCAGCATCTGAAGAAGGGCCTGCCGATAGGAGGGCCGTTTCAGCTTCTGCAACGAGGTGCGCACCGACAGATTCCATTCCAGGCCCTGTGACCGCCATCGCGCCATCTGTTGCCCAGCGGTTTCCAGCACCCAGTAGTCCAGGTGCTTCATCAGGTCCGACGCGGTCACCAATGCCAGAAAGGCGTCGGGCTGCCGCCAGTCCAAGTGGCGGCGCTGCCAACACAGCACGGCTTCGACACCACACACCGCGCCACCGACAAGATCGACTACGGGTTGATAGTGGAGCTGCAGCTCCTCTGCGTCGATGCAGCGGCGTAGATCGCCACGGGTGATCAGGCCATATGGTTCTTCGGTACGAGTAGGCGACATCTGGATTTTCAAGCCCGCTTACCCGTTGAAGCCAGCACTGATCGGGTCACCATCAACCCGTTCGACCCCACGGGACGCGACAGTCGTAGCCGTCGGCACCTGGCGATCCAGCGCGTCCAGCACCATCCGGCCCATCGGAGTGAGCGATACGCCCCACCCGCCGAAACGTTGACCCTCGCGGTCCCGCAGTACCATGACCGTGAGCCAGCCGCGCCGGCGCAGTTGCTGGAACTCATCCCAGATGGCGTTCGAGGGGTGGGGCGGCAAAAGGATCTGTGTTGCGCGCACCCCTGGCCGGGCATCGCGGAACTGGCGCAGCAGCAGGTGGCACAGGGGCAACGTCTGCGCGTCGGTCAGCGAACAGAGGCGATCATCCAAAGGCCACCTCCCCAACCTGCGGCCGCGTTGACGGCGCCTGGAGGAAGCACCTGCCAAAGCGAGCAAGGAAAAGTTCGCCGCTGATGGGAGGTGCGTGCAGGTAGCCCTGGCTCTGGTGACAGCCCAGCGTCCGCAGGACCTGCAACTGTTCCTCGCGCTCCACCCCCTCGGCGACCACCCGCAACTGCAGGGCACTGGCAATGCCGATGATCGCGGCAATGATCGACGGATCGACCTCGTTACGATCCACTGCAGCCACAAAGGCACGGTCGATCTTCAATTCCCGCAATGGCAGCTGCCTCAATCGCGCAAGGCTGGAAAAGCCGGTACCGAAGTCATCCAGCGAGATCTGGACGCCGGCCGCCGCCAGTGCCGCGAGCTGGCTTTGGGCGATGTCGGCATCCTTGATGGCGGTCGACTCTGTAACCTCCAGCACCAGCTGGTCGCTGGGCACGCCATACCAGACCAGGCAATTCAGTACACGCTGGGCGAAGCGCGCGCACTCCAGCTGCAGTGGCGATACGTTCACCGCCACGGACCAGTGCAGGTTGCCGCGCTCGCGCCAATGGCGGAGCTGGCGGCATGCGGCACGCAGCACCCATTGCCCCAGACGATCGATCACCCCGCCCTGTTCAGCCATCTGGATGAACTGGGCCGGGGGAATGAGTCCCAGCCGTGGGTGAGCCCAGCGCACAAGGGCTTCGGCTCCAACCGTCTGGCCGGTCGAACAGTCCAGCTTGGGCTGGTAAAGCAGGTGCAGCTGGCCGTTGTCGATTGCCCGCAGCAGGTCTTCAAGGGTTGGTTGCGGACCGGGAAAGGATGCGGCGGGATTGGACATGGCCGGTACTCCAGTAGGGAGCGGCCATGCTCGGCAAATCCAGGCGCAGCGACTTCTGCCTCTGGCTCAAATGATGTCAAATGATCTTTTCTGTCTCGTCGGCCCTTGTCTAACGCATGCCCTCCCCTTCACAGCGGCCGTCCTGCCACAGTTTAGGGGGCGTAGCATCCAACGCAGGAAAGGCTACCCCTCGCGGCACAACCTTCCCATTCCGGATCACCGGGCTTGATACCGGGACGCAAGGTGATTGAGCTGCTCGCTGTGGCCGGGGCGGAATCAAGGCGCGTCGCGGCTGCAGCTCGGGCAGTGGAGGGGCGCCGGGGGGCCGTCGTTTCAGGGGCAGCGCGCCTCCGGCCCTTGCCGGCGCGGGGACCGGCGTCAACCAATGGTCATCTGGCCGGGCTGCGGGCAACGGCTTACCGGCTGACCAGGCCGAGGCAGCAAGGACCAGGCTGACGATGCAAGCGTGCAGGCACATGCTGTTTTCTTCACGGTCCGCGAGGATGCGCCAAGGGTCCCCTGCAGGGCAGATGCCGGCATCTGCCGGCACCTCATTTTTTTCTCTATTGAGCCGCAGCCTCGCGAACCGGCTGTACGGTCGGGCGAACATCGTCCTTCCGCTCTGCCCTGGACAGCCAGGCCATCGTCGCGCCGCGTAGGGAAACACGGTCACGCATGTCGCCCGAGCCCAGTGAAGGCACCAGGCTGGCCACCAGGTGCTGCAGGTGAACGTCACCTTCACGCCGGCCATCTGTCTGGAGCCGCTTTGCCAGAGCCAAGGCCTGGTCGCGCCGGCCGTGATGCTGGTCATCGGCAATCTGCAGCAGGTCCAGGCGTTGCCGCAACTCGCGCTCGCTGCCTGGAAGCAGCTCACGTGCTCGGTCGGCCCATCGGCGGCTGTCCGCCCATTGTCCACGAACGGCTTCAATCTCGGCACCGAGCACGGCCAGTAACGCCTGGTCCAGCGGTGTCAGATCACCTTGGGCGTCAGCGGCCTGCACCTCGCCCATCAGCCGCGCTGCTGTATCCAGATCACCCACTCGCAGCGCCAGGGCCGCCACCTGCATCCGCCTGATCGGCAGCGCCGGATCCCACCCCGTCTGCGGGCCCGGTTCGCGGAAGACCATCACTCTGGCTGCTTCGTAATGCTGCCGCGCCGAGGCGGAATCGTTCGACAGCAGTGCCACCCAGGCTTTGGCCAACGTGGCAATAAAGCGTGAATTCGGCTCATCCGTCTCACCGCATCCAGCACGTGCTTCTGGATCGCCACCGGAACCCAGCAGGGTCGTGATCCGCAGAAGCTGGCACGCGGCATTGGAACGGTCGGGGTTCCCGCCCTCTGCGACGGCGGGCGAAGCCTGCAGCGCCAAACGCCCAGCCTGTTCAGCGTCACGCAGGCGCCCTTGCATCTCGAAGACGCGCGAGACCAGGATGTTGCCGCGAATACCGGCAATCCCTTCCAGGCCCAGCGCCTGCATCTGCCTGGCTCTCGTCTCGGCTTGGGTCAACTGCAGCGAATGGAGATCCTCCAGGGCCAACTCGATCTCCAGCTGGCCTTGAAGGTTCAGGTTTCCGAGCGACTGCGCTGTCTGCAGGGCCTCACCCAGCCAGCGCAGGCGACTTTCAGCATCAGTGCTGAGATTGGCCAGGGTCACCTGGATATCTGCCGCCAGACCGAGATCGCCGCTGCGCATGGCGCGCTTCAGTGCAGTCGCAACCATCGTATTGTCATGGGCCGCCTGGCCCGCATGCACGATCGCCAGCACCTCGGCGTACTCTGCATATCGCGGTATACCCGCCTGTTGCAGCAACTGCGCGGCATGCTGGTAGGCCGATTCCCCCTTGGCTGGCTCCATCGTGGCGATTGCCCGTGCTCCCTGGAGCGCCGCTTCGGCTGCCTGTGCACGCATGCCCTCGCCCGCTGCCTCGGCGATGGCCTGTGCGGAAGCGGCGGCTTCGCGCGAACGCTCAAACTCGCCAAGCCCGTAATAGGCATCAGCAAAGGCGACGGCGCGCTGGTAACGCGCTGTCACGGAAGTATCCGCCACCACCGTCGGGGCTCCCAGCTGGGAGATGGCCTTGCGGAACTGTCCGGTCTCGATCAACAGCCGCACATACCGGCGCTGATAGGGCGCATGTGCCGGGTACGACTGAAGCAGGTCCTTCAGGGCTGTTTCCGCGTCGCGCGCCCGCCTGGGATCCATCTCCAGCTGGCGCGCTTCCAGCGAACGAGCCGCGTTGCCGGGCAACGGCGCCAGCAGCGTGCGCGCCAACTCCATGTGTCGCACCGCCTCCAGGTTCTCGCCCAGGTTGGACTGGGCGATGGCCAGCTGAAGGTGCATGAGGCCGAAACGTGGTGCACCGGCCAAGACCTCCTTTGCCGCCTGCTGCACACCGCGCCAGTCGCCCCGGTCGAAGGCGGCTGCAGCCACGGCATACTGCTGGGCGCTGGTGCTGTCCACTTCCAGTGCCGGCCAACGATCTGCCGGCCCAGGCACGAATAGAGTGACCAGCTCCCGTGACAACGCATCAATCGCCGCAGGCGCTTCGGCCAAGGCAACCTCCCTCTCCAGCATCTGGTCGCGGCCCTTCCGCTGAACGCGGGCACGCAATACAACATGCTTGCCATCGGCGCTGCGCACCGCACTGAGCAACACCACGTGAGGGGGGGGCAAGGCCTTGCCCTGCGCCAGATCCTCGCCATTCAGCAGCTGCACCTCGGGGAGCTGCTGCAGTTTCCAGCTGCTCCATTGGACCAGTAGTTCCGACGCCCAAGGTACATCAGCGCCGGCATTGGACTGCAATGGCATCAAGGCCACCGTCACCGGGGAATCCGTACGTGGCCAGAAGGTCCACAGTGCCAGGCCGGCAACAACCACAAGCAGCGCCGCCGCTGCCGTCACCCATAGATGCCTGCGGCGACGCGGCACAAGTGGTGCAACGCCGGGTTCTTCGGGGGTCGCTGGTGCTGAAGGGGCCTCGGCCGCTACCGGGCCAGCATCGCCATCGGCGTTGGCCGGCGCCGCATCGGCATCGTGGTCGGCTTCCGGAACCGCTTCGGTAACGCTGTTGGCCTCCGCCGCGTGGACGGCGGCCTCTGGATCAGATGCTGCCTCGATCTGCGCAGGATCGCTGACCGGGGGCATCGAATCAAACCACTGCACGGGGCCCGGTGGCTGGAACACATAGCCGCGCTTGGCCACCGTGCGGATCCACTCCCGGCGAGATTCGCCCAGCGCCTTGCGCAGCAACCAGATGCTCTGTGACAGGTTGGCATCATCCACCACCAGCCCCGCCCAGAGCCGATCAAACAGCTCCTGCCGGGTGAACAACCGGTCCGGCTCGGAGATCAACAGCAACAACAGATCAAAGATCCGGTGCTGCAGCTCAACGCTGCCCTCGGCGGAAACGATGCGGCGAAAGCGGAGATCGATCAGCAGATCTCCAACCTGCAGCGCCTGCGTACCCATGGGCCATGGCGTGCTCATCTGGAGCCCCTGCCTGGTAGGGATATATGGCAGCACGATGGGATCAAGCGGGGCTCTCCTGGTGGATCGAGGGCTGGCGCAGCCTTACCCAAGGCCGCGCCAGTGGTGAGAATGTGACGCCGATTGAAGGTCTCATGCAACTGTCCCAGGCACCCCCCCCGGTCTGGCAAGCGAAGCCCTTCAGTTGCCATGCTCCTCAATCTGCCACCACCCCGTGCGCCCTGTCAGTACCCGTCGCGAGCGGGCTACAGAAACCTGTGCATCACAAAGACATCCACCAGGCCCAGGGTTCCATGCCGGAACGCCTTCGGTAACGTCCCGACCACGTCGAACCCCAGCTTCCGGTACAGCGCCACCGCCGGGCCGTTGGTACTGACCACGTAATTGAACTGCATGGCCAGGAATCCTTCCGCCCTCGCCCGCTCCAGGCTGTGTTCCACCAGCGCCCGGCCCACGCCTTGCCCTTGTGCCGGCGCATCCACCACATACGTGGCGCTGGCCACATGCGCCCCCAGATCAGGGAAGTTCGGGCCCATCTTGTACATGCCCACCACCCGGCCCTCCAGCACAGCTACATGAGGCGCCTGGGCCTGGAACCAATGCGCGCGAAACGTCTCGACGGCGAAAGAGCCGGCAAAGGGCAGCGCATCCTGAGTCGCAATGGCCGTCTTGAACATGCCCCACATCACGTCGAAATCGCCTGCGCGGGCGGGCCGGATCTCCATGCGTCTCCTGCAGATCTGTGGTCATGACCAGGCCGCACACTACCAGAATCGAGCTCCGGCCCCGTAGCTGCTTCACGCGCCACCGCCATCCGCTCCGTAATAGTTGCGGAAATTCCAACCTTTTGAGCAGTAGATGCCCCCTGTTTCCGCGCACATCCCGCACCGGCTTCGTCGATGGCGCGTTCCTGCCTACGTCCTGCTGGGCATCTACCTGCTGTATCTGCTGGCCGGCAACATCTTCCTCAACACGCCCCTGTTCGACCAGGTCACCAACCGCAAGCCGCACAAGTTCGTAATGACCACTGGGCCGGCCATTACGCTGTTGCCCGGCCACGTGATCGCCTGGAACGTGCACATGCGCGGCCACGTGAACCACACCGTCTACGTGTTGCATGCAGACCGCGCCAGCGCCCGATTGGCGGTGCTGCCCCTGTTCCAGCGCGAGGTGCGGGTGCCAAGGCTGCAGGCCACCGGAGTTTCCGCCGAGATCAGCCGCGTCGAAGAGGCCATCCCTTCACCGCCGCGCAGCGACCAGGGCTGGACCTTGCGTTTCGACGCCATCCACAGCGACAGCATCCGCAGCGCACGCTTCGGCAAGCTGCTGATCATCGGCAAGGGCCAGGGTACCGTGGGGTTCCTGAAGCAGCTGCGTGGCGGCCCATCCGAACTGTTCGATTCCGAGGTCTCGTTCAGCAAGGCAGACACCAGCTATGACGGCGTGCAGCTGTTGGGCGACATGGATCTCACCGCGCGCTTCAGCTATCCGCGCCATTATCGGGACCAGGCGCCCGGCCTGGCCAAGTTGAAGCTGCTGCATGCCCAGCTCGAGGTGGACGCCCGCAGCCAGGGCCTGCGCATGGACACCGATGCCACAACGCCGAAGATCTCCAGCGCGCCCGTGCCCGGGCGCCTGCAGTTGGCGCTCCACCTGATCGATAGCCAGCTGCAGCCCGGCGACCACGCGCTGTGGCAGGTGCCGCGCCATCTGGGCGATGGCGCCCCCGATCGCGGCATGCTGGCACTGCAGCTCAATGTAGCCAAGGACCTGCGCCTGCAGGCCCGCCTGCCGCCAAAGCCCGGTTCAGGCAGCGAGGTGGATGCCGATCTGCATATCAGTGGCCGGGACATTCCCTTCCAGCAGCCCGCCCAGCTGCTGGAACGCAGCTCTGGCACAGTGCGCGGCGAATGGACGTTCACCTCGCTCAACTGGATCCCTGCTCTGTTCGTCCGCAAGCCGTGGCTGCAGCTGGACGGCGGCGGCACGCTGAAAGCCGATCTGCACCTGCGCAATGGTGAACTGATCGAAGGCAGCACCGTGGACATCCCGGCTGCCGAGGCCGTGGCCGAAGTCGCCGGCGTACGCCTGGCGGGCACGGCCAGCGCCCATGGCGAGTTGAAGACCGGCAGCCCCAGCCAGGCCCAGCTGTCCGTCCGGCTGCCGCGATTCACTGCGCGGCCAACCGATGCCAGGGACGTGCGCCTGTTCGACGGCCGGGATCTGGCCCTGGACCTGACCGGCGATGGCCGCCTGCAGGAACTGCGCAAAGGCGTCCGCGCGCAGCTGCGCTTCAGTGAAGCCACCATCCCTGATCTGACCGCCTACAACCGCTACCTCGGCTCACCGCAGGTGCGGCTGCTGCGTGGCACTGGCACCGTCAGCGGTGATGCGACCCTCGATACCGACGGGCGCGTCGGCCATGGCATGGCCCGGCTGTTGGGGCGCAACGCCAGTGCAAAGGTGGCAGGGTTGGACATGGGCGGCGATATCGACGTGAACGCAACGCTGCGCCGCGGTGACTTCAACCAGCGTCATTTCGATCTGTCCGGCACCACGGTCGAGCTGCGCAACGTGCAGGTGGCGGACACGCAGGGCTCGACGGCATGGAAAGGCCGCGTCGCCTTCAAGCGTGGCCGTATCGATGCGCAGTCTCCGTTCCAGGTGGATGCCACCACGGACCTGGATCTCAGCGATGCGCGACCGTTGCTGGCGCTGTTCGCAGAACGCACCGACTACCCGCGCTGGACCTTGTCGCTGCTGGATTCCGGACAGGTACAGGCACAGGCGACGCTGCGCTGGCGCCCTGGCCATCTGGTCATCGATGGCCTGCAGGCCGAGAACGATCGGCTGTCGGTACGCGCGCGGCTGGATCTGCTGGAACAGCGCAAACGCGGTGATCTCTATCTCCGGTGGGGGCTGCTGGGTGCGGGCATCGAGCTGGACGGCGATCAGCGCCAATGGCATCTGGCCAAGGCGCGCGAGTGGTTTGATCAACGGCCTTCCCTGCTGCCAGCAGGTCAGGGATCGTCTGCCGCCGGATCTTCAGACTGAAGGCCCGCGACCTGCATCCATTCGCGGCCTCTGCGCGTATACCGGATCATGCGCATCAGGGAGCTGTACGGTATGAAGCGGAGTTCGCAGGTTTTCGGGCTGCTGGGATGGGTGGCGATCACCTTCGTCGCGGCCGCCCTGGGCGCGTGGGCGTCGACATCCGCAGCCAGCTTCTACGCCACCCTCGATCTTCCCCCGTGGGCACCACCGGCCAGTGTCTTTGGTCCGGTGTGGACCCTGCTCTACGCCATGATGGCGATTGCCGCGTGGCTGGTGTGGCGCGAACGCGGCTGGCGCGGGGCACGACCCGCGCTGATGCTCTACCTGGTGCAGCTTGCCGTCAATGCGCTGTGGAGTTGGCTGTTCTTCGGCTGGAAGCTGGGCGCCCTGGCCTTCGTTGACATTCTTGTATTGATCGCGCTGGTTTGCGCAGCGATCGTCGCGTTTGCGCGCATCCGTCCGACTGCGGCGGCGCTGCTGCTTCCCTATCTGGCCTGGATCTCGTTCGCCTCGGCGCTCAACTTCGCGGTATGGCGAGCCAATCCCGGGCTGCTGTGATCTCCGCCGCTTACGCCTGGGCAACGGCCTGCGGGCGCCAGGTCCGCAGCAGGGCCGGCTTGAACGCCTGCTGCCCGCAGCCGGTAGGGCATCGCACCACCCGCGCCGCAGTATGGCTGACCAGGCCCTGCCCTTCTTCGGCCTTGAAGATCGTCTCGCAGGACAGGCAGCGGGCAACCAGCGAATACAGGTGCAGCAGCCGGCCACTGGCCGGGTCCTGCAGCGCGTCCACATCCAGCAGTTCAAACTGGCAGCTGTCAGCCAGCATGCGGTACGGGGACAGGGGCGCGGGCTGCAGGTTCACGGGGCGGTCGCTCAGGGAAGTGGATCCACTCTAGGCAATGATCTGTCGAGCTGATGTGCAGCGTAGATGTATTCTTCGCGAAAACCTCAAGTGCTCGACCTCGTCCCTACATGAAGAATTCAGCTTGGACAGAAGCACGCTTCATACGCATACACTGGTAGGCGAATGCACGATTTTGCTTCACCATTGATGGGTACCGGATGTACCACTGGGCCTTCCAGCCATCCACGAATGATGAGTCCCGCCCTTGATGCCTTCTGCTGAGTCCGCGCACGACACTGCCTTGTCCAGTTGCGCGCGCGAACCGATCCACACCCCCGGCGCGATCCAGCCCTATGGTGTGCTTCTGGTCGTTGAACCGCAGTCCCTGCAGGTGCGCGAGCGCGCCATAAGCCCGCCCGGGCTGCTGCAGCAGTTCGGCGAACCGTTGATGCGGCACGTCAGTGAGGTGTTCGGCGGCGTGCTGGCGCCGTTCCAGGGCTTGTTCCAGCAGGCCGTGATCGGCAGCAGTGCCCATGTCGGTGCCGTGCATCTGGATGGCCACGGCCGGCATCAGCTGCTGGTGCACCGTTCCGCCACCGATCTGCTGGTCGAGCTGGAAGCACCGGTTCCGGGCCAGCCCGGCTCGCTGGAAGAGCTGTATCCGGCCATCCGCGAGCTGATGGCCGGCATCGAGTCGGCCAGCACCGTGGAAGACCTCTGCCAGCTGGCTGCCGCGCACATGCGCCGGCTCACCGGCTTCGACCGCACCCTGGTCTACCAGTTCGATGCTGGCTGGAACGGCATCGTGGTGGCCGAGGATGGCAACGGCCTGTTGCCGTCCTACCTGGACCTGCGCTTCCCCGAATCGGATATTCCAGCACAGGCGCGCGAACTCTACCGCCGCAACCGGGTACGCCTGATCGCGGACAACAGCTACACCCCGGCCCCGCTGATGCGGGCCGAGGATCAACGCGACGCGCCGCCCACCGACCTGAGCATGGCGGTGCTGCGCAGCGTCTCGCCGGTGCACCTGCACTACATGCGCAACATGGGTACCGGCGCGTCGATGTCGGTATCGCTGGTGCATGAAGGCCGCTTGTGGGGCCTGGTGTCCTGCCACACCGTGCAGCCACGCCGCCTGCCCTACCACGTGCGCACTGCCTGCGAGTTCATGGGCCAGATCCTGTCGCTGCAGATTGCGTTGAAGGAGCGTGCGCGTGCGATCGAAGAGCGCGTTGCCCGTCGTTCCATACTGGTCAAGCTACTGGGTCGCATGGCCGGCGACGAGGACTTCATGGCGGCCCTGCGCCAGGACGAGGCCAGCCTGCTGTCGCTGACCGGCGCGGCCGGCGCGGCCGGCGCGGCGATCGTGCACAAGGGCGATTGCCTGCGTGTTGGCCAGTGCCCTTCCTCCAGCGACGTGCTGGCCCTGGCGAACTGGCTGGCCACGCAGCAGGCCGGCCAGGAAACCTACTGCACCGATCACCTGGCAGCCGACTGGTCGCCTGCCGCGCACCTGGCCGACGTCGCCAGCGGCCTGCTGGCGGTGTCCATTTCGCAGCTGCATGACAGTTACCTGATGTGGTTCCGCCCGGAAGTGGTGCGCACCGTGCGATGGGGTGGCGATCCCCGCAAGGAAGCAGCACCGGGCGTGGCGCTGTCCCCGCGCAACTCGTTCGAGGCCTGGAAGGAGACCGTGCAGCAGCGCAGCCTGCCGTGGAGCGACGCTGACTGCGACGCGGCACACGAGATGCGCACGGCCATCGTCGATATCGTGTTGCGCAAGGCCGAGGAAATGGCCGAACTGAACGAGCAGCTGCTCCGCAGCAACAAGGAACTGGAAGCCTTCTCCTATTCGGTCAGCCACGACCTGCGCGCTCCGTTCCGTCACATTGTCGGTTACTCCGAACTGCTGGGCAGCTCGGCGGGCGAGCGCCTGAACGATACCGAGCGCCGATTCCTGGACACGATCGTGGAATCGGCCAAGTCCGCCGGAACACTGGTGGATGACCTGCTCAGCTTCTCGCAGATGGGGCGCTCCACGCTGGGGCGTGTGCGGCTGGACATGACCGCGCTGGCCGAGGATGTGCGCCGGAGCCTGGCCCTGGACTACGCCGGCCGCGACGTGCAGTGGACGCTCGCACCGCTGCCGGAGGTCGAGGCCGATCCCACAATGCTGCGCCTGGTATGGCAGAACCTGCTGGCCAACGCGATCAAGTTCACCCGCGAGCGCGAACACGCGGTGATCGAGGTTGGTCACGAGCGAAACGACGACGAAGACCACTTCTTCGTGCGCGACAACGGCTGCGGCTTCGACATGCGCTACGTGGACAAGCTGTTCGGCGTGTTCCAGCGCCTGCACCACGTCGAAGAGTTCGAAGGCACCGGCATCGGCCTGGCCAATGTCCGCCGGATCATCGGCCGCCATGGCGGCCGTACCTGGGCCGAGGGCGAGCCCGGCAAGGGCGCCACGATCCATTTCACCCTACCCCGCTTCACAGGAGAACACCCATGAGGGACCTGCGGCCGATCCTCCTGGTAGAGGACAGCCCCAAGGATGCAGAGCTGACGATGGCCGCGCTTGCGCGCTGCCAGCTGTTGAACGATGTCATCCATGTACGCGACGGCGCCGAAGCGCTGGATTACCTGCGCTGCGAAGGCAAGTTCGCCGGCGCCATGCACGGCGGCCCGGTGGTGGTGCTGCTGGACCTGAAGCTGCCCAAGGTCAATGGCCTGGAGGTGCTGGAACAGGTGCGTGGCGACCCGCAGCTGAGCAGCACGCCGGTGGTGATGTTGACCTCCTCGCGTGAAGAACAGGATCTCGTGCGCAGTTACGAACTGGGCGTGAATGCCTTCGTGGTCAAGCCGGTCGACTTCAAGGAATTCTTCGACGCCATCCAGGGGCTGGGCATGTTCTGGGGCATCACCAACCAGCCACCACCGCATCGGCCCAATGGCTCGGGGCAGCACAACAATGCGTGATGGATCGCGCCGCAACGAGCGCCTGCGCATCCTCATGCTGGAGGACAGCGCGCTTGATGCGGAGCTGATCACCGCACAGCTGCAGCGTGCCGGCCTCGATTTCGAGGCCGAGCGCCTGTGGACCCGCAACGCGTTCATCGAGGCCATCGACAGCCGTGCGTTCGACGTGATCCTCGCCGACCATGTGCTGCCCGGATTCGATGGCGATGCGGCCCTCGCACTGGCACGCGAGCGGATTCCGCAGACCCCTTTCATCTTCGTCTCCGGCACGCTGACCGAAGAGCTGGCGGTGCAGGCGCTGACCCGTGGCGCGCGCGATTATGTAGTCAAGCAGCGGCTGCAGCGCCTGCCGGATGCGATCCGTCGCGCCCGCCAGGAAGCCCATGAGCGCAACCAGCTGCTTCATGCGCAGGCTGCGCTGAATGAGAGCCAGGCGCAGCTGCAGCAGGTGACGGATGCCGTACCCGCGCTGATCGCCCAGCTCGACAACGCGCATCGCTACCGGTTCGCCAACAAGGCGTTCCTGGACTGGCATGGATTCAGCCTGGCCGAGTTGCTGGGCCGGACAGCGCGCGAGGTCAGCGGCATTTCCGCCTTCGAACACGCCCTGCCGAGCCTGGAACGGGTGCTGCAGGGCGAACGCACCAGCTTCCAGGTCGAACTGGTGCACCGCAGCGGCCAATCACGATTCGTGCAGATGGACTGCGTGCCTGAGCATGCGGCCGACGGCAGCGTGGCCGGCTACATCTGCCTGGGTAGCGACGTCTCGCAGCTGAAACAGGCCGAGCTGGCCCTGCGCGAGGACAATCAGCTGCTCGAGCAGCAGGTGCAGGCGCGCACGGCCGAGTTGCGCGCCAGCAAACGGCGCCTGCAGGCGATCTTCGAATCCAGCTTCCAGCATCAGATGCTGCTGGATCTGTCCGGGCGCGTGGTGGATGCCAATGACGCGTCACTGGCCGCAGTGCTGGCGGAAAAGAAGGACGTGGTTGGCCAACGCTTCGGTGAATCGCTCTGGTTCGCCACAACCGATGGCATCGGCGCGCTGATCGATCGGGCCGTCGCTGCAGCCGTGCAGGGCCGGAGTTCGCTGCATTCATTGGAGCTGGAACTCCCGACCGGGCCGCGCAGCTTCGATTTTTCTTTCCGCCCGCTGCTGGATGCCGAAGGCGTGGTCACCGCCGTGGTCTCCGAGGCCGTGGAAACGACGGCGCGCCTCCAGGCCGAACATGCACTGCGCCAATCACAGAAGATCGAGGCGGTCGGCCAGCTCACCGGCGGCATCGCGCATGATTTCAACAACATCCTGACGGTCATCTCCGGCAACGTCGAGCACGCCATGCTGCTGAACGAGCGCGCGGGCGAAGCCGGCGCGATGGTCAGCCGGGCGCTGGACAACGCACTGAAGGGTGTCGGGCGTGCCGCCAGCCTGACCCAGCGCCTGCTGGCGTTTGCCCGACGCCAGCCGCTGCACAGCCAGGCCGCCAACCTCCACGAGCGCCTGCTGGACATGCACGACATGCTGCAGCGTGCACTGGGTGAGCTGGTGCAGCTGGAGATCCGCAGCGCCGAGGACATCTGGTGCGTGGAGATCGACATCAGCCAGCTGGAGGCCTCCGTACTGAACCTGGCGGTGAATGCCCGCGATGCGATGCCACACGGCGGGCGGTTGGTGATCGAGGTCGACAACAGCCACCTCGACCACGACTACGCTGCCCTGTTCCCGGATGCAACACCAGGCCAGTACGTGATGTTGCGGGTGCGCGACAACGGCCATGGCATGGACGCGGCCACCCTGGCCCGGGTGTTCGAACCGTTCTTCACCACCAAGCAGGTCGGCCGCGGCACCGGGCTGGGACTGTCGATGGTGCATGGGTTCGTCAAGCAGTCCGGCGGCCACGTGCTGATCGATTCGGTGGAAGGTGGCGGCACGAGCATTACCATGATGTTTCCGCGCTCGCCGCTGACCCTGCCCCGCGAAACACGCACCCCGCAGACCGGCCTGGCCGGCTACTCGCCGCGCGAGGAAACCATTCTGGTGGCCGAGGACAACGACGATGTCCGCGCCTACACGGTGGATTCGCTGCGGCTGCTCGGCTACCGCGTGCTGGAAGCCCACGATGGCCCCTCCGCGCTACGGTTGCTGGAGCGCCCCGACACCAGGGTGGACCTGCTGTTCTCGGACGTGGTGATGCCCGGCATGTTGGGCTGGGAGCTGGTCCGTCAAGTCCGCGAACGCTGGCCGGAAGTCGCCGTCCTGTTCACGTCGGGCTATCCACGTGACCACGATCAGGCGGGCAGCCAGGGACGCGCGGTTGCCCTGCTGCCGAAGCCGTTTACGCGAAGTGACTTGGCGCTGGCCGTACGCACTGCGCTGGAGGCCGCGCCGCACTGAGCTCAGGAGGCCGGATCGCCTAGGCCAGCGGCGATCCGGTTGATGTCCGCGCACTCCACCGTGGCCGGCGGATGCTCCCTGCCGGCCAGTGCAATCATCGCCTGACCGAGAGCCAGATTGCTGGTCATCAGCGATGGCGCAATCGCGCTGGCCAGCTTCATCAACGGCGCACCGCCCCAGTACAGGGGCTTCAACAGGGCATGACGGGTGCCGGTGCCCGGGACCGGCCTGACACCGCCCGGGCGCAGCATCACGGTGCGCACCGGCAGGCCGTGCAATGCGACCTCGGTCTCGCCCTTGATCCTCAACGGCATCAGCCGGCTCCGAGGGTCCGCGCCGGCACCGGATACATACAGAAAGCACCCTTCGGGATTCGCAGCCGCCCAGGCACGGGCCACCGCCAGGGTGGTGTCCAGGGTCACGCGTCGGTACTCGGCCTCTGCCGTGCCAACAGGTGGCACCCCGGCACAGTAGAAGCAGGCATCGAACCCGGCCAGTTCATCCGACCGGTCCTGGATGCGCAGGAAGTCCGGAACGATCAGTTCGCTGCCGGCGCCGCTCAGACTTCCCGGGCGGCGGACCAGCGCTGTCAGGCGGGACACCTGTGGTGAGCGTTGGCAGGCCAACGCCACACCCTGCCCGACCAGGCCTGCGGCACCGGTCAACAGAATCCGTAATGCGCCCGTCCCGGCCATCGTCGTCCCCGCTAGAGTTTCACGAAACGCTGGATCTTCCGCGCCAGCCAGCCACTGAACACCAGCGGCGCATCCAGCGCTGACACGCAGATGCAGGGGACACCGGGCGCGGTCACCGGTTGATGCTCCACGTCTTCGTCCAGATCTGCCACGTCACCCGGTGCGAACAACCCCAGCGCATCATTGTACGAACCCCGCAGGATCTGGGTCAGTTCGCTGCGGCCATGGCTGTGCATGGGCAGGCATTTGCCCGGGGCGATCTTCAGCATGATCAGCGAAGGCATCTGCTCTGCACGGATGCAGTGCACGCCCGGCGCCATCCAGCGCCAGCGCAGGTCGCTGAGCGAGGCGCCGAAGTACGGATGCAGCGATGCAGGCAGATGGTCCGGATTGGCCTCGGGGCGCTCCTTCGGCACGGGGCGTGCGACCCCAGCCATGGGCACCGGCGCCTCCGTGGCCAGCCGCATCAGCATTGCCTCGCGCAGTTGTTCGCGTCGCGTCTCCGCTGCAGGTGGTTGGGTCTGCTCCAGCAGCACCGAGCCGATCGCTTCGGCGTCGCGCAGGCGCTGACGGCAATGCGGGCACTGCTCCAGATGGGCACCGGCGACGATGCTCAACGGCGCCGGCAGCGCGCCGGCGGCATAGCTCATCAGGGTCGATTCGTGCAGATGGTGGTGCGGGTTCACAGCGCACCTCCCACTTTGGCCTGAAGCTGCAGAAAGGCGCGGCGCAGGTGCGATTTGACCGTTCCCAGCGGCATGCCCAGCGCCTCTGCGATCTCGCTGTGGCTCTTGGCCTCGAAATAGGACATCCGCACCAGCCGCGCCTGTACCGCGGGCAGTTCGTTGATGCGCTGGCGCAGACGCGCCTGGTCGGCGAACTGCTCGGCACTGCTGCGCTCGATCACATCCAGTGTGGCAGCGTCCTCCACCGCTGCCTGCACCTGCATCCAGCTGCGCTCGCGACGGATGCGATCGATATGCAGGTTTCGCGCAATCCGGTACAGCCACGTACTGAGGGCGCCTTGGGCTGCGTCGTAGTCGGCGGCCCGCAGCCACAGGCGCAGCAGGCATTCCTGGGCCAGTTCCTCGGCGACGCCGTCGGGTGCACCCAGGCCGCGCAGGTACACGCACAGCCGCGGCATGAAGTAGTCATAGATCCGCATGAAACAGTCGCGGTCGCGCAGGCGCGCCACGCCGTCCATGTCACCGGCCCAGTTCGTCGGCTCGCTGCTCGGCTGCTGGGAACTGGACACGGTGCGTGCGCTATCGAAGTTGAGGAGTGTGCTGGCGGCGTCAGGGTACATCTGGGTTCGCGGCGGGCGGGTGAAGGTCTGTCCTCTGTACGCGCAGGGGCAGCAATTGGATGCAGACGGCACGACGCATCCAACCGGCCGCCCCGGCCGTATGACCTGGGCCCTCCTCTTCCGGATGAAGACCCATGCGCACTGCCTGGCTGCTGATGTGCCTGCCCCAAGCCGTGCTGGCGGCACCCTGGTTGCGAAGCGAGGGCGTGGCCACCTCCGCGCAGGGCGACCTCCTCTACCGTGAAGTGCACTGGCGACGCGAGGCAACGGAGGGCGCCGAGCGCTGGGTGCTGTACCAGTGCCCGGACGGCCAACCCTTCGCCCGCAAGCATCTGCCCGCCAGCGCCCGCCCACAGGCACGGGGATATTCGCTGGAGGACCGCCGCAGCGGCCAGACCGCCGAGGTCGACGCCGCTGGCGACTCGGTGTCGATTGCATGGAAGGAGGATGCCGGCAGTGAGCTGCGCAGGCGCCGGCTTGAACAGCCGCCGGACGCGGTGATCGATGCGGGGTTTGATGCCGCAGTACGCCTGCACTGGCCGGCGCTGCTGCGCGGCGAGCGCATCACACTGCCGTTCCTGGTGCCTGCACGCCAGCGCTACTTCCCGGTGCAGGTGCGGCGCATCGGACCGGTACGCTGGCAGGGCATCGACGCCCAGGCCATCGAGGTCAGCCTGGACACCTGGTACGGCGGCATCGCGCCGCGCCTGGCCCTGGTCTACGCCACGGCCGACCGTCGCCTGCTGGAGTTCCGCGGCACCAGCAACCTGCGCGATGCGCGCGGCACTTATCCGCAGGTGACGGTACGCTTCCGGTCGCCAGCTGCCGAGCGACCGGCAGGTGACTGGCAACAGGCGTGGGCGCAGCCCCTGGCCGAGCGTTGCGCCGTGACGCCCAGGTGAAGCGAAATTCAGTTCGAAGTGGCGCATCCATTGCGCACCCTGCTGCGTAAAGGAAGACACGACACCCGCCGAGATCCGCCATGGCCTCTGTAGCGCCCCTCCCCCGTCGACGCTGGCGCCTGCTGCGTACGTTGCAGCGGTGGGTGGATACCAGCAACGCCACAGAGACCACCGGCGAACAGCCAGGACGCATCGACTGGGTGCGCGCGGTACCCTTTGCACTGATGCACCTGGCCTGCATCGCGGTGATCTGGGTGGGCGTGTCATGGACGGCGGTCGTCGTGGCCACGGCGCTCTACGCAGTGCGCATGTTCGCCATCACGGCGTTCTATCACCGCTACTTCTCGCACCGCACCTTCCAGGCATCGCGTCCGGTGCAGTTCGTGTTCGCGGTCATCGGCGCGTCCAGCGTGCAGCGCGGTCCGCTGTGGTGGGCCGCCCATCATCGCCACCACCATCGGCATGCCGACCAGCCGCTGGACCCGCATTCGCCGCGCGAAGGCGGCTTCTGGCGCAGCCACATGGGCTGGTTCCTCACCCGCGAGGCATTCGCCACCGATCTGTCGCGGGTACCTGACCTGGCGCGCTTCCCCGAACTGCGCTGGCTCGACCGTTTCGATACCGCCATTCCCGTGCTGCTGGCCATCGGACTGTATGCATTGGGTGCAGCACTGGAACGCTGGGCGCCCGGCCTGCACACCACGGGCCCGCAATTGCTGGTGTGGGGCTTCTTCATCTCCACCATCGTGCTGTTCCACGCCACCGTCACCATCAATTCGCTGGCCCACCGTTTCGGCCGCCGCCGCTTCGAGACCCGCGACGACAGCCGCAACAACCTGTGGCTGGCGCTGCTCACCTTCGGTGAGGGCTGGCACAACAACCATCACTTTTTCCCCGGCACCGTGCGCCAGGGCTTCCGCTGGTGGGAAGTGGACCTGACCTGGTACGGGCTGCGCGCGATGGCGGCGCTGGGCCTGGTCAAAGGGCTCAAGCCCATCCCCGAGTGGGTTCTGGCCAAGGCGAGGTACTGAGATGCGCATCGCGGTCATCGGCTCGGGTATCGCGGGGCTGGCCAGTGCCTGGTGGCTGGATGGCCAGCACGACGTCACGCTGTTCGAGGCCAACGATTACCTCGGCGGCCACACCCATACCCACGACGTGCAGGTGGCGGGCCGAGGCATGGCGGTGGATACCGGTTTCATCGTCTTCAACCCCCAGCACTATCCCTTGCTGTCGGCGCTGTTCGACGAGTTGGGCGTGGCCTCGCAACCGACCACCATGAGTTTTTCCATGCACAGTGAGCGCAGTGGCGTGGAGTACAACGCCACCTCACTGGATGGGCTGTTCTGCCAGCGCCGCAACCTGGTATCGCCGCGCTTCTGGGGCATGCTGGCCGACCTGCGCCGGTTCTATCGCGACGCGCCGTTGCTGCTGGCCGAAGAAGACGGTCCCACGCTCGGCGAGTACCTGCGCAGCCAGCGCTATGGCGAGGCGTTCATCGACGAGCACCTGCTGCCGATGGCCTCGGCGCTGTGGTCCTCGCCGACGGCCACCGTGCAGGCGTTCCCGGCGCGCTACCTGGCCCAGTTCATGGCCAACCACCAGATGCTGCAGATGACCGGGCGGCCAAGCTGGCGGGTGGTCAGCGGGGGATCGACGCGCTACGTGGATGCGCTGCGTCGCCGCTGGCGCGTGCATGAGCGGCTGCAATGCCCGGTCAGCAGGGTCGAGCGCATGCCCTGGGGTGCACGCGTGCACAGCAGTGCCGGCGTGGAGGCCTTCGACGAAGTGATCCTGGCCTGCCACAGCGACCAGGCACTGGCGTTGCTTGCCGACGCAGATGCCGTCGAGCGTGAGGTCCTCGGCGCCATCCGCTATCAGTCCAACGAAGCGGTGCTGCATACCGATGCGTCGTTGCTGCCGCGCAACCGCAAGGCGTGGGCGGCCTGGAACGCGCACGTACCACGGGATCGCGCGGCGCCCTGCACGGTCAGCTACTGCATGAACCTGCTGCAGGGCCTGCCGGGCGACATCCCCCTGGTAGTGACCCTCAACCGCAGCGAGGCAATCGATCCGGCCAAGGTGCTGCGGACCCTGCATTACGCGCACCCGGTACACGACCACGCTGCAGTACGCGCACAGCAGCGCTGGGCGGAACTGCAGGGCCGCCGCCACACATGGTTTGCAGGCGCCTATTGGGGCTGGGGATTCCACGAGGATGGCATCCGCAGTGCCCGCCACGTGGTCGATGCCCTGCAGGCCTGCGCTCCGCATCGGAACGTATCCGCCTCGGATGAGGTGGCGGCATGAGTGCCAGCGCGCTCTACATCGGGCAGGTGATGCATCGCCGGCATCATCCGCATCCGCATGCATTCCGTTACCCCATCGCGCAGCTGCTGCTCGACCTGGATGAACTCGACACGGTGTTCGCCGGGCGCTGGTTGTGGTCGGTCAATCGCCGCAACCTGGCCGAGTTCCGCCGCAGCGACTACTTCGGTGATCCCGCGCGGCCGCTGGCCGATGCGGTGCGCGACCACGCTGCAGGCACGCTTGGCTACCGGCCAGCCGGTCCGGTGCGCCTGCTCACCCACCTCCGCTTCGCCGGGCATGTCTTCAACCCGGTCAGCTTCTACTACTGCTACCAGGCCGACGGCAGCACGCTGGACTGCATCGTGGCAGAGATCACAAATACCCCCTGGAAGGAACGGCACGCCTATGTGCTGCCGGTTGCCACGGCGCTCCACGAAGGGGCGTCATTGCGTTGGCAGTTCGACAAGCACTTCCATGTCTCGCCGTTCATGCCGATGGATTGCCGCTACGACTGGCGCTTCAACCGCCCGGACCAGGACCTGCGCGTACACATGCAGGTCTGGCGCGACGGGGTGCGCCAGTTTGATGCCACCCAGGCCATGCAGCGTCATGCCTTGAACGGCCGTGGGCTGGCCCGGGTGCTGGCCTGCTATCCGCTGATGACCACCCAGGTGGTGGCCGCCATCCACTGGCATGCACTTCGGCTGTGGATGAAACGCAACCCCGTGCACGACCACCCTGCTCTTGCCGAGAAACCACGATGAACTCGATGACCCCTCTGGTCGCCCTGCCGCGCCCCGGCGCCCTGGATGCGTTCCTGCGCCGCCGCCTGCTGGCCCAGCTTGCCCCCATGCGCGACGGTCGCCTGTGCGTACGTGACGCATTGGGCGAGGTCTGGCTGGGCGATGCCCGTGGCGAACTGCATGTCACCGTTACCATCGATGACCCGGGGTTCTATCGCAAGGTTGCAGCGCAAGGCAGTGTGGGCGCAGGTGAAAGCTACATCCAGGGCGAATGGCACTGTGATGATCTGGTGGCACTGATCCGGCTGCTGGTACGCAATCGCGACCTGCTGGACGGCATGGAGCGTGGCCCGGCCCGCGTGGGTGGCTGGCTGCTGCGGGGCTGGAACCGCCTGCGCCGGAACAGCCGTGAGGGCAGCCGCCGCAACATCGCCGCGCACTACGACCTGGGCAACGATTTCTTTGCCCTGTTCCTGTCGCCGGACCTGATGTACTCGTCGGCGTTGTTCGCCAGTGAGTCCGAACCACTCGAATCGGCCTCGCGGCGCAAGCTGGACCGCATCTGCCAGCAGCTGCAGCTCAAACCCGGCGACCGCGTGGTGGAAATCGGCACCGGCTGGGGTGGTTTCGCGGTCCATGCCGCCCAGCACTACGGCTGCCATGTCACGACCACCACCATCTCTGCAGAACAGCATGCGCTGGCCGCCCGGCGCGTACGGGAGGCGGGCCTTCAGGACCAGGTCACGCTGCTGATGCAGGACTACCGCGACCTGCAGGGCCAGTTCGACAAGCTGGTGTCGATCGAGATGATCGAAGCGATCGGCGCCGAATACCTGGACACCTACATGGCCACGCTGCAGCGCCTGCTCAAGCCTGATGGCGTTGCCCTGCTGCAGGCCATCACCATCGAGGACCACCGCTACGAACAGGCCCGGCGCAGCGTCGATTACATCAAGCGCTATGTGTTCCCGGGCAGCTTCATCCCATCGATCGACGCGATCATGGCCGCCAAGAGCCGATCCAGCGACCTGCAGCTGATCGCCCAGCAGGATTTCGGCCACTCCTACGCATTGACCCTTCGCGCCTGGCGCCAACGTTTCCTGGCCCAGCTGCCGGCAGTGCAGGCGCAGGGTTTTGACGCGCGCTTCTGCCGGCTGTGGGAATTCTACCTGGCCTATTGCGAGGGTGGCTTCCTGGAACGTTCGATCGGCGTCTCGCATCTGCTGCTGGCCCGTCCGGACCACCGGCCCATTTTCGCTGCGACCGACAGCCACTGACATGCATCGCTTCTGGGCCAATCTGCTCGGCAACCAGCTGGTCTGGCTGTGTGCCGTGGCCGGCGCGGGCCGCGGCTGGCAGTGGCCCGCGCTACTGGCCGCGTCGCTCTACATCGGCAGCCAGCTGTTGACCTCACCGCGCCCCCGGCTGGATCTGCGGCTGTTGCTGTTGGCACTGGCCTGCGCATGGCTGGTCGACGCCAGTGCCGCCGCCAGCGGCACGGTGCGCTACGCGGCGGCCCCACTGGGTTGGGCGCCACCGCCGTGGATCATGGCGTTGTGGGCGGCGTTCGCGATGACGCTGACCACGTCGATGCGCTTCCTGCAGCACCACCCGGCCCTGCCGGCCCTGTTCGGCCTGCTGCTGGCACCGCTGGCCTATCTGTCTGCCGCACGCGGTTTCGACGCAGTGCGGTTCGTAGATCCCGTATGGCCAGGACTGCTGGTGCTGGGCGCGGGCTGGAGCATTGCGCTTTCCCTGCTGTGCCGGACCGCCCGTCGCGGCATGCACATCCCGCAGCCGCCCTTCGCAGGAGCGTCGTCATGATCAATCTGATGTGGGTCCTGCTGTACGCCGTACTGGTGATGAGCTGGGGCTGGGCCTGGCAGCGCCGCCACCACAACATCGGCGTGGTTGATGTGCTCTGGGCAAAGGGCATGGGCGCCTCGGCGCTGTTGCTGGCGCTGCTCGGCGACGGTGCGGTGATGCCGCGGATCGCGCTGGGCGTGCTCGGCGGCCTGTGGGGCAGTCGACTCGCCCTGCATCTGTGGCACCGGGTCCGTCACGAAGAAGAGGACGGACGCTACCGCTACCTGCGCCAATACTGGCACGGCCACCAGGGCAAGATCTTCGGCTTCTTCATGGCGCAGGCGTTGCTGATCGTCCTGTTCGCCCTGCCCTTCGTGGCGGTGGCTGCCAATCCTCGGGCCGACCTGACCCTGTGGGTGGTGGCCGCAGCGCTGGTCTGGCTGCTGAGCGTCGGCGGCGAAAGCCTGGCCGACCGCCAGCTGGCGCGTTTCCGCGCCGACCCGGCGAACAGGGGCCGCACCTGCCGCGTCGGACTCTGGCGCTATTCCCGCCACCCCAACTACTTCTTCGAGTGGCTGCACTGGTTCACCTATGTTCTGCTCGCGGTCGGCTCGCCACTGTGGTGGCTGGCCTGGGCCGGCCCGCTGCTGATGTACGTGTTCCTGCGCTATCTGAGCGGCATTCCATTCACCGAGAAACAGGCGCTGCGCAGCCGCGGCGACGACTATCGCGCCTACCAGCGCAGTACACCGATGTTCTTTCCCTGGTTTCCCCGTCCTTCCAAGGAGCATTCCGCATGAGCGCGATCCCGTCACTGAACCCAGCCGAAGATGCGGAAACCGGGCTGATCGCCTGGGCCGAACGCGGACTGGTCCCCGATGCGGCGCTGCGTGCGGGCATCCGCCGCTTGTGCGCGCAGCGCCTGCATGAGGAAAGCGAGGGTGGCATCGAGGGCCAATCGGCACGCTTCAGCCGGCGCATCGCCGAGCTGGCCGACAGCCCGCTCGCGTTGCATACCGACACAGCCAACCGCCAACACTATGAAGTGCCGGCAGCCTTCTTCCAGGCCTGCCTGGGCAAGCGACTGAAGTACAGCAGCTGCTACTACCCCACCGGGCGCGAAACGCTGGACCAGGCGGAGGACGCCATGCTGGAACTGTACGGCCAGCGCGCCGGACTGGCCGATGGCCAGCAGATTCTTGAGCTGGGCTGCGGCTGGGGCTCATTGACCCTGTGGATGGCCGAACGCTACCCGCAGGCGCATATCACTGCCGTCTCCAACTCGCACAGCCAACGCCAGCACATCATGGCGCAGTGCCAGGCGCGCGGCCTGGACAACGTCGAGGTGCTGACCTGTGACGTCAACCAACTTGATCTGCCGACAGCCGGGTTCGACCGCTGTGTCTCGGTGGAGATGCTCGAGCACGTACGCAACTACGAGCGCCTGCTGGCAGGCATCGCACGGTGGCTGAAACCGGATGGCGCGTTGTTCGTGCACATCTTCGCCCATCGCACACTGATGTACCCGTTCGAGACGGACGGCGGCGACAACTGGATGGGCCGCCACTTCTTCACCGGCGGCCTGATGCCGGCCGCCGACACGCTGCTGCATTTCCAGCGCGACCTGCGCCTGGATCAACGCTGGTTGCTGGACGGCACCCACTACCAGCGCACGGCCGACCACTGGCTGGCCAACCAGGATGCCGCCCGCGAGCAGGTGATGCCGGTGCTGATCGCCACCTACGGCCAGGCTGCAGCGAAGGTCTGGTGGCAGCGCTGGCGGATGTTCTGGATGGCATGTGCCGAACTGTTCGGCTACGACGACGGCCAGCAGTGGCTGGTCGCCCACTATCTGTTCCGACCCCGCTGAGGTGCCCCATGCGCATGTTCTCGCTGCTTCCGCTGATCGCAGTCGGCCTGTTCGGCTCAGGCTGCTCCTCCAGCGACACCCGGCCGTTTCCGCGTGCGCCGTCGGTGGATGTGCCACGCTTCATGGGCGACTGGTACGTGATCGCCCATATTCCGTCCTGGCCCGAACGCGATGCCTACGATGCGGTGGAAAGTTATGCCTTGAAGCCCGACGGGCGCATCCAGACCACCTTCACCTATCGCAAGGGCAGCTTCGATGCGCCGCAGAAGTCGATGCACCCCATTGGCCGTGTCGAGAAGGAAGGCAATGGCGCGATCTGGGGCATGCAGTTCATCTGGCCGATCCAGGCCGAGTACGTGATCGCCTGGCGGGATGACGACTACCGCCAGACCATCGTGGCGCGCAGCAAGCGCGACTATGTCTGGTACATGGCGCGTACGCCGCAGGTGTCCGACGGCGACTACCAGAAGGCCGTGCAGCGCATCGCCGAGATGGGCTACGACATCCGCCGACTGCGGCGTGTGCCGCAATCCGTCCGGTAGCATTCGATCCCATCAATTGACAGCTCCGAATCGATGGATGCAGCGAATCACTTCTTAGGAATATTCGCAAAAATCAAGCAATTTCGATGTTCGCCGCGACAGCAGCGCCAGAATGGTCATCACGCCCCATGGGCGCCGATCACCTCCCTGCGCATGAATGGACTTCCTGCCCCGCGCCCGCTGCGACTGGCACTACTGGACGACCACGAAGTCGTCCGTCGCGGCACTGCCCTGCACCTCTCCCGCGACGCCCGCTTCCGTATCGTCGCCAGCCACGCCCGCAGCGACGAACTCATCGACAGCCTCCAGCAGATGCGGGTGGATGTCGCGATCATCGATCTGACCCTGGCCCGCGACGATCGCAGCGCGTCCGAGCTGACACCGCTGCTGCGCGAGCACTTTCCTCGCGTCACCCTGCTCGCTTTTGCGACCCTTTCACCCTCGATCCACATCAACCAGCTCATCGCCACGGGTGTCAGCGGCGTGGTCAGCAAGGCCGAACCACTGCCGATGCTCTCCGATGCGATCGTGCGGGTATCGCAGGGCCTTCCGCGACTGCCACCCGACTGCACGCTGCCGGGAGACTGCGAAGAGCTCAGCCGCAACGAGCGCGAAGTACTGGAGCTCCTGCTGGCGGGCCTGACCGTTTCGGAAATCGCGCTCCGCCGCCATCGCAGCATCAAGACCGTCAGCACACAGAAGGTTGCGGCCCTGCGCAAGCTCAGGCTGCGCAACGATGCCGAGATCTACGCCATGCGGCAGCAGCTGGAATCACCGTGAAGATGCGCGATCGAATGCGTACATCCGCCCTCCTGCTGTTGGCGCTCATCCTGCTTCCCGCCGCGTCGGCCGAGGATGCGTCATCACTTGAATGGGGGCCGGGGCGCGAAGTCCGGGTAGCGACCACGCCGTCGCTGCACCCGGTACCCGCTGCACTCGCTGGCGGCACGACGTTGCCAAGCCTGGCCCATGGCTACGCCAATCTGGTTGCACGGCGTTCGCAGCTGCAGTTCCAGGAGCACCAGCATCCCAGCACCGGCGCATCGGTGGCTGCCGTCTGCAGACGCGAAGCGGATCTGGTACTGGTGATTGGCAACCACCTGCCACCACCCTGCCCCGGCCTGGTGGCATCCAGCACGTTCCGCGGTGGCAAGACGATGCTCGCCGGCCGCAGCGGCGAACGCCTGCCACGCGATATCACGGAACTGGACCACCAGGTCCTGGCCGTGCTCGAAGGGGGGCCGTATGCGGAATGGCTGGCGGCGCGCCATCCGCACGTCCGCCTGCTGCACCTGGCCGATCGGCACGCCACACTGGCAGCTGTCGAAAGTGGCACCGCCGATCTGGCAATCGGTCTGGAAACGACCCTGCGGCCCCTGATCCGCCGGCATTTCGCCGGGCACCTGCACCTGCAGCCTTTCGACAGCGATTTCTCCACCGACCTGCACCTGCTTGCGCGCCACGAAGATCGCCAGCTGCTGGAGCGCATCGAGCGGGCATTGCACGACATTACGCTGGAGGAACATGCCGGCCTGTTGCAGCTATGGGCCCAACAGGCGGCCCCCGCCTCGCTGGAGCACGTCCTGGACTGGATGCGTCAGCTGCCCCCGCAGTGGCTGCCGGCCCTGGCTACCGCATTGGCAGTCGCCCCGTTCCTGTGGCATGCCTGGCACAGGCGCCTGCGTGCTGAAGGCCGTGCCCGCGCCCGCGCGATTGGCATGTTGAGCCACGAGGTGCGCAATTCGGCCCAGGCAGTCCTTGCCTCGATCGACCTGCTCAGCCAGCCGTCGGCGCCCATGGGGCAGCGAGAAGCGCTGGCGGCTGCACATGCCGCGGGCTCCTCGCTGCGCAACCTGCTCAACCGCTCGCTGGAGTTCTCACGCCTGGCCAGCGGCACCTTCAAGCCGCACGTAGAACCTTGCGACATTGCACGACTCTGCCGCCAATCGTTGGATGCAATTCGTCCCCAGGCTCGGCAGCGCGGGCTGGCGCTTCGCTTCGACTGCCTCCCCGAGCCCTGCCCCATTGTCGCCATCGATCCGGAAGGACTGCGCCGGATCATCGACAACCTGCTGGGAAACGCACTCAAGTTCACCGACGTCGGCGGCATCGAGCTGCGCCTTCAACTGACGCCAGGCAACCACCCTCGTGAGCTCATGCTGGATGTGATCGACAGCGGTATCGGCATCACTGCAGAGCAACTCTCCGTGTTGTTCCAGCCATTCCAGCAGGGCGAAGACGGCAAGGAGCGCGGAGGCAGCGGATTGGGACTGATGATCGCGCATGCGCTTGCCCGCGCAATGGGCGGCAACCTGTCAGTACACAGCGTCCCCGGGCGCGGCAGTCGCTTCACCCTGCGCCTGCCGGTACGCCCCGCCAAGGCCAAGGTCACGTCAGCCGCCAGCGCCGGCGCGGGAACGCCGCTGGGCGGGGTTGAGCTGCTGCTGGTGGAGGACCACGGCCTCAATCGCCGGGTCATCAGCGAGCAGCTGCGCCGCCTGGGTGCCGATGTACACGCGTCTGGCGACGCCGCCAGCGCGCTTGCCGAGCAGGCCGTGAGACCGCGCAGCGTGATCCTGCTCGACATCGGGCTCGGGGACATGGATGGCTATGCGCTGGCCATGCAGTTGCGCAGGCAGGCGCGTGCCCCGTTGCGACTGATCGCGCTGTCGGCACGCCGTGATCGTCGGCATGTGGCGCGCTGCCGGAAAGCAGGGTTCGACGCCACCCTGACCAAGCCACTCCAGCTTGAGTCACTGCTGCGGGCGCTGGAGCTGCCGGCGACCGGACAGGCCATCGCAACGGGCACAGCCGCAGGTGACCCCGCCTACATCACGGACATCGGCCACGAGCTGCTGCGGATCGAACAGGCCATCGATGACGCCAGTGCCACTGACCTATGCCATCACGCGCATCGGCTTCAGGGGGCCCTGCAGATATACGGGGCGGCCGCAGAGGCGGACACGGCGGGCGACCTGTGGGAGCTGGGTCGCGCGCCACACCCGACTGGGCCGATGCGCGACGCCTGTTGCGCGTCCTTCAGCAATGGCATGGCTCCCGCGCTGCGGAAGCCATGCCCGGGGCCTGATCAGGCCGCCAGACGCTCGACCTGGCGACGGGTCAGATCGTTGAAGCGACCCAGCGACATCAGATGCTGGTGGATCAGCGCCAGCCAACCACTGCGATGCCACTCGATCACAGTGGCTTCCGGCAGCGCGACGAACTTCTCGACGTCGACGACCTGGAAACCATTGAGATTGAACTCACGGCCATCCGGGGTACGCACGGTGGCGTTGCGCTCGACCAGCAGGCCGTTGTCGATCAGGGCCTTGGAGAAGGCCTGGGTCTGTTCGTGCTCACGGGTGAACTGGCCACAGAACTCCAGCGCCTGCTGCACCATGTCGGTGGCCTTGCCATCGACGAACAGCGGCTGGCCTTCGTCACCGCCCTTGACCACGCGCGAGCTCTCTTCGTCGATGCCCAGCAGGAAATCATTGTCCGAGCCGGTGTCGATGAAGATGAAGGGGTGGCGACGCAGGTAGGCCGGGATATAGGCCTCGTCTTCCCACAGGCCATCCTTGATGAACAGGTTCTGGTCGGATACGCCAACGGCAGCCATCGGCACTGCGGTCGGGCCAGCGAAGAGGATCGGGAAGTGGTGCAGCGCCAGCGAGAACTCGCCGAGCACCAGCGGAATGGCGTTGTTGCCCGCGGCAAACTCGAGCCTGCCCGGCAGGATGCGCAGGTCGGCGTGCACATCGGCCTGCAGCGGCACCGGACGGGTGTAGAACAGGGGGGCGTTGCTCGGCGCCGCTTCGGTGGTGGTGTCGCTGGTGGTGGTCATCTTGGGAACCGTTCGATCATGCGCGCCTGCCATCCCGGGCGCGCCAGCGGGAACAACCTGAATCCCGCATTATCAACAAGCTCGATGACAACGGCCACCCCATCGTCGGCCTATTTCAGCTGCAGTGGGTACCGCTGCCAGAGCACATGGACCAGGAAGCCGGCCAGTTCGGTGTCACGCGCGCTGACCGCTGCGCGGATCTTGTCCAGCAGCACCATGTCCGAACAGGAGCGCACATCCGCGTGGTTGGCCTGCCCTGCCCGGCGCGCGCGGTAGCGCGCGGCCCGTTGCGCGTCACTCATGGCGTACCCGAACTTGGGCGGACGGCCGCGCTTTCGCGGCAGGGTCAGCTCCAGGGTTCCGGGGTCTTTGTCATCACGCATGAGAAGGGTGCGGGCGGCGGCGAGCAACGGGGGGTGCGCAATTTATCGTGAGGCATCACTTTAATCCAGCCTTTTCTGCAGTTTTGTTGCGATGCAATGCAAAAAATCGCATCCCGAGAGCCCCATCCCCGCATGGCGTGGATCTACTGCAGAGCTCGCGACCCGATCGCGCGGTAGATCCACGCCATGCGTGGATGCGCGCCCCGAACACAAAAAAGGGGAGCCCGCGAACGGGCTCCCCACCTTTCCTCATGCAGCGCGTACCGGCTCGTAGCCGTGCAGGTGCGCCTCGCTACTCGCCCGCCCCTGGCTGAGCGAACGCAACGACGTGGTGTAACCCACCAGCTGCGCCAATGGCGCAAAACCACTGACCTCAGCGCGACCGTCCTGGTCCTCGATGCGGGCGATGCGACCGTGGCGCCGGTTGAGGTCGCCGACCACATCGCCCACCGACGCCGACGGCGAATGCACCGTCACCGCCATCACCGGTTCCAGCAGCTGCGTGCCACCTCCGGCCAGCGCGGCCTTGATCGCCTCGGCACCCGCGCGATGGAACGCCATCTCCGAAGAGTCCTTGGCATGGGTCTGGCCATCGACAAGACTGACCTCGATACCGACCACCGGATGACCCTGCGGCCCTTCCGACAGCGCAGCTCGTACGCCCTTCTCCACCGCAGCGATGAAGCTGCGCGGCACCACGCCACCGACAATGCGGTCGTTGAACACCACCTGGTCATCCTCGCGCGGCGACACATCCAGCACCACGTGCGCGAACTGGCCCTGGCCACCGGTCTGCTTGACCAGCCGCCCGACGACGCCGGTCATCGCACGCAGCGGCGTCTCCTGGTAGGCCACGCGTGGCGCACCTACGCCCACGTCCACCTTCCATTCGCTGCGCAGGCGCTCGACCATCACCTCCAGGTGCAGCTCGCCCATGCCCCAGACCAGGGTTTCCGCCGTGTCGCGATCGGTTTCGACGCGGAACGACGGGTCTTCCTGGGCCAGGCTGGCCAGGCCCTGCGCCATCCGGATCAGGTCGGCCGCACGCGCCGGCTCCAGGCGCCACGCCAGCACCGGCGCCTGGGCCTGGATGTTCTCCAGGCGCAGCGGCTGCGAACGGCCGCTCAGCGTTTCGCCACTGACCGCATCCTTCCAGCCCAGCACCGCGACAATGTCACCGGCCACGGCCTGCTCGATGTCGTGGGTCTGGTCGGCCTGCACCCGCACCAGCCGGCTGACACGCCGTCCCTGTGGGTGCTGCGAGCTGGCCACCGCGTCGCCCACCTTCAAGGTCCCCGAGTACAGCCGCACGAAGCTCAGCGCGCCGTGCTGTTGGTGGGTGATCTTGAACAGCAGGCCCGCCAGCGGACCGTCCGGATCCGGCGGCAGCACCACCTCGCCGCTCTCGCTTTCGGCGGTCACGGCAGGGCGATCCAGCGGCGACGGCAGGTAATCGACCACGGCATCGAGCAGCGTCTCGATACCCTTGTCCTTGAACGCAGCACCGGCCAGCACGGGCACGCCCGCACCCGCCAGCGTCGCCCGGCGGATCGCCGCGCGCAGCTGTTCGGCATCGATCACGCGACCTTCCAGCCAGGCATCGGCCAGTTGTTCATCGTGATCGGCCACGGCTTCGACCAGCGCATCGCGCTGAGCCTGCCACTGCGCCCGTGCCGCATCGTCCCACGGGGTGATGATCGTCGCCGCACCGTCCTGCCAGTGCAGTACGCGCTCATCGACCAGGTCGACCCAGCCGTTGAAGCCGCTTTCGCTGCCCTGCGGCACGCCCAATGCCCACGGCCGCGCCTGCAGTTTGTCCTGCAGCTGCTCCAGCACGCGCTCGAACGAAGCGCCGACGCGGTCCATCTTGTTGACGAAGGCGATCAGCGGCACGCGATGGCGACGCGCCTGGCGCCATACCGTCTCGGACTGCGGCTGCACGCCGTCCACCGCCGAGAACACGGCCACGGCACCGTCGAGCACGCGCAGTGAACGTTCGACTTCGATGGCGAAGTCGATGTGGCCGGGGGTGTCGATCAGGGTCAGCCGATGCGGCGGCAGGTCACGCGGCGCCCACTGCGCCTGCACGGCAGCAGCGCCGATGGTGATGCCGCGTTCGCGCTCGATCGCCGAGAAATCGGTGGTCGCGTTACCGTCGTGCACTTCACCGACGCGATGGATTTCGCCGCTTTTCCTTCGCAGTACTGGGTAGAGTCGAGTAGGTAGCGTCGACTGGGTAGAGTCGACTGGGTAGAGTCGACTGTTAGTCGACTAACAAAAAACAAAAACGAAAAGAGCGCCCCGGAGGGCGCTCTGTCGAAGGTCCAGCGATGGCCGCTTCAACGGCCTCGTGGGGCTCCAGGCAGACACGCCCGTTCCGCGCTTGCGCGGGTCAGGGTGAAAAACTTCAGGAGCGGCATCCGGTTCATGGGACGCATTCTAGACCTGCCAATCTGGCGCGCAAGTGAATATTGCACACAAAAATGGAACGATGAGGCCAGCCTGCGTCAGGTCAGATTCCTATGCCACGGGCAAAGGGATCTGGCAGCTGCAAGGCCTCACTTGCACTCATGCAACCTGCGAGCCTCGGCCACTGTCGTCGCCTGGTCGTCCTCCATCGGGATCCATCCCTTCAACGACATCGCCGGATCCACCTGCGCCTGACGCGGGCCACCGTGGATCACCACCTCCGTCCAGCTGCCGACCGGCGCCAACTCGGACAGACGGGCCGTCTGATCATCTTCGGTACTGAACATGTCATCCGGCGACGCAGGCTTGGCATTGTTCACGGTCGCGGTCTTGGCCGTCCTAACCCGCAGCGCGCCATCGGCCATGCGCTGAGTGGTGACGTCATAGCGCTCCACACCGTAGGCCCAGCTGCTCTCACCCACGCGACGGGTTTCACTGCCGTCGTCGGCTACCTCCACGGAATCGCCCGCCGCTTCGGCCACGGCTGCCAGCGACCCCATTCCGGACATCAGTGCCTGATAGGCAATCATCTGCCGCGTCTCGGGCGCCAACGCCCCGGCACCGGCCTTGCCCGCAGGAATCTTCAGGTACACCGCCTCTTTGCACAGCATCAACACCTGCTGGTCATCCCAGCTGATGAGCACTTCGTCATTGGCGAAGTAGCGGGTCGTTACCGGAACCACCGGCGCACCCTCGCCGGCCGAATGCCGGCTCTCGATCAGCGAAGCCCGGTCGGCGGCCTTGATCAGGGAGACCGAGGCGGCCGACGCCGTGTTGGCGGCGCACACGGAGGCGACCAATGCAGACAGAAGCGCGCAGCGCGTGAGGGTACGGATCATTGTGTCAGTCCATTGAAGAAAACGAACTGCACATGATACGTCGCCGCGCAGAACGACTGGGCCCTCAGGTCACCACCACCAACGGCATCCCACGACGCGGGTGCTCCAGCACCACCACATCCTGCTGGTAGACCCGCCGCAGGTTGTCTTCGGTCAGCACCTGCAGCGGCGTGCCATCGGCCGCCACCCTGCCCTGTTCCAGCAACACGATGCGGTCGGCATAGCCTCAGCCACATAGGGGCTATGAATTCCCATCGTAACTCTCCGGGTGCCGCAGGCAGTCCCAGTTTCCTTGCGCCTGCTCCCTGACGCGGCGGCTCCTATCCTTTACGAGTGTCGGATACAAGTTCGTGGCAAGCCCCTCTGAGACCCAAAGCATGTGGCACGCCACTCGGAATCTGACTTCGGCCATCGGGTGGGATGCGAGTTCCAACCAGACGCACTCTGTGGCTGGATACGCGTCATTCAGCTTGCAAAGCCAGCTGCCAGCCGCCTCCCATGTCCCCGAGGCGCCGCCCACAAGACCCTTGCGAATCGCATTCAGTGCGCTCTCGATCGGAACGATGCCATCCTTGAAATCGTGAATGGCATTGATGATGGCAAGCACCATCTGCAGTTCATCGTCCTTGCGGTGTCTGCGAATCGCGCATTTGATTTCATGCTCGCGGCCGAAGGTGAACATATGGGCTTCCTCGCTCTGGAACGCCCAATGGTCAGTCAGCCCGAATCATCAAAGCAATGATCAACTACCACCGCACGCATCTGAAGGAGGGGCTAAGCCAGTGCAACGCCTGCGCCCCCAAGGCCCAACATCCCAGCTTCGCCTGTGGCAGGGGCGTAGAATCATCGGAAAGCCGCTCAGGACGACGTAAAAGACGCGGCTATTTACGACACGACCCTCGAATCAGGTCACCACCACCAGTGGCACCCCGCGCCGCGGATGCTCCAGCACCACCACATCCTGCTGATAAACCCGCTGCAGGTTGTCTTCGGTCAGCACCTGCAATGGCGTGCCATCGGCCGCCACCCTGCCCTGCTCCAGCAACACGATGCGGTCGGCATAGCCGGCGGCCAGATTGAGGTCGTGCAGCACCACGATCACGCAGGCACCGGCTTCGGCACAGGCGCGCACACTGCGCAGCGTGCGCTCCTGATGGCGCAGATCCAGCGCTGCGGTCGGCTCATCAAGCAGCAGCAGCGGCGTGTCCTGCGCCAGCACGCGCGCGAACGTGGTCCGGGCGGACTCGCCACCGGACAGCTGCTGCACCTCGCGCAGGCGCAGCGCCTGCAGTTCGGCGGCATCGATTGCAGCTTCCACCTGCGCGTCGTCCACACGCGGATCCGGCGGATGCGGCAGTCGACCCATCGCCACCACTTCTTCCACGCTGAAGGCGAAACGCACGCCGTGCTCCTGCGGCATTACCGCGCGCTCGCGCGCCAGCGGCCCCGCCTTGTAACTGGCCAACGGCTTGCCCAGCAGGCTCACCTCACCCACGTCGGCACGCAGGTCACCAGCAGCCACCGCCAACAGCGTGGACTTGCCGGCGCCGTTCGGGCCAACCAGGGCAGTCACCGTACCCGGCTCGAATGCCAGCGAGATGCCATGCAGGATCTCGCGCTGCTGGCGGCGCACCACCACGTCGTGCAACTTCAGCAGCACGCTCATGGCGCCGCTTTGCGGCGCTGCTGCAGCACCAGCCAGAGGAAGAACGGCGCACCCAGTGCGGCCGAGAACAGGCCCAGCGGAATCTCCGCGGGCGGATCAAGCGTGCGTGCCGCGGTGTCGGCCACCACGATCAGCAGTGCACCGAGCAGGCCGGACAACGGCAGCAACCAGCGATGACCAGGACCGACCAGCAGGCGCGCCACGTGCGGCACCACCAGGCCCACGAAGCTGATCGAACCGGCAAACGCCACCGCCGCGCCCACCAGCAGCGCACTGAACGCCACCAGGCGACGCCGCGTGCTGGTCACGTCCAGTCCCAGATGCTGCGCCTGGCGTTCGCCTAGTGCCAGCATGTCCAGCGGCGTTGCCAGTCGCTGCAGCGCGAACACGCCGATGGCAAACAGGGGCACCACCGCCGCCACATCGGCCCAGTTGGCACGCGCCAGCGAGCCCATCTGCCAGAACACCAGCGACTGCAGTTCGCTTTCGCTGGCGATGTACGTGAGGAAACCGATCAGCGCGGAGCAGAACGCGGCCATCGCGATGCCGACCAGCAGCAGCGTGGCGTTGCCACTGCCTTTGCCGGGCCGCGCCAGCGCGTAGGTCAGGCCAATCGCCAGCGCACCACCAGCGAACGCGGCCACCGGCACCAGCCAGCCTGCCGCACCGGCAGCCCCCAGCACGATGGCAGCCACCGCACCCAGCGCAGCGCCCTGGCTGACACCGACGATGCCGGGGTCGGCCAGCGGGTTACCGAACAAGCCCTGCAGGCTGGCACCGGCCATCGCCAGCGACGCACCGACCATCGCACCCAACAGGGCGCGCGGAATACGCAGCTGCCAGACCACGGCGAGGTCGCGGCTGCTGACCGCCTGCGGATCGAGCAGACCCAGCTTCACCGCCAACGCCTGCATCACCTCCAGCGGCGGCAGCCGCAGCGGGCCCACGGCGAACGAGGCCAGCACCGCACCCAGCAGTGCCAGCAACGCCACCAGCAACATCGTCCGCCCGCGACGGCGGCGCCGATCCGCCGGACTCATGCCTTCGGCAACGCCGCCAGGGCCTTGGCCAGCGCCAGCGCGCCAGCTCCGGAACCGACACTGGTGTACTTCAGCTGCACGTCCGGCATCACCCAGACCCGATTGGCCTGCCCGGCCGGGGTCTGCTTCAGCGTCGGGTATGCCTTCCACAGGCCTTCGGCACCGCCGAACAGCTGCAGGTCATGCTCGGTCACCAGGATCACCTCCGGCGCCGCGGCGACCACGCCTTCATTGCTCAGCTGCGAGTAGTTCTTCACCCCCGCCTCGGTGCCGATGTTGACGCCGCCAGCCAGCGCGATCAGCTGCGCCGAGGCGCTGTCGGCACCGGCAACAGTCGGTGAGCCGCCAGCGCCGGTGGCCGATACGTGGATCAGTCGTGGCGCATGGCCCAGGCCCTTGCCAATCGCTGCAGCCTCGTCGAGCTGACGCTGCACCTGCGTGGCCAGTGCTTGCCCTGCCTCGGCCAGCCCTAGTGCCGCGGCGACCTTGCGCACCTTGTCCGGCGCCGGCTGCAGGTCATCGATGACCACCGCCGGCTCGCCCACCTCGCGCAGCTTCTTGGCCAGTTCGGTGTGGCGGCGCAGGCTGTTGCCGAGGAACAGCGAGCCCTGCAGGCTCAGCACGCCCTCCACGCCAGTGGTGCGGTTGAACAGGAACTGGTGCGGCGCGGCCAGGCCGGCCTGGGTGGTGGTGTTGGTCGGCGCGGCAAATACCTGCTTGCCCAGCCCCAGTGCTTCGATCACCGCGATGACGTCGTCGCCACCGGCGATGATGCGGCTGGTGTCAGCCACTTCGATGTCGGCACCGTCATCGGAATGCACCTTGGCCGGCAGCACCGCCTTCTGGTCATGCACCGCCGGCATCTCGGCACCGGCCACGCGCTGCCAGCCTGCCGGCAACGCCGTTTCCGCAGCGGCCGCCGTTGCTGCAGGCGACTCGGCAGGCGTCTTGGCATCAGAGGGAGCCGACGAGCCGCCACAGGCAGCCAGCGCCAGCGAAACAGCCAACGGAAGCGCACACAGGCGCAGACGGGACGCGATGTTCATGCACATTCTCCTTGCCGGCAGGGCGACGCGCACGCCGCCCTGCCCTGTGACTTACTGCTTCGGGGTGATGCGGATGATGCGGTCACCCTTCGGGTCTTCAGCGCCGCGCGACTTGTTCACCGCGAACACGTTGCCCTTGCCATCGGCGCGGACGTGGTTCGGCAGCGTACCGCCATCAAGATTGGCGACCACTTTGCCATCACCGTTCACCACGGTGACCGTGCCAGCGCCACGGTTGCTGACGTAGGCCAGGCCGGAGGCATCATCGAAGGCGACGTTCAGCGCGCCGGCGCCGACCGGCACATCGTGCAGCACCTTGCCGGCGGCCACATCGACGATCAGCAGGTTGTCGGTGCCCTGCGAGGCCACGTACAGGCGGTTGCGTGCCGCGTCGAAGGCCACGCCCGAGGCACTGATCGAATTGCCCAGGTCGATGACCTTCTCGACCTTGCCGCTGGCCACATCGATCACCGCCGCTTCCGGCGTGCCGATGCTGACGGTGAACAGCTTGCCGCCCTTCTCATCCAGCACCAGGCTCATCGGGGTGAACTTGCCGTCATCCACGCCGGATTCCAGCGTCACCGCCGGCAGCTCCTTGAGGGTCTTGGCATCGAACACCGACAGGTGGTCTTCACCCGTGGCCGAGGCGAACACCTTGCCGTGAGTGCCATCGACCACCACGTCGCGCGCGTGCGGCACGGCATCGACCGGGAACTGATGGACCAGCGACAGGTCCTTCTGGCGATAGACCGCGATGGAGTTCTGGCGGGTGTTGGTGACCCACACGTTGCCGTTGGTGTCATCCACGCCGACGCCGTAGACCGCGTACACCGCGCCGTTGGTGCTGCCTGGCACCTGCGCCGGGGTGATCGCCTTGGTCACCTTCAGCGACTTCGGGTCCAGCTTCAGCAGCTGCGACTGGGTCACCGGCGGACGGCCCACGGCCGAGGTCACGAACAACGCGTTGCTGGCGGCGCTGTAGGCGGACTGGTACAGGCCCGGCACCAGCTTGTTGGACTGGGTGGCGAACTGCGCCTGGCCGGACAGCGGCAGCTGCGGCGAAACGCGCAGCTTCAGCACGGTGGCTGCGGCCGGCTGGCTGGCGCGCACCACCACCGGGTGGGTGCCCGGCACCGCGTCGGCGGGAATGCTCAGCTGGGTCTTGAAGTTGCCATCGGCATTGACCACCAGCGGCTGCGTGTTGAGCACGCTGTCGCCACGCAGCAGGCTTACCTTCTGGCCCGGCACGAAGCCACGACCGACCACGTCGGCAGTGCTGCCGGGAACCACGTTCTCACCGCGTGAAACGACCTCGCCCTTGAAGGTGGCGTTGGCCGGTTGGTCGAACACCGGCTGCGCGGTGGCGGTCACCGCCAGCAGCAGGCCGGCGGCGAGAGAGGTAAGACGGAAAGACGGACGGAACGACATGGAAGGCTCCTTGCACACGTAGGCCGCGCCACGTGACGCGGGATTCATCGGTTGCCTGGGCCGCTGCACATCGGCAGCCTCGCCTGGGTAGTGGGGTCGCACGCCTTGGCATGCGAAGGGATTCATTCAGCGGCGTTGTCAGCGCCATTGGGCGCGCCGTCACCGGCACTGCGGTCGGTCACGCCGTACAGCTCATGCAGCGCGGCATGGAACGAGGCGGGCAGCATCGGGCCGTGACCGAGGCCGTCGAACTCGCGGTACTCCACGCTCAGGCCCGGCACCTTGCCCAGCCGCTCGGACAACTGCATCGCGGCATCCGGGGTGGCGCCACCGATGCGGCGCAGGTGCGCGACCACGCGCGGATTGTTCATGTCACGCTTGCCGCGATCGCCAACACGCTCGGCACCGCCCAGCATCAGCCAGAGCTTTGCCGGCTGGCCATGCACGTTCTGCACGAACTGCTGTTCCGGATCACCCAGCGCCGCGCCCTGGCTCCACCACAGCGACGGGCTGGCCGCCAGATAGGACTGGAAGGCGGCGGGACGGGTGTACAGCGCATTAAGCACGAACAGGCCACCCAGCGAGTGGCCCCACAGCGCTTGCTGCTGCGTATCGATGCGTGCGCGACGCTCGACTTCCGGCTTGATGCGGCGTTCGATCACATCCAGGAAGGCCGCAGCACCACCGCCGACCGCCTGGGTCGTACCGCTTTCGTCGTCGGCGCGATCGATCCATGCGGTGTAGTCGCGGGTGCGCGCCTTGGAGTCGATGCGCAGGTCGTTGTCGTAGCCGATCAGCACCAGCACCGGTGGCGCCTTGCGCGCAGCCAGTTCGGCCAGCAACGGCTGATCCAGGACCATGGCGACGGCGTTGCCGTCCAGCGCGTACAGCACCGGCAATGGCGTCTTGCCGGCCTTGGCCGGGATCGCCAGGTTCACCCGCCAACGGCGCTGCTGGTCCGGGCTGTCCACCACGAAATGCTCGAAACGATAGCTGGCCGCCGGCTCGTCGAGCACGGTGTGGCCGATCTTCTGCAGCGGATTGCGCTGCTGCGTATGGGCGTACGGGGTGGCCAGGAGCAGACCCATCATCAAGGCGGCCAGGCCGCGGGCCAGCGGACCACGGCGCGAAGGCGGGACGAAATGCTTCATCAGCGGCGGCAGAAGCGGCCCAGGGCCGCCGGTTCACAAGGGACCGCAGTCTACCTTAAACGCGAATGATTATCACATCGATCGAACGTCACGCTGTGTATCACGCGCGAGAGATCGGGGCCGCCAGCGTCGGCCCCTCGCTATGTTCCTGCCGGAGTTGCCAATCACCACTGGAAGCCTACACCGATGGTGAAGCCGTGGTCCTCCGTGGTGGTCGAACCCGATGCCCTGAGCATGAACGAGCCATCCTCGGAGACTGCAGAAAAGCCGAGCGCGACTGCAGACTCACCACCATAAGTCGACCCGGCCATTGCAATCATCCTTCCGCCCGGAACGAAGCTGCTCGGGAGACCCGCCATCGACATCGACAGCGCGATACCTGCGTTTGCTTCGCGACGCAGCTGCTTGATCTGGCGATCCGTATATCCGTTGGCCTGGACCAGCGCCCAGCTCGCTTCCTGCCGGGACAGTGATCGTGCCTGCCCCAGATTGACTGCGTCAGTATCACGCGTGGCGGGCGCAACATGGGTGATCTGCCGCTCCGCGCCGGCCGCCCCCACCGAAAGCGCGTTCGGCCGATCGGCACGCGAGCCGGCGCCCAGCGCGACACTGCCCGGCGCGCTGGCGACCGCGTCCTTGCCCAGCGCGGTCGCCTGGGCGCCGGTGGTTGCAGCACCCTGCCCCACCGCCACGCTTCCGGTACCACTCGCGGAGGTCCCTGCACCCACCGCGACCGCACCGCTACCAACCTCGGCCCGCGCTGCAGGCTGCTCAGAGCTCGGCCTGTCCACTGCGACGCCCTCACCCAGCGCGTCTGCACGCTGCACACGCTTGTCCAAAGCGTTGAGCTGCGCGCCGGTGACCGCGTCAGTGCTGGCATCATCGATCCGGCCCACAGCGATGCCGGTCACCCGCCGACCACCTTCGTGGCCGCTGACATCCAGCTCGTTGCCTCCCGTGTCTTTTCCGATCGTGAGCGACTTGCTCTGCGGATCCTTTTTAACCAACCCGATTTCCCCGCGCACGATCTGATTCCGGGTCTGCTCCACCTCCGCCGCAGTGCGGATGACACCCTCGCCAGCAGAGTTGGCTGCCTGCAACGCAGCGCTTGCCACACCTCCGACCCGATCCGCCGTCGCCTGCGCTGTGGCCGCCCGGGCAGTAGCGTCATCGGCCGTGCGCTGCGCACCATCGGCTGCGCTGGAAGCCGCGTCAGCTACAGACTGCGCCGCCTGGGCGGCCTGATCGACCACGTTGAGCTGGCTGACATTGACTGCATCGGTCGTTTTCACGCCGGCCGCAACGTTGGCGATCTGGCTGCTCGCCTGCCCGTCATGGGCGGCATCGTAGGCGCCCTGGTTTTCGTTCCAGCGGAGGCTGTCACGCGCCAGGCCGTCGACGCGGTCATTGACCGTGCCGATGTTCTGATCCAATGCGTTCAGCGCTCCGCCAACGTTACCGTGCTGGGTTACCTCGCCGGTGCTGCCATCGGCATTGATGGCAGCCACTCCATAGGATGGCGCAGACACGGTGCCGTCGGCATTCACATTCACACCGCCGCCCAGGGCATTGGCCACGGACTGGCCCGCGTCCTTGATCCGGCCGGCGACGGTTTCCTGCGGGCCGATACCCGCCAGCTGTGTGCTGGCCGCACCGGCTACCGCTCTGGCTTCATTGGCGGTGACCTGCGCGGCGTCCGCCGCGCGCTGGGCATTGCCGGCATCGGTAGCCGCCGCAGCAGCAGCAGTCACCGCCGAATCGGCAGTTGCCTGTGCCTGGTTGGCCGCAGACGTCGCGCCATCGGCCGTGGACTGCGCGGCCTGGGCCGCCGACTGCGCCGCCTTGGCGGCCTGATCGACCGTGTTGAGCTGGCCGACATTGACTGCATCGGTCGTTTTCACGCCGGCCGCGACGTTGGCGATCTGGCTGCTTGCCTGCCCATCATGGGCG